>DYLK01000014.1 GCA_020722065.1 Melioribacter roseus
AATATTTTAATTTCCAATTGTCAGACGAGGACGTCTGACCTACCTCTTCCAATCATGCAATCATCCAATCAATCTTTTCACTGATTACTGGTTACTCTTTTTTTACCACATCCAACCAATTCGAAGCTGAAGATAAAGTCCACCAAAATCTTTCTTTTTACTTCCTTTTAACATTTCAACGCCGTCATTAAAAAGATGAGTATAATGATATTGGAACGAAAAACCCATTAAATTTTTAGTGTTGATTCCAAAATCGGCACCAAAACCAAGTGTAGCTGAAGCTCCTAAATAAGCTTTTGCTTTATCAAAACCTTTGAAAATATCGCGGTCATATTTTGAAGTTACAACAAGCGATGGAGCAATTCCACCAATAATAAATGGGCGAAGATTATCTGTTACCGTTTCAGGAAAAAGTCGCTGGTTGATTCCAATATAAAAAGGAATTGTGAAAACTCTATTTTCTTTCCCAAAAACAATTGGTTGTCCCCAATAATCGTAATATTCAAATTCCTTTGGTGATTTTTCTTCTGAAATTTTCACATTGAACAGAAATTTTGTTTCGTTTGATATTTCTTTTTCAAATATATAACCAACTCCAAATCCGCCATCAGAAAAAATTAAATTGAAACCCATCATTGTCGGAGGAAAATCTATTTTGCTTGAATCTGGAACTATTTTTCCTATTCTTTGAGAAAAATTAACCGAGAATAAAAAAATCATTACAAATGCTATATTAAATATTGTTTTTTTCATTGCTTTGTCTATTAAATTTAAAATATGTTTTGTGATAATAAGTTAAAAAATATTAAGATGAACAAAAAGGCAATTTGTTTAATAATTTTATTTTTGAGTTAAAAATGAGAAAAAAATGGGAAAAAATTTAGAAATTAAAGTAAAAGTAGAAAATCATAATTTTTATCTTGAGAAACTAAAAAAGCTGAATTTTTCATCACATTTTGAGATTGAGCAGCGTGATTATTATTTTGATTCCGATTTTGGCTTGTTAAAGTTGCGTTTATTAAAAGATAATTCTGAACTAATTTATTATAAACGAGATGAAAACAGTTCCGAGCGATGGAGCGATTACAAAATTCTGCATTTACAAAATGAAGATAATCCGTTGGAATTTCTTGACAATATTTTCAAACAAACAGTAATTGTGGCAAAAAAAAGAACTGTTTATATTTATAAAAACACACGAATTCATCTTGATGATGTGGAAAATCTAGGAAAATTTATTGAATTAGAAACGGTTGTTGAAAAAGATTTATCTGAAGCAAAAAAGCGATTTGAATTTCTTGTAGATTATTTAGAACTTGATTTTGAGAACCAAATAAAAAAATCTTATAAAAATTTAATTGAGGAAAATGTTAATATCAAATAAACCTATTAATCAAATTTCTTTTGAAATTCTGAAAAAAAACACTTCTCGTTTTCGGCTTGAAGAAGTTTTGTTTTTCGTTCCAACAAATAGAAAATTACGTTCATTAAAAAAAGAGCTTATTTCGTCAAAAAAATCTGCTGTTTCTTACTTATTTATCGAAACTTTTTCAACTTTATCTAAAAAGTTTTCCCAGAAAATCATTTCAAAAAAGTTGATTTCAGAAACAGTTTCGGCTTTTTTGTTACGACAAAGTTCAGAAGAAATTTCACCAGAATATTTTTCTCAATATAAAAATGGCGGTTTCCCAAAAGGAGTTTTGCAACGAATTTCGGCTGTTATTTTGGAATACAAAAGAAATGGAATTTCTCCAGAATTTCTATTAAAGGAAATCTCAGAAACTTCTCTTTCTCAATTAGAAATTAGAAAAACAAAAGATATTGCGTCTGTTTTTTCTCTTTTCGAGAAAAAAAAGCTCGATTTAGATTTATTTGACATTGGTGATGCTTACCAAGCAATTATTTCTCTATCAAGAAATGATTTTCAAACATATTTTCTTTCTTTTTTCCCAAATGTAAAATTTATTCTGTTTGAGAATTTTAGGGAATTCTCGCTTTTAGAATTTGAATTAATCCAAAAATTAACATCTATTCCGAATATTAACATTTTACTTCATTTTGATTTAGAAGGAAAAAATGAAAATTTATTCGGTGAAATTTCTTCTCTTTTACAGAAATTTTCTAAAAACGGTTTTTCTTTTTCCGCCGAAAATGAAATTGAAAATCCTTTTATCTCTCATATTGCTAAAAATCTATTTAGCATAAATCCCGTGAAAATTCCCACTGATAAAATAGAAATCAACAAATTTCCTAATTTGTTTGATGAAATTGAAAATGTCGCCCGACAGATAAAATATCTTAACATAAAACAAAATGTTAACTTAAACAGTATTGCAATCGTTTCAAATTTACCAAACGAAGTTTCAAGTTTGATTCGCTATATATTTTCAGATTTTGGAATTCCTATAAATTTGAGTGACCGCGAATCTTTGGATAATTCCAATATTATTTCATCAATTATTACAATTCTTGAACTTCAAAATGGCAATTATTATTTCAAAGATCTTCTAAAAACAGCTTTTTCCAAGAATTTGAATCTTAATATTGATGGAAAAAATCTTAAAAAAATTGCTTCTGAATTCCAAATATTTCGCGGTTATGATGTTTGGATTGAAAAAATTTCAAAAGCAAAGAAAAAAGAAATAGGTAATATTTTAGCTTATGAAAAAGCAATTTCGGATTTGCAAAAAGTTAAGAAAATAACCGATAAATTTGCTTCGCCGATGACTTTCTCGGAATTTCTAAAAGAAATAAAGTTGTTAATTTCTAAATTGGGAATTGTCGAGAAGATTTTAATAAATAGAAATGATTCGGCTGAAAGAAATCTGAAAATATTAACAACTTTTCTTCAAAATACAGAAGAGATTTTTTCTCTTTTTGGCGAAAAGGAAAAAAACACCAAACATTCGCTTTCTTTTTTGTTGAAACAATTAAAATCTATTGTCTTTTGGTCGCGTTTTAACGTAAAAGAAAGGTCAGATACAGGAGTTTTAGTAACTTCAATTGATGAAATTCGTGGTTTAACATTTGATTATATTTTCCTCATCAATTTTGTTGATTCTTCTTTTCCGACCAAATATCGTCCAGAAATCTTTTTGTCTAAAAATCTCGCCAAAAAGGAAAATCAGCATATTATTGAAGAAAGAATAAAGCTGTTTAATGTTTTTAAGTCGTTTACAACAAAAATTTTCATTTCCTTTTCTTCAAAAAATAATAAAAAGGAATTGTCTGTTTCTTCATTTTTGGAAGATTTAAAAGAAGTTTTCGTTTTATCTAAATCTTATGATTTTTTAGAAAATTACTTTTTTTCTCAAAAAGATTATCTTATTGATCTTGGGAAAAAAGTCCAATTGGAAAAGGAAAAAATTGACTCGCTTTTTCTCGATTTTTACCGCAGAGCTAACTTTTCTGAAATTAGAAAATTTGATAGAAATTCTATTTATAATGGAAATCTATTTACTGAAGAATTGGGAAATCTTTCAGAAAATTCTACAAAAATCATTAATTATCTGACAGAAAAACCTTTTTCTATCACAAAAATAGAAACTTACGCAAAATGTCCTTTTAAGTTTTTTATTGAACAAATTCTAAAAATTAGCTTAATAGACAATCCAGAAAAGGAAGTAAATTATCTTCATTATGGCTCGTTTTTTCATTCCGTTATGTTTAATTTTTTTACATACCTAAAAAAAAATCAAATTGATATAAATGATAAAGAGGCAGAGATTAAGCTGTTTTCGATAGCCGAAGAAATGTTCAACCAATATAGTTTTGAAGATGATATTTATTTTATCACAAAAGAAGTTGTTTTTGGAATAAACGGAAATAAAAAAAATTCTCTTCTTTACATTTTCTTAGAAAATGAAAGAAAAAACAATAGTAAAAAGCCTTCTTTTTTTGAAGTTTCTTTCGGAATGAAAGTGAGAAATGATGTTGATTCTGAACTTTCGACAACCGAACCTTTTATTCTTGGTAATAATAAATTTTCTGGAAAAATTGATAGAATAGATGTAAACGATACTAATTTCGAAATAATCGATTATAAAACTGGTTTAGCTAAAGTAGAAATTTCAAATATTGAAAAAGGTTACAATTTACAGCTTCCGTTTTATTCTCTTGTGGCTCAAAATCTATTTTCTAATAAAAAGCAAGCTGATGATTTTTCTTATTATTTATTAAAATATAAATCCACAAAATTTGGAAAAGATTCTTTTTCAAGCCGAAAGAAAAATAAAATACAAATTGAAGAATTAATTGAAATAACAAAAAACAACATCATTATGTTTACTGAAAACATTAAACAAGGAAAATTTACTTTAACAAAAGATACTTCTTTTTGCAGATATTGTGATTTTTCTTCAATTTGTAGAATTTCAGAAATTGACAATTCCACTAATGAACAAAATGAAGAAGCGAGTGAATAATTTATTTCATTTTCTCGCTTATTAATTTTGTTAAATTATTCCCACTTGGATTTTGGAATAATTTTAAGCCAAAGTATTGCACAGAAACTAAAAGATGGTCAAAAATATCAGATTGAATTCCTTCAAATCTAACCCAATCAATTTCCGACAAGAAAACATAAATTTCGATTGGAAGTCCGTTCGGAGTTGATTCAAGTTGCCTTACCATAAATGTAAAATCTTTGTTTACTTCTTTTTTAGTTTCCAAAAACCTTTTTATATACTCTATAAAAATGCTAATATTAGTTAATTTTCTTTTATTAATTTCGTTTGATTCAGTTTTGGAATTGTTTTTATTCCATTCATCAATTTCAATTTTCTTTTCTTTTATGTAATCAGAAAGAAGATTAATTTTTTCTAACTCTTTTATCTCTTCTTCAGTCAGAAATTTTATTGATTCAATATCAATAAAAATTGAACGAGAAATTCTTCTAACTCCAGCATCAACCATTCCTCTCCAATTTTTAAATGAATTCTCAATCAATTTAAAAGTTGGAATTAATGTGATAGATTTATCCCAATTTTGTACTTTCACAATATTCAATGAAATTTCGATAACAACGCCGTCAGCTCCAAAAGTTGGGGATTCTATCCAATCGCCGATTTTTATTAAATCATACATACTAATTTGTATGCTCGCAACAAAAGATAAAATTGTATCTCGAAAGAGTAATAAAATTATTGCTGTAATTGCACTTAATCCGCCCAAAATGGTTAAAGGAGAGTGTCCTGTAATTATTCCAAAAATTATAATTATAAACCAAATAGTTATAATAATTTTAATAACTTGGAAATAACTTTTTATTGGTTTGTTAGCAAGTTTTTCATTTTCTTCCAGATAAGAAGAAATAGCTGTTAAAAAGGAAAGAATCGTAAGTAAAAAAAAGAAAGTAAATATTATTTGTATTATTAGGGAAATAGAAGTTCCAAAATTTTTCATTTTTAGTGAGAAAAAATAAAGCAAATAAAGAGGCAATAAATATGAAAGCCAAATTAGAGATTTGCTATGAATTAAGTAATCATCAAAACGATTTTTTGTTTTTTTAAGAAACTTTGAAATTACTTTGACTAAAATTTTTCTATTAATAAATAGAATAGTCAAAGAAAATAAAAATCCAATAAAAAAATTTAGAATTTCTTTTTGTAATTCCTCTTCTTTAAATATCTCAAAAATATTAAATATACTTACTTCCATTTATCAACAAATTATAATTAATAATACTCTTGTTTTATTATATGAAAAATAATATTAGTAATAAAGATGTTCATTGTTAAAAAAATTAAATAATTTAGGTTAATAATCCAAAAACAAAGAAAAAATAAAAAACTCATTGTTAATTAAATGTTAACAAAACTGTTATGAATTACAAATATCATTTTATTGAAGCAAAAACACAAATTGTTAACACTAAAAAAACAAGTTATAAACACTTTTTTTGATTTATTCTGAAATTTTTCAAGATTTCGGCTGACAATAAGGAATCGTTTGAGAACGAAAAATTGTAAAAAGGAATTTCTCTTCTTTTTGGATAATTTTTTCGAAGGAAATCAAATCCTGTTTTTATCTCGTTTTTTGAAAAAAATCTTCGAAAATTAGAATCATCTTTTTCTATTGAATAAACATTAGAAAAAATTTCTTGTAAAACAGAAAAACTATTTTTTTCTAAAGTTGAAGAAATGACAATTTCTTTTTTGAGTTCATCTATAAAATTAAATTTTTTATCTAAATTCAGAAAAGAATTTAATTTTTCAAAAACCATTCTTGTTCCTTCCAATTTTCCATCAAAAGAATAACCAGCAATATGTGGAGTTGCAATTTTACAAAGATTTGCCAAGTCAAAATTGATATTCGGTTCGTTTTCCCAAACATCAAAAACTGCTGTTATTTTATTTTTTTTAAGTATTTTTTGTAGGGCTAAGTTATCCACAACTTCACCGCGAGAAGTGTTTATTAAAATTGAATTTTTAGAAATTGATTCCAATTTTTCTTTATCAAATAAATGAAAAGTTGAGTCAATTCCAGAAAGAATTAGCGGAGTGTGAATTGTAATTATATCGCATTTTAATATTTCTTCAAGTTCAGAGTTTTGAAAATCAATTTCTTTTCTTTTTCGTGGTGGATCATTTAATAAAACATTCATTCCCAAAGAAGAAGCCAGTTTAGCAACTTTCGAACCTATATTTCCAACGCCGACAATTCCAATAGATTTATCGCTGAGAATAAAATTCTCTGTTTTTGACAAATATAAAAGAGCTGCAAAAATATATTCTGTAACAGAAAAAGAATTACAACCAGGAGCATTTGTATAAAAAATTCCATTAGAAGATAAGTAGTTCTCGTCAAGATGATCAACTCCGATTGTAGTAGTTCCAACAAATTTTACTTTTGTTCCAGATAAAAGTTTTTCATTAACTTTTGTAATTGAGCGAGTTATCAATATATCGCAATCTTTCGCAACGGAATTTGTAATTTGTCTTCCGTTAACAAGCTCAACATCTCCAAATTCAGAAAATGCCTCTTTTCCAAAAACAATATTTTCGTCAACTATAATTTTCAAAACATTTCTTTTTTTAGTTCAAAATTATGAATAACAAACAGATTATTTGTAAAATAAAAATTAAAAGATGACTAAGTTTCTTTTCTAATTATGGAGAATTAGTTTGGAAAATCAAATATTTAGCTTTTTTGTGTTGTTTTTAGTTGGATTATTATCAAGTTTATTGAATATAAACGCTGGAGGAGGTTCCACGTTAACTTTGCCAGCATTGATTTTTTTAGGTTTAGATACAGCAACGGCAAACGGTACAAACAGGTTAGGAATTTTAATTCAAAACACTTCTGCTATTTATTCTTATAAAAAAGAAAATTATTCGGATTTTAAAACATCAATAAAATTATCGCTTGTTGCTATTCCTGGAGCAATTTTTGGGGCTTTTTATGCTATAGAAATAAATGATAAAGTATATAAAACAATTCTTTCTGTAGTTTTATTATTTGTAATTGTTTCGTTATTCATACCAAGAAAAAAAATTCAAGTCAATTTTACAGAAAAAATTAGTATTTGGGTTTACATTTCGCTTTTTTTTGCTGGTTTTTATGCTGGAGTTGTACAAGCTGGAATTGGTTTTTTACTTATGACTATTTTATACAATATTCAAAAAATGGAAATTGTTCATGTAAATATGCACAAAGTATTCATTGTTGTAGTTTATACAATTCCAGTAATTGCAATTTTTATTTTTAGCGGAAAAATAAATTGGTTTTTAGGCTTGGCTCTTGCTTCTGGAACCGCAATTGGAGCAAGAACTGCTGTCAAGTTGCAAGTAAGCAAAGGAGAGAAAATTATTAAACCAATTTTGATAATAGTTTTATTAATAATGGCAGCAAAATTAGTAAACTTGATTTAGAAAATTATCTATAATGATTAACGGCTTTAGTTAGTCTATCCATTATTGCTTTTCCCAAGCCAATTTCTGGAATTTTCTCAGCTAAAATGAAATCAACATTTTCGCTCTCTAATTCGTGTAGAAAGAAAAATAAGTTAGCTGCGGCTTCGCTAAAATCAGCTTTATTAGATAATATTTTTCTAAAAGGAAAATCAGAATACTTCTTATCATCAGAAAAACAAATAATCGCAGTTTTGTCTTTGTTAAAATTGGAAATTTCTACTTCATCTATAAAAAAGATAGTTTTTTTTGGAGCATAATGAGATTTGAGTTGACCAGGAGAATTGGGATTTTTTTCTGAAATCTTTCTGTTTAATTTTTCCCCTAAAAATTCTTCAATTTCCTCAGAAGAAATTCCACCTTCACGTAATAGGACGAATTTATCATTTGAAAATTCAACAATTGTTGATTCTAATCCAACAGAACATTTCCCCCCATCTAAAATAAAGTCAATTTTATCTTTCAACTGATTTGCAACATGAATTGCGGTTGTTGGACTGAGCATTCCAAAAGAATTTGCACTTGGTGCTGCAATTGGAACACCAGAGATTTTGATAAGTTTTAAAGCGATTTCGTTGTTTGGAATTCTAATAGCCACGGTTGAATTTCCTGCAGTAACAATTTCTGGAACAAGAGCTTTTTTCGGTAAAACCAATGTAATTGGTCCAGGCCAGAACTTATCAACAAGTTTGAGAACTTTTTCTGAATGGAATGTTGTAAATAATTCAAGAGATGAAACAGAATCAATATGTAATATTAAAGGATTAAAACTTGGACGATTTTTAACAGAAAAAATTTTAGCAACAGCAATTGAATTCAAACCATTCGCTCCCAAACCATAAACTGTTTCAGTTGGAAAAGCGACCAAACCTCCGTTTTTAATTATTTCAGAAGCTTTAAGTAAATTTTCATCGGATGATGCAAAAATGTTGTTAAATGAATTCAAAATAGACGACATCTCTTATTATAACTTATTGTAAAACAATAACTTAACTGTTGTGTTAATTGTAAAATATAAAATAATTATGTAATTTAGAAATAACAAAATACAAAACTATGAATAAATTTGATGAAGATATTATTACTGCTCTTGCTACTCCAAATGGAGAAGGTGCTATAGCTGTAATTAGAGTTAGCGGAAAAGAATGTTTTAATCAAATAGATAAAATTTTTAAAGGAAAAATACCATTATCAGAAGCCAAAAAAAATACAATTCATTACGGCAAAATTATATACAAAAACGAAATAATAGACGACGTTCTTGTCTCAATTTTTCATTCTCCAAATTCTTATACTGGCGAAGATTCTGTTGAGATTAGTACTCATGGAAATCCTCTAATTGTTCAAAAAATAATTGAAATATTATTAAAGCAAAATATAAGATTAGCAGAACCAGGAGAATTTACAAAAAGAGCTTTCCTAAATGGGAAATTTGATTTAACTCAAGCAGAAGCAGTAGCTGATATAATTCAATCAAGAAACGATTCAGCTTTAAAAGGAGCAAGAAATCAATTAAATGGTTTACTTTCAGCACAAATAAACAATATTAAAAATTCACTTATTGAAATTATTTCATTATTAGAATTAGAATTGGATTTTGCTGAAGAAGATCTGCTGTTTATTTCTAGAAACGAAATTATTACTAAAATAGAGAAAATTATAAGAACATTTGAAGTATTAATTTCATCTTATAAATTTGGCAGAATATTAAGAGATGGCGTTAATGTTGCAATTGTTGGAAAACCAAATGTTGGAAAATCTTCTTTGTTAAATTATTTTGTTAAAGAAAACAGAGCAATTGTTAGTGAAATTCCCGGAACAACAAGAGATGTAATAATCGAAGAAGTTAATATTGAAGGAGTTTTATTTAAGTTTTATGATACTGCAGGGTTTCGTGAATCTGAAGATGAAATAGAAATATTAGGTGTTCAGAAAAGTGAAAAGACAATTCTACAAGCCGATTTTGTTTTGTTGATTCATGATGTTGAACAAGAACTTGATTTAAATTTTTATAACAAAATAATCTCTTTAATAGAAGAAAATAGAGTTTTATTAGTTCAAAATAAAATAGATAAAACAATAAAAAAACTTAAAGAAAATGAAATTGGAATTTCTGCAAAAACGGGAGAAGGAATAGAAAAACTGTTTAAAGTTCTTCTTGAAAGAATAGGACAAACAAAAATCTATACTGAAAATTCTTTAATAATTAACAACATAAGACATTTAGAAATATTAACAAAAGCAAAGAATTATTTAACAAATGCTGTAAAATCGATAGAAGAAAATCAAAGCCAGGAATTTATTTCCATCGAAATTCGATATACTTTAGAAATGTTGGATGAAATAATTGGCGTAGTAACAACAGACGAAATATTAAATAATATTTTTAATAAATTTTGCATTGGGAAATAGAGAAATTCAAATAAATACTTGTTTCACGTGAAAAATAAATCATAGAAAAGTTTGTTTCACGTGAAACAGAAAGATAAGAAATATGAATAATTTTGATATTATTGTGGCTGGTGGTGGACATGCAGGAATTGAAGCAAGTGTTTCTGCCGCCAGAATGGGATTAAAAGTCGCTCTTATTACAATGGACAAAAATGGTTTGGGACGACTTTCCTGCAATCCAGCAATTGGTGGTAGTGCTAAAGGGCATTTAGTTCATGAAATTGATGCACTTGGTGGTGTAATGGGAATTTTAGCAGATAATTCTGGAATACAATTTCGAACTTTAAATAAATCAAAAGGTCCTGCTATTTGGGCGGCAAGAAGCCAAAACGACAGAAAAATTTATACGTTAGAAGCTATCGATTATCTATCAAAAATAGAAAATCTTGAAATAATTGAAGATATTGTTACAGAAGCAATTGAAGAAAATAAACAAATTGTTGGAGTAATAACTAAAAAGGGAAATCACTTCGTTACTAAATCTTTAATAATAGCTGCTGGCACGTTTTTAAATGGAGTTATGTACACGGGTTTAACTCCTTCAATTGGAGGAAGATTTAAAGAAGAAGCAGCGGTTGGGTTAACCGAATCTTTAGTAAAAATGGGATTTGTTTCTGGAAGGTTAAAAACAGGAACGCCTCCTCGTTTACATAAAGATTCAATTAATTATAGTATTTTAGAAGAACAGCCTGGGGATGAAAATCCGTTACCTTTTTCTTTCAAAACAAATAAAAGTAAATTTCCTTTTTTGCCCCAATTAAGTTGTTATTTAACTTATACAAACGAAGAAGTTCACCGCATTCTTGAAACAGGATTTGATTTTTCCCCTATGTTTCGAGGTTTAATAGATGGCGTTGGACCGCGATATTGTCCTTCAATTGAAGATAAAATTGTTCGGTTTAATGATAAACTTAAACATCAATTATTTATTGAACCAGAAGGTTTAGATTCTATAGAAATGTACTTAAATGGGTTTTCTTCCTCTCTTCCTGCAGAAATTCAACTAAAAGCTATGAAAAAAATAAAAGGCTTAGAAAACGTAGAAATGCTTCGTCCTGGTTATGCGGTTGAATATGATTTTTTTCCTCCTTATCAAATTGATTTAAACTATGAAACGAAACTAATTAAAGGGTTATATTTCGCTGGGCAAATTAATGGAACTTCTGGATATGAAGAAGCAGCAGGACAAGGACTATTGGCTGGAATAAACGCTGCGGCAAAAATTCTTGGAATGCCTGAACTAATACTTAAACGAAGTGAAGCCTATCTTGGCGTTTTGATAGATGATTTAGTTGGAAAGTCAACTGATGAACCTTATAGAATGTTTACTTCTCGAGCAGAACATCGATTGTTATTACGTCAAGACAATGCAATGGAAAGGCTTTCTAAATATGGTTATAAATATGGATTGATTACTAAAGAAGAATTAAATCAAATTGAAGAAAAATATTCTTTAATTCACAAAACAATATTTTCATTAAATAAATTAAAGATTAAACCAAATCAAATAAACAATCTATTAGAAACAAAAAATTTATCTATACTTGATAATTCTGAAACGGCATCAAAATTGATAAAAAGACCAGAATTAACAATCTCGGACGTTCTATCGTCTTTTCCAAATAATGAAAAGAAATTTTCTGAAATTATTGATAAACCTGAAATTCTTGAAAAAATTGAAATAGAGATAAAATATGAAGGATACATACAGAAACAACAAGAATTAGTTGAAAAATTAGACAAAATTGAAAATGTACAAATTCCTCATGATTTTGACTATTCAATCATTAAAGGTTTTTCAACAGAAGCAAGGCAAAAACTTACAAAAATTAAGCCTCGTACATTAGGACAAGCAACTCGCATTTCTGGTGTAACTCCTTCCGATATTTCCGTTTTATTTGTATATTTGAAAAGTTAATTTTGAGAAATATTTGAACAGACAAGAAAAATACCTTGGAGAATTAAAATCATTTTTCTGGGAAAACAGTATTAATCCAGAAATATTTCAGATGGAAAGATTAGCTCATTATGCTGAACTTCTCACGCAAAAAAACGAAGAAGTTAACTTAGTTTCAAGAAAAGATATTGAAAATTTGATTGAAAATCACATTTTTATCTCTGCTTTTATTTCCAGATTTATTCCAGAAAAATCATCATTTTTCCTTGATATTGGAACTGGCGGAGGCTTGCCAGGAATTCCAATTGCCATCATGAAACCAACTCTTCGAGGAATTTTGGTAGATTCAACCAAAAAGAAAATTGAAGCAGTTAATGAATTTATTAATAAGTTGAAATTAAGCAATGTAAGTACTTCAAGCGAAAGAGTAGAAGAAGAAGAGTTTATAAAAAATTATCAAAACAAATTTGATTTGATTGTTTCAAGGGGAACAACAAGTTTAATTATTTTAATGCGATATTCTGTCCCACTTATTAAAGAAAAAGCGTTTATTTTAGCTATGAAAGGCGGAGATGTTGAAGAAGAACTAGAAACCGCACGGTTAAAATGGGGACATTATATTAAAAAAGCGACAAAAATAGAACTCGGTTACAAACCAACTAATGTTAGAAATATTAAAGAGAAAAAATTGGTTGTTCTTGAACTTGCTAAATAAAAAATAAAAATTTATATAAATAATTTTTTAAGCCAACTTCTGTTGGCTTTTTAATTTTAAATAACTTATGGTTAATTTTTACATATTTTATGAAAAAGGTTTAATTTTCTCATCAATTGTCTCAATTCTATTCTAAATAAAACTAAGCTACTTTTTTATAAAATGGTATTTTTCAGAAAAATCTAAATTTTTTTTATCATCAAATAATTTGCGATATTGATTATTTACAAATCTAATAAAGTAAAATCGGTTGCTATGCCAAAGGAAATATTTTTGTTTTATTTATATTTGGATATTAACATCTTAAAAAGAAAATCTATATGAAAAAAATTTTATTACTTGGTGATGAAGCAATTGGTCAAGGTGCAATCGATGGTGGAATTTCTGGCATTTATGCTTATCCAGGAACGCCTTCAACCGAAATTATGGAATATGTTCAGCGATCAAAACAAGCAAAAGAAAACAAAATTCACGCGACTTGGTCGGCAAATGAAAAAACTGCAGTTGAATCTGCTCTGGGAATGTCTTACGCAGGCAAGCGGGCAATTGCTTGTATGAAACATGTCGGGTTGAATGTTGCAGCAGATGCTTTTATTAATTCCGCAATAACTGGAGTAAATGGCGGTTTGATAATTTTAGTTGCAGATGATCCTTCAATGCATTCTTCTCAGAACGAGCAAGATTCCAGATTTTATGGTAAATTTTCTCTTCTTCCTATTTTTGAACCATCAAACCAACAAGAAGCTTATGAAATGACTTACAACGGATTTGAAATTTCTGAAAAAATTGGATTACCAATTCTATTAAGGATTACAACTCGATTAGCTCATTCTCGTTATGGAGTAACAACTCTGTTACCTAAAAAACAAAATTCCTTTTCTGTGCCGAAAGAACCCAAACAATTTATTTTGCTTCCAGCTTTTGCAAAAAAACGCTATAAATCTTTGTTGGAAAAACAATCTCTTTTACAAAAAGAATCTGAATCTTCATCTTTTAATCAATTTATTGTAGGAAAAGATAAATCGCTTGGAATTGTAGCTTGCGGTATTTCTTTTAATTATTTGATGGAAAATTTTCAAGATTCAGAACTTCCTTTTTCTGTGCTAAAAATAAGTCAATATCCTATCCCGCATCAAAAAATTAAGAAATTATATGATGAATCAGACGAACTCTTAATTTTGGAAGAAGGATATCCTTTTGTTGAAGAACAAATAGGAAATATTGTGGGAATTGGGAAAAAGATTAGAGGAAGACTTACTGGCGATTTACCGAGAGATGGAGAACTAAACCCTAATTTAGTAGCAATTGCTTTGGGACTTGAAAAAGAAAATCAAACAAACTTCCCAGAATTTTTAGCATCTCGTCCTCCAGCGATGTGTCCTGGTTGTGGGCATATAGATGTTTATAAAGCTTTGAACGAAGTAATGAAAGATTTTGAACCACAACGTGTGCTTTCTGATATTGGTTGCTACACATTAGGAGCTTTGCCTCCATTTAATGCAATAAATTCATGCGTTGATATGGGAGCCTCAATTACAATGGCAAAAGGAGCTTCTGAAGCGGGAATGTTTCCATCTATT
This sequence comes from Melioribacter roseus, assembly GCA_020722065.1. Classification (GTDB taxonomy): domain Bacteria; phylum Bacteroidota; class Ignavibacteria; order Ignavibacteriales; family Melioribacteraceae; genus WGAL01. The sequence goes on from DYLK01000014.1 coordinate 14,554, forward strand.
GCTGTTATAGGCGATTCTACTTTTACTCATTCTGGAATGACGGGATTGCTTGATGCAGTAAACGACAAAGCTAATATTGTTGTAATTATTTTGGATAATTCCTTGGTTGGAATGACAGGCGGGCAAAAAGCCTCGGGAGAAGGGAAAATTGATAAAATTTGTCTGGGAATTGGTGTTGAAAAAGAACATCTTAAAATTGTAGAACCGCTGCGAAAGAATCATGAATTGATGAAAAAAATACTTTTAGAAGAAATAAATTACAATGGCGTTTCTGTAATAATTGCAAGAAGAGAATGCGTTACAGAATTATCAAAAAAGAAAAAATTAAAAGTGATAAAATGAAAAAAGATATAATTTTAGCTGGAGTTGGCGGACAAGGAATTCTGACGATAGCTGCTGTTATTGGACTTGCGGCAGTTGATAAAGGGTTATTTATTAAACAAGCAGAAGTACACGGAATGAGTCAGCGTGGCGGAGAAGTAATTTCACATTTGCGAATATCTGACAAAGAAATCTTTTCAGATATAATTCCAAAAGGAAAAGCTGATATGATTTTATCGCTCGAACCATTGGAATCTTTGCGTTACTTAGATTTTTTGAAAGAAGAAGGATATATAATTACTAATACAAAGCCCTTTGAAAATATTCCAAATTATCCGGAAATAAGTAAAATTTTAGCTGAAATCTCTTCAAGAAAAAATAGCAGACTTGTTGATGTTGAAGAAATCGCACGAGAAATAAATTCAGTAAAATCTGCCAATATCGTTCTAGTTGGAGCTGCGTCGCTATTTTTAGATATTCCATTAGAAAATCTTGAAAATGGAATTAAGCAATTATTTGGTAAAAAGGGGGAGGAAGTTGTGAACCAAAATATTTTTGCTTTTAGAAAAGGAAGAAAAGAAGCGGAAAAACAAGTTGGTTGAAATGATATTTGATTTCAAAAATATTGCAGAAAAATTCAATCAAATCAAATCTGACGGGTTTTCTGAGGAAATTGTTAATTATTCAACAATAAAAAATAAGTTAGAAAATCTAACAAGAGATTTTCCTTTTGCCTACATAGAAAAAATATCTGCTAGTGAAAATGGAATTCCTATTTATCTAATCAAAATTGGGAATGGGAAAATAAAAGTATTAAGTTGGTCGCAAATGCACGGAAACGAACCAACAGCAACAAAATCTTTTTTTGATTTTATAGAATTTCTAAAAAATCCACTTTTTGAAGAAGAAAAAAACTTTTTGCTTAATAATCTTACGATTTATATAATTCCATTATTGAATCCAGATGGATCAGAAAAATGGACGAGAGAAAATTTCTTTGGTATTGATATTAATCGTGATGCAAAAAAATTAGTTAGCGCCGAAGCAAATTTTTTGCAATCTTGTTTTGAAGATATTTTGCCAGATTATTGCTTGAATTTGCATGATCAAGATGGATGGTATTCTGTTGGGAATTCAGCAAAACCAACGTTAATTTCATTTCTTTCGCCGCCGTTTGATGCAGAAAATCAAATAAATTCAACACGAAAAAAAGCAATTTCAGTTATTTCAAAAAGTGTAGAAATTCTGGAGCAATTTTATCCAAATAGAATAGCACGCTATTCAGATGAATTTGAGCCGAGAGCATTTGGTGATAATTTTACCGCAAAAGGTTCGTCTGTAATTTTAATTGAAGCTGGTCGTTGGGATAAACACAGAAATTTTGAAGTTGTTAGAAAAGCGTATTTTTTATCGCTTTTATCAATTTTAAATAATATCATAAAACAAAATAAAACCACATTTAACATTAGCAAATACCGACATCTTCCTTTCAATAGATTAAGATTCTTTGATTTAATTCTAAAAAACATTGAAATATCTAAACAAAAATTAGTTGATATTGTAATAAAGAGAGTTCCGTTTTTTAAACATAACAAAATAAGATATTATGGAAAAATTGAATTTATTGGAGATGCGAGCAATTATGATGCGTTCGAAGAATACGATTTGCTTGGCTACCGAGCAGAAAAAGGGAAAAAACAAGTAGTTACTGAAAAAGAAATTCCGCATTGCAGCACAAAATGTCTTATTTATGGCAAGAAGGGAATTACAAATCTTAAAACAAAAACAAAACAATCTGAAGAAATAGGGTTAAATCTTGAGAGAATTGATTGCGACATTCCAACAGATATTTTGGTGGGAAATTTTGCTAATTTTTCTTTGATTAATACGAACAACGAAGTTGAATTTTTAATTTTGAACGGAAATTTTATTAACTTAAATATTTTTGATTTCCCGATAGATAAATCAATTAATTTTACATTAACGAGTTTATAAAATGGGAGAAATTATCTTTTGGGGAATAATCCGAACGGCTGTTTTAATTGTTTCGCTTTGGTTTTCTCAAGATTATATTGAATATAAATTTTGGTGGACAATCACAATTATTTCAATTTATGCTGTTGTCTTGCACCCGGCATTTATTCAATATCAACTATTCCTTCAGAAAAACAAACCCGTTTTAGAAGATTCGCTTTGCTCAATTTGTAAACATTTTGATGAAACTGCCGTTTTATGTAGCAAATATGATGAACATCCCGAAAAAAATTATATTCCCTGTAATAAAATAGACTGGGAACCTAAAAATTAAATTATAGTAAAAATTCTACATTAAGATAAGAAAAGAACGAACATGATAAAAACAATATCAATAATTGCTCTAATTTTATTTAGCACAATCGAAGCAAAAAAAACTGACATCGATTCCCTAATAAATGTTGGAATCAACCAAATATATTCACTTCAGTTTAATAAAGCTTATTCAACTTTTGCAGACTTAAAAAAAATACAACCTAATAGTCCTAAACCATATTTTTTTGATGCGATGGTACTATGGTGGGAAATTTTAATAGATATAAAAAACGAAAAAAACGATGAAAGATTTTATGAAAAACTTGACGTTGTAATTGAAAAAAGTGAAAATATTTTAGAAAATAACCCAAAAGATTTTGAGGCTCTATTTTTTAAAATGGGAGCTTTGGGTTTTAGTGGACAATTAAAAAGCGTTCGTGAGGAATGGCTTTCAGCAGCTTTAGATGGAAAAGCTGCTCTTCCTATTGTAATGGAACTAAACAAACTGTATCCAAATAATTATGATATTTATCTCGGTTTGGGAATTTATAATTACTACGCAGACATAATACCAAAAAATTATCCGATTTTAAGACCATTTACTTCACTATTTCCAAAAGGAAACAAAAAGCAAGGTTTGTTACAACTTGAAAAAGCAGGGAAAAAAGGTAAAAACGCAGCAATAGAAGCCGATTATTTTCTTGCAAATGTTGAATTGGTTTTCGAATTAAATTATGAGAAATCGGCAAAAATTTCCAAAAAACTTGCTAAACGTTTTCCGCAAAATCCGAAATTTGAAAATATTTTAGCTCGAAGTTATTTTGGATTAAGAAAATTTGAAAAAGCCGATTCTATATTTCAGTTGATATTAAAAAAATCAAAATCCAAAAAATTGGGTTATGGAGAACAGCTAAAAGGAAGTACACTTTATTATTTAGGCGACATTCAATATCGAAAAGGAAACTTGCCAAAAGCAAAAGAATTTTTCAAAGAAAGTGTTCAAATCTTTCAAAAATTAAATTTAGAAGAGAATTTTGGATTTATTGTAAATGGAAAAATGTATTTGGCAAAAATTGCTAAACAAGAAAAAAATTACGAATTGGCGGTTAAATATTATCGTTCAGTATTAGATTTAGACAATTATGATAACTCACATAAAAGAGCCGAACGAGAGATTTATTTAATTGAATCACGAAAATAAATTTGTACCCACGGTGGGAATCGAACCTACGACCTGCGGTTTAGGAAACCGTCGCTCTCTCCACTGAGCTACGTGGGCAAAAAACTAAACTTGAGTTCTATTTTGATTTATATAATTTAGAAAATCTTTGAGCAATTTTTTTTCATTTATAGTTAATTTTTCCTTTACGTTATCGTAAATAGAAACAATGTATTTCAAGTTGGAATATCTGAAAGCATATTTAATATTTTGAATAAATTCTTTTTTATCATAAAAAGTTAGGTTAGTAAATTCCAAAATAGCTTTGATATTGTAAATGTCTGGTAAATCTTTATTATTTCCAATATTAATAAAAAGATTGTAAAATTTTTTGTTTGTCTTAATTAAATCAAAACAGATGCTCATAGCATTTTGAAAAATGTTTTCTAATTTTTGGGAATTAACAAATCCGTTTGATGCAATATCAATTAATTTAGAAACAGATTCTTCAAGTGCTCGAGGATTATTGATTGCTTCAGAATATGCATTTTTAATTGCATTTTCTAATGCTTTAGGTAAACCAATTTTAGCAGCTTCTCTTTCTCCAGGGTCGTAATTAACATCATTTATTATTTTAATAATCTCTAAATAATCACCTTCGGCAATAAGTTGTTTAACAGGAAGACCTCGTTTCGGTTTGTTGATGTTAACTTGCGTGTCCCAACCATCAAAAGCACGAACGTCTTTCTTTTGCATTCTCGAATTTGCAAAAGCTATCACTTCTTCATCCTCTTTTTCGCTAGTAATAATTTTAATTTTATTCAAAGTAAATTTTTCTATTATCTTACTATAATATTTTTCTGAGATGTTGAAGGATACAAGATAATTTCTATCAAGTTTTTGAAATTCTACTTCTTCTATTTTTACATCTGAAAAAGTTATCTTAAAAATCTTAATAATAGAGTTTAATTTCTCTTTGTCTTCATAACTAATTTCAGCAAAAACTGTTTTAAAGTCATTCATAAATTAATTTCTAAGTTTTAAATTTTATTGTTTTGCATATTTAAAAATAAAATTAATTAAATAATTGAATTTACAAATTCAAAGTGATAGTTTTAAACAATTATTCAAAATAATTTGGAGATAAAAATGACAACAATAGTAGATGTTTTTGCACGCGAAATCCTTGATTCTCGCGGAAATCCTACAATAGAAGTAGAAGTTTTGTTAGAATCTGGTGCTGTTGGAAGAGCCGCAGTTCCAAGTGGAGCTTCAACAGGCGAGCACGAAGCTGTTGAATTACGCGATGGCGATAAAACTCGCTTTTTGGGAAAAGGTGTACAAAAAGCAATAGAAAATGTAAATAATGAAATTGCAGAAGCAATTCTTGATATGGACGCCTCTGATCAAGTTGGAATAGACAATTTGTTAATTGATTTGGATGGAACTGAAAACAAGGAAAGATTAGGAGCAAATGCAATACTTGGCGTATCGCTTGCAATCGCAAAAGCTTCAGCAAATACTTTTGGGCTTCCACTTTACAGATATATTGGCGGAACAAATGCCAAAAGATTACCAGTTCCGATGATGAATATTTTAAATGGTGGTAGTCACGCAGATAATACTGTCGATTTTCAAGAATTTATGATTATGCCTCATGGAGCAGAAACTTTTGCAGAAGCGTTAAGAATGGGTTCTGAAACTTTCCATTCATTAAAATCTGTGTTAAAAAAGAAGAATTACAACACCTCGGTTGGAGACGAAGGTGGTTTTGCTCCAAATTTGAAAAGCAACGAAGAAGCATTGGAGTTGATTGTCGAGGCAATAGAAAAAGCAGGTTATAAGCCAGGCTCGCAGATAGCAATTGCTCTTGATATAGCGGCAAGCGAAATGTACAAGGCTGAAAGTGGATTGTATCTGTTCTTTAAATCAGATAAATCTCAAAAAAATGCGGAAGAAATGATTGATATTTATGAAAATTTGGTTAATAAATATCCAATTTATTCCATTGAAGATGGTTTGGCTGAGGATGATTGGGATGGTTGGTTAAAGCTAACACAAAAATTGGGTAATAAAATTCAATTGGTTGGCGATGACATATTTGTAACAAACCCAACAAGACTTGCTCGAGGAATTAGCGAAGGAATTGCTAATTCAATACTCATCAAACTTAATCAAATTGGCACTTTAACAGAAACTTTAGATACAATCGAAATGGCAAAGTTCGCTGGTTATACAAATGTAATCTCGCATAGATCTGGCGAAACTGAAGATACCACTTTAGCCGATGTTGCAGTTGCTACAAATGCTGGACAAATAAAAACAGGTTCGGTAAGCAGAACAGATAGAATTGCTAAATACAACCAATTGCTTCGAATAGAAGAAGAACTTGAGTTTACGGCAATTTATGAAGGGTTGGCTGCAATTAATTACAGTGGTAGTTAAACAAAATTATTTTAGACTTTTTAAAAGCCCGATAAAATCGGGCTTTTTGTTTTTTGATAAATTTTCTATTGCTAACTTTTTGTAAATAATCATGTAAAAATGGGGTTTTGCAACTTGTTTTTTAACAATTTATGTTAATTTGTTCCATATCGGAAGCTAGTTCTATGTGGATTTTTCAATTATTTAAAAAATAGAGAATTATCTTTTTCTTCTTAGGAAGTAGTATTAATTAATCTAATAATTTCAGATAATTACTTATTTGAGAAAAGTCCAAATTCCCGCCGCTTAAAATTATTGCAATGTTTTTGTTGCGAAAAATTTCTGGATTTTCTAAAATGACAGCAAGAGGTAAAACGGCAGAAGGTTCAACAACAATTTTCATTCGAGTTAAAATCAACATCAATGCGTGAACAATTGTTCTCTCTTCGGCTAAAAGAATTTTATGAACATTCTCTGAAATAATTGAATATGTTAATTCAGACAAGGATGTTAATAAACCATCTGCAATTGTTTTGGGATTTATAGAAGGATAAATCGTTTTATCTCGAATAGAGCGAAAAGCGTCGTTTGCCCCAAACGGTTCTGCTCCAATAACTTTGGTATTTGGAGAAAAGAATTTTGCAGACAGAGAAGTGCCGCTCAATAAACCTCCTCCTCCAACTGGAGCAATAATATAGTCGATAATTTCTTTTACGTCTTCAAATATTTCTTTCGCCGCTGTGCTTTGTCCTAAAATTACATCTCTATTATTATAAGGGTGAATAAATGTTGAATTAGTATTTTGAATTACTCTGGTTAACACTTGTTCACGTGATTCCAAAGTAGATTCTGAAAAGGTAATTGTTCCTCCGTAATTAGCGACAGCGTCAATTTTATTTTGAGGCGCTGTTTTGGGCATAATAATAAACGAGGGAATTCCAATTTCTGTAGCCGCTTTTGCTAAGGCTGCGGCGTGATTTCCCGAAGAATGAGTTGCAACGCCAAATTTTTTATCTTTTTCACTTAGATTGAGGATGGCATTAATTGCACCTCTCATTTTAAAAGCACCAACTTTTTGAAAATTTTCGGGTTTCACAAAAATTTTACAACCGCAAATCTTATTCAAAATATGTGAAGTTAAAATGGGTGTTCTGTGTATAAATGGAGCAATTTGATTATGCGTATTTTCGATTTCGGTTTTACTAATCATTTTCCACTCGAAAGGCTTCCCAAAATAATTTTGCTTGTTCTTTGGATTTTTTCTTAACCAAACTAGTGTCAAAGAAGTCGTTTATTAGCAATCTAAATTTTAATACAACGAGTGGTGAAATAAATTGGTCTATCATTAATTCGACATCGTATTTTTTTAAGTAATTATAGGTTTGCAGTTCTTGTATTACAATTCTTAGAACGCTTCTTACGCCATCAAAAAAATCATCAAGATTAAATGTTGTTTTCACTGAAGAATTGAATTTTGTTTGAATTAGTAATTTAATGAACATTCGTTCATCAAGATTTATCCATTTATCGATAATTTTATCAATGAATAATTCAAAAAATTCTTGAGGGTTAGTTAAATTTTCGAGCATCAAATCATCTATAAAGTTTGAGGCTTCAATATGTTTTAATCCATCAGAAACTAATTCGTCTAAGATTTCCTTTTTTGATTGAAAATGATTATAAATAGCACTTTCTCGGATGCCAACTTCTTTTGCAATCATACGTATTGAGGCTTTGTCAAAACCAATTTCTGAAAAAAGTTGTAAAGAGGCTCGTTTAATTTTTTCTCTGTTCATAAGAACACCTATTTGAATAGTATAAACAAAATTATCCTATTTATAATTTCCTTGCAACAACAAAAGGTTTTTTATAAACATTTAGTAATTTATTGTTGCCATCAATTTCTTCAAATAAAAGAATGTATATTCCCATTTTTAGAAAATTATTGCTGTCATTTTTCCCATCAAAAACAATATTTCCGTCGTTTCCTACAATTGTGTTTTCGATTATTGTCCTTACTAGTCTGCCTTTAGAATCAAATATTCTTATACGTATTTTGGATAAATTATTTTTCAATTGGTAACTTATTATTGTATAATCTTCAAAGCCGTCGTTATCTGGAGAAAAAGGATTTGGATTTATTGTTATCTGAGATGATGATATTGGTAAATCTGTAAAAATCGAATTTTGTTTACCAGGTGTTCCTCCCAAAATGTTAACAGAAGAACTCCAGTTTGAAGCAATATCAGATTCAAATTTGGGATTGATTTTTTCTAATGAAATATTTTGCTTGGATAAAAATTCACTATTGTGCCAATTAGGACTATAATTAATTGAGTCAATAGAATTAGTGAAAGCGTCATAAATTCGAAGACGCTCGCCATTATTTGATAAAGATAAATCTTGATTCAAAATGTATATAGGACCAATCTCATCAAAATTATTAAAAATTGAAGAATCAGACGCTATTACGAAATAATTATGTGGTTCTAAATAATATTCAAATTGGGAAAGAGAAAGTGTTTCGTCCCCTATTTTTATTTTCCAGCCACCGATGTTAATTTTGTTTTCAGAGATATTTGCAATTTCTACATATTCTGATGAAGAATTCCCTGGTTCGTACATAATTTCATTTATTTTAATAGCATTATATTGAGAAGGAGAACACTTGTTCACAGAATTTTTCAAGTTTGGAGTTGCTCCAATTGAATCTATACAAACCAACCAATAATTATAAAAAGGATGATTAACAGAATCGATTCTTTCAATAGACTTTTTAGGAGTTAAATTTGAATTATAGATTACCGAATCGACTAAGTTTCCTCGATAATCAAAAAGATAAATAATATCCCTTCTGTTTGAAAGAGAGCCAAAATCTACTTGATGAACATTTGTTAATTTACCATATTTTTCATAAAACAGGCTGGTGTCCGTTGCGAAAATCATAAAACTATTAGGAGCAAAAAGTTTTGACGAATTAAGATTTTGTGGAGAATTTCTTTTCGAAGAATCAGCGAGAAAAATCCAATTAATTGGGTAACTAAAATTAGAATTATTATAAATTTCTATCCATTCAGTTTCGTTAGAAGAAGAGATTGCATAGAACTCATTTATCAACAAAGAAGACTTGTCTATTCCTGGTGATAATAAAATTTGTGAATAATTTTGAGAAGTATCTTCATCTAAAGAATAATTTATTTTGGTCAAAATATTTAGAGAATCTATTAATGAAAGAGGAGAAGTTACTAATATGATAATAGAGTCAGAAGGATTTAGTTGAGAAATAGCATTTGTTGTGAACAATTGTTCACTTGCGGTTTGCCATGAAATTTGTAGTTCAGATTGTTCGGTTAAAGAAGAACCAAAGTTTCTAATTGTTACTTCTAATTCAATAAATTCATTGTAATTTGGAAATTCAGGAGAAATTTGAAGATTTGTTATTCCTAAGTCGTGGACTTTCTGGGTTAATGAATTTACTTTTCCTGGAGTTGCAGTTTCAAAATCGGAAGAAATTCCCCAATTAGTAGAATCAAAATCAGAAATTGTCGGATTAATTTTCTCAAATGAAAAGCCATATTTTGCCCAATTATCTTTGAAATAAACAGAGTCAATTAAATTATTGTTTGCATCAAAAAGACGAATTCCATCTTCGGAATTATTCAAATTTGGAATTTTAATAACTTTTAATTGAGCTGGAATATGGAAATAAAAATCGAAAATTAAACTATCATCAGAAATAACGAGTAATTGATTGGGGGAAATTGTTAAATCAGAATCGGAAAGACCAACAAGAGAAGGCGAATTAAGTAAATCAGAGATTTGCCAATTTTTCAGATTAATAGAAAAGTCAGAGATATTTTGAACTTCAAGCCATTCTGGTTCATCATTTTCAGTTAGGAATTTCACTTCGTTAATAATTACTGAGGATTTTGGATAACTTGGGAAAATAGTGATTGATTGCTGATTGTTTGTGGAATCTTCATCTTGATTTGAGAGAATTGCAAGTTTAAAATTAGTTTCGGTTTGAATCTGAAAAATATTTGTGAAATTAATCTCTTTGCTTTCATCAACAGACAAGGTTAACGCTTGTTCATATAAAGTTGCGTTGTTGTTGGATAAAATTAAATTTAATGAAATCGGATTTTTGCCTAAATTGGTAATAACAGCCGAAAAAGAAATTTGTGAATTTATCATCAAATTATTTGAAGAAACAAAAAATGTATCAATTGCAGCATCAAATTCACGTTGAGAAAGTGAGTTTTTTCGTCCAGGAGTTGCAGTTTCAAAATCGGAAGAAATTCCCCAATTAGTAGAATCAAAATCAGAAATTGTCGGATTAATTTTCTCAAATGAAAAGCCATATTTTGCCCAATTATCTTTGAAATAAACAGAGTCAATTAAATTATTGTTTGCATCAAAAAGACGAATTCCATCTTCGGAATTATTCAAATTTGGAATTTTAATAACTTTTAATTGAGCTGGAATATGGAAATAAAAATCGAAAATTAAACTATCATCAGAAATAACGAGTAATTGATTGGGGGAAATTGTTAAATCAGAATCGGAAAGACCAACAAGAGAAGGCGAATTAAGTAAATCAGAGATTTGCCAATTTTTCAGATTAATAGAAAAGTCAGAGATATTTTGAACTTCAAGCCATTCTGGTTCATCATTTTCAGTTAGGAATTTCACTTCGTTAATAATTACTGAGGATTTTGGATAACTTGGAAAAATTCTTAAAAACGATTTATTATTTGTGGTGTCTTGGTCAAGTTCACATTCAGCATAAAGCAAAATATTTACTTCGTTTTGCAAAACAAAAGAATTGTTAAATTGAATTTCACTTGTTTCAAGTGATTGTAAAATGAACAGTTGTTCACCAATTTGAGTATCAGGCAATAAATCAAAATTATTATCTATAAAAAGTTTTAGATTACCATTTATTTCCTCTTTTCCACTATTAACGATATTTGCGACAAAAGAAATTTCGGTGTTGTAAAAAGGGAATTCATCAATAATCTGAAAATTCTCAATTTTTACATCAAAATCTTTCTGAGTAGCAGAATTTATATAACCAGGCGTTCCTCGAAAAGTATTTTCGCAACTTAACCAATTTTGTTGGCTGATTAAAAATATATGGGAATCTTTTCGTTCTAATGAAAAATTTTCGGTATTCCAATTTGATTCGTAATAAATAGTGTCGATTAGAGTTCCATTTTCATTTGTAATTTTTAATTCTTCATCGGTGTTGTTTAGTGAAGGAAATTCCAAAATGAGCAACTCAGACGGAATTTCATAAAAATCTTGAATTGTATTGTCTTTGGCGATTACTAAATATTTATTTTTTTCAAGAAATAAATTTTCATCAGAAATTATTTTGGAGGAACTTCTATCCCAAATTCGCCAATTTTTTAAGTTAATTGTAAAATCTGAGTTATTATAAATTTCAAGCCATTCGGGTTCATCTGTAATTGGCAAATACATAATTTCATTTATTACAACATCTTGAAATTTGGCAACTTTTAGACTTACTTGTTCGCCCCAAAATGCAGAATTATTTTGCAAGTTTTCATCATTTTCATCAAAAATAGTAAAATAGAAAAAGTGATTGCCAGAATCTGAAAGCGGAAAATAAATCGAAAGAAAAGTAGAATCTTGAAAAAGTAATTCATCAAAAGGTAAGATTGAAAAAATTTCATTCTCTGAAAAAAGCGAGTCTTTGTTTTCATCAAAATAACATTTAAGAGAAGAATTATGATTGTTTTCCAGTCCAATATTTTTTATTTGAATACGAAAATGTAGCGTATCAATTAACGAAGGATTTTGAAACAACTGAAAAATGGAATGAAGAAATAAATCATAATTCAAAGGCGAAATGGAATTCATTTTGCCTGGAGTTCCTTTCCAAACAGAAGAATTTTTCCAATTCTCAGTGGAATTATCATGAATCATAAGATATTTTTCGTCTGAAAATCCAACATTGTTATTTGCTGAATATTGGTAAGTTGAAATTGTATCACCATTAACAGAAATTAGTTTGATAATTTTATCTTCAGAATTTGCCATTCCAGAAGAGCCGAAATTATTGTCTTCGGTAATTAAAATTGGAATATTTTCTGGAAAAACATAATGATTTGTAGAAAAAGGATAATCGCCTTCAAGAATGATTGCGTAAGAATTTGGTTTTAAGATTGAATCAGAAATGACAATTAGTGAATCTCGAGTGCGAGTATCATATCGAATTTTAATTCCTCTTAAATTGTATTGTTGAGTTTTAGAATAATTATAAATTTCAATGAATTCACAGTTTGTAGAATCTGCCGAAAACATAACTTCAGAAAAAGTTAATGAATCTGTAGTTTGTGAAAATAAAATTTCTGTTGCCAACATTAATGTCAAAAAAACTATAAATACTTTCATAAAACAGCCCGATTGTTTTATATAAACTACAAAAAGCGAAGAAAAATTACAAGAATTTTATATTAAATCGGAAAAGGAAATGAAATCAGGATCAAAAAGACGTTTATAAGTTCTTCCTGCATAATTATCAGTCATGCCAGAAATATAATCACAAATAATTCGAGCTCGATTTTCTGCCACGGGTTCATTACGCAAAAGAAAATCTGTAAAATCGGGAAGTAATCTCGGTGGTTTTATAGAATCTACATAATTTTCTTTTAGAGCATTGAATAATTTTGATAAAATGTAATTCCCTTTATATTCCATTTGAAAAATTTGAGGAGAATGAAAAACAATATCAATTGCAATTTTTTTGTAAAGTTTAGCAAGTCGCTGAATTTCGTGGTCAATTACAAGCTCGTATTTATAACGATTTGTATATTTATTCATAAAAGTATCGCGTTCTTCGATTGAGCATGCATAAATAAAATTGCCAATTTCTGAACTGAGTTTTGATTTAAAAACTCCATCACGAATCCATTTTACTATTTTTTCGAGAGCTTTAGTTTCGAGTAAGCCAAGATCTTCGGAATTTGTTGTTACCCATTTTTCAATATTTTTGATTGTAATAAACTTTCCCGCGATGCTATCTGCAATGTCGTTAATAGCATAAGATGTGTCGTCAGCCCAATCCATCACTTGACATTCAATACTTCGAAAATCATTTAAGTCTAAACTAGAAGATAGATTATTATCAATCTGTAAACCATTAAAAACAAAAGGAATGTATTTTTTCTGAAAATCGTAAATAAAATGATTTTCTGGATTCTCAAAATTGCTGTATGGAATTTTATATTTTAGAATAGAATCAAGAAAAGCACGAGTTGGTTTAATTCCTCGCCTTTCGTCATTAACTCGATAAAAAATTTCTGTTAATAAACGAAGAGTCTGCGCATTTCCCTCAAAACCGCCATAATTTTTCATTAAAATATTTAAGATTCTTTCTCCAGCGTGTCCAAATGGCGGATGACCTAAATCGTGAGCTAGGCAAGCAGCTTCCACTAAATCAGAATCTAAATAGTATTCTTCATTGAAAAAATCGGTTTGAGTTTTGTTTAGATAAGAAACAATTGAGCGTCCAACCTGAGCTACTTCAATAGAGTGTGTTAATCGAGTTCTGTAATAGTCATATTCGCCAGAAAGAAAGACTTGTGTTTTTCCTTGTAATCTTCTAAACTCAGAAGAATGTATTACTCTATCTCTGTCAATTTGGAAAGGAGTTCTGAAATCTTCTGGCCGAGAGCTTGGTTCGGTTCTTTCAATATCAAAATCATTATAAAATTTATTTTGCATTATTCTCCCGCTCGTTGAATTAAAATTTCTACTCGTCTGTTTTTTGCTCTATTTGCTTCGTTAGGTATTCCGTTTTCATCAATATTAGGAAGAATAGGGCGAGAATCAGCGTAACCCGCAGCTCGAAGTTTTGATGGAGGAATTCCTTTTTGTATGAAATACTTTACAACGTTTGTTGCACGGTTTGTAGAAAGTTCCCAATTTGTTTCATATTTAGTAGAATTTATCGGGATATCATCAGTATGTCCATCAACTTCCACAACATAATTGTTAAATCCAGATTTTTGAATTGCTTGGGACACTTTTTCTAATACAGGAAGCATTTGCGGTTTAATTTCTGCAGAACCTTTATCATATAAGGAATTACTTGACAAATTTATAACTAATCCACGAGGAGAAGCTTTTACATTAACCTCTTGGTGCATATTAAATTGCTTAAATATTGTTTCCATTTTAATTCCTAATTTTTCAAAAGAAGTTGTGCTTACTTCTTTTTTAAGGAATTCTTTATCAATTGACGCTTTCATTTGTTCAAATTTGCCAAGATCAAACTTTGATAACGAAAAAATTAAAATAAATAATGTTAAAATTATAGTAATTACATCAGAATAAGTTATCAACCAATCTTCTGAAACGCTTTCGTTATCATTAGCTTTTGTTTTGTAAAAATAAAGCGGCTCAGAAGGTTTAGCAGGATTATGTTTTTCTGCTAGTTCTTTTTCTAAATAATTTATTCTACTTTCGTTAATTTTTTTTTGTCGTTCTTCTTCAGAGAGTTTGTTTTGAATTTTTTGGTCAACTTTCTGGGTAACAAGTTTTTCAAGAGCATCTTTGCTAATATGTAATATGCCTTTACTCAATTTCTCACTTCTGAATTACTGAAAAATGATGTTCTGTACTTAAAAAGCTATTCATTGTATCTTGAATTGTCATTGAATCTTTGTTTTCACCAAGCATTACTAAGCCTTCGGTTACAAGAAGATTACGAAATCTTAAAATTTCTTGTTTTTGTTTTGCTTTTTCTGCGGCTGGTTTAAGTATTAAATGAGCAAGTAAAACACCGTAAAGAGTTGTAATTAAAGCAAAAGCTAAACCTTCGCCAATTTTTGAAGGATCATTTCCCATATTATCAAGCATTATTATCAAGCCGACAACAGTTCCCAACATACCAAAAGCTGGAGCAAAACCAGCCATTGTTTTTAGGATATAAGAAGCAACCATATTGCGTTCGAACGTTGTTTCAGTAAAATTTGTAAGCATCGTTCTAAGTTCATCGCCACGATAGCCAGTTACAAGTAAATTCCCACCGTAACGCATAAATTCATCCGTTGTTCTGGAATTACGAATATGTATTTCTAATTCGCGTAAACCATTTTGTTTTGCAATTCTTGCCCAATTAATAATATTTTCAATTTCTGAGTATAAAGTTTCTGGATTAATATTTTGTGGAATTAACGTTGCAATTAATTCCTTGAATGAAAGCATAACATATCTTGAACGAAAGGAAATCATTGTTGCCGCAAATGTTCCGCCAGCAACCATTAAAAAACTTTCGAGATCAATAAACATTTGCCAGTTTGTTGTGCTTGAAAAAATTGCATAAAAGAATAAAGAAAAACCGAGGAAAATTCCGAGTAGAGTATCAAAAGCTAAAGATTTCATATTCTTTCTTTTTTTATTTATTAATATAAAAATAATAGTTTAGCTAAGCTTATCAACCAAAATAAATTTTGGTTTTCAATTATCGAATAGTTTTGCAAAAAGTGAAATTATTTTGGTATTCGTACTTGCAAATTCCAGAAAGTTGCTTAAGTTTGAGTAAAAAAAATACTCATTAATGCTAAAATCGTTAATTACTTCTGAAACAAGAATAAAATTATTATTAAGATTCTTTTTGAATCCGAATAACCACGCTTATTTGCGGCAACTTTCAAAGGAATTTAACGAGTCTTCGAACGGAATTAGAGTTGAATTAAATAGATTAGTGGAGTCAGAAATTTTGCAAATCTCGCAATCTGGCAACAATAAACTTTATTCAGCAAATAGAAATCATCCCCTTTTTTCAGAAATTAGAAATATTGTTCTAAAATCAACTGGAATTGAAAATGTGATTTCTGAAATTATTCGAAAAATTGGCGAATTACAAAAAGCTTTTATTCGTGGGGATTATGCAAAAGGAATAGATTCTGGTTTAATTGAATTGGTTTTGGTTGGAAATGTTTTGAACAAGCAAGAAATTGAAAGAGTTCGTTCTAAAACCGAAAATTTAATTCAAAGAAAGATTTCCGTTCTCACTTTAACAAATGAAGAATTTTTGAAACTGGAGAACAACTTTAAAAAAGAGACTACTTTTGACTTACTATAGTGAGAAAATATGAATATTGGAATGTTACTTGATAAAGAATTCTACGGCGATTTGCGTGTCGAAAATGAAGTTCGAGCTTTAGCTGAAGCTGGTTTTAATGTCGTTGTATTTTCGCTAAATTTCCATAAAGTTGCTGGAATTGATAAGTATTTCGGGGGAACAATTGTTCATATTCCTGTTTCTAAAAAATTTGTATATAAATTACGCGGACTGACGAACACAATTTTCAATTTTTATCCAACGTATCTGAAGTTATTATTAAAAAATTTGATTATTCAATACAAAATTGACGTTCTTCATGTTCACGATTTATATCTTTTTGAAGCTGGTTTGAAAATAAAAGAGGAATTCAGAAAACTATTTTTAGTTGGCGATTTACACGAAAATTACACCGAAGCATTAAAACATTATAAGTTTTCTAATACATTTCCTGGAAATATTTTAATTTCAATTAAAAAATGGGAAAAGAAGGAAATTGAGTGGTTATTACAATATGATTTTCTTATTACTGTAATTGAAGAAGCTGTCGAAAGATACAAACGGCTTGGCATTTCCGAAGAAAAATTTATAGTTGTTGCAAATTATGTGAATTTTGAGACGTTCAATTCTGAAAATATCGATGAAAAAATTGTTAATAAGTTCAAGAATTTTAATACTTTAACTTATGTTGGCGGTTTTGATTCTCATCGCGGAATTGAAACAGCAATTAAATCTGTTCCATCAATTATTAAAAAAATTAAGAATTTTAGGCTACTTCTTGTTGGCGATGGAAGAAACTTGTTTGAAATGAAATTGCTTGTACAGAAATTAAAAATAGAAGAATTTGTAATTTTTGAAGGATGGCAAAAATCTGACCTTTTGCCTTCATATATCGAAACATCAAAAATATGTTTAATTCCGCACAAAAAAACATTGCATACAGATAATACAATTCCGCACAAACTATTTCAATATATGTTTTTGAAAAAGCCTGTAATTTCATCAAACTGCAAGCCAATTGAACGAATTATAACTGAAACAAAAAGCGGTTTTATTTTTGAATCTGAAAATGAAAATGATTTAGCTGAAAAAGTGATTGATATATTTTCAGACGAGAAATTGCAGAAAATATTCGCAGAAAACGGCTATAATTCAGTTATCACAAAGTATAATTGGAAAGCTACTTCACGGAATTTAGTTAATCTTTATAAAAAAATTGAAAGAGAAAATGTCGAACGATAATAAAAATTTTTATGAACAATTTGATTGGAATCAAGCAAATCTTTCGTCAAAATTACAAGAAAAAATACAAAAAGTAATTTCATTAATACCAAAAGATGTAATTTCCGTAATTGACGTTGGTTGCGGCGATGGAACAATTACTAATTCTTTGGAAAATCATTTTTCTGTTTTCTCATTAGATAGAAGTTTGAACGCACTAAAGTTGGTTTCAGCAAAAAAGAAAATTATGGCGTCAGCATCTCAAATTCCAGCAAAAGACAATTCATTTGACTTGCTTTTTAGCAGCGAAATGATAGAACATCTTCCTAATAAAATATTTTATGAAGCAATTGAAGAATTTAAACGAGTTTCAAGAAAATATATCTTTCTAACATTTCCAAATGATGAAAATATTGAAAAACAACTAACAAAATGTCCGAATTGCGGAAAAGTTTTTAATAAAACTTATCATCTTCAGCGAATAAATTTAAACAGAATTCTTGCACTTTTTCCAGAATACGAATTATTGAAAAAATTTGAAATTGGTGAAAAAATAAGAGTTTACAACAATTCTCTTGGGAAAATGAAACACAATCTTTGTCCCGCAGAATCTTGGATTCCAGAATATTGGACAAAAGGAAAACCACATCTTCGCCAGACAATGTGTCCAGAGTGTCAAACTAAATTTACAATTCCATACAAGTTCAATTTATTAGCAGCCGCATTAGATTTTACAAATGTAGTAGTCTCGCCAAAGAAAAAATATCAACTTGGCGTTTTACTTGGGAAAAAAGATTAATTAATGGGAAAACTAAAGCATTTTCTGATTTACGGATTTGGCAATATTTCTACAAAATTAATAGGTTTTGTACTTCTTCCACTTTATACAAAATATTTAACAGTAGAACAATTTGGAATTTTAACACTTATTGAAATAACTTCGCAGATATTAATTGGCGTTTTATCTTTTAATATCGGAACGGCAATGATGCGTTGGCTGGTTGATGCAAAAAGCCAAAACGAAGAAAAATCTATCGTTTTTACAGTTTTGATTGAAACAACAATAATTTCGTTCCTTATTATTTTTCTGATGTGGTTTTTTGATTCTGAGCTTTCTTGGGCATTATTTGGTAATTCATCTTTTTCTAATTACATCATTTTGCTGGGAATTTCATCTGCTTTGGGAATTTTTATTCTTGTTCCGCTTAATTTGATGCGTCAATATGAAAAATCAATTTTATTTAGTGTTCTTACCACAATAAAATTTACTCTTTCGCTTCTACTTACTATTTGGTTTGTGAAATATCTTTCTTGGGGAATTGAAGGAGTTCTACTCGCACAAATAATCGGACAAATTATTTTTGTGTTGGCAACAATTCCTCTTTTATTGAAAAACACAAACTTGAAATTCAGTTTCAAAAAGTTGTTTGAAATGCTGAATTACGGATTTCCACTCGTTTTATCCACAATTTCAACTCTTCTATTAACAATGAGCGATAGATATATCATAAAAATATTTGAATCTGATGCAGAAGTTGGGATTTATTCTTTGGCATACAAAATTTCGAGTGTGATAAATATGCTGATAATTCAATCGTATCAATTAGCGTTTTTACCAATTGCTTACCAAAAAATAACTCAATCAAACTACTCTCATTTTTTTCAGAAATCACTTAAATATTTTACAATTGTACTTGTCATTTCTGCGCTATCAATTTCTATCTTTAGCAAAGAAATAATAGAAATTCTTTCATCAAATACTGAATTTTATTTGGCGATTTACTTAATTCCAATTTTAAGTTTAAGTTTTGTTTTACGCGGAATTCAATATCAAATTTCGTTAGGATTCCATTTTTCAAAAAAAACAAAGTATAATGGATTTGTTGTTTTTGTCGCGGCATTAATAAATATTATTCTAAATATAGTTTTCGTAAAATATTTTGGATTTTTTGGAGTTGCTTATGCCGTAACGATTTCACTTTTGTTAACACTTCCACTTATGTTGTTCTTTTCACAGAAATTCTTCTTCATTCAATATAAATTTTTACAAATTACAGCAATAACTATTGTTGGAATTCTCTTTTATGGAATATCTTTACTTTTTGATGATTATGCTTTTGTGTTAAGATTTTCATTAAAATCAATTTTACTGTTTCTTTTCATCATTTCATTATTTATTTTAAGATTAGTAACTAAAAATGAAATTCTTTCCTTAAAAAACGAAAAAGGATAAACATGAATCGCATAATCTTATTTATGTTTTTAGCATTTGGAGTAATAAATTCACAAACATTCAGATTTTTGAATCTTGAAACCTCGCCTCGAGCCGCCGCTTTGGGTGGAACATTTGTAGCAAACACAAACGATGTTAATGTAATGTTTTACAATCCCGCTGGAATAGCAAAATTAACGGCAACTCCAGTTTCTACTTCATATTTAATGCATCTCGAGGAAATAAATTCCGCATACGTAGTTGGTTCTCGTTTTTTTGAAGGCTATGGAAGGTTTGCCGCATCGGTTCAATATGTAAATTATGGAACTTTTACAAAAGCTGATGAATATGGAAATCAAACAGGAGAATTTGGAGCTTCAGATTTAGCAATTGCTGCTGGTTATGGTAACGAACTTGGTGAAAATTTTTACTATGGAATAAGTCTAAAATTTATCTATTCGGGTATTGATTCTTATTCATCAACCGCAATTGCTTCAGATTTAGGTTTAATGTATATTTTACCAGAAACTAAATGGTCGTTTGGGTTTTCAGTACTAAATCTTGGGACACAACTTACCTCATATATTTCTGAAACAGAGAAATTGCCACTAAATGTTCGGTTAGGATTTTCAAAACAATTAGAACATTTACCTCTCACATTTTACGCAAGTTTGAATAAGATTAATGAAACTAATGATGAGTTTTCTCAAATATTTGATAGATGGACATTAGGCGGAGAATTCCGTTTTAGCCAATCTGTTTCATTAAGAGTTGGTTACGATAATGAAAAAAGAAATGAATTGAGTTTGGGGGAATCTGCGGGACTTGCAGGATTTAATGTTGGATTTGGTGTTTTTGTTAAATTATATCAAGTAGATTATGCTTTTTCATCTTTTGGTCCAGTGGGAAGTGTACATCGTTTTGGAATAAGTACTTCGTTTTAAGTAATTTCAAAAATTGAAAGAGATTTTGGTTGAAAAATAGCTTTAAAACAAAAAAGCAGTTAGAATTACACGGTTTTCGTGTTTTCTAACTGCAAAAATAAAGCTATAAACTTTTTAAAGATTAAAATATTTCATAAACTGAACTCTTTCAAGCAAGGCTGGGTCTTTTACTTTTCCGTAGCTTAATTTTCCTCTAAAATCATTTATAGATTTGTAACCCTTTCTATTCATCCATTCTTCCAAATCACGCAACATTGCTCCAATTTGTTCGGGACCATTTTTATATAAAGTAGAAGCAACTTGAACAGCTTTGGCTCCAGCAAGCAATTGTTTAATAACGCCAGCACCATCGTGAATACCAGTTGAAGCAACTAAATCACAACTTACTCTGTCGCTCATCATTGCAATCCATCTTAAAGACATAGCTAAATCTTGTGGATTACTTAAAACATAAGTAGAAATTAACTTTTCTTCTTCAATGTCAAAATCTGGAGAAAAGAATTTGTTGAATAAAACCAATCCTTTAATATTTGTTTCTGATAATTTCTTAATCACCGAAGCAAGATTTGAAAAATAATGACTAATTTTTAATGTAACGGGAATTGATATTTCGGAAGTAAGTTTGTTGATAATATCGAAATAAATTTTTTCTGTTTCCTCGCAAGTTCTATTAAGATGGGAAGGCATCAAAAATAAATTTAATTCTAAAGCATCAGCACCATTTGCTTCCATTTTTTTAGCGAAATACATCCATTCATGATTTGTTACAGCATTTATGCTTCCAATTATTGGAATTGTAACATGTCGTCGTAATTCAAGCAATAAATCGAGATATTGTTCTACATTATGTTGTTTTACACGCGAATCAAAATAGTCAAATAATGATTCATCATATCCAGAATTTATAGCTTCTTTAACATAATGTTCTGCTTCCATTGTTATTTCTTCTTCAAAAATTGAGCGAAGAACCACAGCCGAAGCTCCGTTTTTAGCTAAATTTTTTACGCTTTCAACATTGTCAGTAAGTGTTGAACTTGATGCGATTATTGGATTTTTTAATTTGAGTCCAAGATAAGTTGTTGATAAATCAGGCATTGCTTTGTCCTTTTAAAATCTGTAATAATTGATTGCTTATATTAATTAAAAATTAGTATTAAAAATTAAGAATATTTGATTAAGTATTAATAGATTATTTTGCTTTGGGAAAGGATTTTTGTTTTACTGATTCACGGAACTCCTTTGACAAACCACTTGTTTTCGGTCCAAATTGGTTTACAAAATTATCTTTGAGAATTTGACCGCTTTCATCATTATTTCTATTCAAATTATTCTTTTTCATTTTTGATACCGTATTCATTTATTTTTCTATGTAAACCAGTTCTATCAATATTTAGAATTTCGGCTGTTTTTGAGATTTGCCAGTCGTTTTCTCGGAGAGTTTGCAAAATATATTGTTTTTCGAATTCAATTTTAGCTGTGTGTAAATCGTAAATTTTTTTCTCTGAAAACTCAAGTTTGTTATTTCCGCCGCCTCTTTCAAAACTACGAATTATATCAGAAACTTCGATAATCTGTTTGGATGTAAAAATCATAAGATTATCAATTACATTTTTTAATTCGCGAACGTTTCCTTCCCATTTCTGATTCATTAATATTCCTTCAGCTTGTGGAGAAATTCTCACAATATTTTTATCGTATTTTTCATTAAAAATAGATATAAAATGGTAAGCTAAAGGCAGAATATCTTCTGGTCTTTCGCGGAGTGGTGGAATGTGAATTTGAACAACTTTTAATCTGTGATAAAGATCTGCTCTAAATTTTCCTTTTTTGGATAATTCTAACAAATCCTGATTAGTTGCAGCTATTATTCTAACATCAACCTTTAGTGGTTTGTCTGAACCAATTCTCTGAATCTCATCATTTTCCAAAAATCTAAGTAATTTTGGTTGGAGACTAATATCTAAATCACCAATTTCATCAAGAAAAACAGTGCCACCATTGGATTCTTCTAAAATTCCTTTTCTATCAGATCTCGCGTCGGTAAATGCTCCTTTTAAGTGACCAAAAAGTTCACTTTCGAGTAATCCAGCAGGAAAAGAAGGACAATTAATACTTGAAAATTTTTTCTTATTTCTGTTTCCAAATTGATAAAGTGAATATGCAACCAACTCTTTGCCAGTTCCGGTTTCTCCAGTAATTAATACACGAGCACCACTTTTTGCAACTTGTAAAATATCTTGGCGTAGTTCGTTAATAATATTTGAGTTTCCAATAAAATATTCGGCAATGTTTGTTAATTCAGTATCTTTTCCACTTGGAAGAACTCTACGGACGCTAAGTTCCTTGTTTATTGCATCAATCAACTTGCTGTGTTCTACAGGTTTTTCTATAAAATTTACTGCACCTTTTTTAAGTAACTCAACAGCTATGTTAATTGTTCCAGTACCGGAAATTATGATTATCGGAATAGTTGGGTTTTTTGCTTGTATTTGGGAAATAAGCTGATCACCAGAAACCCCTGGCATTTGAATATCTAATAAAATAAT
This sequence comes from Melioribacter roseus, assembly GCA_020722065.1. Taxonomy (GTDB): domain Bacteria; phylum Bacteroidota; class Ignavibacteria; order Ignavibacteriales; family Melioribacteraceae; genus WGAL01. The sequence goes on from DYLK01000014.1 coordinate 37,766, forward strand.
TGAAATTTTATATTTTTCAACGTAGTCTATCGCTTCGAATGGATTAGAAAGTGTAATTACGCTAAAATTTGATAACTGAAGCAATTTTTTAATAGAATGTAAAAAAGATTCATCATCATCAATTGCTAAAATTGTAATTTGTTCATTGTCCATAATTTCCTCAAACTAAATGATTTTAAAATTAAATGAAAATTCAGTACCGTTTTTATCAGTAGTAAATTCAATTTTGCTTCCGTGATCTTCAATAATTTTTTGTGCAATCTGAAGACCCATTCCAGTTCCTTCTTTTTTTGTGGTAACATAAGGCTCAAAAATAATTTCCTGAATTTCCTCTGGAATTCCAGGGCCAGAATCAATCAAAGAAATGCGAACAATATTTTCGCCTTTTTCTTTTTGTTTTTGGGCGACAATTTTAAATTCACCGATACCATTCATAGCATCAATTGCATTTTCAATAAAAACATGAAAAGCTTCAATAAGCTGAAATTCGTCGACAAGAATCTCAATATCATTTTCAACTTCTACAATAAAAGAAAATCCTTTGTTTTCAAAATTTTCGAATTTTTTAAGAGCTTTTCTTATAACACTTTCTAAATTAACAGCTCTAAAATGGGGTTTTCTAATATCGGCATATTTTAACAAGTTGTTAACCAAATTGCGAATTCTCTCTACTTCTTTTTCCATAAAATATAAATCTTCTAAAGTTTCTTGTTTATCTAAATCGGAATTTTGATTGAGTTGAATCTGAAGTGCATTTATATTCATTAAAATTGAAGATAGTGGAGTTTTAATTTCATGAGTGATTTTTTGAATCGAATGCGAATAAACTTTTGCTCGTTCAACTTGAATTTGCTCTGATAAATCGGTTAAACGTATGTAATAACCTAATTTTATACCATTTGAAAGCGATAAAGGAATGAATTCCAGAATAAGTTTAAAGATGGATTCGCCGTTATTTAAAACAAGTTGAGTTGAATTTACTTTATCTTCAGAAAGAAAATTAGTGATTATTTGACTAAATTTTTGTGATGATTTATATAGAAATTCCACTGATTTTCCTTTTATTGATGTTGTGTTATTGCGGCATAAAAATAAAATAGCTTTTGAATTAATGAATCTAATTCGCAGTTTTTCATCAAGAAGAATGATTCCGTTTGAAGATTTTCCTAAAGAATAAGAAAGATAATAGATGAAAGTATAAACTCTTTTTATTAAATATTTTATCAAAAACAATGTAATTAAAGAAGATATTTGAATAAGTAAAACATAAGCTAACCAATTCGCAGGCAACAAATTGGGAATAATTTGAAAAATGGAATAATCATTTCTGGTATTAAGAATAATTTCTGGCAGATCATTTTCATAGTTTTTTGCTACAACTATTGGCTCTCTTCCTACAAGCCGAGTTTTTGAGAAAGTTGTAGTACTAACCTCACTTAAATTTTTATCAAGAACTGTAATAAATTTTTCTAAATTTAAGTGAATATAGTAATTCTCTTTTTCGTAAGTAAACTTATAAAATCTTGAAAGCCCACCATCTAAGTTTATTTTATTTGAGTTTAGAATTTGTAAGTTTTTATCAAAAATGAATACACTATCCAAATAGGAGACAAAAATACTATCTCTGTTAAATGAAGTTAAGTTGTGATTTCTAAAGTTACTTAACTGTCTCTTTTTTGTTACATTTCCAATAGAATCAACAATGAAAATTTCACTATTTCCACCTTCTTGTTGATGATTCATAAAAATAGAAACCAAAAAATTTCCTTCGTTTGTTGAAAGCGAATCAACTGTAATTTGGGAATATAGTTGCTCTCTTTGTAAAGAAAAAATTTCTTCCATTTCTGTATTTAACACCATTAACCAACTGCTTGTTGAGGGATACTTATTGGTCTTTTCCTGAAGATATTTATTTGGAGCAGAAATTGCAGAAACTATAACTTCTTTTATCCCATCTTTATTTAAATCGAATGAAAAAGTAGTGAATGGAAAAGCGGACATTTGAGCTGTTTTTAGTTCTTCGGAGGCAAAATCGTATGAATAAATTCCACGTGGAAAAGGAACTGAAGTAGCAACTAAAGAGAAAATTAATTTTGTGTTGTTTAATTTATCTTTCAGAACGCCCACATTATTAATAACTAAAAACCATTTAGTCTCTCGTTTGGTTTTGGGTTTATTAAGAAGAAATTTTTCGGGATAAATTATTGATTTGGATTTGTAATCAAAAACACTTACAAAAATAGAATCCTTTCGCCTATAAATATTTATTAAATCTTTGATCCCATCATTGTTAACATCTCCAAATGAAATCCAAGTAAAAAAACAAGCGTCTGCTTTAAATCTGTAAAGTATTTTATTTCCGCCATTTACTTCTCTAACTGAATATGAATTAGTTGATTTTTCTTCCGTCAATTCAAATTTTTTCTCTCTTTGTAAATCTGATAATTTTCCTAAAAAGAGAGATTTTTGCTGATCAGTAAAAAAAAAAGAATTTTCCTTAATCATCAATTTTTTGGTGAAGTTAAAATAAACAACACTTACGATGAAAGTAATTAGTAATGAGGCAAAAATAAGAATGGAATTAATTTGACTATCTTGTTTAATCTTCATCTGAAATGAAATCCGAAATCAATTTATTAAATTTTACAAAATTTATTAATTAATCTACAAACTTCAGTTTCAAGTTGCAATTAATTAAGTAATCAAATAATTGTAAATATTCTAATGATTAGATATGAGAATTTCTTAATTTGGAACATTTTTAAGAATTAAATCTACATTTGGGAAAACGACAGAATACAAAATCCACATCGTAAAACCGGCTGAAAGCGGAATTACAAAATTATCGTCCGCCCAACCAAAAGAAAGATTCTCGGCGAATCCCGCAACAATTCCCGCAAGGTAACCAATCAAAAATTCTGTTTGGCTTCCAATAACTTTGGGCGACAACATTACAACTATGAATGAGGAAACAATAAAAGCTAAAGTTCCTTCAAGACTTTTTCTTAAAAATTTAGTTTTGCCAATTTTTCTTCCAACTAAAGCCGCAGTTGTGTCGCTTATAATTAGAATAGAAAAAGCAGTTAGAAAAATTACTTTTGGAAATAAAATAGCTGAAATAAGAGCAGAAAGAAATACAAACGAAGCTCCAGTTAAAGTAACTTTCTTTTTATTCATTTCGTGGTCACGCAACATAAAACCGAACCATTTAAAAATAAATTTTTTTGTCGGTTCGTGAAAATTGCGAAGTAAGTCTAAAGAAATAGAAAAAAAAGTAATTGGAATTAGAATCATTAGTCCTAATTCCAATGAAATAAAATAATAGAAAAAAGGAATTGAAAGCGATGTTAAATGGATACTTTTTCTCAAAAGTTCCGTTTTGTAATCGATGTTTCCAAAATCAAGATTGTTCATTGTTTTCAACTGAATTCTCTTGGTTCTCTAATTTTGATTCTTCAATTTCTGATTCTGCTTTCTTTTTTTCATGAATTAATTTTTGAACATAATCAGGCAATTCTTCGTCTTTTTTTAATGGAGGAAGTTCTTCGCCATTCATAATTTTGCTTATTTCATCAGCATCAAGAATTTCACGTTCTAAAAGAACTTCGGATAATTTATGAAGCATATCTATATTTTCTTGAAGAATTTGCTCAGCTCGAGTCATCGCGACATTGATTATTGATCGAACTTCTTCGTCAATTTGCTGTGCCGTTTTTTCGCTATATTCTGTGTGTTTTGTAACTTCTCTGCCAAGAAAAATTTCTTCTTCTTTCTGACCATAAGCAATTGGTCCCATTTTTTCGCTCATTCCCCATTCACAAACCATTTTACGAGCTATTTTTGATGCTTTTTCAATATCATTTCCTGCTCCGGTTGTGAATTGTCCGAATACTAATTTTTCAGCAGCACGTCCACCAAGAGCGTAAGCAATCATTGCTTCGAGATATTCTTTAGAATAGGTATGTTTTTCATCTTGTGGTAAATAGGTTGTAACTCCCAAAGCTCTTCCGCGAGGAATAATTGTTACTTTATGAACAGGATCTGATTCTGGAATTTTTAAAGCAACAAGAGCATGACCCATTTCGTGAAAAGCGGTTGTTCTTTTTTCTTTTTCAGAAATTATCATACTTCGGCGTTCAGTGCCCATCATCACTTTGTCTTTTGCTTCTTCCAGGTCCATCATGGCAACTTTTAATTTGTTTTTTCTTGCGGCAAGTAATGCTGCTTCATTTACAAGATTTGCAAGTTCCGCACCAGCTAATCCTGGAGTTCCTTTGGCTAATACTTTAAGATTTACATCATTTTCAAGTGGAATTTTTCGAGTGTGAACTTTTAGGATTCCTTCTCTTCCTTTCACATCAGGGCGATCAACAACAACTTGTCTATCAAATCTACCAGGACGCAAAAGTGCGGGATCAAGAACATCTGGACGGTTTGTAGCAGCAATAATAATAACACTACTATTTTGTTCAAATCCATCCATTTCTACAAGAAGAGCATTTAATGTTTGTTCTCGTTCATCATGTCCTCCACCTAAACCAGCACCTCGTTGTCTTCCAACAGCGTCAATTTCATCAATGAAAATTATACAAGGGGCATTTTTCTTTCCTTGTTCAAATAAATCACGTACTCTGCTTGCTCCAACACCAACAAACATTTCCACAAAGTCAGCACCAGAAATTGAAAAAAAAGGAACGCCAGCTTCACCAGCAACAGCACGTGCGAGTAATGTTTTTCCAGTCCCTGGAGGTCCCAAAAGCAAAACCCCACGAGGAATTTTACCGCCGAGTTTTTGAAATTTTTTCGGTTCTTTCAAAAATCCGATTATTTCTTCTAATTCTTGTTTTGCTTCATCTTCACCAGCAACATCTTCAAATGTAACTTTTAATTGTGATTCGTTAATTAATCTGGCTCGACTTTTTCCAAAATTAAAAATTCCTTTTGAGCCACCTGCCCCTCCGCCTTGCATTCTTTTCATAAATAGAATCCAAAGCCCTATTATGAAAACCCAAGGAAGTAAACTAACCAAAATTGTAGTCCATTCGTTTGAATCTTTTTCGAATGAATAATTTACTTTCTTTTCGATCCATAATTTTTGTTGATCTTGAATTATTGGCTCAACCATTGTAACCGAGAATTTTTTTACATCAAACCAAGCATCATTAATTCTGATTTTTTCTTCTTGTCGAAGTGTTCCTTCGAAGACATAATCATTGATGTCTGTTTTTATTATTTTAGCTTTTTCAATTTTCCCAGCTTCCAAAAATTCTTGGTATGCTGAATAAGGAATTTCAGTTACACCTCCAACATTGCTTTGCATCAATTGCATAAAAATTACAGCAGCAATTACAACTGCTCCCCAAGTAAAAACTGCTTTTATTATTTTATTCCAATCAAAATCCCCATCTGGATTTATTTTAGGCGGAGAATTCTTTTTATTTTTTTTTGTTTCTTTTTTTGTTGAATTTTTCTTTTCGTCAGCAAAATTTAATTTTTTTATTTCATCGAACATTTATTAATAGCTCCAATTATTCTTCTAATTTGTAGATTGATTTTAAGTTTCTAAATTTTTGAGCATAATCTAATCCGTAACCTAAAACGAATTTATCAGGAATTTCAAATCCAATATAATCAATTTTTACGTTATGCTTTAAACTACCAGGTTTAAGCAAAAGAGATGCAATTTTAAGACTTGCAGGATTCATTTCGTTCATCATTTCTTTTATAAATTTTATAGATAAACCAGTATCAACAATATCTTCAACAACAATTACATGTCTATCGGTAATATCTGCGTTTAACTCTTTTATTAATTTTACTTTCCCAGAAGAAATTTTTTCATCTCCATAACTTGAGAGTTTGAAAAAATCTATTTCGCATTTTATAGGTACATTTTTTAACAAATCCGCCAAAAACATAAAAGAACCGTTCAAAACACCAATGAAAATTGGAAACTTTGAACGATATTCACGAGCAATTTCCATTCCCATTTCAGCAATTCGTTTTTGGATTTCTTCATCTTTAATAAATTTTACGAATTTTTCGTTTCCAACGAAAATTTCTTCAGGGTCAATTACTAATTCTTTTGCCATTTAATATACAATTTTTGTTTAGTGTTTTCAGTTATTTTTACTTCGTCGCTAATTCTAAAGCCAATTACATAAACTATTTTTTTTGAATCACTTAATATCCAAATATTTCGTTTGTTTGACGCATTAATTTTTAAATCGGTTAAAAAATCCGATATTTTTTTTGTTCCTTTGAAATTGATTGGTTTAAATTTATCACCAATTTTCCATTTTCTGATAAATAGTCTTCCTTCTATTTTATCAAAATCAATTATTTCTGAAAAGTTGGGAATTTCATTTTCAGTAATTAGAATTGATTGATTCTCGAACTGAAATTCTTTGCCAAGTTCGATAGCAATATTTTTCTCTTTTAATTCAGCAATTTGAGTAAAAACAATTCCATTTGATTCGCGAATTGCAACTAAATTGTGCTTAAACTTAGCAATTTTGCCTTTTTGAGAATTAGAAAGCGATTTAATTTTTTGAAAATCTGAAAACTCAAGCTTTACTTTATAAAAATCTGCAATTTTTTTATGCAATAATTCATTTAATAAAAAAATGAATTCACTTTTGGAATCGTAATTTATAAAAAGCTTGTTGTCTGAAAATTGAAAAAAAGATTCCAACTTATTAATTTCTTTGTCAATAATAGAAGAAAATTGACGAAAAATCTCGCTTGAACGAAATAATGCTTCATCAATATTTGGGTTAATTTTTGATTTAAGAATCGGGAAAATTTCATTCCTAAGTATATTTCGTTGATAATCATTAATTGCGTTTGTGGAATCAAAAACAAAAGGAATTTTTTTCTTATTAAGATAATTTTCAATTTCGGATTTCTCTAAAATTAGAATTGGTCTGATAATATTTTCTCGTTTAAGAGGAATACCGCCCCAACCAGAAATTCCCGTTCCTTTGGCTAAATTTAGTAAAATTGTTTCGGAATTATCGTTTTTGTTGTGAGCAGTACAAATTTTATTAAAATTATGTTGAACAGCGATTTTTTCTAAAAATTTGTAGCGTAAATATCGGGCGGCTTCTTCAACGGAGATTTTATTTTTTTTAGCATAATCTTTAACATTTGCAAAATCAACAAACAACTCAATTCCTCGCGAATTGCAAAAATCACGAACAAATAGTTCATCTCTTTCAGATTCGTCAGCTCGCAATTTGTGATTAAAATGTGCCGCTGAAACTTGAATTTCTAATTTTTCCTTAAAATTATTTAAATATTCTAACAAAAAAACAGAATCAGACCCACCACTAAAAGCAACAAGAACTTTATCATTTTTATCAAAGAAAAATTTTTGCTTGATAAAAGTTGTTACAGTTTGTTCTATTGTTTTCAGATGCAGAGACATTTGCCATCTTAAAAAATATCAATAATTTCAAATTTTATAATACCAGCTGGAACTTTTGCATTTACAATATCACCTTTTCGTTTGCCCATTAGTGCAGCTCCAACTGGAGAAGTTGCGGCGATTTTGCCTTCTTGCGAATTTGCCTCTTCGGGAGAAACAATTTGATAAGTATATTGTTTTTTGTTGTTGTGATTAATAACAGAAAATCTCGATAGAATTCGAATTTCGTCTTTTGGCAATGAATCAACATCAACAATTCTAACCTTGCTTAAAATAGTTTCAAGTTTGTTGATTTTCAGCTCGAGCATGCCTTGTTCATCTTTTGCGGCATCATACTCAGCATTTTCTGAAAGGTCGCCATGTGAGCGAGCTTCGGCAATTCTTTCAGCCATTTTTTTTCTACCATTTGTTTTAAGCTCTTTTAATTCAGCTTCTAATTCTTGTAATCTTTCTCTGCTTAAGTAAACAAAATCACTCAAAATATACCTCGTAATTCAATTTAAACAATAAAAAATGCCACCGCATTGAGTGGCACATTCAAATTAATAAATTATTTTGTTGTTATCAAGATTTTTTCTTGCTCATTTTTAATATTTCGTCAAATTCTTCTTTTTCAATTGGCATTATAGATAATCTGTTGCCTTTTTGTACAAGTTTCATCTTTTCTAACTTGGGATTTGCTTTTATTTCCTGTAAAGTAACTTTGTTTGCAAATTTACTAACAAATTGGATATCAACCATAAACCAAGTCGGATTTTTTTCATCACTTTTTGGGTCAAAATGTATGTCGTTTGGATTAAAGGCAGTAAAATCTGGATAAGAATTGCTACAAATTTCGGCTACACCGACAGCCGCTGGAGGTTCAGAATTACTATGATAAAAAATGACTTGATCTCCAATTCTTATTTCATCTCTAAGGTAATTACGAGCTTGATAATTTCGTACTCCATCCCAAAATGTTGTTTTACTTTTCTCTAAGTCTTCAATTGAAAACGAATTGGGTTCAGACTTAAACAACCAGTATTTTTTATTATGTGCCATAATTATTCTTTCTTTTTTGCAAAAATAATAAATTATATAAAAAGATTTGCATTGCAAAAGTGTTGAATAATTTCAACACTTTTTTTGTGAAATGTTGAAGAAATTCAACACAAAAAAAATGTAGTGGATTTTTTAAGCTATTTATACCATTATTTTTTGGCACTAGTTTTGTAATTTTATAAATGTTCTTGAATTGATGCGAATCAAATAAAGACTAAATTGGGGAAGAAGTCGGCTGGTGACCGGATAGGAGGTCAAAAAAATGAAAAAATCTTTATTGGATTCTAATATTAGGTATTTAAAATTAATTGGGTTTTGTTTAATAAGAGGGCTTTTTTTTTAAGGGAATTATTTAGGAATTCTTAATGTAAATATAGAACCCAATCCTAATTCACTTTCTACTGTTAAATCTCCACCTTGTTTTTTTGCTAAATCTTTACAAAGTAAAAGACCAAAACCGGTTCCTTTTTCATTTTCAGTTCCTGGAGTAGTGTGGAATTCATTCATTTTGAAGATTTTTTTGATATCTGAAACATGCATTCCTATGCCATTATCTTTAACAGAGATGTAATGTGAGTTTTCGTCTTCTTTAAAAAGTATTTCAATTTTACCTCTTTTTCTAGTAAACTTTATTGCATTTACTATCAAATTTCTTAGAATGGTAAAAACATAATCTTCGTCGGCAATAATTGTTTGTTTTTCGTCAATTGAGCAAGAAATAACGATTCCTTTTTGCTTTGCAGAATCTGAATTAAGAGAAATAACTCTACTACAAATTTGATATAACATTATATTTGTTGGATTATATACAACGCCACTTCTTTGGGCTCTTGACCACTCTAATAAGTCTTCAAGTAGAGAAAAAATATTTTCAGAAGAAGATTGTATAGTTCGTATTGATTCTTTTACTTCGTCAATAGTAAATTCATTAAAACTTTCATTAAGCATTCTTGTCATTCCAAGAAGGGCAGTAAACGGACTTCTTAAATCATGAGCAATTATATTAAAGAATTTGTCTTTTGTTAAAATTTCTTCTTTCAGTCTTTTTTCACTTTCAATCAATTTATGTTGAGCTTCACGGATTTTTGTTACATCACGAAAAATTCCTTCAATTGCCTCGGGTTCGCCTTTTTCGTTAAAAATAACTTTTGAGTTAAAAGAAATTAATTTTATAGAATTGTCCTTATCCCTCATTTCTGTTTCGAAATTTTTTATAGAGCCATTTTTCAATATTTCTGCTAAAAACTTTTCTCTTCCTTTTGAATCTTTATAAAAAATTTCTGATGGCTTCCCAATTAATTCTTCGGGTTTATATTGTGTTACAAAAGAAATAGAAGGACTAATAATTTCAATTATTCCCTGTATAGAAACACGGTAAAAAACATCGATAAGATTTTCAAAAATACGTCTATACTTTTGCTCGCTTTTCTTTAATTGTTCCTCGGTTAATTTTTTTTGTGTAATATCATCCTTAATAGCAATAAAATGTGTAATAATACCATCATTATTTTTAATTGGTGAAATTGCTACGCGTTCCCAATACAATTCTCCATTTTTTCGCTTATTATGTAACTCGCCCGTCCAATCTTTTCCACTTTTTATTGTTTGCCAAAGATCTTTGTAATAGTCTTCGCTTTGTTCTCCAGATTTTAAGATTCTAGGATTTTTATCAAAAACTTGTTCAAACAAAAAACCTGTAATTTTTTCAAATTTTTTGTTTACATACTTAATATTTCCGTCTGCATCAGTAATAACAATTGAGCTTGAACTCTGTTCTGCAGCCCGAGAAAAAAGAATCAACTGTTTTTCGACATTTTTTCGTTCAATAAGTAGATTTTTTAGTTCATTTGTTTGTTGATCAAGTTCACTTTGTAGCATCAACTTAATTTTTTCTAAATCCTTTTTAAGTTGCACGCAATCAGAATTAGAAATCTTTTCGGTTATTTTTGCAATTTCATCAACTTTTTTCTTTATAAGATTCTTAGACATTTTTTTATTTTTTGCTATTAAACGAAAATATGAAAGATTTTCTTAATAGGGGAAGATTTTTTACAAATTCTTGCTGACAATTTCTTAATTATTTCATTTTGCTTAAAAAAATGTTATTTTAATCAAAAATTATTCCATTTTCTATGTACAATTATATTTCAATAAATAATATTCTTATTAATTCAGAGATTTTATCAAAAAAATTTACTTGCGACTTATCCAAATGCAAGGGAGCTTGTTGTACTTTAAAAAGCGACTTTGGCGCCCCTTTGGATTGGGACGAAATTGAAAAAATTGAAAAGGTTTTACCTTTGGCAAAAAAATATCTTTCTGAAAGAAATATCAAAGAAATTGAAAACAATGGATTTTGGGAAGTAAAAAACGAAACATTTTTAACTCGTTCTATAAATAAGCGAGACTGTGTTTTTGTTTATTGGGAAAACGATATAGCCAAATGTGCTATTGAAAAAGCATATTTAGAAGATAAAACTGATTTTATTAAACCAATATCCTGCCATCTTTTTCCGATTCGAGTTACAAATTTTGGTGGAAAAACACTAAAATATGAAGAATATTTGGAATGCAAACCAGCGTTAGAATTAGGGGAAAAAACAAATTTAACGGTTGCCGAATTTCTAAAAACTCCTTTACAAAGAGAATTTGGTGATGATTTTTTCAAGAAATTAATTAACCAAAAGGATAAGTAAAATGTTATCCCTTCAACAGAAAATGTCGCTGCAACAAAAACTTTCACCGCAGCAAATTCAATATCAAAAATTATTACAACTAAACAATCTTGCGATGGAACAGAGAATTAAAACAGAATTGGAAATGAATCCTGTTTTGGAAGAAATTCCAGAATTGGAGCAATTAGAATCCGATTTGAATTCCGCAAATGAAGAAAATGATTCAAACGAAAATGAAGATTTTGATGAAGATAATCCCGAATTTGACATTGATGATTATGTTAATGAAGAAGATTTGGAATTTGCACGTGTAAATCGCTCTGCCGATGACGAACACAATGTTCCAATTGCACCTCAGAGAAACACGCTTACAGAACATCTACTAGAGCAATTGCAATTGTTAAATTTTTCGGAAATAGAGCAAATAATCGGCGAAAATATTATTTGGAGTTTAGATAATGATGGTTATTTGGGCGAAGAATTGTCGGAAATTATTGAAAGAATTTCAGAAGTTGAGAACATTAAAATTCCTTTAGAAAAAGCAGAGGAAGTTTTATATGAAATTCAGAGATTAGACCCAATTGGAATTGCTTCCCGTTCTTTGCAAGAATGTTTAGTTATCCAAATGGAAGAATCTTCTTTTGACCCTTTTTATAAGCTAATTGCAGAAAAAATCTTAAAAGAAGAATATGAAAATTTTACAAACAAACGTTTCGATTTAATCAAAAAAAATCTTCAACTAACTGAAGACTCTGTACGAGTAGCAATAAAATTAATTCAGAAATTAAACCCTAAACCAGGTGAAGGAAATATTTCATCTGAACTTGCAAATCAAGTAACGCCAGATTTCATTATCGAAAAAGTTGATAACAATTATATCATTACATTAAACGATAAATTTATGCCATCGGTAACGATTAGTCAGGCTTATGTAGAAATGCTTGATGAAGGGAAAAAGAAAAAGAAAAAAACAGAACCAGATAAAGCAGCAAACAAATTTCTAAAAGAGAAAATTGATTCAGCCAAATGGTTTATTTTTTCTATCGAACAGCGCAGACAAACGTTAATCAAAATAATGAAAGCAATATTTGAAAAACAACGCGAATATTTTGAATACGGTGCAAGAGCATTAAAACCAATGATTTACAAAGATATTGCCGATAAAATTGAAATGGATATTTCTACCGTTAGTCGAGTTGTACGAGGAAAATATGTGCAAAGTATTCATGGAATAAACGAGCTTAAATTCTTTTTTAGCGAAGGATTGCAAACAGATGATGGCGAAGAAATTTCGAACAAACATATTAAAGAATTGATAAAAGAAATTTGCGAAAACGAACCAGCAAAAAAACCTTATAGTGATGACAAAATAGCTAAAATTCTACAAGAAAAAGGAATTCACATTGCACGTAGAACAGTTGCAAAATACAGAGAACAACTCGGAGTGCCAGTAGCGAGATTGCGAAAAGGGTTCTAATGCTTTTTGATATTTTAGCTATTATATCACTAATTGCCTTATTCGGAGTTTTTCACTCATCTTTTGCTTCACAAAAAGTTAAAAAGAATTTTCTCGAAAAAACGGGAAATAAAATCGCCTTTTATAGAATTCTTTATTCATTTTTCTCTGGGTTAATGTTTTTAGCAATTTTAATAATCATTCCCAAAAATTCGACTGTCATTTACGATTTACCAACTCCTTGGGATTTGGTAGCTTATGTAATTCAATTGCTCGGGTTAATTGGCATTATTTGGACGGGAAAAAGTTTTGATTGGAAAGAATTCTTGGGATTAAACCAAATAAAAAGATATATTAAAGGCAATTATAATTCTTTGGAGCTTGATGAACATCCAAACTTTCGGGCAAATGGTGCTTTTAAGTATTCTCGACATCCCTCATATTTTTATACAATAGTTTTTATGGGATTTCGTCCGTTTATGGATTTAACTTATCTTGTTCTATTTCTTTCAATGACCGCTTATTTTATTATCGGGGCAAAATGGGAAGAAGAAAAATTAGTTGTAATATACGGCGACGTGTATAAAAAATATCAAAAAGAAGTACCTAAATTTATTCCATTTGGTTTAATTGGAATAAAAAAGAAAAACGTTAATTATAAATTTGAGATAAAAAATGGAAAAAATTAGATCGACAACAATACTTGGGATAATTCACAACGGAAAAGCCGCAATTGGTGGCGACGGACAAGTTACGCTTGGAAATACAGTTGTAAAGCATAATTCAATGAAAATAAGAAAATTATACAAAGGCAAAGTTATGTGCGGATTTGCTGGTTCGGCGGCAGATGCTTTTACACTGCTTGGTAGATTTGAAGAAAAATTAGAAGAATTCCGCGGTAACGTAGAGAGAGCGGCTGTGGAATTAGCAAAAGATTGGCGAACAGATAAATATCTTCGAAAATTAGAAGCAATGCTCGCAATAGTTTCAAATGAAAATACATTTATTGTTTCGGGAACTGGTGATATTATTGAACCAGAAGATAACATTGTAGCAATTGGTTCTGGTGGAATGTATGCTCTTGCAGCAGCTAAAATGCTTAAAAAACATAGCAATCTTTCAGCAGAGCAAATTGTTCAAGAAGCATTAGAAACAGCTGGGGATATTTGTATTTACACAAACAAAAACATTAAAGTCGAAGTATTGGATTAAGGTAAGATTATGGAAAAAATTAAAATGGAAGATTTAACACCACGACAAGTAGTAGCAGAATTAAATAAATATATTATCGGACAAGATGAAGCTAAAAGAGCAGTTGCAATAGCAATTAGAAATCGTTGGAGAAGACAGAATGTTGAAAATATTATAAAAGAAGAAATTATGCCAAACAACATAATTTTAATAGGACCGACAGGAGTTGGGAAAACCGAAATTGCAAGACGTTTGGCAAAATTAGCAAAAGCTCCATTTGTTAAAGTTGAAGCATCAAAATTTACTGAAGTTGGTTATGTTGGAAGAGATGTAGAATCGATGATTAGAGATTTAGTTGAACTTTCAGTTTCTATGGTAAATTCAGAAAAAACAGAAGAAGTTCACGAAAAAGCAAAAAAAATAGCAGAAGAACGAATCCTTGATATTCTTATTCCACCTGTTTCAAAACCCAAAAATATAGAAATAGAAGAAGTAGAATCTGAAGAAAATGAAGCTCTTCAAAATGAAAAAACACGCGAATGGATGATGAAAAAATTACAAAACGGCGAAATGGACGATAAAATAATAGAATTTGATTTTACAGTACCAGCTGCTGGAATGAAGGTTTTTGGTCCATCGGGTTTTGATGATATGGGAATAAATATTCAAGAAATATTTTCTTCCATGGTTCCCAAAAAAAAGAAAAAACGCCGTGCCACAATTAGCGAAGCAAGGCAAATATTTATTCAAGAAGAATCACAAAAATTAATTGACATAGAAGCCGTACAACGAGAAGCAATTAAAAGGGTAGAAGAAGCTGGTATAGTGTTTATTGATGAAATTGACAAAATCGCAAGTTCAAGCAAAGGTGGACACGGACCCGATGTTTCTCGCGAAGGTGTTCAGCGAGATATGTTGCCAATTGTTGAAGGTTCGACAATTAACACCAAATATGGACCTGTAAAATCTGACCACATTTTATTTATTGCGTCGGGAGCGTTTCATGTTTCAAAACCATCGGATTTAATTCCAGAACTTCAGGGACGTTTTCCGATTCGCGTTGAGTTGAAAAGTCTTACACAAGATGATTTTGTCAAAATTCTAACAATTCCCGAAAATGCTCTATTGAAACAATATTCAGCTCTTCTTCAATCTGAAGGAATTGATTTGGTGTTTCAGGAAGATTCCATTTCCGAGATAGCAAAAATTGCAGCAGAAGTTAATGATAATGTAGAAAACATTGGAGCGAGAAGATTACACACAATTCTTACTACTCTGTTGGAAGATATTTTATTTGATGCTCCTGACAATATTTCTGAAAAGAAAATAAGTATTTCTGCAGAAACTGTTAATCAGAAACTTGATTCAATTGTAAAAAACAGAGATTTGAGTAAATATATTCTCTAAATTAAGGTTGAAAAGAAGTATTTAATTTTCTGATTATTTGACAGAATAATTATTGTTTATAATAATTTGCAAACGGTTGTTTTATTTGTAAAACGTTACAAACTCCGAGAATTATCGGCAAATTGACACGAAATCAACTTAAAAATTATTTTAAAGCAAAGATAATTATCACAATTCCAACTGAAATTTTCACAAATAACGAAGATTGTTTTGGATATTCTTTTTTTGCCCAATGCCAAATATTTGCAGCAATAAGCATTAATACTACCAAAATAATTGTAGCTATAATTACTTCAACCAAACCTAAAGTTTTTCCAATTCCGTTTGCCAAACCAATTCCATCGTTAAATTGTCTGTAAATTATTATTAAATGTAGCCAATAAATTAATAGCGATTCGCTACTTGCTTTGAGCACAAAAGATTTTCCTGATGTTAATTTTTTATCCCAAAACCAGCACACAACAAAAAGAACCAACACGTATCCCAACCTTTCTAAATAAAAAATTGGGTGAGGCAAAATATTACGTAATTGAATAGGAATAAAATTTGAGAAGAATAAATGTCCAAAAATTAAAAGTCCTAAGCCAACAAATGCCGTTTTTTTAATAAATGCTTCTTCGTTTCCGCTCAATCTTGATTCAACAAAATATTTTGCAAAAATTGCTCCCGCAAGAATAAAATTTATCCAAGGAAAAATTGGGAAAAGTGAACCATTCAATCTATTGAAATAATTTGCCAAAAATGGATGAAGCCAATTTGTAAAGTTAATTTGCCACGCAAAAGGAGAGAAAATCATTACAAATAATAAAGTAGCGATTAAAATGTAATGATAAAAAGTATCGGATTTAATTAACAATCTAAGTAAAAACAAAAAAAGCAAACTAACACCAATGCACTGAAGAACATCAACAGCAAAAAAATCTGAAAGAAGTTTAGGATTAGAATTATTTAAGATTCTTGATAACGAAAAGAAAGGTATATGAAGCGCATAACCGATTAGAATAATCTGGAACATTCTTGAGATTTTTTTCCAAAAAGGTTTTCCAATTTGTCGCATAACATCCAATTTTGAGTTGGAAGATACTTGAAATGCAAAACCCGAAACAAATAAAAATGATGGGGCAACTAAACCATTAATAAAATTTAAAATAGAAAACCACTTGCTATTTGAGAATTCTGGTGATAAAAAAGCATTAAAAACATGAACTTCAATCATTACAAGAATTGCAAGTCCGCGTAATAAATCCGCAGAATAATATCTATTCCTTTCTGCCATTTTTCTCCTTAAAATTGTTTGCAAATCAAAATTAATAAAAAGAATATTTCACACAAAATTGAAATTTGTTCAATTCTTTTTTGATGGAATTGTCTGACAAAATTATGAATTAATGTAATCGGAAAGATTGCAGAATATGAAAAAAGCAGTAAACGAATTACTGCTTTTCGACACTCATTTTAGTTATGTTACATAAGGAGCTACAATAAAATTAATTGATAAAATATCTAATTCCAATAGCGCCGCCAACGCCAATTCTGGAAGATGGGACGATACCGAGTTGTGGAACAATTTCAACAAAAATATCCATTGGATTTGTTGGGAATTGATAATTTACACCAATTGGAATACGAACATTGATTCTTGATTTTTCAGAAAATCCAAGTGAAACACCAACACCATAATAAACAGGCAAACTACCATTTTGCATTTCAATTAAATTATTGTCGTGCCAAACATAATCTCCGTGAATATAAATTGCTTCATTTTCACCAAACGACCAAGCAAGTCCGCCGTTTAAAGAATTTTCCGCATTAATCCAATATTTGCCGCTTAAACCAGTTGGTTCACCAAGCATAATTCCAATCCCATAGCCAGATTTTTGAGCTAAAACACTATTTAATCCAGCAAAAATTAAAATTATAAAAAAATATTTCTTCATTTTTCCGATTAAATTACTATTACAGAATCTTCTGAATCGCCAAAAGGAGTAGGTAAACTAAAATCTGCTTCCGCGTCGTTTCCCCAAATTTTTCCTTCAAATAAATATCGGAACTTGTATTGTTTATTTGTATCCAAATCAAGAGTAATAGAAAAACTTCCGTTTGAAGATTTTTTCATCGGAGTAGTTTCAGTATCCCAATTATTAAAATCACCAAGTAAATGGGCAGAATTAAAATTTTTACCTTCTTCTGCATTTACTTTAAAAGTTACTTTGCAAAGTGGTTTAGTTTTCAAGTATTTTTTTGTTATAGCCATTTTTCACCTTTTCGTTTAAATATTTTTTGTTTTTTGCTTTTTGAAGATAATAAAATTATTTATTCAAAAGTGTTATAGATTTTTTAATTAATTCTTCTATTGTTATTTCGTTTTGCGATGAAATAATATCGGTAATAATTTTTTCAACTTTTTTGGAATTAAAGCCAAGATTCACTAACGCCGCAGTAGCATCATTTCTTATTTTATAATTTGATGTAAAACTAACTTGTGTTTGAAGTAAAGAAGCCAACTTGTCTTTCAATTCGATTATTAAACGTTCAGCGGTTTTTCTGCCAACTCCTGGAATTTGAGTCAACTTAAAAACATCTTGATTTGCAACTGCTTGAACTAAATCCTGAGTTGAAACTCCAGAAAGCATTCCAATTGCTAATTTAGGACCAATTCCATTTATTGAAATTAACATTTCAAATAGTTTTTTATCTTCTTCAGATAAAAACCCAAAAAGGGATAAATCATCTTCTCGAACATTTAGATATGTATAAAAAGAAGAAATATTTCCAATTTCAGGAAGTTTCTCGAAAGTTGTA
The DNA here is from genome assembly GCA_020722065.1 of Melioribacter roseus. Taxonomy (GTDB): domain Bacteria; phylum Bacteroidota; class Ignavibacteria; order Ignavibacteriales; family Melioribacteraceae; genus WGAL01. The sequence goes on from DYLK01000014.1 coordinate 55,767, forward strand.
AATGAAATATTCAACAAAAAGCCAATTCCATTTACATCAAGAATTACTTGATTTGGTTTTTTTTGTAATATTTTTCCAGTTAAATAACCTATCATTTAATCACCAAATTTGGATTTTTTTCAATAAAATCTTTCCAAGAACCTTTTTTAGGGGAAATGTTTCCCATTCTAAGAGCGTGACAAATTGCAATTGCCAAAGCATCTGTTTCATCAAATGTAATATTTGGACGAACGATATTTAATAATCTCAACACCATAAATTGAACTTGTTCTTTGCTTGCAGCACCTTTTCCAACAACGGATTGCTTAACTGCACGAGGTGAATATTCCGAAATTGGAATTTTATTTTGCACCGCAGCAAGCAACGAAACACCACGAGCATATCCAATTTTGAGTGTAGATTGGATATTTTTACCATAAAAGGCAGTTTCAATAGAGAATTCATCTGGTTGGTGTGTTTTTATCAAACTAAACAATTCATCGTAAATAATTCCCAATTTCTCGGGAATATTATCAATTTTTGGCAATTTAATTACACCTGAAGTAATATAAGTAAGAACATTTTTTTCATATTTTATTATGCCGAAACCAGTTTTTATAGTCCCGGGGTCAATTCCAAGAATTAACATTATTCAATAAAATTAGCATTAGTATAAACATTCTGAACATCATCATTGTCTTCGAGCATTTCAATAAGTTTTTCAACTTTTTCGATATTATCACCTGAAACATCAATAGTATTTTTAGCAATCCATTGTAAAGACGCATTTTCCACTGTTAATTTTGCATTTGCAAGAGCAAGACGGACAGATTCAAAATTTTCTATTTCAGAAGTAATTTCAAAGTAATCTTCTTCAAGTTGAATATCTTCAGCACCTGCTTCAAGAACAATTTCCATTAACTCATCTTCCGATTTTCCTTGTTGAGGAAGAGTGATAACGCCTTTACGCTCAAACATCCACGCAACGGAACCTGTTTCTCCCATTGCTCCACCGTTTTTACTAAAAATATGTCGGACTTCAGCAACAGTTCGGTTTTTATTGTCAGTAGCACTTTCTACTAAAAATGCAACTCCGTTTGGACCGTAACCTTCATAAGTTAATTCAGTATAATTTACGGAGTCAAGTTCTCCGATTGCTTTTTTTATTGCTCTTTCGATATTATCTAAAGGCATGTTCGCTGATTTAGCATTATCTACTGCTAAACGCAATCGCGGATTTCCATTTGGATCACCACCACCTTGTCGAGCTGCAATTGTAATTTCTTTTATCAATTTTGTGAATATTTTACCACGTTTTGCGTCAATAACGGCTTTTTTTCTTTTTGTTGTAGCCCATTTAGAATGACCTGACATTGTCCACCTTTAACTTTTTATTTTAATATCTTTTATTTTTAATTGCGGGAAAACCTTGTCCCATTTTACATATTGATCTATTGAAAAAACGATATCCATTAAAACGTTTTCAAAATCATCAACTTCTTGAAAAATATATCCCAGATTAAAACCTATGGAATCAAATACTTTATCGCTTCCATTTTGAGAAAGAACTCCAATTACATGATTTGTCCCGACAATTCTTGGTTTTCCGTTAAATTTAACATCTTTTGCTAAAAATACTGGGCGAGAATTTTTAGGACCGAATGGAGCAAATTGTTCAAGAATTCTTAAAAATTTGCTTGTAATTTCTGAAAAATGTATCTCAGAATCAATACTAATTTCTGGAATGATGTCGTTTTCTGTCATTCTTTGGTTTAATATTGAATTGAATTTGATACGAAATTCATCAATTTTATCTAATGATATTTCCAATCCAGCAGCAGCTTCGTGTCCACCAAATTGAATTAACAAATCTTTACATTCTTCCAAAGCTGAATAAATATTAAATCCTTTTATGCTTCTTGCCGAACCTTTTGCAACTCCATCAATCGTGGTTAGCATTACAGAGGGACGGTAGTATTTTTCCACTAAACGAGAGGCAACTATTCCAATTACTCCAGGATGCCAATCATCATCATGCAAAACAATTCCTTTATCGACTTCAAAATTAACAACTTCCTCAACTTTTTCGAGAGCAAATGAATAAGTTATTTCATCAATTTTTCTTCGCTCAATATTTTTTTCTTCTAAAATTTTAGCTATTTCATTTGCTTTTTCTGTCGTTTCGCATGTGAATAAATCTACCGCAATTTGTGCATCACCTAATCGTCCAACTGCATTAATTCGAGGGGCAATAGAAAAAACAATTTGATTTGATGATAAATTTCCAAAATCAAGTTTTGCAGCTTGTAAAAGTGCTTTAATTCCTGGACGTGGGTTTGTGTTTATCATTTCAATACCCTTGCGGACTAAAATTCTGTTTTCATCAATCAACGGAACGATATCCGCAGTGCTTGCAAGAGCAACTAAATCGATATAATCTAAAACTATATCTTTTTTGCCAAATTTATCTGCAACGGCGCGAGCAAGTTTAAATGCAACACCAGCACCAGAAAGATATTTGAATGGATAATTATCGCCGGGTTTTAGTGGATCGAGTACAGCATAAGCGCGGGGAATTTCTTCTTTTGGTTGGTGATGATCGCAGATGATTATATCAATCCCTAATGTATTTGCATAATCAACTTCACTAATTGCCGTAATTCCGCAATCAACGGAAATAATTAAATCGGTTTTTTGCGAATATATTTGCTCGATTCCTTCTATTGAAAGTCCGTAACCTTCAGTTAATCTCTTTGGAATATGAACATCAACATTTCCACCTAATCGTTTAAGGAAAAGATACATAAGAGAAGCAGCACAAGTTCCATCAACATCATAATCACCATAAATTGTAATTTTTTGATTTGTTGTGAGTGCTTTAATTACTCTTGAAGAAGCCTTTTCCATTCCATCCATTAAAAAAGGATTATGTAATTCTTCCAATAAAGGACGAAAGAAGTGTTTTGCTTCCAAAAAATTTGTAACATTTCTACTTATTAACAAGTCTGCAAGAATAGTTGAAATGTTCAAACTGTCGGCAAGTGCCAGACTTTTGATTTTATCAACTGGGTCTTTAAATTTCCATCGTTTTCGTGTCATCTGTTTTCAGAAGTAAACGAATAATCCAGATCTATAAGCCGAATTCTGTTTCCCTAAAATTGGGATAGCAGTTATTTATCTAGAACTATTATTACTAATAGTTTCGAGCGACCTACCCAAGAAATATACGAAACGGACAATTTCGCTCCCGAAAGAAATTTCTCCTATTTGGTCTTGCTCCAAGTGGGGTTTGCCTTGTTCCAATAAAATTGGAATCCACTTAATGGACCTGAAATATTACTATTTCAGCGGTAGTCTCTTACACTACCTTTTCACCTTTTCCCGAATCAACGGGTAGTTTATTTTCTGTGGCACTTTCCGTATTCCGATTTTTACATCGAAATCCCGGGCGTTACCCGGCACCTTGTCCTATGGAGTTCGGACTTTCCTCTACTCAATTAAATTGAATAGCAACTGCCCAATCTGTATCATTCGTATTTATTCTACCTTAATCTAATTACAAAATAATTACTTTAATATACGAATAATTCGGCTTTTTTGTTTGAAAATGTTGTTAGATAAAAACGAGTTTGGTTATAATTTTTAGTTATTATATTGAAAATTATTTTTAGCTATTTCAAAATTAGTTGTCGCCAATTCGAATAAATATTTATAAGTGGCTTTTTATAAATAAAATTGTATGTCGCAGTTAATAAAAATATTATTTAATAGAATTGTTTTGGATAAGTTAGACTAAACGTAACAACTAACTTTGCAATTTATAAAATGAGAGTGCGAAAAAGAAATCAGTAAAAAATGTCTGAACTATGATTAATCTGATTTTAGGATTTCCAAGATTAGTTCTGTCTTCCTTCGAGGTACTTGTTCCTCGAAGGTATGAATGAAGAAAAGCAGTAATCGATAAAGAGTAATCAACTAATCCTAAAGTCTCACATTCTCAAAGTCCAAACTTGTCATTCTGAACGGAGTGAAGAATCTTTCTTATATTAATCTATTTCTCAAGATACTTCGCATTCGCTCAGTATGACATAGAGAAAATCATTTGCATTTGGTAGGTCAGACGTCCTCGTCTGACAAAACAAAAAATGATTTAATTGTTAATTCAAACGAACAGACGCGGACGTCTGTTCCACCAAATAATTAAAAAATTAATCTATAAACTGAAAACTATTATGTAGTTTAAAAAAAAGAACTCCATCTTCAAGGTGGAGTTCTTTTTAAGTTTACAAATTCAAGAGATTCCCGATAGAAGCATTCGGGAATGACAGAAAATGATAATATATATTCACTGATTATTTCATCAAAATCATTTTCTTTACTTCACTAAAACTGCCACTTTGCAATTTATAGAAATAAATTCCCGAAGGTAATTGATAATTACTAATTGATAATTGATAATTATGTGAACCAGCGGACATTTCTTTATCTATCAAAGTTGCCACTTTTTCGCCAAGTGTGTTGAATAATTCCAATTTTACGTGCGAATCTTGAGGAATACTAAATTTTATTTCCGTACTTGGGTTAAACGGATTTGGATAGTTTTGGAATAAATGAAATTCATTAACACGCAATATTTCGTCTTCAATTGCAACTGGAGTTGTCTTAAATCTTGCAACTACTCCATCGTGGTCAGATGCCCACATTGCAGTTGATTCATCATCTTCGTAATATTCTGGATAATCAGAATTTGCATGCGGATATTTTATATATGAAATGTAAGGTTCAAAATTTTGATTGACTATAATATGGTCTAAAGCCTGTGCATTTCCTTCATAAACGTAAGAAAAACGATGAGTTTTATCGACTTTGTAAACTAAATTTACCAATGTTGGATTTACGGTTGTACTTGCTTCGTACATTGCTCCGAGTGGATCGGGAATTCCAGTTATTTCACCAAGAACATCAACATAACCATCTGTAAATTCAAACTGGTTCATATCTCCAACAACCATAATTTTAGAATTAGGATAAGCATTTTGAAAATCTTGAATATAATCTGAAAGCCAGATTGATTGCTGATAACGTTTTTCGCGGACAAATCCGCCCAAAGAAGGATCATCGATATCGTTACGTGAACGTAGATGAAGATTTAGCAATCTGAAAGAAAATCCATTTACTGTCGCTTCCAATTTCAAAGGAGCTCTATCAAAAGTATCGTAATATTGTCCGCCAAAATAAAATTCCTCATTTTCGCCAACAACATCTAAACCGCTAATTGTCAAACGGTTTTTATAAAGAAATGCAACGTTATTATGTGTCCAATCTGTATCTTCTAAATATTGAGAATAAACAACGGTTGGGTCATCTTGGGAGATTTGCGAAATTAATCCGTTTAGAGTTGCAGCGTCTTGAACTTCTTGAACGGCGATAATATCTGGCGAGCCAAGAACTTCGCGAATATATTTTGAAATTTTCTTTTTTCTTGTTGAATATGTTGTTGCATCATCATCGTTAAAGACATGTAAATTGATTGAAGCAACCGAATATTCATCTTGATTTGCTGTAGAAACTGCATCAATTGTGATGTCTGTATCAACATCAAGAGTAATAGGGAAAATACCAAATTCATCAAAACTAAAACGTACTACACCTTTTACATAATTTATCAGATTTCCGCCTTTCACTTTTACTGCAGAAGATTCATCGCTGTAAGTGTCAATTTCAAACACTTCGGGATTTCCATCCCAAACGGGCAAGCCAGTTTGCCCAGGATAATCAATTCCTGGTTCGCGAAAAGTTCTTCCGTTTTGATGAGCAACTGCGTAAAAATCGCCGTGTATATTTGTTCCTGAAGTTGTCATTCCATTATAAAATTCAACAAGCATTCCTTCAAATCTTTCCATTGAATTTTCTGGTTGAGGACGAATTGGAGAAGGAGTGTTTTCGTCCCACAGAATCGCAGTAGGCAATGGGTTGTTATGTGAAATTTCTGTTACAGTTGGACTTGTAATTTCCGTTAATCCATAATATTCAGAAATTGTGCCTGTAACGTTAACTAAATCGCCCGACTGCACGGATGGAGTAGAGGAAGTATAAACTGCAATTCCGTTTGAAGTTTCTGGGTTATTATCATCGCGACTATCGGGAGTTTGAATGTAAAAACTATTCGAAAGAACCAAAGTTACAATGTTATTTTGTGTTGTAACTGATTGTCCTATATACGGACTTTCCAAACCAGATCCTTGAATTTGGTAAATTTCGTACGATTTTTGAGCAAATATCTGTGATGTGAAAATCACAATAATTAGAAGAAATATCTTTTTCATAAGTACCTTATTTTAATTTAACAACTTTTTCAACCGCCATCAAAATCTCATTATTTTCAACAAGATTAATAGCTTTATTTAAATCTTTGTATAAAATTCTATCTTTTTTTAGTGTTTTCACTGATTTTCTTATTTCGTTATAAGCAGCGGAGGTTCCTTTTCCACATTGGAGAGGTTTTAAGAAATCAATTCCCTGGCAAGCAGTAATCATTTCGATAGCAATTACTTTCTCAACATTTTTTAGAATTTGGTAACAATGTCGCGCCGCAATTGAGCCCATAGAATTGTGATCTTCTTGATTTGCTGATGTTGGAATTGAATCGACACTTGCTGGATGAGCGAGAGTTTTGTTTTCCGAAACAAGAGAAGCAGCAGTATATTGAACAATCATAAATCCCGAATTTAATCCACCATCAGTTGTTAAAAATCGAGGCAACATACTTAAAGAACCATTTACTAATCGTTCAATTCTTCTTTCGGCAACATTAGATAATTCAGCAAGAGCAATTTTCATAAAATCCATTGCCAAAGCCATTGGTTGCCCGTGAAAATTTCCACCTTCGATATGTTTTTCGGATTCTGGGAAAATTAGCGGATTATCATTTGCCGAATTAATTTCAATTTCAACTCGCGAGGCAACATATTGTATTGCATCTCTTGAAGCACCGTGAATTTGAGGAATTGCCCGCACAGAATATGAATCTTGTACTCGTTTATCATTTTGCAAATGCGATTGTCTAATTTCACTTCCTTCTATCAAATTTCGCATATTTTCAGCCGAAGCAAGCTGCCCTGGATATGGACGCAATTTGTGTAAATCTTCATCATAAGCTTTATCCGTTGCACGCAAAGCTTCGTGAGAAAGAGCGGCGGAAATATCAGCCATTTTGGCAATTTTAATTGCTCTAATTGTAATAAATGATGCAAAGGCAGTCATCATCTGTGTGCCATTATTTAATGATAAACCTTCTTTTGCCGTTAGTTCTACGGGAATTAAATTGTATTTCTTTAGAATTTTAGATGAATTTTCAATTTTGCTGTAACTTATTGTTTCTGAAGTAACTGAATCAAATTTTTCTGCCAAACCTTCGCCAATCATTGCCAAAGCAAGATGAGAAAGCGGAGCTAAATCGCCACTTGAACCAACTGAACCTTGTGAAGGAATTACGGGAATAATATTTTGATTTATCATTTCAATAAGTAGTTGAATAGTAGAAAGTCTAATTCCAGAATTTCCTTTCGCAAGTGCATTTGCGCGAAGTAACATCATCAATTTTACAATAAACGGAGGAAGTGGCTCGCCAACTCCAACTGAATGACTTCTAATTAAATTTTTTTGTAATTCGGCTAATTTTTCTTTTGAAATTTTCACGTTTGCAAACTCGCCAAAACCAGTTGTTACGCCATAAATTACTTTGTCTTCCGCAATCCATTTTTCAACCAAATTACGAGCTTTATTTATATTCGATTTTGCCTTCTCTGAAATTTCAACTTTGGGATTTGAAGAGAGAAATTCATCAATAATTTCTAAAGTAAGACTATTTCCATCGAGAACTAACTTTTTCATAATTACACTTTTTTATTGGGGTTGAAAAATTATTAAGTTAAATATGATTATCAAAGTAATTAATATTCAATTTAACAGAATGTTCTAATTAACTAAATATTCTAAAACCGTAACAAATCCAAAATGATAAATCAATGTTAATTTTTAGTTAATTATTATTTGTGAATAATATTGAACAGAAGGTTTATTTAACTTTACTAAATTCTTTATTAAGAATTACTTAAATTAATTAAAAAACAGATTTTCAAACCTTATTCATTTTATGGTTGACATAAAAACACTAAACCTTGATGAACATTCCAATTTGGGCGATCTGCCTAAAATTACCGATTGCGTAATAGATTTCCATAAATCTGTTCACGAGGCTTTGCAAATATTCAAAATGCGTCCAGGATTACTCGGGATGATTTTTCTGAATAATGGTGAATTTTATGGAATGATTTCGCGATATAAAACATTTGAAATTTTAAGTAAACCTTATGCTCGGGAATTATATATTCAAAAATCGCTTAAAAAATTTTTTGACACCAACGTATTTCTTTCCCCATTGATAATGAATGAAAATACATCAATAATAAAAGCAACTCAAAAAGTTTTAATTAATTCTGATTTTGATGTACGCGAACCAATTATAACACTATCGGAAAACAATATCTTTTCTCTGATGGATGTTCATCATTTACTACTTGCACAATCTGAAATTCATTTCAGAATTTCTAAAAAATTAGAAGCTGCAAACGAATTTAAGTCTGAAGTAATTAGAATTGCCGCACACGACTTAAAAAATCCATTAAATAGCATAATTGGTTTTTCGAGATTAGTTCAAGATTTTCCAGATGACGAAGAAATTAGAAATGAAGCAGCAAAATCAATTCTAAATTCGGCAGAGAGAATGTTGGATTTAATTACGAACTTACTAAATGCTGAAACAATTGAAGTTGGCAAAATGACACTTCTTAAAGAAGAATTCAATCCAACAGAAGTGATTAATGCCGTTTTACACGAAATAGGAAATCACGCTCAAAAGAAAAATCAGAAAATTGTTGAAATATTGAACTTTCCGCATGAAAAAAATATTATAGCAGATAAAGGGAAGATTTTTGAAGTTGTTGAAAATCTGATTAGCAATGCTATTAAATACTCTCCGCTTGGGAAACAAATAACAATAAAAACCGAAGAAAGCAACTCGAAAATTCGTGTTTCAATTATTGACGAAGGTCCTGGATTAACAGAAAATGATAAGAAAAAGGTTTTCGGGAAATTCAATAGACTTTCGGCTCAACCAACTATGAATGAAAGTTCAACTGGATTGGGGTTATATATTGTGAAACAAATAATAGATTTACACGAGGGGAATATTGTTGTAGAAAGCGAATTTGGGAAAGGAGCATCTTTCATTTTCGAATTACCAATTGGGAAATAAAATAACGGAATTATATTTTGGGCTTTGTGACTATAAGATTTTGCGACTTTGGTGATTTAGAAAATGTATGAACTATTATTTATCTGATTACTGCTTTTCTGATACACGGTTATTAATACCTTCGAGGAACAAGTACCTCGAAGGTAGAAAAATACAGAATCAAATTTTTATGAATTATTTTGTTGAACTATCTCAGCCTTTTCAATTGTTTCTTTTGCAATTTTTTCTATAATTCCAGCAACCATTTTTGACATTGGGACAATATCTAATTCTGGGAACATCATACCAACCATCCAAGGTTTCATTTTCATGAAGCGTAAAGTGGTAGTTCCATTTTCTCGAGCTACAATAATGCTTTTTGGCATCATAACACCCATGTCAAAACTCATTGAATTAAGTGCTTTGTGAGATTTTGGAGGATTGCATATTTGAACAATTTTGTATTCAAAATCATCAGGTATTTCGAGTTTTTTTTTCAAATAAGTTTCTCGCATGTCATGAATTGTAACAATTGAGAAATTATTCTCTTTTACGACCCCATCTAAAGTATCCATTACTTTTTCGAAAGGGGCATTTGTTGTTTGTTTTACAACAACATCGCCTATCAACCATTTTGCAAATAGTTTTTTCATTTATTTTCCTTATATATTTTTTTCAGTATTGTTTATAAAAAAAATGAGAGAAAAGTATAAATCTTTTCTCTCGCAAGATTTAATTTTTTTGACAAAAACAAATAAAATTAACGATCAATAATATAAAAAATTTTAGTTAAAAACTTGTAATAAGTTAGATATTAAAATTCATAAAAAGTAAAACAGAATATCGGTTAGCAAAGACTTTCCAAAAGTGGATTACTTATTAAGGTAAAATAAATCATTTGGGCTTAGAACGCTTTCTAAAGCAAAACACAATTGTTCTTTTTGTCGAATAATAATGAATTACAATAAAAAATTATCTATAAATGGTTTTATTTGAAAAAAGTAAAAAAATGCTTTTATGTGATACAGATTACTTTTCCATAAAATTGATAGAAACTATCAAATTCCGACAATTTTTATCCTAAATTAAAACTAATTGTCTTA
>DYLK01000034.1 GCA_020722065.1 Melioribacter roseus
AGAAAAAGAGATAGAATTGCTTTCAGAGTACAGAACGGCGTTAATAAGTGAAGTAGTAACGGGAAAAATTAAAGTATGTTGAGTGAATATAAGTTTTTAAGTGAGCTTAAACCCTTATTAACAAATAGGTTAATAGTTGCTCCCGACCTTTATGTCGGGAACAAATATCAGATTTTGAAAAAGGCGTTAAAATGAAAGATTTAACAAACTCAAATATCGAAAGACAGAATATACTTAACAATCGTTTTGCTCTGGAAAGAATACAAAGCTATCTGGGGATAGAAGGATTATTATTTCAAGGGGAATTTAAATTTACCAAGCAAATGGTTGCCGATTTTTTTGAAATTGATATTTCGACAGTAGATCGATATTTAGCGAAATTTAAAGATGAATTGAAGCATAATGGTTACATTTTAATACGGGGTAACTTATTACAAGACTTCAAGTTACAGTTTGGTCACCTCATTGATAAGGCGACCAAAACGACTGTACTTGGTTTATTTAATTTTAGAGCCTTTCTCAATTTAGCTATGCTTCTTGTGGAAAGCGACAAAGCCCGCCATTTACGCAGCAAAATACTGGATATTGTTATTGATACAATAAATCAAAAAACGGGCAGCGGCACAAAATATATAAATCGAAGAGATGCCGACTATCTTCTTTCCGCCATCAAAGAGCCTAAATATCGTAAAGAATTTACGGATGCGCTTAATAATTGTGTAGAAATGGGTAACTATAAATATGCTCTTTACACAGATAAAATTTATGAATATATATTCAAAGAAAAGGCAAAAGAATATCGGGAAGTATTGAAATTAAAAGGCAATGAAAATGTTAGAGACACTATGTATGCTGAGGTTTTAGATTTAATAGCATCATTTGAAACCGGTTTGGCTTATGAATTAAATAAAAAAAGAGATGAATTAGGACGAAAATTGTCTCCATTCGAGGTTGATAAAGTATTCAAAAATTTTGCAGAACATCCTTCGCAGTTACCGCATATTGATAAAGCACGAATTAAAATGGCTTCGAGAGATCTTCATTTTAGAGATGCTTTTCATCAAAAACTTGAACACTATTTACAAGCAGTTACTCCAGATGATTTTGAGAGATTTCTTGGTGAAAGAAGCATTGATTTTAATAAGGAGTTAGAGAAAGCTATAGATGTATTTAAGCGTCTCAAAGAGAGTAAAGAATGAGTATTAAGTACATTGAAACAATAGAAGAAGTAATTGAAATTCATCGTAAAACAGTTGAAATAAGCGGAGGCGGTCTGAACGGAGTAATTGATACTTCCGCTTTGGAGTCAGCACTTGAATTTATTAAAGATGATTTATTCTACCCAACTTTTGAGGATAAATTAACTCATCTGTTTTTTGTAGCAAATAAAAGTCACTGCTTTCAAGATGGAAATAAAAGGATAGCAATTTCTCTTGGACTAAAATTTCTAATTAATAACGGCTATTTAAGAGCGGCTGAACGTTTCATTTTTAAGATGGAAATAATAAGTTTGCATACTGCCGCCGGCAGAATAGATAAAGACTTATTAAGAGAAATTATTTATTCAATTATAAATGAAGAAGATTATTCGGAAGAATTAAAAATAAAAATAATTAATGCTATTAGTAATTAGTGGATAACATAATGGCAAGAATCCTTAATTATCAATTATCCTTTGTCAATTATTAAATAAGATTGTATATTTGTAAAGTTTTTACAAATAATGGTGTTAAAATGATATACGAAATAAAATTAGCCAATTTTTATTCAATAAAAGATGAAATTACACTTGATCTTAGAGCTGCAAATATTCAAACAAAACAAGCAAAAGATCTTTCCGAAAACATTTTCCAGAATGGCAAAACAGATTTATTAAAAACCATAGCAATTTATGGTGCGAACGCTTCTGGCAAATCAAATTTAGTAAAAGCCATTCGTTTTTGCATTTCGATGGTAATTAACTCTCACAACCATAACGAAGACGTTATTTTTAATTTCGTACCGCATAAATTTGAAGGTTATGAAAACAAACCCAGTTCATTCTTCATTCGTTTTATACATAACACAATTGAATATGAATACTCATTCGAACTTACAAGAAATGAAATTCTTAAAGAATCTCTTTATTATTACCCAAAAGGAAGAATTACAAAAGTATTTGAAAGAGATGAGAAAGGCGGAAAAACAAAAAAAGAGAAATACACTTTTGGCAACCAAATTACACGTCCATTTGATGTTGCCGAAAGTACTTCCATAAAAACTCTCTTTATTTCTCGTGCAAGTCAAATGGATAGAGAAATTGGGAAAACAGTATTTAATTTCTTAAACGAAAACTTCATATTAGGCATATTAGCACCAATCGATTTAAGAATTGAATATTATTTTAACAATTATAAAAAGGAACTTCTTACAGCGTTACAAATTGCGGATAGTGATATTTCTGAATTGACAATTAGAAAAGAAAAAGTTCCGGTAACAAGAATTGGTGTTAAATCAGATGACAATAAAAATATTCAATCAATCCAGTCTCATTCTATTGAGGATAAAATATTTATAACAAGTCATCATCGAAAAAATCCCAATATTAATTTTGATTTCTTTGTTGAGGAATCCGATGGCACGAGAAGACTTTTTCTATTTCTTCTAACAATTATTGATGTTATTCAAAAAGGCAAAACAATAATAATTGATGAAATTGAAAATAGCTTTCACCCTTCTATTGTTGAATTTATTATAAAACTTTTCAACACGAGTAAATCAGCACAGCTAATTTACACAACTCACAACACAAATCTCTTAGACTTAAAAAAGATGAGAAAAGATCAAATCTATTTTTGCAATAAAAAAGATGATGCTTCAAGTGAACTTTATTCTTTGTACGATTTTAAAGATTTTCGAGAAACTATGGATGTTGAAAATGCTTATTTACAAGGTAGATTTGGAGCAATTCCTATTATAGATGATTCCAAAAGCAAAATAAGAAGGTTAATAGATGAGCAGTAGGAAAAGAGAAGCAAGCAGAACAAAGAAAATAAATCCGGTTTACTATATCTTTTGCGAAGGTGAAACCGAAGACGCTTACGTTTCCTTTCTAAAACAAAGATTTAGAGTAAATATTAAAATTAAGTCCAAAATTACTGGACAAAATATATCCGAATCTCTGATAAAGAATTACATTAAAGAAATTTCAAGAGGCATCAACTCAAAAGATGATAAAACTTTTTTAATGTACGATATTGATTCGGAGGAAATTAAACATCGTTTATTGAGTTTAAGAAATTCAATCCGTTTGTTTTCAAATCCGAATATTGAATTATGGTTTTTGTTGCATTATAGAAATCAAAGAGCATATATAAATTCAAGCAATTGTATAAGAGATTTGAAAGGTTTTAACCGCGAATATGAAAAGCCAAAATTAAATTCTAATTTAGAAAGGGAATTAATTGATAATATTGATGATGCAATCAATCGCGCTAAACAATTGTCCGAATATGAGAATCCTTCCACTTCAATTCATTTGCTTATAGATGAAATAAAGAGAGTTAAAATGGGTCAAATATGAGTTTAATTCACACAGAAAAGACATTCGAATCGGCAATAATAGAGCATTTAACCTCAAATGGTTGGTTTGAAGGAAACGCAAATGATTTCAGCAGTGAAATTGCTTTGGACAAAAAAGCAATTCTTGAATTTGTTCAAACATCTCAACCAAAAGAATGGGCGTTGCTAAAATCATATTATAAAGAAGAAGTAGAAAACAAATTCATCCAGCGCCTTTTCAAAGAATTGGATTTGCGCGGGATGCTCGATGTTATCCGTCACGGAATAACCGATAGCGGAGTTAAATTCAAACTTGCTTACTTCAAGCCAGATAGCGGATTAAATCCCGACACACTTAAACAATACAGCTTAAATAAACATTATGTAACCCGCCAAGTTTTCTTTTCACCAAAAAACAACAAAAGCATTGACTTGCTGCTTTCGTTAAATGGATTACCCGTTGCTACAATTGAACTTAAAAATCATTTCACTGGACAAAGAGTTAGTGATGCGATAGAACAATATAAAACTAATCGCGATCCAAAAGAATTATTGTTTCAGTTCAAGAAAAGAGCTATTGCTCATTTCACTGTTGATCCGGACGAAGTATATTTCACAACAAAATTAGAAAGCAGCGGCACAAGATTTTTCCCTTTTAATAAAGGATACAATAACGGAGCTGGAAATCCGCCAGCAAAAGACTACACAACTTACCGTTCAGCATACTTTTGGGAAGAAATTTTACAGATTGACAGTTGGTCAGAAATTATTGGAAGATATGTTCATCTTCAAAAAGATGAATTTACTATTGAAGGTAAAAAGTATTACAAAGAATCAATGCTCTTCCCACGCTTTCACCAGCTTGATGTTGTAAGAAAACTTATTGCAGATTCTAAAGAAAACGGTAGCGGACAAAGATATTTAATAGAACATTCTGCCGGAAGCGGAAAGAGTAACTCTATTGCCTGGCTTGCTTATCGTTTATCTTCACTTTATGACGCATTTGATAAAAAGATTTTTGATTCGGTGATAGTTATAACTGATAGAAACGTTTTGGATCAGCAATTACAGAATACAATTTATCAGTTTGAACATAAATCCGGCGTGGTTCAAAGAATTGAAGTAGATTCTAAACAATTAGCCGATGCAATTACAAAAGGTGTTAATATAATTATCACAACGCTTCAAAAATTTCCTTTTGCTCTAAACCATTTATCAGAAATCCCAAATCGTAAATACGCAGTTATTATAGATGAAGCACACAGCAGTCAAGGCGGAGAAGCAAGCCGAAAAATGACCGAAGCACTCGTCGGTAAAAATGTTTCATTGGAAGAATCTGAAAAAGTTGAAAGCGAAATTGAAAATAATACAGAAGATAGCGAAGATTATATTCGTGATGTAATTGAAAAACGAGGACCGCAAAAAAATATAAGTCTTTTTGCCTTTACCGCTACACCAAAACCGAAAACGCTCGAAGTATTTGGCACAAAAGATTCTGAAGGGAAACCAAAACCGTTTCATCTTTATTCAATGCGGCAAGCAATTGAAGAAGGATTTATTCTCGACGTGCTTAAAAATTATACTACTTACGAAACCTATTATAGATTTAGCAAAACCATTGAAGAAGACCCGGAATTAAATAAAAAGAAAGCCGTTAAAGCGATTGGCAGATTTGCTTCGTTGCATCCTACAAATATTGCTCAAAAAACTGAAGTTATGGTTGAACATTTTCGCCAAATAACGATGAAGAAAATTGGCGGGAAAGCAAAAGCAATGGTTGTAACTGCATCGCGAAAACACGCATTGAAATATTATCTGGAATTTAAAGAATACATCAAAGAAAAAAGTTACAAAGGAATAAAACCGCTTGTTGCATTTTCGGGTTCGTTAATTGATGAACTTTATCCCGATGGAATAACTGAACCACAACTAAATAAATTCGGTGAGAGAGAATTGCCGGAAAAATTTGCCTCGAACGAATATCAAGTTTTGCTCGTTGCTGATAAATATCAATACGGTTTTGACCAACCGCTACTGCACACAATGTATGTTGATAAAAAGCTCTCTGGCGTAAAAGCGGTTCAAACATTATCAAGATTGAACAGAACTTATCCCGGCAAGGAAGACACTTTTATATTGGATTTTGCCAACGACAGACAAACGATTATCGATTCATTTCAGCCTTATTATGAAATGACAATGATGAATGAAACTACTGATCCGAACCATCTTTATGATTTGAAAGGCAAAACCGATTCGGCACAAGTTTACTTCCAATCAGAAGTTGATGCGTTTTCGAAAATATTTTATAAATCCAGCAGCGCATTTGTCCGTGACCAAGGAAAATTGTATGCCCATATTGATCCTTCGGTAGATCGTTTCAAACAACTTGACGAAGAAAAACAAGATGAATTTAAGAAGTCTTTAACTTCATTTACTCGTATATATTCTTTTCTTTCTCAAATAATGCCTTTTCAAGATGTTGAATTAGAAAAGCTTTATTCCTTCGGCAGATTTCTATTAACCAAACTTCCAAAAGTTGATTATACAGAAAGATTAAAGTTAGATAATGAAGTAGCTTTAGAATATTACAGACTTCAAAAAATAGCCGAAGGTGATTTGGTTTTACAAATTCAAGGTAAACACGAACTTAAACCCGTTACTGAAGCTGGTATTGCAAGGGAAAAAGAAGAAAAGGATAGACTCTCAAATATTATTAATCTGCTTAATGAAAAATATGGTTTTGACTTTACAGATCAAGACAAACTCTACTTTGATCAAATTGAACAAGCTTTATTTGAAAACGACGAATTAAAAGTTCGAGCTAAAAACAATCCAATTGAAAATTTCAAATATGCTTTTGATGAAGTTTTTATTCAGACATTGATAGACCGAATGGATGCAAATCAAGAAATCTTTGATAAAATAATGGTTAACTCTGAATTTAAAGATGATGTAAAGAATTGGTTAACTAAGAAAATTTATGAACGTTTTAGAGAAGATTGAGACTGTCCCGATGCTTTTGCCGTATCACTTTAACAAAATAGAAAAGAAATTTTAGTAACAAGTAATTATTTAACTCTAACAATGTGTGAAGTTCCGTGAACGCCTATTTTTTCTTGAATAATTTGTAATCCAAGTTGCTCAACCAATCCATAAATTCCATTATGCTTTACAAAATTGAGATAATTGTTAAAATGGTCAAATCCAGCAAGAAATTCTGCTATTCTATTTGAGAATCCACGTTTATTTTTGGGCTGCGGAACAAAATAATCGCCAATAATAATCTCGTTAGAAATCTCTTTTAATGTTTTTAGAACGTTTATTCTCATTTCAAAAGGCATTTCGTGAATAACATACGAAATTGTGGAATAATCAAATTTATCGGGGAAATGTGATTTTATTTCCAATGCATTTGCGTGTAAAAATGAAATATTTGGAATGTTATTTTTCTTTAGCTCAGAATTGGCAAAATTAATATTGCGGGATGATAGATCAATTCCAACAACAGTTTTATACTTTGCAGCAGCCTGAAATACAAACCGCCCAGTTCCAGTTCCTACATCAATAATTGTAGAATTTGCTTTCATCATTGCACGCATAATTGCAAAAGTTCCATCCTGATTAGGAGCAATTGCTTTGTCGTAAAATAATCCGTCATACCAATGAAATTTATTTTGCATTAAAATACTCCAAGTAATTGAAAAGTCATTACTGCAACAGCAATTATTAAACTTATTTTGATAAATTTGCCGCCACATTTTAGCGAAAATTTTACTCCCCACCAAGCTCAAATTATATTTCCAACACCGAGTAGTAAAACATAACTTCAATTAATATTCCCCGAAAATGAAAATTTTGTTTTATTCCCACATTTTAATATATATTTACTAAACCAATAAAAAAGGAGAAAAATAATGGCTGAAAAAACAGATTTACTTTCCGCTGGTGCAATTGCAAAAGAACTTGGCATTTCTCCAGCCCAAGTCACAAAAGCAATAAAAAATCTTAACATTCAACCTACTACAAAAAAAGGAGCTTGTAGTTATTACTCAAGAGACGCTGTACAAACTATTCAAAAATCCATTAAGAAATAATAAAAGATTCTATACTTCGTTCAGAATGATAATTTTGGACTGTGAGACTTTGAGACTTTGGGATTGATTGAATGATTGGTTGATTGGTTGATTGATATTCATAATTCACTATTGACTATTGTCAGACGAGGACGTCTGACCTACCGAAAGGAAATGATTTTCTCTTTGTCATACTGAGCGGAGAGTCTGATTCAAAAGTCAATTAAGAAATAATAGAAGAAGACGAAATTTTTCGTCCTTTTTTTATATTATCACAATTTTTCCTATTGTTATTTACTAAAATTCATTATTTTATAATAAGACAATTAAGTTTAATTATCTTAAAATTTTAACAAGTTTTGATTTTTAAAGGTGTTTTGCGGAGTTGGTTTGAAACATTACAAAACAACAAATTTCACTTATAATTTATTTCATTTTTTAAACAGAAAATTAAATTATCTGCTGATATTATTACTTTTTTCAGAAACCTTACTTTTTGGGCAAAGTAATCTACAATATGGTTCTTTATCTGGGAAAATTCTTGACGACACAAATTCCCCTTTAATTGGCGCTAACATTGTAATTCTTAATAGCTCAATTGGAACAACAACAAATTTGGAAGGATATTTTATAATTCCAAAATTATCAGTTGGAAATCACACTATCAAAATTTCTTACATTGGCTTTGAAACGCAAACATTCAACATATCAATTTATGCTAATAAAACCACTTCATTAAATGTTATTCTTAAGCCAAAAATTTTTAACATTGGTGGAATTGTAGTTAGTGCCGAAGATGAATTGATGCCCGATGCAGTTGAAACTAAAACTCAAATAAAATCTGGTGAAATTGAGCATTATCAAGCAACAAATTTAGGCGATGTATTAGATTTAGTGCCAGGTATTCAAAAAACAACTAATCCCGGAATTGATAAAACAAGCCAAATTTCTGTCCGTGGAACTCGTACAACTTCAATGGATTACGTTGATCCGCAATCAGCATTTGGGACAAAATTAATAATTGACGGACAGCCAATTTCCAATAATTCTAATTTACAATTTGAAGCATTAGATGGAGCGAAGTTTGGAAGTTTTAACATACAAGGTGGCATTGATTTGAGATTAATTCCAGCAGATAACCTTGAATCTGTTACTGTAATTTCTGGAATGCCTTCCGTTCGTTACGGTGATTTTACTACCGGCGTTATCGAATTGCAAACAAAAATGGGTGCTGAACCACAGCGAATGAAAATCAAAATCAATCCCAAAACAAAAGAAGCTAATTTTAACGGAGGATTTTTAACTAGTGAGAACAATACAAATTCCATAAGTTACAATTTTAATATTGCTCGCAGTGAACGCGATTTGCGATTGGTCGGCGATGAATTCTCGAGATATACCGCTCAAACTGTCTATTCTACAATTTATAAAGATGTTTGGAAATCGAATTATAAACTATATGGACAAACTGTTTACGACGAAGAAGAACCACAAGGTGATTTTCAGAAGACTAAAAATTACAATAGAAGTTATTCAATTGGTTTTAATACTTGGGGCGCCATTCAACCAGAAATTATATCAAAACTTGATTATAATGCTTTTCTAAATATCAAGAAAATTGATTCACACGAAAGCAAAATTGTTACCGATTATCTAATTACACCACAAAACGATACACTTGCCTCTTACATCGGAGTAGTTGAAAACAAAGGTTTGGAAATTACTTCAGGAGGAAGAATTGAATGGGAAAATATTTTTTATACAAGCGATTTTATTCATAAATCACTTATCGGTTCTGAAATTCAATATGAAGATAACACTGGAGAAGGTTTAATCATTGATTCGGTTTACAATTATTACGGAGTAACTTCTGGAAAAAGATCTTATTCATTTGACGAAATTCCATCGCAAACTTTACTAAGTTTCTATGCAGAAGACAAAATTACAGGCAAACTCTGGTGGGATATTTCATTATTAATTGGAGCAAGATTCGATTTTTATAGACCATATAAATTAGATTTAGGCGGTTTATTTGATGGAAATGATTTGATAAAATCACATCAAGGAAGTTTCTTTAATCCGAGATTAAGTTTACTTATCTATTTTTCGAAAGACAATCAATTAAGAATTAATTTAGGGAAAAGTTCAAAAACTGCTCCAATGTCGTATCTTTTTCCACCAGAAGAAGTTATGGAATGGAGAAATCCAGTTTCGGGGGAAATTACACATTTCCGATTTGACAAAAGAAATCCCGACTTAAAAGGTTATCAAACTACACAAGCGGAAATTTCCTACGATCACAAATTATTTGATTTTCTTGGAACATCAATTTCGGCTTATTATCGTGAAAAGAACAATTCACCAATAAGTTTTAGTTCGCCTTTTTTCACAGAAATAGATAACAATGGCGACAAAGAAATTTATTATATCAATAATTTAGTTCAATATTCAAACTCAGGCAGAAATTACAATCACGGAATTGAATTTACACTCAAAACCAAACGAATTGATGAACTGAACATGAGTTTCAAGGTTACTGGTTCATATAATTTTACTTATCAACCAAGTATTGGAAAAAACTTTTCATTAACTCCAGATACATCTATCGGTCAGTATCCAAATTATTTACCTCCTGAAGTTAGTTCAGATACATTAATTGGCTGGACTTATCCACACTCAGGTTATTGGTCAGATGGTTTTCAAATGAATTATTATATTCATTACACAAATAAAAAATTAGGACTTTGGGTTACTTTACGTGCAGAACAATTAGTTTTAGATAGAAATCAAGAATTTCAACTACCTCCTGTTGATTTAGAAAAACTTACTGATGAAGCCAGAAATGACAGATTGTGGGAAGAATCAGTTTTTCTTCGTCCACCAAAATGGCTGTTTAATTTCAATATTTCCAAATCATTATTTGATGGTGCTGAAATATCACTCTATGTTAATAATTTTGTTGATAATCCAGCGTTATGGAAAAGATATGACGAAATACGAGAATATTACACTGAATACACTCGAAATCCAGAATTATTTTATGGAATTGAATTCAGTATGATTTTTGACAAGATTGTAGGAAAATGATGAAAAAATTGTTACTAATATTAGTTTTTGGAATTGCATTTTGGAGTTGTACAGAGAATCCACCATCTCAAGTTGATGGAGAAACTGAGCTTACAATTTACGCCATTTGGGATACTACTTCATCAAAAACAGAGGGAATTCCACTTGCAAATGCAAAAGTTATTCTATCTTCGGAATATGGAGTGAAAATTTATTACACAAATTCTGAAGGGATGCTACATATAACTCATTTACCTTCTTCAACTTATCAAATTTCGGCTCGAGCAAATATTCCAAATCAACCAAATAAAATGATAGTTGGTAATTTGAAAAATATTGAAATTGTAAGTGGCAATCCCGTTGTAGATACAATTTTTACTGAATTAGTTTCTTCAACCGGAATTGCAATTAACGAAATATATGCAGGCGGACCAGTTAACAATATTTTCTTCTTTTATGATCAATATCTCGAAATTATAAACAACACTGATAGTGTAAAATATTTAGATGGAATTCAGATTTACCGTGTTTCTGCCACAAATGATGGAACTGCCGACCCCGGGACTGATTGGGGTGAAGATGGAGACATTGACGGAGTAACTTACGCATTCAAATTCCCAGGAAATTACGGCGAAAAGAATTATCCATTTTATCCTGGTGAATTTCTTGTTTTAGCTCAAACTGCTTATAATCACCAAAATTCTGTTCCAACTGCTGTAGATTTAAGTCATGCTGATTGGGAATTTTATAATCAACTTTCCGCAAGCGATTTTGATAATCCGAATGTCCCAAATCTTTCAAATATCCGACTTGATAGAACAACTGATTTTTTCCTTAGTTTAACTTCAGATATTGTAATCATGGTAAACGGCAAAGATTCACTTTGGGAAGATGGAATGGATATTGAAACAATTTTGGATGGCGTCGAATATCAATCAAGTAGTAATTCACGCAAAACTTTAGATGAAAGAATTGATAAAGGATTTGCATTTAGTCCACCAAAATATAGTGGGAAATCTATGCAAAGACGCGAAGCTGGTGTTGACACCGATGATGCAACTCTCGATTGGGAAATTATTGATACCCCTACGCCTGGAGGAATGTAAATGAAACAATTGATTTTGTCTATTGTGTTTGTGCTAATCACAAATCAAATGTTTTATTCTCAAGATTATAAATTGCATTCTCTCGGCGGTTTATCATATTCGGTTGAAAATATTTCATCTAATTTAGACATTTACCATTTTGGGAAAAATCCAGCGTGGCTCGCTAATTCTAATGAGAATGATATTCTTGATATCGCCCCTTATTATAATGATGAATGGGGGAATTATTCCTATAAATTTGCCCCTTTTTCAACAAGAAATATTGGCTCGAACTTTATTACAATATATAACTTAGGTGATGCTGGTACTTTTAAAGGATTTGCAAACTACAATTATCAAACACGTAGAGAAAATTACAGAGCTTTAACATACGAATCATACAACGGCGAAGCATACTTTTTTACTGATACCACAACTGGAACAACAAATTATAGTGGTCCAACAATTGGCTTTTCGCATGGAATTGAAATTTACCAAAATCTTTTTCTTGGACTTGAAGGAAATTACCAAATTCTTGATGGACTGAAAAATATTTATACATATCCAATTTCTTTACTTAGAAATGTTAATTCCAAAGTAGGTTTAGCTTATAAAATACAAAATTTTTCGGCTGGAATTGATTATTCTTACAATTCATTTCAAGAACGAATTGAAGCAAGTGATGTAAATTTACTTACAATTCAAACTTATTTGTGGCGTGGAGAAACGAATAGAATTGAACTCCGTGATCAAAATCAAGAATTTAAGATTATCAAAAACTCAAATTCACTTGGATTACAATTAGCATATAATAACAATTTTAATACATGTTTAGGATTTTCAGCTAAATATTCAAATTCAAATACAAGTTTTATTTATCCTATTTCGAACATTGAAACTGAAGACGGATATTCTAATTTTGAAGAAATTCATATAAAATTACAAGGCAAATATAAGTTTGATCGTCAAATGCTTTTGGGATTTTCAAGTGGATATTTTCAAAATTCAAGTTGGACACAAAATTCTATTAAAAATTTACTTATTTGGGAATGGAATTATTCAGATACCCATTTAGGATTTGGTTCTTCATATAAATTATTTAACAATAACCTTTTATCAGCATTTGAATATGAAATTCATTCAATAAAAACTGATTCATCAAAATATATCGATGGGAAATCATCTTCCCTTTCAAATTTCTTACATAAATTGAAACTCGGTTTTGATTACAATTTAATGGAAGAAACATCACTACTTTTTGGTTATAACTTTTTGTTTTGCAATCACGATTTTACAAAAGGTGGCTCGGATTTAGTTGTACACAAATTCACGTTTGGAACAATTTATCATTATTCATCTGAAATAATTTTTGCTCCAGAAATTGAAAATGTATCATACAAAACAAATAACAGTAGATATAAAAATAGTTTAGGTTTATATTTTAACATAAGGTTTTTACAATAATTCAGTGGTTAATATGAAAAAGATTTTATTATTTCTACTAATCGTTTCATTTTCAACAATTTTCGCTCAAAATTGGGAAAAGAAACTAACACAAACCTATCAACCAATTAATGATGTTTTCTTTTTGAATGAAAACATTGGTTGGGCGGGGGGCTCAGCTGGAACTTTACTTAAAACTTCAGATGCTGGAAACACATGGGAACCAGTTACTTTACCAATAGATGGAACAGTTTATAGCATTTATTTTTTGAATGAACAAGTTGGTTGGGTTGGACTTTCCTCAGATATTCTTCTTTCTACAACAGATGGCGGGGCAAATTGGTCGCAACAAGCAATTTCATCAATAGGCGGAAATATTTATTCAATATATTTTTCAGATGAACAGACTGGTTGGGCTTTAACTTCTTCATCAAGTGTTGGAGAAGTTTGGCATACAACTGATGGTTCAACTTGGACTCGTGGTTTTCAAAACTCTGGCGATATGGAAGATATGGACTTTTCTTCCCCAAATCACGGAATCTGCGTTGGTGGTGGAAGTGGAAAGTTAGATATTTATTATACTTTAGATGGCTCATCTTGGACGAAAGCGACAAATCCAACTCTTCCAGCTGGTATGTACACTCGAACAGATATTCGTGGTGTTACAATGGTGAACGATAATTTTGCTTTTGCAGTTGGTTGGGGCTCTGTAGCAGTTGGTTATCAACCTTCAATTTTAATAAAATCAACCGATGGTGGAGCAACTTGGGAACTAATGCAACAATCAACTGAAAATGCTGCAGTCGTAAATATGTATTGTGTTGATTTCAAAGATGAGCAGAACGGAGTAGCTTTCGGAGGCGGAGCTTACGAAGGAACAGTTGGTTTGCGAACTAATGATGGTGGAACTACTTGGTTGCAAATCGATCCGCCTTTTGGATTTACTGGAAACACTATGAGTTTAATTGGTAATCAAATTATTATTGCTGGTAGTGGCGGTGGAATTGCAAAGTCATCTGATTTTGGGGATAATTGGGAATTGTTAACAGAAGTTCCAGGCTTAACTCCATACGTTTTCAAATTTATTGATGAAAATACAGCTTTTGCTGCTGGTTATAATGGATTAGTTCTAAAAACAAGTGATTCTGGTGAAAATTGGACAGCTTCATATTCTTCAGTTGATATGGTTTGTCCGACAATAAACGATATAGATTTTATAAATGAAAACATTGGTTTTTTGGCAAAGAGAAATAGACAAGTTTGCAAAACAACAGATGGTGGTAATACTTGGGTAGCTATTATTCCTGATACTTCAGCAACTTCATTTTACAACAATGGAATTTCATTTGTAAATGAAAACTTTGGATGCGTTGTTGGCCGTGCGGAAAGTGGAATTAGTTTGATGTATCTAACTGATGATGGTGGAAATACTTGGGAAGAAAAAATTGCTACTTTCCCAGATGAATTGAATCGTGTAAAATTTTTTAATGTAAACAAAGGAATTGTTATTGGTGATGCTTCAATTTCATATACTACAGAAAATGGAGGTGAAACTTGGACAGCTTCAACAATAATTAATCTACCAAGCACATATACTGGGACTGATTTTGAAGAAATATATTTTTATAATGAAAATCTTGGGTTACTTGCTTCTGATTGTTTACTAAAAACTTTAGATGGTGGAAAAACTTGGGAATATGTTGAAATTCCAAATTTATCTGACAATCTTGTTGGATGTGTTATGTTTAATGAAAATACTTGGGTTGTTGCTGGAGATGATTTTGTTTATAAAACAGAAGATTCTGGCACAAATTGGGAAGATATTACATTTTCCCCCGAAATAGATGCAACTTCACTTTGGCAGATTTCAAAAGATGGAGAAGGTCATATTTGGTTAGCTGGAAGTTCATCCTCGATGTATAAATCAGTTGCAGTAGTTAGCGTTGATGAGAATAAACCACTACCAAATGAATTTTATTTATCTCAAAACTATCCAAATCCATTTAATCCAAGCACTACGATTAAATATTCAGTTCCAAATAACGTGAAAAGTGAAATGTCAAACGTGAAACTTATTGTTTATGACATTCTTGGAAATGAAGTTGCTACTTTAGTAAATGAAAGACAAAAATCTGGGAATTATGAAGTGAAATTTAATGCCGAAAATTTACCTTCGGGAGTTTATTTTTATAAATTGCAAAGTGAAAACTTTATGAAAACAAAAAAAATGATGTTAATCAAATAAATCTAACAAACAAAAGGAGAATAAATATGAAAAAATTATTCTTGACTATTTTTGCCCTTGTGTTGTTCAATATACCAACATTCGGACAAACTGAAGTCTTTAATGGTGTAGTTTCCGCTGGTGGAACTGGTGATGACTACGTTTACGGTTCATATACCGATAGCGAAGGAAACACTTACATCACTGGAAAAACAAAAAGTGCCCCAATGAATTTTGGAAACGGAGTTTCTGTTTCCACACGCGGTAATTTTGATATGTATGTTGCAAAATACAACAATGAAGGTATCGCAGTGTGGGCAAAAAGTGCTGGAAGTTATGGTTCTTCAAGTGCTGACGATGGACGTGCAGTTACTACTGACGCCGCAGGAAATGTTTACGTAACAGGAGCTTTTTTCAACAAAGCTTTTTTTAACGACACAGATACTGATTCGTTGGTAAGTTATGGAAACTTTGACACTTATCTTGCAAAATATGATGCTGACGGAAATTATCAATGGGTACGTCACTTACATACTGCTAATCAGGATGTTGGTAATTCAATCGATATCGACTCACAAGGAAACATTGTACTCGGTGGTTATTTTGGAAATAATGAAGCCGATACATTAATAGTTGGCGATATTCGAATTCCATCCCATGGCGAACGCGATATGTTTGTTGTAAAATTCGACCCAAATGGAAACGCTCTTTGGGGAGTCTCTGGTGGAAGTTCAGTTGATAATGATGAAAACAAAGCGTTAGTTATTGATAATAATGACAACATTTATGTAACTGGATTTTTCTCCGAAGGCGATGGTGCATTTGGTAATTTCACAATTCCATTTATGAATGGTGATGAAATATATATATGCAAAATTGATCCAAATGGAAATTTTCTTTGGGCAACTGGAATTACAGGACCAGGAAATGATAATGGTCGTGGGATTGATTTTACAACCGAAGGTCCTGAAGAATCTCCAAATCTTGTTTTAGTAACTGGCGATTTCAATGATACTTCTTATGCAGGAAGTACAACTCTCTTTTCTAACGGAGATGATGATATGTTTATTGCTGCTTTAAATGCAGATGACGGATCATTTTATCTTGTTGAAGGATTCGGCGGCACATTGGAAGATAAAGGTTACTCTGTTCAATTTTTAGATGGAACAAACGGAACTTACTATATCGGTGGTAGTTCAGAAAGTGCAGATTTCCAAGTAGCTGGCAACACAATGGGAAATAACGGAGCCTCAGACGCCTTCATTATGAAATCAGTTGCTGGAGAACCTATTTGGATAAGAAACTTTGGTGGTGAACTTAATGATTTTATGATGAGTATTGGAGAAGATGCTGAACATAATATTTATCCATCTGGTTATTTTAAAAGCACTTCAGCAGTTTTTGATGATACAACAATTGCTACAAATGGTGGATATGATGCTTGGGCGGGAGTTATTCACCCACTCGCTCCAACCACAGTAAATATCACATTCCAAGTAGATATGAGTGTAAAAATAGCAAATG
>DYLK01000015.1 GCA_020722065.1 Melioribacter roseus
TAAACTTAAGGTGAATTTCACCTTCAAGGTGGAGTTCATCTATCTTTCTTGAAAACTATATTAATTATCAATATTTTCATAGAATAATTTGACATTTTAAAGAGTTATAATATTTGATCTTTAAGGAGATAAATAAATTGTCGTTTATTATTATTTTTTGTAGTTTAATTAAAGCAAATTGGAGTTAATATGACCTATACTATAATTTACGAAAAGATAAATGATGCTTCTTTTGGAGAAGGTTATTTTTATGCTCATTTACCAAAGCTCGATTTAACAACGCATGGAGTGGGAATAGAAGGAGCGAAAGCAGCAGCTTTAGATTTATTAAAAATGTGGATAGAAGAAAAAAAAGCAAATAATGAACCAATTATTCGCGAAGAAGAATCTTTTTATTCAAAAATAGAGTTGCAAGATGCCCTTTAAAGCAAAATTAGTTTTAGCTAAATTGCTTAAAGCCGGATTTATCGAAAAAAGACAATCTGGTTCGCATAAAATTTTAAGACATCCAGACGGGAGGCAAACTTACGTTGCAATGCACACTGACGATATTCCAGAAGGAACTTTCAGAAAAATATTAAAGCAAGCAAACATTTCCTTTGAACAATTCAAGGAATTATAAAACTTTTTTATAATTTAGAGAGAATTTAAAAGAAAATGGAAAGAATACAACCAAAATAAGCTATAAATTAAAATCTTTCTATACTAAATCAATTGGGGTAATTTTACTATTAAATAATAATAACAAGCCAAACTATTTTACGACGACAAATATTTCATTTTTAATTTCCCTAAAATTCTTTGTTATTCTAAAATCAAACGTTAGATTTGCTTTGATTAAAAATTATCCCAATAAATGAAAAAATTCGAACTTATTTCAAATTATCAACCTTCAGGCGATCAACCTCAAGCAATTTCAGAACTTGTTGCTGGAATAAAAAATGGTGAAAAACATCAAGTTTTGCTTGGAGTAACTGGAAGTGGAAAAACCTTTACCATTTCAAATGTTATTAAAGAAATAAACAAACCGACCTTGATTATTTCACACAACAAGACGTTGGCAGCTCAACTTTACAGCGAATTTAAGTCTTTTTTCCCAAATAATGCAGTTGAATTTTTTATCAGTTATTATGATTATTATCAACCAGAAGCTTACGTAATTAAAAAAGATTTATATATTGAAAAAGATTTCTCGGTAAACGAGGAAATTGATAGACTTCGACTTAAAGCTACAACTGCATTAATTGAAGGAAGAAATGATGTAATTATTGTAGCAAGCGTAAGTTGTATTTATGGAATTGGTGCACCACAAGAATATGCAAATCAAATCCTTTTTGCTCGAAAAGGAGAAGAAGTTGGTTTTAAAAAATTTTTAAGAAGTTTGATAGATATTTATTATGAACGAAATGATATTGATTTTACACGCGGAACTTTTCGTGTTCGAGGCGATGTTGTTGAAGTTATTCCCGCTTATCAATATGAAGAAGCTGTCCGCATCCAATTTTGGGGAGATGAAATTGAAAAAGTATCAATTATTGATTCGATAACAGGCGATATTATTCGCGAAGAAGAAATAGTTCCAATTTATCCCGCAAAATATTTCGTAACAAACAAAGACCAAATCAGACGTGGAATTAAAACAATTGAAGAAGAACTTCACGACCAATTACAGATTTTCTACAAAGAGGAAAAATATCTTGAAGCACATCGACTTGAGCAGCGTACAAAATTCGATATAGAAATGATTAAAGAAATTGGATATTGTTCGGGAATCGAAAATTATTCCAGACACATGGACGGAAGACCAGCAGGCTCGCGACCTTCGTGCCTTTTTGATTATTTCCCTAAAGATTATTTATTGATAATTGATGAATCGCACGTAACAGTTCCGCAAATACGCGGAATGTACAACGGCGATAAAAGTAGAAAACAAGTTTTAGTTGACTACGGATTCAGACTTCCTTCGGCGATGGATAATCGTCCATTAAAATTTGATGAATTTGAAAATCTGACAAACCAAATAATCTATGTTTCTGCAACTCCTGGCGATTATGAAATGGAAAAAACTGGTGGAGTTTTTGTTGAGCAGATAATTCGTCCGACTGGCTTACTTGATCCCGAAATTGAAGTTCGCCCAATTGCAAATCAAATTGACGATTTAATTTCTGAAATACGCGATAGAACGAAAATAAACGAGCGTGTTTTAGTTACAACATTAACAAAACGAATGGCTGAAGATTTAACAGATTATCTCGAAAAACTAAATATACGAGTTCAATATATTCACAGCGATGTTGATGCTTTAGAAAGAGTTGAAATTATCCGAAATCTTAGAATTGGTGATTTTGATGTACTTGTTGGTGTAAATTTACTTCGCGAAGGTTTAGATTTGCCCGAAGTTTCGCTTGTGGCAATAATTGATGCAGACAAAGAAGGATTTTTGCGAAGTGAACGTTCTTTAATGCAAACAGCGGGAAGAACCGCAAGAAACGTAAACGGGAAAGTAATTATGTACGCTGATAAAATGACGCCATCAATGAAAAAAACAATTGACGAAACAAACCGCCGCCGAAAATTGCAAACCGAATACAATCTACAAAACAACATTACTCCGCAAACCATTTTTAAGAGTAGAGAAGAAATAATGAACTCAACTTCAATTGCCGATGTTCGCAAAAAGGAAAAAGTTGTTGAAGAATCATCATTTTTAAAAGTTGCAGAACCAGTTATAAAATATATGAGCAAAGAACAAAAGAAAGAATTAATTGAGCAAATGCGCGAAGAAATGCTAAAAGCAGCAAAAGATTTAGAATTTGAGAAAGCCGCCAATTTACGCGATGAAATAAGCAAATTGGAAAAGATGTAAAAAATAAACGAATTTTAATTATTAAATCTCAATACAAATTCTTTTATTAATGCGATATTTTTTATTTTTTATACCATAATTAACAGAGATTAATATGAAATTGAAAAATGTTGTGCCAACAAGTGAATTAAATTTTAATGAATTAAAATGGACATGTAATTACGATAATTTTGACTTTGAATCGACAGATGGAATTGAGGGAATCGATGAAATTATCGGACAAGAACAAGCGCTTTCAGCCTTAAAACTTGGGGTTGAAATTCAATCGCCAGGATATAATATTTTCATTACTGGACTTTCGGGAACTGGCAAATTTACAACTGTAAAAAAAACTTTAGAAAACATTCAGCCGAAATGTAAAAATCTAAAAGATTATGCTTATGTATTTAATTTTGAGAACCCTGACCAACCAACATTATTGGAATTTGCTGGTGGCGAAGCAAAAATTTTTAAGAAAGATATGCAAAAAGCTATTACAAATTTAAGACGCGAAATTCCCAGAGCACTTGATAGCGAACCGTTTATCTCGAGAAGAAAGAAATTAATTGAAGAATTGCAAGCCGCACAATTTGAGCTTTCGCAAACGTTTGAAAAAGAATTGCGAAAAGATGGTTTTACATTAGGACAAGTTAAAAGTGGCGAAACTGTTCGCCCAGAAATTATGATTTTGCTAAAAGAAGGACCAGTTTATCTTCATCAAATTGAAGAAATGGTTTTTGAAGGAAAAATTACTGAAGAAAATTTTGCTGAAATCACAAGAAAATACTCTGAACATCAACAAGGATTAGCCGATTTATTCAAAAAAGGAATTACTCTGAATAATGATTTTATGGAAAATCTTGAGAAATTGGAAAAAGAATCAGTTGAAAAGAATATCAATTCAGTTTTTGAAGATTTACTTATTCATCATAAAAGCCGAAGAGTAAAAAAATACTTAGCATTAGTTCGGAAAAATATTGAAGAAAGATTACATAATTTTAAAGCAATTTCGCCAAAGGAAGAAGAAGAGATTTCGCCTGACGAATTATTCAAAGTTTTTGAAGTAAACATAATTCTTGATAATTCCAACAAAAATGATTGTCCTGTAATTATAGAAACATCCCCAACTTATAGTAATTTATTCGGGACAATTGAAAAAGTATCAGATGGAAGTGGTTATTGGTATTCAGATTTCACTAAAATTAAAGCAGGCTCATTTCTGCGGGCAAATAACGGCTATCTTATAATTAATGCAGAAGATGCTTTCTCGGAATTTGGAGTTTGGAAAACACTAAAACGTGCTTTAATTTACGGAAAATTAGAAATTCAAGATATTTTTCAAACTCTTAATTACAATCCCGTAATGTTAAAACCAGAAGCAATTGACATAAATTTGAAAGTAATTTTAATTGGAAACAGCTACATTTATTATCTTCTCTCCAATTATGAAAACGATTTCAACAAGATATTTAAAGTAAAAGCTGAATTTGACCACGAAATGAACAGAACGGAAAAATCGCTTTTGCAATATGCTCAATTAATCAAAAAAATAATTAAATCAGAAAAACTGCTACCGTTTGATAAATCTGCAGTTGGAAAAATTATTGAATTCGGCTCACGATATGCTGGCAATCAAAGCAAACTAACTACAAGATTTGCCTACATTGCTGATTTAATTCGCGAATCTTCATTTTGGGCTGGAAAAGAAAATTTAAGAGAAGTAGATCATACTATAGTTTCAAAAGCTTTTTGGGAAAGAAGAAAACGCCATTCGCTTTATGAAAGCAAAGTTCAAGAAATGATTGACAAAGGAACAATTTTAATAGATGTTGATGGCGAAAGAATCGGACAAATTAACGGACTTGCAGTCTATGAAATGAATCAAATTTCTTTCGGAAAACCAACTCGAATTACAGCTTCAGTTGCAATTGGAAATGGCAATTTTATTAACGTAGAACGCGAAGCTGGTTTAAGTGGAAGTTCGCACAATAAAGCAATGCTAATTATTGCAGGCTATTTTCGCGAAGTGTTTGGAAACCGACATCCGTTAAGTTTTACCGCAAGTGTTGTATTTGAACAAGGTTATGGAATGGTTGACGGCGATTCAGCTTCAATTGCCGAAATTGCAGCAATAATTTCAGCAATAACTGAAATTCCAATTAAGCAAAACTATGCAATTACTGGTTCAATTAATCAAAAAGGCGATATTCAACCAATTGGCGGAGTAAATGAAAAAATTGAAGGATTTTACGATGTTTGTAAATCAAAAGGGTTAACAGGAAAACAAGGCGTAATTATCCCAGCTCAGAATGTACAAGATTTAATGCTTAATGATGAAGTTGTTGAAGCCGTAAAAAAAGGTGAATTTCATATTTTTAAAGCAAAACGAGCAGAAGAAGCACTCGAAATATTAATGGGAATTCAGGCTTGCGAAAAAACAAAAGATGGATGTTTTAAAGCAAATACAATTTTTGGAGTTGTTGAAAAGAAATTAGAAGAAATTCATAAGAAAGCCAAAAATTTTACGTTAAAACCTAAACCAAATACAACAAAAACTGAAAAATCAAAAAAAACAGAGATAAATAAATGATTTCTACATACAAACAAGGAAAAGCTAAAACAAAGATTTTGGCAACAATTGGTCCCGCCTGCGACAAACAAGAAGTAATGGAGCAAATGATTCTAAACGGAACAGATGCTTTTAGATTGAATTTTTCGCACGGGAATTTCGAATATTTTGAAAAAGTATTTGCAAACATTGATGCGGCTTGTAATAATCTAAAAAAACCAGTTGCAATTTTAGTCGATTTGCAAGGACCAAAAATTAGAATTGGCGAAGTAAACGGGAAGATTGAATTAAAACAAGGCGAAAAAATCGAAATCACAATAGATGAAGTTGTTGGAAACGCTCAACTGATTTCCACAAGTTATAAAAAACTAATTACGGATGTAAATATTAGTGAACCGATTTTAATAAACGATGGATTAATAAATCTTGAAGTTATTGAAAAACGAGAAAAATCCGTTGTTTGCAAAATAATTGCTGGTGGTGAATTATCATCTAAAAAAGGAATAAATTTGCCTGGCACAAAATTATCAACCTCATCACTTACGGAACAAGACTTAAAAAATCTTGAGTTTGCAATGAAATTCCGCGTTGATTTTGTTGCACTTTCATTTGTTCGCGAAGCAAAAGATATTCACCAACTTCGTTCGTGGTTAATGGAAAGAAATTTTCCCACAAAAATTATCGCAAAAATTGAAAAACCAGAGGCTGTAAATAATTTTGATGATATTCTTAATGCTTCCGATGGAATTATGATTGCTCGAGGCGATTTAGGTGTTGAAATGCCAACAGAAATTGTTCCAATTATCCAAAAGCAAATAATTGAAAAATGTAATCAAACAGGCAAATTAGTAATAACTGCAACGCAAATGCTTGAGACAATGATAACCAATTCCATTCCAACCAGAGCCGAAGCGTCCGATGTTTCTAATGCAGTTGTTGATGGAACTGATGTTGTAATGCTAAGCGGCGAAACATCTGTTGGAAAAAATCCAGTTTTAGTTGTAAAAACTATGCACAATATTCTAAAAGCGACTGAATCTGTTAATAGAACAAGAAAGCAAGTTGAATATTTTATACCAAATAATATTGAAGATAGAGTTTTTGAAAATACGGCGAAAGCTGTTGTAGAAATTGCAAACCAACTTTCAGCAAAAGCAATTATTGTTTTTACTTTCGAAGGAAGACACGCAATATCGCTTTCGAAATATCGCCCAAATGCACCGATTTATGCTTTCTCTAATTCATTTTCAACGTTGAATATTCTTAATTTGCGACTTGGAGTTGAGCCATTTTTTCTTGATGGTTTTTCTGAAGAAGATTCAGCCATTCACAAAGCAACTCAATTCTTATTAAAAGAAAATCTTATTGAAAAAGGTGATTTATTAATGTTCACTTCTGCTGCTCCACTTTCGGATAACGACAGAAGAACTTGGATAAGATATTTGATTGTTTAAATGAAAACAACGAATGCAAAATGGTGGAAAAAGGAAAAAGAAAAAGTAATTTGCACACTTTGTCCACGTTTTTGTACTTTGGCTGAAGGTCAGCACGGCTTTTGTTTTGTTCGAAAAAATGAAAATGGTAAACTTGTTACAACTTCTTATGGTTATCCATCTGGTTTTGCTATTGATCCTATCGAAAAAAAACCTCTTTATCATTTTCTGCCTAATTCCAAAATTCTTAGTTTTGGCACAATTGGTTGTAATTTGGGTTGTAAATTTTGTCAGAATTGGCACATTAGTAAAGTAAAACAAGAGATTGGCAACAAATATTTTTCACCCGAACAAATTGTTAATTACGCAAAAATAAATTCAATTCCCTCAATTGCTTTTACATACAATGAACCGATAATTTTTGGTGAATTTGTTGAAGACGTAAGTAAAATTGCAAAAGAAAATGAAATAAAATCAGTAATGGTTACAGCTGGTTATGTTGAAAAAGAGGCAAGAAAATCAATTTTTAAAAATATTGATGCCGCAAATGTCGATTTAAAGGGTTTTACTGAAAGATTTTACGCTAAATATACATTATCCCACTTAAACCCAGTTTTAGAAACACTAATTTGGCTGAAAAACGAAACTGATATTTGGATGGAAATTACAAATCTGATAATTCCAAATGCTAACGATTCAGAAACCGAGATTTCGCAAATGTGTGATTGGATTTTAGAAAATCTCGGAGAAAACGTTCCATTGCACTTTTCCGCTTTTCATCCTGATTATTTAATGAAAGATACCGAACAAACTGAAATGCCAATTCTTCTTAAAGCGAAAAACATTGCCGAGAAGGCTGGAATTAAATTTGTCTATTTAGGAAATGTAAATCAAATTGAATATAAAACTACATCTTGTCCAAATTGCGGAGAAAAGTTAGTTCAAAGAGAATGGTTTTCTTCCAACAAAATTAATATTTCTGATGGAAAATGTTGGAAATGCAATAATCAAATTCCTGGAATTTGGGAATAAATACATTTATAAAAAATGAATAAATTCACTATTTCTTAATATCAATATTTGGAGCAAAAATGATTGCTAAATATTTTCATTTTGATGAGTTAGGGACAAATCTTAAATCAGAAATAATTGGAGGGATTACAACATTTGTTACAATGGCATACATAATTATTGTAAATCCCAAAATTTTAGAAGCCGCTGGAATTCCTTTCGAAGCGTCACTTATGGCAACAATTCTTACTTCCTTTTTGGGCACTTTTTTAATGGGAATTTACGCAAAACGTCCGTTTGCTATCGCTCCATATATGGGTGAAAATGCTTTTATTGCTTATTCTGTTGTAAAAGTAATGGGATATTCTTGGCAAACAGCGTTGGGAGCAATTTTTATAAGTGGAATGTTATTTACAATTTTAACATTATTAAAAATTCGTTCTTGGCTTGCAAACCAAATTCCCGAATCGCTAAAAATTTCATTTGCAGTTGGAATTGGACTTTTCCTTACATTTATTGGCTTAAACGATACGGGAATTGTGCGAATTGGCGTTCCTGGTGCACCAGTTAACATTGGCAATTTTACTGAAATCAGCGTACTTTTAGCCATTCTCGGCTTTCTAATTATTTCAATTTTGATGATGAAAAAAGTAAACGCATCAATTATTTTGGGAATTTTAATTGTTACACTTTTAGGAATGTTATTCGGAATTACACCACTTCCTCAACAAATATTCAGTTTTCCTTCCTCAATATCTCAGACTTTTCTCCAACTCGATATTCTTGGTGCAATTACTTGGGGATTCATTGGAGTGATTTTGCTTGTATTTATTACTGATTTTATAGACACACTTGGAACTTTGCTTGGAGTTGGAATAAAAGCAAATTTGTTGGATAAAGATGGAAATATGCCCGAAATTGAAAAACCAATGTTGGTTGATGCTCTTTCAACAGTTTTTGCCTCTCTTTTTGGAACAACTACTGCTGGAGTTTATATTGAATCAGCTGCTGGAATTGAAGCTGGCGGAAAATCTGGATTTTCTGCGATAGTTACTGCTGCTTTATTTCTATTTGCATTATTTTTGAGCCCAATTTTAACGATTGTTCCTCCTTTTGCTTATGGAACTTCTTTAATTGTTGTCGGATTATTGATGATTTCTCCAATTAATAAAATTGATTTTTCAATACTGACAGAATCCATTCCAGTTTTTGTTACAATTATTTTAATGTGTTTTACTTATAATCTGGGAGTTGGTTTAACAGCGGGATTTGTCGTTTATCCGATAACAATGACATTTGGTGGTAGATTGAAAGAGATTAAACCTGGGATGTGGGCTTTATTTTTCCTTTCAATAGTTTTCTACATTTTTTACCCTTATTAAAAAAGATTATTGAATTTGCAGTTTCTGATAATTGAAATTTTAAGGAAATAGTAAAGTAGAAGTTGAAAATACTTCTACTTTATTAAAAACAATTATTTTAGAGCCGAAATTATTTCTTCAAATTTTGAAAAAGCCTCTTTGATTTTAGAAACATCTTTACCGCCAGCAGTTGCTAAATGTGGCCTTCCACCGCCACCGCCACCAACTACTTTTGCAACTTCTCCAATAATTTTACCAGCGGAATAGTTTTTTTCTTTTATTAATCCATCAGAAACTACACAAACAATTCCAACTTTATCTTCTATTTGGGAGATTAACAAACCGATTCCATTTTTCATTTTTTCTCGGAGTTCATCGCCAAACGATTTAAGTTCATCCATTGAATTTGCATTTACTTCTGATTTATAAACATTAATTTCATTTATTTTTGATGAATTTTTTATAACCGAATCAATTCCACCCAACTTTTCTTTGATTTGGAATTCAGCCACAAGTTTTTCCAATTTCTTTTTTTCTTCAAGAAGTTCATTAATCTTTTCTAAAGTTTGTTCTAATTTTTCTTTCTCTTTAGCACAATATTCCTCGGCTCCTTTCCCAGTAACTGCTTCAATTCGGCGAATTCCACTTGCGACAGAAGATTCGTGAATAATCTTAAAAAAATTAATTTGAGAAGAATTTTTCACGTGAGTTCCACCGCAAAATTCCAAAGAATAATCGCCAAACTGAACAACATTCACTTTATCGCCATATTTATCACCAAAAAACATCATCGCTCCCATATTTTTTGCTTCTTCAAAAGGTATTTCGCGATGATGTGTAAGTTGAATATTCTTGCGAATTGCGTTATTTATCTCTTTTTCTATTAGCAATTGTTCTTCTTCGGTTACTTTCTGAAAATGTGTAAAGTCAAAACGTAATCTATCAGCACCAACATACGAACCCGATTGTTTTACGTGATTTCCTAAATATTTACGCAAAGCTGCATGCAAAAAGTGTGTCGCAGAATGATTTCGCATAATATGCCAGCGATTTTCTTCATCAACTTTTGCATAAACTTGTTGGTAATTTTCAAATTGATGTTGATATTCATTCTTTACAATGTGAACAACAATATTTTTAATTTTCTGTAAACCAATTATCTCAAATGTTTTATCACAACAAATGATTTCTCCTTTATCGTCAATTTGGCCACCAGATTCTGCATAAAATGGAGTTGAATCTAAAACTATATAAGAAATATTTTCCTGATTATTTACCGCCACAATTGTCGATTTTGAAGTTAAATCTTCGTAACCTAAAAATTTAGTAATTGGAAGCAAATCGAAATCAAACATTTTTTCAATTCCGCTTGTATCATAAGCATCAGAAATTTGCTTTTTCGTAGTTTCTCTTCCTTTTTGTTTTTGTTCGTCCATTAATTCTGTAAATTTATCAATATCTACCTTCAAATTTCGTTCGCGGGCAAGCAATTCAATCAAATCCGTTGGGAAACCGAATGTATCATACATTTTAAAAACATCTTCTCCAGAAATTATTTTTGTGGTTTTCTCAACTTCGGAAACGATTTCTTCAAATAATGCCAAACCTCTATCTAAAGTTTGATTGAAACTTTCTTCTTCAGCTTTAATTATCTTTTCAATATTTTCACGATGTTCAATCAATTCAGGAAATACTTTTCCCATTCCATCGCCTGCTTTTTTAATTACAACTTCGACTAATTTATATAAAAACGGTTCGTTCAAATTTAATTTTCGTCCATATCGCAAGGCGCGGCGTAAAATTCGACGTAAAACGTAACTTCTTCCTTCATTTCCTGGGATTGCACCATCGGCAATTGCAAAAGTTAATGTTCTAATGTGATCGGCAATTACTCGCATCGGAATTTGATTTTCGCCAGCATAAGAAATTTGAGAAATTTCTTCTACAGCCTGAATAATTGGGAAAAATAAATCTGTATCATAATTTGATTTTTTCCCTTGCAAAACCGCAACTATTCTCTCGAATCCCATTCCTGTATCAATATGTTTGCTGGGCAATTCTTCCAAAACACCATCTTTGTTTCTATTGTATTGGATAAAAACAAGATTCCAAAGTTCAATGCAATCGGGACTTCCGGCATTTACCAAATCTGGTTTATCATAATCATCAGTAAGATTTATGTGAATTTCCGAACAAGGTCCGCAAGGTCCAGTTTCGCCCATTTCCCAAAAATTATCTTTTTCATCAAATTTTAATATATGATTTTGATTAATGTCAGTTTCTGTTTTCCAATATTCCAGTGCTTCTTCGTCAGTTCTATAAACAGTAACCCAAAGTCGTTCTTTGGGCAATTTGTAGATTTCAGTTAGCAATTCCCACGCCCAAACAATCGCTTCTTTTTTGTAATAATCGCCAAAAGACCAATTCCCGAGCATTTCAAAAAGTGTGTGATGATAAGTGTCGTGTCCAACTTCTTCTAAATCATTATGTTTTCCACTAACTCGAATACACTTTTGTGTGTCGGCAGCTCGAGAATAATCGCGTGAACCTTGTCCCAAAAAAACATCTTTGAATTGATTCATACCTGCATTCGTAAAAAGTAAAGTTGGGTCGTCAAATGGTACAACAGGGGAACTTGGAACTATTTTATGTTGTCTTTTTTCAAAAAAATCTAAAAATTTCTGTCTAATTTCAGAGGATTTCATGCTTACCTATTTTATTTTATTCAAGGGACTAAATATATGAAAAGATGAAAATTTATAGATAAAACCCATCAAAATTCAGGAATGTGAAACAAGATTTTATTTAACGTTTGTTAATCAATTTTATTTAGCTTTCCATCCCGTATTTTTTTTTGAAGCCGTATTAAGTATCACTCGTGATTATGTTTATCTTTATTAGCTTTTTTTGGTGAAAACAGAAAAAGATACAAAACTATACTGTTTTTTATAAAAAAATGAAATCATTTTTTATGATGGACAAATATTGACAATTATTGATATTTAGATTAAGTTTAAATAACAGATGAAAAATTTAATAAACATATCAAAAAATATTGCTGTAATATTTATTATAACACTGATTTTATCAGTTCAGTTTTTAATAAATATGACAATGCACACTCATGTTTTGCCTTCAGGGCAGATTATTTCGCATAGTCATGTTTTGCCTGTTAATAAAGAAAATCCCAAAGATAAATCACATTCCCACACAGAAGATGAATATAAGTTTTATTCCATAAATTCATTTATCCTTAAGTTCTTCCTTCAGCCACAATTTGAAAACATTTTTAGCATAGAAAAAAAATCTGTAGTTATTTTATTTAATGAAAGTGCAATTTGTACAAACTTATTAAACCTTCCTTTACTAAGAGCTCCTCCTATAATTTCTTTTATATAATCTATCTTTAATTATTAACATAATCTATCTTTTACTTTAAACATTAGCTCATATTTAAAAATATGAGCAAGAAATTATTTGTATTTATATACATAGGAGAACTATATATGAAAAAATTATCAATTATTGTGCTTATTTTACTTTCAGCTTTTTATAATTCACTCTTTTCACAAACAGATGCAAACATTGTCGGTCACGTAACTTTCGAAGGAGAACATATTCCTTTTGCAAATGTGATTATTAAAGGGACAACGATAGGAACTTCGACGGATGAAACTGGACATTATAGACTAATAAATTTACCCGTTGGTGAATTAACTATAAAAGTTCAATATGTTGGGTTTAAATCCCAAGAAAAGAAAATTGTTCTTGAAAAAAACACGACTACTGAACTTAACTTTGATTTAGAGAAAGATGTTCTTTCACTAAATGAAATAGTGGTTTCTGGTAATAGAAACGAGGGAAGTAAAAAAGATCAAAATACAATTGTAAATACACTATCTCCAAAACTGATCTCAAATACTCAATCAAATGTTGTTAGCGAAATATTAAAATTTTCACCTGGGTTAAGAGTTGAAAATAATTGCCAAAATTGTGGTTTTAATCAATTGCGAATGAATGGATTGGAAGGTCCTTATTCTCAAATATTAATAAATAGCCGACAAATATTTAGCGGATTAGCTGGTGTTTACGGATTAGAATTAATTCCATCAAATATGATTGAACGTATTGAAGTTGTTAAAGGAGGAGCTTCGGCTTTATATGGTAGTAATGCAATTGGAGGAACTATAAATATTATACTTACAGACCCAACAAGTAATACATATAGCGCTTCTGTTTCAAATGCCATATTTGGAGTTAATCATAAAACTGCAAGTAAAAATGCTTATGAAAGATCTTCAAGTTTTAACGCTTCTTTGGTTTCACCAGAGGCACAGACCGGATTTTCAATGTTTGGATTTTTAAGAAATAGAGATAATTTTGATGCAAATTCTGACGGATTCTCAGAATTATCAAGAATTAAAAATCTAACACTTGGGGGGCGATTATTCCACAGATTTACAAGTACTGATAGGTTAAGTATAGATTTTTTTAAAATTAACGAAGACAGACGTGGTGGAGATAATTTTGAACTTCCAAATCATTTGGCTAATATTTCTGAAGCAGTACAACACGATATTACAACTGGGGCTATCTCGTATGAAAAATTTTATAGCTCTACTGATATGTTTACCATTTATGCAGCAAGTCAAAGCGTAAATCGAAATTCTTATTACGGTGCTAATCAATCTCTTGCAGATTATGGTAACACAAAAGATTTATCCTACAATGCTGGACTTCAATACAATGGAAATTTTACAGATAACGAAATTACGGTTGGTGCCGAAATTCAAGGAAGTAGTTTAGTTGATAAAAAATTAGGCTACTACGACATGGATAATGCAACAATGGTCAATGGAAGTTTAGAAATACCATTTATAGAAACGAGAACTATTTCAGACCAAAAATCTTTTACTTATGCTGTGTTTTCACAATATGAAAGAAGATTTGGGGACGCAAAATTATCTGCTGGAATCAGATTTGACAGATATTCAATTACTGAAAAAGGAAATAATTCCAATATCCAAGGAAATGTTTTTAGTCCAAGAATTAGTTTACTTTATGATATAACTCCTTCAACTCAATTTAGAGTAAATTATGCTCAAGGTTTTAGAGCTCCACAAATATTTGATGAGGATTTACATATTGAAACATCTGGGGCAAGACAAGTTTTACATAAAAACGATCCAAATTTAACCCAAGAAACAAGCAGAAGTTTTACCAGTTCATTAACACAAACAATGTCATTTAATAACTTTTATTTAGAATTTATGCTTGAAGGCTTTTATACAAAACTAGAAAACCCATTTGTTAACGAGTACTCAGAGCCAGATTCTAATGGTACGGTAATATATAATAGAATAAATGCACAAGATGGCGCCTCTGTGAAAGGGATAAATGTTGAAATAAACATAGCTGATATTGAAAAAATGGAAATTAAAACAGGCTTTACCTATCAAAATAGTGAGTATACTAAAAAACAAGAGTTTGACGAAAAGAGATTTTTTAGAACTCCGAATGATTATGGATTTATTGCTTTCAATTATAATTTAACCAATAATTTTGAAATTTCACTATCGGGCGATTATACAGGCAAAATGTTAATTCCATATTTTGGAACAAACCAAGCAAACCCAGACGAAGGTGAATTACGCCAAAGTAATTCGTTTTTTGATATGGGATTAAAACTACAATACAAACTAAAACTAAATGGAGCTTCTTCTCAATTTTTTGTTGGAATGAAAAATATTTTCAATTCTTATCAATCAGATTTTGACAAAGGGGTAGATAGAGACCCAGCATATATATATGGTCCCATTTTACCAAGACAAATATATTTTGGAATCAAAATTGGCAATAACATATAATTTTATCGTTTAATCAAGAAAAGAGAATTTCTCTTTTCTTGATGTTTATGTAATAATTAAACTTCTAAACTATGATTAAACGATAAGGTGAGAAAAATGAAAAAGAATATTTATGAATTCAAATCCGATATACGTTGTAAAATAGTTGGTAGTTGGCCAATCAATGATTATTCTTTTAGTAGTTCAAAAGCACAAAATGGGAATTACTTTGTAGGATTAGCATTGGACGAAGATAACGAAAGTGAGAAAACAGATAGTAGAATTGATAAATGGTTAGAAATTATAAAAACAGATTTTGAAATCTAAACGATTTTAACAATAAAATAAGGAGAAATGATGAAACGAATATCAAAATTGATATTATTGGGACTATTGGTCGTTTTTGCTAAAAACTTAATTGCCCAAACCAATAATTTGGAAGATAATATTTATCTAAAAGCTGGCATTATAAAAATAAAAGACCCCAAAGCTGTTATGGTTGGATATAAAACTCCAGATAATGATGTCTTTGAAATAAATCTTGATGATGTTGGAAAATTTACAGGACATGTTTGCCCTGGGGTAACATCTGGCTTTTTGCTTACCAAAAAAGCATTAGAGGCACTATTCCCAAATAATGAAATTCCAATAAGAGGCAATATAAGCATAGCTACTGCAAGCAGAAACGATTTGCTCGAAGTTGCTTCATATATTGTTCGTGCAAGAGAAAAAGACGAAGAAGGAAATGGCAATAATTCAATCGTAATTGATTCAACAATTATTTCAGAAAAAGGGACTGTTTCGCTTATTTTTAAAAGAAACGATACTGGGAAAATGGTAAAAGCTGTTTTTAATAAAGCCCAAATGATGACCGACGAAATTAAAAACGAAATATTACCTCTAAAAAAGAAGATAACAGAGGGAAATGCTACAGAAAATGAAAAATTAGAGTTTGGTAAAAAAGTTCAAAAAATAGTAAAACATCTAATTATAAATCAGCCTTCAAACGTATATGTAATTAAAGAATGCAATAATTACAAATTCCCCTAAAAACTATTAAAATTCATCTTCCCACAAACAATTGAAAATCCGACATATTCAAGTTGTCGGATTTTTTATAAAAGAACAGTTAGTTCAAATTAAAATTAGTTCAGAATTGCAACTAAATTTGTAAGATGAATTTTTAAAAAAACGGTATATTTGATTAAATTTTTCTACGGGAAAAGTAGAAAAATACATTTTTCAATTATTAAAGAAAGACAACCAGCACTATATGATATGAAACTAACAAGATTTGAAAAATATTATCTTCTAATTGCAAAGATTTTAGCTTATCCATTTGCATTAATTATAAGAGGTTATCAATTATTTATTTCTCCAATTCTTCCATCAAGTTGCAGATTTCAGCCAACATGTTCAGAATACGCAATACAATCGCTAAGAAAATATGGGATTTTAAAAGGTGGTTGGTTGGGAATTAAAAGAATTGCTCGTTGTCATCCGTGGGGCGGACATGGTTACGACCCTGTCCCATAAATGAATTCACAATTTAAAAAATTTTTAACGGAAATTTTGATTACTTGGATTTATACAAAATAGTACAATTACTATTTTTTCTGTGAATTATTCGCCTTGAAATTTTCTTCCAACTCTTTTAATTCTCTTATTTTCTTTTCAAGTTCTAAAATTTTAGTATCGATTTCTTTTTTGTAAGAATCATAATCCCAATATCCGCGAGTTTCAAAATAATCTTTGAATAGCCAATTGTGTTTCAACGCTTCCATATTTTCAGCAAATCGATTAGATGTTATTTCAAGCTGGCGAACAGAAGAAGTTAAATTTGTTATGATGGTAGAAACAGAATCTTCGACAGATTTATCGGCAACTAACTTTCCAATTGCTCCTTTTCCATCTCGAATATTCTGTATCAGTTGATTAATATTTTTGCTTGTTGTATCAACATTTGAAAGAATTCCATTTAGATTTGCACCAAGATTTGTAACCATTTCAGCAACAACATTCAAATTCTCAGTGATTTTAGAAAGAGAGGAATCGCCACTTTGTA
The DNA here is from genome assembly GCA_020722065.1 of Melioribacter roseus. GTDB lineage: Bacteria > Bacteroidota > Ignavibacteria > Ignavibacteriales > Melioribacteraceae > WGAL01. The sequence goes on from DYLK01000015.1 coordinate 17,131, forward strand.
CTACTCTTACTGAAGCATTATAAAGTCTCGAATCGTTTACAAGCAGCCCAATTGTTCCTTTTCCTTCATTCACTTTATTCACAATTTCTGCAAAATCTTCGGTAATTTTTTTTGTAAAATCCATAATTTCAGTGGTTTGAACAATCATTTGCTGCACATCAAGAGGCTCTTCTGCGACAATTGTTCCGCCATTTTTTATTACTTCATATTCTCTTTTCCCTGGTGAAATGGAAATGTACTTTTGCCCGATAAAACCTTTTGTTTCAATAATTGCTTTGCTATCTAAACGAATAAAATTTTGGGCATCGTAATTAATTTTCATTTTAACTTCAACTAATCCAAGCGAATCCGGCATTAAATTTATTGAACTAACTGAACCAATTTGATAACCACTTAACATTACAGGAGCACCACTTTTTAAGGTATTTACATTTCTAAAAAAAGTTTTTATTTCGATTGATTGTGTGAATAATGATTCCTTGTTACCAACAACAAAAAGCATTAAAATCATCAAAATTGTTCCTAAAAAAAGAAATATTCCTAATCTTGCACCAGCAAACGATTTAAACATCACTTACTCCAACATCTTTTAAAATTTTTGCACTAAAGAAATTCCTAATAAACAAGTCGTTTGATTGTTTTATTTCATCAAACAAACCTTCTTTGTAAATCTCGCCATCTTTTAAGAAAATTACACGATCAGCAATAATTTCAGCACAAATCAAATCGTGTGTAACAACAACAGAAGTCATTTTTAACTGATGTTGTAAAGATAAAATTAACTCACTTATTTCTTTTGAAGTAATTGGATCGAGTCCAGTTGTTGGTTCATCATAAAGAATTAATTCTGGTTCGGTAATTATTGTTCGAGCTAATGCAATTCTTTTTCTCATTCCGCCAGAAAGTTCAGCGGGCATTTTGTCAATTGCTGAAACCAAACCAACAAGTTCAAGCGTTTTGTTAATTTTCTCAATAATTTCTTTTTCAGATAGATTGAAAATTTTTTTTAGAGGAAAAGCCAGATTTTCGCGAACGGACATTGAATCATACAAAGCTCCACTTTGAAAAAGGAAGCCAATGTGTTTTCTGATTTGGATAATTTCTTTTGCTGAAAGAGAATTCAGATTTTTATTGCGGTAAAATATATTTCCACTATCTGGTTCTAATAATTTAACAATTAGTTTAAGTAAAACACTTTTTCCCGTTCCGCTTCTTCCAAAAATTACTAAATTTTCGCCTTTATAAACATTAACTGAAATGTTTTTTAGTACTTTATTTCTGTCAAAACTTTTTGAAACATTTTCGATATTCAACAAAATACTATCCATCATAATATCATTGAGATTTTTACTAAAATCATATCAACCAAAAGGATAAGCAACGAAGAAATTACAACAGAAGTTGTAGTAGATCTTCCAACGCCAACGGTTCCGCCTTCTGTTGTGTAACCTTGAAAAGCACCAACTATTCCAACAATAAATCCAAAAAAGAATGTTTTGATAAGTCCAGCAGAAATGTCTCCCAAATCAAGAAATGAAGTAACAGAATTAAAAAAATAAATAAGGTTCATTTGTTCTTCAATTAGTAAAGCTAAAAATGAGCCTAATAAACTAATGAAAATCACATAAATTGTAAGAAGAGGAAGAATGAAAGTAGTTGCAATTACACGAGTTACAACCAAAAATTTGAAAGGATTTGTCCCCGAAACTTCCATTGCATCAATTTGTTCAGTTACTTTCATCGAGCCAATTTCTGCTCCGATGCCCGAACTAACTCTTCCAGCAAATAACAATGCGGTTAAAATTGGAGCGAATTCCCGTAAAATTGAAATTCCAACAGAAGCGGGAATAAAATCGGTGGCTCCAAATGGTTCAAGAATAAAATAACTTTGTAAAGCCAACACAAATCCGATAATAATTCCCATAGTTCCAACAATTGGCAAACTTTTTAGCCCAAAATCATACATTTGTTTCTTGGTTTCTTCAATTTCATAAGGAGGAACAAGCATTTCTTTGAAGAAATGAATTGTAAAAATTGCCAATCCACTTAAAAGTAAAAAGAAATTGAGCAATTTCTCGGTTAAACTTAAATTCATGCTATGTTTAATTTTGGGTAAATTCATAATATTTTTTAATTAATTAAAGATAACATTTAAGGAACAAACTAGAAAGCATTTTCAAGATGCTCAATATGATGTAGATTGTTTTCATACATCACTAAAATAGAATCAAAACGAATTTCTTCGAATGTGAGTTTATCGGCAAATTCAAAAATGAAAGATTCTGCAATTTTTCGGATTTGTTTCTGTTTTTTGGGATCGATAGCATATTTGATATCGCCATAATTATCATTTCTTCTTGTTTTTACTTCTACAAATACAAGAATATTTTCTTTTACTGCAATTACATCAATCTCGCCGTGAGAAAAACGGTAATTCCTTTGAATAATTCTATAACCTAATTTTTCCAAATAAATAACAGCTTGATTTTCGCCAATTAATCCAATTTCTTGATTTCTTTTTACCATTGTTTGAATTGCTTTTACCTTACAATAATGCAAATTAATCTATAATCTTTCTTAGAAATTTTTTTCTGTGATGTTCTGTAACTCCAAATTCCCGAATAGCTTCAATGTGCTGTTTTGTTCCATAACCTTTGTTTTTATCCCAATGATATTTTGGAAAAGATTTGCTTAATTCTGCCATTATTTTGTCTCTTGTAACTTTTGCAAGAATTGACGCGGCGGCGATAACAAAAGATTTTTCATCTCCTTTAACAATTGTTTTAAGCGGAATTTGTGTCTTGAAACTCTGATTTCCATCAACTAATATCAAATCAATTTTGTTAGAACATTTTTCAATTGATTTTTGCATACCAAATAAACTTGCTCTTAAAATATTCATTTCTTCAATTTCTTGAACAGAAATTACTTCAATTTTGACCTCAACAGCTTTTTCGATTATCAGATTAAAAAGATATTCCCTTTTTTTTGCAGAAAGTTGTTTCGAATCGTTAATTCCATCAATAAAAGTATTTTGGGAAAACACAGCACAAGCCGCAATAACGGGACCAGCAAGTGGACCACGTCCAGCTTCATCTACTCCGGCAAGAAACTGGACATTTTCATTGTAAAATTGATTGTCAAATTCTTTAAGAAACATAATTAAAATAATTTGTTATTTGTCGTATTAAAAATACTCAAATAAATTGAAATAGAATTTTTGGAAATTTAGTAAAAGAGAGCATAAATATTGGCTAATATTACGCAACTGACTAATTATAAGTTTATATATCTTCGCTGATTATTAGTGTTTTGGTAAAAATGTTTAATTTTAATCAAATTTTTATAAAGAAGATTGTTGATTACAATTTGGCTCAATTGTTGCAACAAGCATATAAAATTTATGGATTTTATGAGACAAGTTGTTACGATTACGGGGATTCGTCCAGATTTTATTAGAATGAGCAAGGTTTTTGAAAAACTTGATGCTTATTTTGAACATATTATGATTCATACTGGGCAGCATTATGATGATGAATTGAGTAAAATATTCTTCGATGAATTGAATATCAGAAAACCAGATTTTACTTTATCAACAGGGAAAAATAGCACTACTCATTATGAGCAACTTTCATATCTTTCAACAGAAATAATTCGTCTGCTACAAAATCAAAAAATTCAACCAGAAATTATTCTTTTCCTTGGCGATTCACATTCAGCAGTTGCAAGTTTGCCTTTATTTAAGGAAGGTTATAAAATTGGTCACATCGAAGGCGGAATGCGTTCTTATGATAGAAGAATGCCAGAAGAAGTAAATAGAGTTGTGTGCGATTACTGTTCCGACCAAGTTTTTGTTTACACTCCACTTTATAAAGAGCGTTTGCTAAAAGAAAACAAACCAGCAGAACAAATCCACATTGTTGGGAACACGATAGTAGAAATTGTAAATCAATATATGCCAAGTGGAAAAAGGACAAAAGATTTTCTTGTGGCGGATATTCACCGAAATGAGAATTTGAGTTCAGTAGAGCAATTCAATCACATATTGGAATATTTGGATTCCGTTGGGGAAAAATTGAATTTACCCGTGAAACTTGTAAAATTCAATCGTGGAATGAAGTTAATTGAACAATATAATCTACTTGAAAACAAAAAAAACATTGAGCTTGTCGGTCCTTATGGATTTTTGAAATATCTCGATTTTCAATACAATGCTTTTGGTGTAATTTCAGATTCGGGAACAAGCCAAGAAGAATGCCCGCTTCTCGGAGTTCCAGTTGCTGTTCCACGGAATTTTACAGAACGACCAGAATCAATGGAAAATGGAAATAGTATTTTGGTTGGCGAAACAAATTCAATCGAAGAAATGAGAGAAAAAACAATCAACTTCTTTGAAAATTATTCCATTTCTCCCAAACAATTAGAATGGCTTGGAGATGGAACAACATCACAAAAAATAATCGATATTCTTAAAAAGGAATTATTATGAAAAATGTTCTAATCGTTGGCGGCGCTGGCTATGTTGGTGGTGCAATTACGGATTTATTGATTGAAAGTCAGCAATTTAATGTTCGAGTTTATGATTCAATTTTATATGAAGATTCATTCCGAAAACCAGTGGATTTTGTTTATGGCGATGTTCGAAACACTGAATTAATCGATAAACAGCTAAAATGGGCAGATGCAGTTGTTTGGCTTGCCGCAATTGTTGGCGATGGTGCTTGCCAAGTTAATCCAACTTTAACTCGACAAATTAATCAAGAATCAGTTTGTCGGCTTGCAGATAATTACAACGGACGAATTATTTTCATGTCCACTTGTTCGGTTTATGGAGCACAAGATGCAATTTTAGATGAAAGTTCGCCAACAAATCCGCTTTCCCTTTATGCCCAGACAAAATTAGAATCTGAAAAATGTTTGAAACATAAGAATGCAATAATTTTTAGATTGGGAACACTTTTTGGCGTTGGCGATTTGTATTCGAGAATTCGTTTGGACTTGGTAGTAAATATTCTAACTGTAAAAGCTCACACAGAAGGGAAAATTACGGTTTTTGGTGGCGACCAATTTCGTCCGCTTTTACACGTAAAAGATGTTGCTCGAGCAGTTCTGATGAATCTTGAAAGTGAGCATAAAGGAATTTTCAATCTTCATCGACAAAATGTACGAATAATCGATTTAGCTTATCAAGTTAGAAATCACTTCCCCGATATGCAAATAATTCACACAGAAATGCCATTTCAAGACACAAGAAATTATCGTGTGTCAAGCCAAAAAGCAAAAGAAATTTTGGGATTTGAAGCCATTCACACAATTGACGAAGGAATTGGCGAGCTAAAATATCTTGTCGAAACTAAAAGAATAAAAGATTTGGAAAGTCCGAGATATTCAAACGCAAAATTTTTAAGTGAACAAGTTGAATTCAAAGAAAAAGAGATAGTAAATGGATAGTCAAATTAAATTAATAAAAGGCGGATTGTCGGTTGATGACCGCGGAACGGTTTCATTTGTAAATGATTTCAATTTTGAAAATGTGAAACGTTTCTATTCTGTCGAAAATCATAAAAATGGATTTATCAGAGCTTGGCACGCTCATAAAAACGAAGCAAAATATGTTCTTGCGGTAAAAGGCTCGGCTTTGGTTTGTGCTGTTGAAATTGACAATTGGGAAAATCCATCAAAAGAATTAAATGTTCACAGATTTGTTTTGTCTGAAAAATCACCTTCAGTTTTATATATTCCAAAAGGCTTTGCAAATGGATTTATGTCGTTATCTGAAGATGCCAAATTGTTGTTCTTTTCAACATCAACATTACAAGAAAGTTTAAACGATGATTTCCGATTTGATGCAAAATATTGGAATCCTTGGCAAGTTGAGGAGAGATAAAAAATGAATATTACAGTTTTTGGGGCAAATGGAATGCTTGGTTTTGCAGTTGCAGAATATTTAGAACGACAAGGAAATAATGTTATCAGAGTTTCGAGAAACAACTTTGATATCGCTAAAGAAGATCATTCTGAAATTGAACAATTCTTAAAAGAAAGTAATTACGCAGTAAATTGTGCAGGAGTTATAAAACCAAGAATTAAAGATATGTCAATTGAAAATGTTTTAACCGTAAATTCACTTTTCCCAAAGAATTTTGCACGAATTTGCAATAAAATGGGAGTAAAATCTTTCCACGTTACAACAGATTGCGTTTATACAGGCAAAAGAGGAAATTACGATGAAAATGATTTGTTTGATGCTGATGATTTGTATGGACTTTCAAAAAATGGCGGCGATTTTTCCCACACAATGGTTTTACGAACTTCGATAATCGGCGAAGAAATTAATCAAAATCGTTCACTTTTAGAGTGGGCAAAAAGCCAAAAAGGAAAGACAGTTTTTGGGTTTGTAAATCATTTGTGGAATGGAGTAACAACTTTGGAATTCGCAAAAACTATTGAACATATTATTCAACACAAAATGTATGACCAAAAATTATATCACATTCATTCACCACATTCTGTAACAAAATTTGAATTGTTAGAAATTTTTGATAGAGTTTATAATCTGAAATTAGATATAAAAGCCAGAGAATCGGCGGATTCAGTTGACAGGACATTGTCATCAATCTACAAATTGAGTGATAAAATCGTAACAAAATCAATAGAAACACAAGTTGCTGAAATGAAAGAATTTTTTGAAAAAGTGAAACAATGATGATTACAAATAAGAAAATCTTTATTACAGGTGGCGCTGGCTTTATAGGCTCAACTATTGTTAAAAAACTGATTGATGATAACGAAATAGTTATTTTTGATAATCTTTCAAGGAATGCAATTAAAAATGATCCTATCTTAAATCATCCAAATTTACAATTTATTGAAGGCGATGTTTTGGATTTCGCAAAAGTTAAAGTAGCAATGAAAGAGTCCGAAATTATTATTCATTGTGCCGCAATTGCTGGAATAGACACAGTTGTTCTTCGTCCAGTAAGCACAATGGAAGTAAATATGTTAGGATCGGCGAATGTTTTGCGGGCGGCAAACAACTTACAAAATTGTGAACGAGTTGTTTGTTTTTCTACTAGCGAAGTTTTCGGAAGTCACGCCTATAATTCCGCAGAAAGCGACCAAACCGTAATTGGAAGTATTGGCGAAGCGCGTTGGACTTATGCTGTGGGAAAACTTGCCGAAGAACATCTTGCAATTGCATACTACAATCAATTTAAATTACCAGCAACAGTTTTGCGACCGTTTAATATTTATGGACCTGGGCAGGTTGGTGAAGGTGCGTTGAGCATTTTTATTCAAAGAGCTTTGAAAAATCAAAAAATAGAAATTCATGGCGATGGTTCGCAAATTCGTGCTTGGCTTTATATTGATGATATGGTAGATGGAGTTTTGAAATCGATTACTGAAAAAAAAGCAATTGGCGAAAGTTTTAATATCGGAAATAAACGAACAATTACAACAATTTATGGTTTGGCAAATACTGTAGTACGAGTGTTAAATTCAAAATCCGAGATTGTCTTTACTAATAAACACTTTGCCGATATTGAGCTTAGAATTCCATCTGTCGAAAAAGCAAAAGAAATTCTCGGATTTGAAGCAAAAATTGATTTGGAAGAAGGAATTAAACGCACTGCCCAATTTTATGAAGGACGAATGAAATGATTAATCTTTCGAAAGTGGAAATTTCAGAAAGTGAATTAATTGCTGTTTCAAATTCCTTGCAAAGCGGTTGGTTAGTTCAAGGTGAAAATGTTAAACTTTTTGAAAAATCTATTTCAGAATACATAAATGCTAAAAATGTAATTGCGGTTTCAAGTGGAACTGCGGCTCTTCATCTTGCAATTTTGGCTCTTGGAATTGGTGAAAATGATGAAGTAATTTTGCCAAGTTTTACTTTTCCAGCGACTGCAAATGTTGTTTCGCTTTCGAACGCTATCCCCGTACTTGTTGATATTGACTTAAAAACTTTCAACATTGATGTTGCAAAAATTGAAGAAAAGATTACAAAAAGAACAAGAGCCATAATGCCCGTTCATCAATTTGGTTTGGCGGCAAATATTGACGAAATCAAACAAATTGCAAGAAAACACTCGCTTTTTGTTGTCGAAGATGCGGCTTGTGCTTTGGGGTCAAAGCATAATGGCGGTTTCTGCGGAAATATTGGTGATTTAGGTTGCTTCAGTTTTCATCCAAGGAAAGTTATTACAACAGGCGAAGGTGGAGCAATTGCAACAAATAATGATGAATTAGCCGAAAAGATTAGATTATTGCGAAATCATGGAATTTTTCGAGTAAATGAAAAAATTGATTTTACTGAAATTGGTTTTAATTATAGAATGACAGATTTTCAGGGTGCGTTGGGGAAAATTCAAATGACAAGGTTAAAAGACTTTATTGATAACCGAAGAAGAATTGCACGATTTTATAAGGAAAATCTAAAAGATTTTGAATTTGTAACCTTGCCAAATTCGGAAGAAGAAAGCACGCACATTTATCAAACTTATCATATTCTTCTAAACGAGAAAATTAATCGCGATTTACTAATTTCGAAACTGAAAGAAAAGAAAATTGAAACAAACTACGGCGCTTCGAACTTGAGTGTTTTAACTTCACTTAAAAAATATGCTAAAAATGAAGTTTTTAGAAATTCACAAATTGCTTTTCAGCAAGGTTTGGCTTTGCCAATTTTCCCATCGCTTACTGAAAACGAAATCATATTTGTTTGTGAAAATCTTAAATCAACAATTCTTGAGATAATTTAGAATGAAATATCAAGTTGAAATATCGAAAGAAATTCCAAATGATAATCTTGAATTCCTTGCTCAATCTGATTATTTAATTCAGCAATCAGCAAGTTGGGTAAATGTTGTGAAATCTGTAGAAGATGATGAAAATTATTTTATTGTTGCCAAAGATGAAAATGATAAAACTTGTGGAATGTTGTCGGTTTTTCTACATGAAAATCAATATGGGAATTTGCTAATTTCTGTCCCTTCGTTTGGTGGCTACGGTGGCGTTATTGTAAAAAATGATGAAAATTCCGAAGAAATTCACAAATTACTTTTGACTGAAATGATAGATTTTGCAAAAAAAAAGAATTGTGTTTTGGCAACTATTTCTACTCCACCATTTTTTGAACAAAAATCATTTTATGATAAATTTTTCCAGCCGGAATTTATTAAAGAGAATTTTTATCATTTTTTCAATTTAAAAGAAGATTTTCTTGATTCATTCAACAGCAAGCAAAGAAACAATTTTAAGCGAAATATGAAAATTGCAATGGGAAATGGTTTACATTTCGAAATTTCAGATAATATAGAAAATCTCGAAAATTGGCACAAAATTCACAAAAAAAGAATGAACGAAATTTTAGCCAAACCAATTGATTTGCAATTTTTTAAGTCAATTTTTAGCAATCTTGAATTCCAGAAAACGTTTTGGTTTGCAATTATAAAGAAAGATAAACAAATTATTTGCGGTGGAATTTTTATAGGAAACGAAAAAGTTGTAGATATTTTTATGCTTAGCGCCGATTCTGATTACTTTAAAATGAATGCTAATACTTTTCTGATTTATAATGCGTTGGATTTTTTTAAGTCAAAAAATATTCAATATCTCAATTTTCAATCAAGTCCTTCAGAAGAATCTGGAACATTTAATTATAAAAAGAATTGGGCTGCAAAATTAGATTATCATCGATATTTAACAAAAATTACTGGCGATATTTCAAAAATCAAAAAATTATCAGTGCAACAATTAAAAGCAAACTATGGAACTCATTACGTTTTGCCTTATAACGAATTAGAAAGCGAGAAATAAATGGAATATGGTTTTTTAAGAAAAGAAGATGAATTTTTTCCGCCTATTTTACACGTAGAAACAACAAATATCTGCAATTTGCGATGTATTCATTGTCCACATAACGATATTTATGCTGCGATTCCAGATTATAAGCCACAAAGTATAAAATTTGATTTATGGAAAAAAATTGTTGATGAAGTTTGTCAATTCGATTCAACATTGCGATTAACCCCAGATGGCGAACCATTGATTCTTAAAGATTTTGTTGAGCAAGTAAAATATGTTCAAGAAAAAAAAGTTAAAACATTCGCTTTTAACACTCACGGAATGTTTTTGGAAAATGAAATTGCAGAAGTTCTTCTCGCTAAATCAGAAACAAATATTGCTGTTGAAGTTAGTTTGGACGCATTATATAAAAATTCTTACGACAAAATTCGGTTGCAAAGTGATTATAATCGAGTTTTAAAAAACATCTTCAATTTTGTTTATGAAAGAAATAAACGAAAAATTGAAAACGTAAAAATTATGGTAAGCATTGTCGCCCAGCCGGAAGTTTCAGAATCGGAAATTAAGCTTTTTAACGAATTTTGGTCGCAAGTTGTAGATAAAGTAATTATTAGAAATTATGTTGATACAAAAGGTTTAACTCCAACAAAAGGAATTGATGAACGCGAAGTTGAAAATCGCTGGCCTTGTTTGGTTGTATTTACTCGACTTGTGATAACATACGATGGCGGAATTAGATTTTGTCCCGACGATTGGCAGAAATCAACTACAGTTGCAAACTTAAATAATGTTGAATCAATTCAATCCGTTTGGACTTCGCCACAATTGGTTGAACTTCGAAAAAATCATTTGGAACGAAAATTTTCGCATCCGACTTGTAAAAAATGTACGGATTGGAAAGTAATTCGTTGGGGAAGCGACTACACAAAAGCTCTATCAGATGTTTTTAGTGAAAACAAATCAGAAAGAGAAGATAATCTAAAATTCCTTTGGAAAAACGATTTGCAAAATGGAGGGAAAAAATGAGCTCACTTAGTGAAGTAAATTTTAGTTATTCTCATTATCAAAACACTTTGCAGAAATATCTTGATGAAAAATATCAATTCATCAAAATGTCAGATGTTTTGAAAAATCTCGAAAATGAAAATATTTTCATATTACGACACGATGTTGATAAATCTGTTAAAAAGGCATTAGATTTGGCAAAAATTGAACATCAACTTGGAATAAAAGCAACTTATTTCTTAAGATTACACAGTAATTATTATAATCCATTTGGGTATATTGTCCAAGAATTAGTAAAGCAAATTCGTTCATTTGGACATGAAATTGGATTGCATACTGAATTTTTAGATTTTTCCGAAATTTTAGGCGAATCCGCTATTTCTACTTTTGAAAAAGAAATTGATGTTTTTCAAACAATTTTTGGAGAAAAACCAAAAACATATTCATTTCACAGAACAACTGGTGCAACTGATATTGAAACATTGAAAGAATTTTCTGAAGAAATATTTGAGAAATTTGGAATAATTGGAAGTTATGACCAAAGAATTTCAGAAAATTTCAAATATCTTTCAGATAGCAGTGGAATTTGGCGGGAAGGTTGTTTTTCGCAACATATTGGCAAATACAGTAGAATGCAGGTTTTAATTCATGCAGAATGGTGGTTTGATAAAAATATTAACTTAGAAGAATCTTTGGTGTAAGAATGAATATAAAAATTCAAGATATTTTAGATTTTATTGGAAACAATTTTTCTTTGATTGGAAAGATTAACGACCAAACTTTTATCACAAGTACAAAGCCTATTTTGGAAGCATCGGAAATAGATTTAGTTTGGGTAAGTCAGTATTCTGAAAATCAAATGGAATTGATTCAACAAACGAAATCTAAAGTAATCGTTTGCTCTAAAAATTTAACAATTGAAAATGAAATTGAGAATAAATTGCTAATTTGTGTCGAAAATCCACGTTTAACTTTTAGTAGAATTATCAATCATTTTTATTTTGAAGAACAGAAATTTCAAATTCATAAATCAGTTGTAATTCACGAAGAAGCTGAAATTGATAAAAATGTTTACATAGGACCAAATAGTATTATTGGAAAATGCAAAATTGGAAAAGGAACTGTGATTTACGGAAATTGCACAATTTACGACAATACAATAATTGGCGATAATGTAAAAATTCACGCAGGTGCTGTAATTGGTACAGACGGTTTTGGTTACGACAAAAACGAAAATGGAGAATATGAACAATTTCCGCATATTGGTGGTGTTTTGATTGAAAACGATGTTGAAATTGGAGCAAATACGGCAATAGATCGCGGTTCGTTGGGAAATACAATAATCAGAAAAGGGACAAAAATTGATAATTTAGTTCACATTGCCCACAATGTTGAAATTGGTAAAAATTCAGTTGTTATTGCTTGTGCCGAAGTTAGCGGAAGTGTGAAAATTGGTGAAAATTCTTGGATTGGACCTGGTGCAAAAATTTTAGATAGATTAACAATTGGTAAAAATTCATTAATTGGAATTGGTGCTGTTGTAATAAAAAATGTTGATGAAAATGCAACGGTTGTTGGAAATCCTGCGAGAAGAATAAAATGACATTTCAAGAATTGCTTACTGAAATTGAAAATGGGAAATCATTAAATCAAAATGATATTTTGCCATTTTTACTTGCAGAAAAGAAAAAAGAAAGAGTTGATATAAATCTTTTGATTGCAAATTCACTATTAAATTCCAAAAACGAATCCAATAAGCAATTGGCTTTTTCATTTGCTGAAAGAGCGTGGGAATTATCAAATTTTTCGCAAACATATTTTGATTTTTATCTGTTAGTCTGCAAGATGTTTCGGAAGTCAGAAAGTGCCAAAATTGCTCTTAAAAAAATGGGTTTAATAAAAGCAAAAGGGAATGACATTGCTTCAGCCATCGATTTTTTCAATCAGTGGCAGTATGTCTTTGCAGAAGTTGAGCTTCTTGATAGTTATGAATATGATTACGAAATTGTTGATAAAATTTCAGAATTAGCACAAAATCATAGAATTGATTGTAAATCTCAACAAAATGAGAAAAAGCGATTAATGTTCATTGTCCCAGGAATAACTCAAATTAACAATGTTGTTACAAAAGAAAATAAACATATTATTCAAAATATCGACAAATCGAAATTTGAAATTTTCGTTGTGATTATTGAAAAGGAAGAAAATGTTTATAATTCAAGACAAGGAAAAGCACACGTTGATTTTTTTAAGCAAAATGGAGCAACTGTTTTTATAGCCGAAAATGATGATAACTATATTGATTCATTAATTCGTTTGGCAAACAAAATGGGAAAGTTTAGTCCAGATTTAATTATTGGTAGTGAAATATTATCAAATTTTTATTACTACTTTTTTGCGATGCTATTCCCAATATCAATTCCAAAATTAGCAATAAGTTATAGTTTACCAGCTTTAAGTGTTCCACATAATTTCAGTTTTGCTATAGTTTCAATGTTTCATCCATTAATAGAAACTCCTATTGATGCAATTTATGTTGACATGGAAACTTATTTACCAAAAATTGAAGAAATTGAGATAATCAACAAAACTGATTTAGAAATTCCAGAAAACTCAACGATAATTGTAAGCAGTGGAAGATATAACAAATATCAGCACAAAATATTTTGGGATTTTGTTAAGAAAATTCTTGAGGAAAACCAAAACACTTATTTTTTATTAGTTGGTCCACATGAAAAACTGCTTCCAGAAAAAAATAATCTACCATTAAATATTAGAGAGAAGGTTATTTTAAGTGGTTGGGTTGAAAATCCACATAAATATTTGGCTTTGGGTGATATTTATCTTGATACTTTTCCACAAGGTGGCGGATTAACAATAAAAGAATCTTTAGCTTTGGGAATCCCCGTTGTTTCGTTTCAGCATAATTTTTTTCAAAGATATAATCCACTTGATGTTTCAATTGGAAATGACTTTATTTTAAATAAAGATTTACTTGTTCCAAGAGGTGATTTTAATAAATTCTACCAAATTGTTACGATGTTAATTCAAAATCCAGAATTAAGAAGGAAAATCGGAAAAATGGAAAGTATAAATATTCACCAGCAATCAGGAAATCCATCAAGAATGGTAAAAAAATATGAAGATGTTTTTAATCAATTAATTGACAATAGTGAGAAACAAAGTGGAAACAGAAAGTAACATCTTCTTCTCAATATTAATTCCGACTTATAATCAAGCGAAATATTTGCCAATTGCGTTGGATTCAGTCTTAAACCAAACTTATCAGAATTGGGAAGCAATTGTTGTAAATGATGGTAGTACTGACAACACAATTTCAGTGATGGAACAATATGCAGCAAAAGATTCAAGAATTAAAATTTATTCCAAACTAAATGGCGGAACAGGTTCAGCTTTGAATGAATGCTTGAAACATTCCAGCGGAAATTGGATTTGTTGGCTTTCCTCTGATGATTTATTTGATAAAGACAAATTGAAAAATCATTATAATGAAATTCAAAAAGCACCTAATATTAAATTCTTTTATTCTCATTATTATGTACTTGATGATAGTAAACAGGTTATTTATGCTCCTGATTATTCTGCACAAACTAGATTTTATATATCGCCTTATCAAATGCTTGGATTTTTTGATGGAAATTACATTAACGGATTAAGTATTGCTATTCACAAATCAGTTTTTGAAGAAGTTGGTGTTTTTAACGAAAATATTCGGTATGCACAAGATTACGATATGTGGTTGCGAATTGTGGCAAAATACGAAGCTCGTTATATTGATTTTAGAACAATAATTACACGAGTTTATCCCGATCAAATAACAACCGCTCATCCAGAATGGGGAATTCTTGATTCAACTCGAGCGGCAATCGATTTTATCAACAATTACAAATTCGCTGATTATTTCCCAAGATTACCATTAAATAGATTAGATAACATTATTTATGCTATTGAACAAACAATTTATCTTTCTTTAAACAAAGAAATTTTTCTTTATAAAGGGCATTTTTTCCCTGCATTATTAGAAAGATTGCACGAATGGTTATTTTGGGATTGTCCAAAAGGGTTTCGTTCTGAAATTCAAGGTAGAATTAACATAATTCTTGATAAAATAACAGAATTAAAACTCGCAGAAAATTTGCCGCAAATAATTAAAAATGCTCTTCAAAATCTTAGAAATGCAACAATTGTTGAGTATAATTACAAAAAACACAACTTTTTTGATGAAATTATTGAAGCAAACAAAAATGGCAAAAACAAAGAAATTATCGATTTATATATTCGGAAAACAAATCCCAAAAAAATAGTTGATTTTAATATTTCGGAATATTTACCAAAAATTCAATTCCCAGAAATTAAATTAAATGGAACAGAAGCTAAAGTTGAATTTTCAAAACTTATTTTTGATGAATCAACCGTCAGAATTCAATTTCTAATTTCATCTGAAAATAATAAAAATTATAAAATAGAAAAAGAAGTTGATATTTCTGAAAAATTTACATCTTTTAATTTTGATGATCCCATAACAAAGCAACCAAAATTTATTTCTGCAAAAACAATTCTAAATCAATTTACAAACAATTATTCGTTTGAAGACGCTTTCGAGTTTGTCTCAAAAATTGTAAATAATGGTCAAAAACCAACTATTGCTTTTTCAATATTGGATTCTGAAATAAAAGGTGGAGGAACAATAGTTATTTATAATTTTGCTAACTGGCTTCACCAGAAAGGTTTTGAAGTAACCATTTATTCAAATAAATCAAAACCAAATTGGGTTGAATTGAATGTGAATTTTGTTGAAATTGAAGATAGTATTAAACGATATTCAGAAATAAAAGAAAATATTCTGTTTATTTATTCAATATCTGAAGTCCCGATTTTGACTCGGTTTTTGAAAAAATCAAACATTCTACTTTTTCACATTTGTCAAGGAGTTGAAACCCATCATTTTGGACAAACAATTCAAGAACTTCTTTCCGAGAAATGGTATTTCGATTTATTGCACGCTGTACAGGTTGGACGAATTACTATTTCCAACTCGCTAAATAATTATTTTTTAGATAGATTTGGGCAGAAAACAATTCAAATTACAAACGGAATTAGCCATAAATATATCGAAAGAGAAATCAAACCTAAGAATTTTAAAGAGAAAAAAATCAACATACTTTTTGTCGGAAATCCAAACTTTATCTTAAAAAACTTTTTAACAATAATTAAGTCGTTAGCTCTACTAAATGAAAAGTATGCTAAATATGAATTTTTACTAACAATTATTGATGGAAGTTTTAATGGCTTAAAAACATCGGAACAAATTCAAGGAATTCAAATAAATTATTTTTCTTGTCCGACAATTGAATGTATGATTAACCAATATCAAAAATCACACATTTATATAAATAGTTCAGTTTATGAAGGTTTTGGCTTGCCAACTCTTGAAGCAATGGCTTGCGGAACTCCAGTAATCCAAGCAAATAATAGTGGTTTGGATGGAATTGTTGAAGATAATGAAAATTGTTTGATGTTCAATCCAATGGACGAAGTAGAACTTTCTGATAAAATTTTTGAGATAATTAATAATGCCGAACTACGAAATAAATTAATAGAAAACGGGAAAAAAACGGCTGTTAAATATAGTTTAATCGCTCAAAGAATAGATTTTGATCGGAAAATTGATGGTTTGATAAATGCTTTAAAAAATTTCAAGAAAAAGCCAATTCTTGATTCAGTTAATTTTAACATCCTTCTTGAAATCAAACAAAAAACAAATAAATCTCAAAAAGAAAAAATTGATATAATTTTTCTTACACACAACCGATTAAACTATTTTGTTCAAACAATCGAGGCTCTAATCCAAAACACACGATTTCCCTATCGGATTATTGTTGTTGATAATAAAAGTGATGATGAATTTCGAGAATTCTTAAAATCAACATCACAACTTTTTGACAAGATTATTTTACTTGATGAAAATCAATGGACAAAATCTTTCCAAATTGGAATAAATCAATCCGAAGGACAATATTTTGTAGTTTCCGACCCCGATATTCTTGTTCCCAATTTAGAAGGTAAATGCTGGTTGGAAAGACTTTATGATTTGCACTTGCAAAATCCAGAAATGGGATTAATTGCTTTAAATCTTGATTCATCAAACAAACCCGAAAAAATGGAAGATGTTTATCTTGGAAAGAAAGAAAATTATAATGATGAAATAATTCTTTCGAATGTTGGCACAGTTATGCAAATGATTAACCGCAAATATTTCAATTTTAATTATATAACTGATTGGGAAACTTGCGAACGAATTAGGCGAAATGGCGGAAAAGTTGGTTTTGCTAAGAATATTATTGCTTACCATCTTGGTTGGAACGAAGATAACGATTATCCTGAATATCTTGTTGATAAATATAATTTTTTCAAGCAAAATTATAAAGTAGAGACTTATAAACTTTACACAACAAAAAAGGAACTGATTGATAAAATGGAAAAAAATGAAACAAACACATACTATTCAAATTCTCGCCCTGAAGTTCAAAAATTAGTTAGTAATTCTTCTAAAAAAATTCTTGATGTTGGCTGTGCCGAAGGAATAATGGCGTCAGAATTAAAATTACGTAACCAAGCAGAAGTTTGGGGAATTGAGATTGAAAAAGAAATAGCAGAAAGAGCAAAAACGAAAATTGACAAAGTTCTGGTCGGTTCAGTTGAATCGCAAATTGAAAATTTACCAGACAATTTTTTCAATTCAATTATTTTTGCTGATGTTCTTGAACATTTAGTTCACCCAGACGAAGTTTTAAAATCAGTAAAATCCAAATTAGTGAATGATGGCGAAATTATTATTAGCATACCAAATGTTCGACATTGGACAGTTATTTTTTCTCTTTTACAAGGAACATTTAATTACGAAGAGTTAGGTGTTTTCGATAAAACACATTTACGGTTTTTTACACTTGAAACAGCAACGAAAATGATAATTGATGCTGGTTTTGATATTATAGATATTAATGTTACAAAAATACAAGTAATAACATTTCCAGAAACTCTTATAACCGAATTAACAAAATTTGGGTTGAAAATAAATGACCTAAACGAAAGAATGAATCATTATCAATATTTAATCAAAGTGAAAAAACAATCTAACAAACAAAAAGTATCGATCATTATTCCCGTTTATAACCAGATTAAATATACACTTGAGACAATTCGTTCAATTTATCAATTTACAAAAGAAGATTTTGAACTAATCTTGGTTGATAATGCAAGCGAAAAGGAAACACAAGTTCAACTCGAAAAAATATCAACCGAATATCAAAATGTAAAAATCATCAGAAATGATATTAATTACGGTTTCCCTTCGGCAATTAATATTGGAATTAAAAACTCCGTAGGGAAATATATCGTTGTTATGAACAATGATGTTGTTGTAACTGAAAATTGGTTAACAAAAATGTTGGCAATTGCTGAATCTAAAGATGAAATTGGAATTGTTGGACCTATTTCAAACCACGTAAGTGGAGTTCAAATTGACAAAAACACAAAATACAATTCAATTGAAGAAATGCACAAATACGCTCAAACTATTTCTGAATTGAACAAAAATTCAACGCTTGAATTCCCGAGAGTAGTATTTTTTTGTACGTTAATAAAAAGATCAGTATTAGATAAAATTGGTGGTTTAGACGAAAGATTTTATCCTGGTAATTTCGAAGATGATGATTTTTGTTTACGAGCACAAATTGCTGGTTTCAAAAGTGTAATTGCACGAGATGTTTTCATTCATCACTTCGGATCAAAGAGTTTTACCGCTGACGGTAATGAAAAGTATGCAAAACTGCTTGAAACCAACAAACGAAAATTTATAGAAAAATGGGGCAGTACTCCCGATGAGATTTGGTTAGAAAATAAATCAATTATTAGGTCAGATTTCTATTCTCCTATTTTTTCTGATTTCGAGAGAAATTTTATGATAGGAAATCAATTAATTCAGAAACTTGAATTTTCAAAGGCGCTACCATTTTTTGAAAAATCGATAGAATTTTTTAATCCGCACATTGGAATTTCATTACAGAAAATTGTTGAAATTACTGCCAAAATAGCTTCAGAAGAAAAACAATTTGAAAAAAGTCTAAAATTAATAGAAGATTTTTTGAAAAAAGAGCCAAAATCAGTTCAAATGTTGGTGCTTGCTGGTGAAATTTGTGAGAAAAAAGATGATTATAATCAAGCAGTTTTGTATTATAAAAAAGCCGAAAATTTAGAAAAAAGTGATTTAATAAAATCACGATTAAAAAATATTTATAAGAAAATTTCGCAGGAGGAAAAATGAGTTCGTTTATTGAACTATTTAACCAAGCTCGTATGTTGATGTTAGAAAAAAAATATGCTGAAGCACAAAATGTATTAACAAAAGCTGAAGAAGTTTTTAATGAAAATGAAACCAAAATCAGTTCAGAAGATATTTATATTCTCCGTGGAAGCATAGCTTTTGAACAAGAAGACTACGAATTTGCACAGGAATCTTTTGAAAAAGCTTTGAAAAAGAATAAAGAATCAGTCGCAGCTTGTTTGGGACTTGGTAATGTTTTTTATAAAGTTGGATTAATAGAAGAAGCAAAAACAATGCTTGAATGGGCTGTAAAAAATGACAACACAAATCCAACAGCAAATTCCTCATTAGCCAAAATCAACAAACTGCTTGGTTATCCAGAATCTCATAATTCCCTTTTTGAAGAAGAAGTTGAAGAAGAGGAATCATTATCTGAATCTTTTCAACAAGAATTTAATGAAGCTTATAATCTTTTCTTAAATAATAAGTATTCAGAAGCGTTAGAAAAATTAGACAAGCTAAATTCAAAATACAACGAAGAAATCTACCTTCTTCGAGGAAACATTTATCTTGCAGATGAAGATATTGAACGAGCAAAAGAAATTTTCGAACAAATCCTTGAAGAAAACCCAAATTCAACTTCAGCTTATGTTGGCTTAGGTGAGTATTTCTATAAAAAAGGCTTAAAACAAGATGCAAAAGTTATGTATGAACAAGCACTTGTAACTTCGCCAAAAGATGAATACGCTCTTGTCGGATTAGCTAGAGTGAATCAAGATTTGGGATTATCTCCAATTCACAATCTTGCTAATTTCTTTTCTAATACTGAAATTGGCAGTGAAGTAAATGAAAAAATGGAAAAAGCGTTCGCATTGTTTTCTGAAAAGAAATTCGGCGAATCGTTAGTAATTTTACAAAATTTAGACGACCAAATTTCGGCAATTGAAGATAGAGATTTGGATGAAGTTTTATCGAGAATCAAAAATCTTAAAGGTTTTGATTATCTTTCAATGGGGAAAATAGAGTCAGCAAAAGTGGAATTCGAATCTTCTCTTCAACTAAATTCAGATAGTTCGCAAGCTTGCGCTGGTTTGGGCGAAGTTTTTTATCTTCAAGGAAATGACAAAGAAGCAAAAATTATGTTCGAATGGGGCGTTAAGAATAATCGAAAGAATATTTTTGCTGTTGCTGGTTTGGCAAAAGTCAACAAATCGCTCAATTTACCCGCTGATCACAACACAATTCTGATTGGTGTGGATTTTGATTTAAGCGAAGAATTTGATTCCCTTATAACTCAAGCTTACGAGCGTTTTGCAGTAAAAGCTTATCTCGATTCAATAAAATTATTGGAAAAAGTAAAATTATTGTTTGATGAAGAAAATCTTACTTTTGAAGGCAAGAAATCGCTCGGTGGAATTTATAATTTTATCGGTTATTGCCATTTGGGACTTGGAAATATTGCCGAAGCACAATCGCAATTTGAAAACGCTTTGATGTTAAACCCAGATTCTTCACAAGCTTGCGCTGGTTTGGGCGAAGTGTTTTATCTTCTCGAACAAGATGAAAATTCAAAAATTATGTATGAATGGGCAGTTAGAAATGAACCAAAAAATAAAATTGCAATTGCTGGACTTGACAAGGTTAATAAAATTCTTGGCGTGGACGAACAACTAATTAAAACTTATGCAAAACGAATTGAAGATTTAATAAATGATGCTTATAAAGATTTTGAAAATAAAGATTATGAATCTTCAATAATAAAAATAGATGAAACCGAACAATTAGTTCAAGATAATTTTTCTGAAGAGGAAAAAGAATTCACGATCTCAAGTTTGAATAACTTCAAAGGATTTAACCTTTTGGCTCTTTCAAGAATAAATGATGCTAAAAAATGCTTCGAAATCGCACTCGAAAACAATCCAAATTCTTCGCAAGCTTGTGCAGGTTTGGGCGAAGTTTTGTTCCTTGAAGGAAAAGATGAAGAAGCAAAAAAAATGTATGAATGGGCAGTGAAAAACAATCCGAACAATAATTATGCAAAAAGTGGTTTGGCAAAAGTCAATAGAGTTTTAGGTAAACCAGAAAATGATAATTCGTTATTTGATAAAAAATGAATTCAATTTCACTTTGCATGATCGTTAAGAACGAAGAAAAGTATCTTTTCGATTGCTTGAAATCAGTTGAAAATATTGTTGATGAAATTATTGTTGTTGACACAGGTTCTTCGGACAAGACAAAACAAATTGCAAAATCGTTCAATGCAAAAATTTATGATTTTGTTTGGATAAAAGATTTTTCAGCAGCACGAAATTTTTCGTTAAGCAAAGCAACTTCCGATTGGATTTTTTATCTCGATGCAGATGAAAGACTTTCGCCAAAATCAGCTCAAATTTTGCTCGATTTTTCAAAATCAAAAGAAAATATTGGCGTTTTGTGCAATGTAATTAGTAAATCAGATTTTACGAAAACGCCTTCAACAATGAAATACATTCGCTTCTTTCGAAATAATCCAAAAATATCTTTTCACGGACGAGTTCATGAACAAATCGAAAATTCCCTTTCTGCTCAAAATTATCAAATTATCGATTCCGAAATTGTAATTGAACACGTTGGATACAACATAACGCAAAACGGCTTAAAAGAAAAAGCAGCAAGAAATCTTAAATTATTGGAAAAGGATTTTGCCGAAAATCCAAGTTCGTATAATGCGTTCCAATTAGGACAAACATTAATTTTCCTGGATGAATTTGAAAAATCGCAAGATTATTTTGAAAAAGTACTCGCAAAATCTGATTTAGATAAATTTCATTTGGCTCAAACTTGTAGATATATTGGAGCTTGGGAATTACGGAAAAAGAATTATGTCCGCGCCAAAGAACTTGCGGAAAAAGGTTTGAAATTCGTCCCGACTTCTCCTTTGTTGCACATTCTTTATTCAAATATTTGTGCGGAAACTAATCGAATTTCAGAATCTGCAATTCACACAAAACTCGCTTTTGAACATAATTCCAATTTGCTTTCTGGTAAAACCACTTCAAGATTTGAAGTTATGGCAGACGAACAAAATTTGGTTTTATATGGAATAAATGTTTCGTTAATGGCTATTGACAAAGAATTGTTCAATTACTTTTACCAGAAAATTCACATGAACGTAATCTCAAAAGAAGAATTGCTTTTAATAGATTTTTACAAATTTCTCTTTTTTTCGATAAATGAAAAATTTGAATCTTCTCAATTTCTACCAATTTCAAACAAAATTGACGAAAAAATTGCCTTGCCGATTCTTGAAAAATTTCAAAATAATGCGAATAAAATCGAAATCCTTACTTTTTTAGATACTGAAGAAAGAAACTCATCTTCTATAAAATACTTGTTGGGAGTTTTACTAATTAACACAAACTACGAAAAAGCTGTTGAATTATTAGAAAAAGTTAGCCAACAAAATCCAGAAAACTCAAATTTGTTAATTCAATTAATGGGATTGTATTTGGAGAAAAATGATTTTATTCGTTTGAGTGGAATTCTTGAAAAAATTATTAAAATTTTCCCGGGGGAATCAAATATTGCTAAAAAGGCAACAGAAATTTTATCCAATATTAAAAAATGATAAACGAATTAGAAATTATCGAACAATTTGATACTTTAATCAAAATTAAAGCATACGATAGACTTCGTTTGGCGATTTGGGAATGTACAAACAAAAACGGCGATTGCATCGATTTTCTAGAAAATTTCTTTGAAAAATGGATAAATCGCGGAAAATCGCAAAATGTAATTGAAGCGTTGGAAAATTTGATGTTTTATTACCCAATTCCAAATTTGATGATAATTCTCGCAGAAGCACAAGAAAAAATGGGGAATTATAAAAATTCAATTTCTACCTATCAAAAGATTCTAAATATTACGGGCTCTAATTCTTCAATATTTTATCAAATTGGTAGGTTGTATTACGAAAACAAGGATTACCAATCAGCCGAAATTTATCTTCTGAAAGCAATAAAAACCAATTATTTATTTACAGAAGCAATTTATTTACTTGCAAGTTGTTATCGATATTTAGAAAATTATAATCAATCACTTACTTATTTCAAACACTACCTAAAAATTGACTCACAAAATGCGAATGTTTTTTACAATATTGCTGTCATTTACGAACAGCTTTCTGAATGGGATAAATCTTTGCATTATTTAGACTACGCACTTTCCATAAACCCAAATTTTGTTGAAGCTCACTGGAATAAAGCTTTGATATTATTGAGGTTGCAGATATTCGACAAAGCTTGGAAAGAGTTTGAATGGCGTAAAATGCGAAAAGAATTTCTATCTAAAAAAATTGATTTACCAGAATTGATTGATTTCGAAAATTCACAAGACAAAAGTGTTTTAGTTTATACTGAACAAGGTTTGGGCGATAGTTTGCAATTCCTTCGGTTTGTGCCAAATATTAAAGATAAATTTCAGAAAATTGGCGTTCTTTGTGAAGAAAATTTGAAATCAATTTTTCAGAAATCACAGTTCTTTGATGAAATATTTGTAACAAACGAACAAAATGATTTTTCAAAATACCACTTAAAATTATCGCTTTTAAGTTTGCCTTTTTTGTTGGATGTTTCGCACAAAGTTCAAGAAATCCCAATTTTTGAACAAAATCAACGAATTCCTGGCAAAATAATTAAAGTTGGAATTTGCTGGCGAGGAAATTCCGAACATTTGAACGATAAAAATCGCTCTATCGCAATTGAAAATTTTCTTGAAATGTTGCCACAAGAAAAGAATTTTCAATTTTATAATCTTCAATATGGGGAATTATCTGAATCCGAAATTGCCAATTTAAATAAAATTAAAGCAATTAATTTGATGCAAAATTCTCCAGATTTTGAAAATTCTTTACAAATAATAAGCTCACTCGATTTAGTTGTTTCTGTCGATACTGCAATTCTGCATTTGTCAGGAAATATGGGAATTAAAACGCTTGTTCCGATTTCTGCAAAATCTGATTGGCGTTGGGGAATTTCGGGAAAATCAACTATTTGGTACAATTCTGTTGAGCTTTTCCGACAAACTAAATTGGGAGTTTGGGATGATGTTTTTGAGAAAATCCGTAATCGCATTAAAATTTTAGCATATTCTCTTGAAAATAAAAGAATTGCTGTTGAGTTTCTTCGCAATGGAGACTTTGCCAACTCAATTCCGCATTTGGAAGAATATTTAGCAAATTTCCCCGAAGACGTTTCTTCGGCAAATAATTTAGCAATTGCTTTGGTAAATCAAAATCAAAAGGAAAAAGCAGTACAAATATTTCATCATATTTTAGATTTTAACATTAAATACGAAAAAGCCTATTTGGGTTTGTCTGATTTGTATTTTTCTGAAGATAATTTTTCAAAAACAGAAGAAGTTTTAGAAAGTGGAATTTATCAAATTCCAAATTCATTAGAACTTAAAAAATCACTTGCGTATTTGTATTTTGTAACAAATAGACTTTCGCAAAGCAAAGAAATTTATCTTAATTTGAAAGAAAAATTCCCCGAAAATGCCGAGATTTTATATAACTTGGGAGTTTTATCGCAAGAAGAAAAAGATTTTGAAAAAGCTAAATTTTACTTAAATAATGCAATTTTGCTCAACGAAAATCCCAAATATCATTACGCATTAAGTGAAATTTTATTAACTGAAAAGCAATATGAAGTCGGTTTGTCGGAATTTGAAAACCGAATTAAATTTATGAAATTCACCTTTTTGCCGAAAATTCCAACAAAATGGAACGAAATTGAGAATAAAGAAATTGCAATTTATGAAGAACAGGGAATTGGCGACACATTTAATTTGTTGAGATTCGCAATTGAGACCAAAAAAATAGCCCAAAAAGTATTTTTTGTCTGTCGTGACGAACTTGTTGATTTTTTCAGACAAACAAAATTATTCGATGCAGTTTTTACTTTCGCAGAATCGGAGAAAATGAAATTTGATTTCTCCATTCCCAATTTCTCTCTTTTCCCCTTATTCTGGAAAGAATTCAAAGAAATTCCGCCAGTTTACGAATTGCCAAACCTTTTCCAGATTGAAAAAACGAATAGATTTGGTGTTGCTTGGCGAGGAAATCCATTTCCACATCACAATAGAAAAAGGCATTTGAAGTTAGAAGAATTGGAAATACTTTTTCAAACTGAGAATGAATTTGTAGTTCTCCAAAATGATTTGACCGAACACGAATTGCAAATTTTATCAAATTATAAAAATGTACATTTGCGTGAAAATCCTTCTTTTGAAAATCTTGTGAAATCAATTTATTCAAGTCAAAAAATAATTACAATTGACAGCCTTTTTCTTCATGTTGCTGGAAGTTTCAATATCCCAACTCAAGCTTTAATTCCTTTTTCGGCTGATTGGCGCTGGGGAATTGATGAGAAAAAGTCAATTTGGTATAATTCTGTTTGGTTAAATAGACAAAATTCTGATAGAAATTGGAAATCGACAATTGAAGAAATAATTCGAAAATTACAAGATGAATAATTCAACCGAAATAGAGATTTTAATTCAAGAAGCAAAATCGCATTTCAAGAATAATGAAATTGAAAAATCAGAAGAAATTTGCGATTCCATTTTATCAAAAGTGAATAACATTGAAATACTATTTCTGAAAAGTGCAATTTTGGCTCAAAAACACAATTATTTGCTGTCACTTTCGCTTTTATCTGAAATTCTAAAAATTGAACCAAACAACAAAATTGCCCTTTTGAATTCTGCAATTCTTAATTTCCAATTAGGACGAATTGATAATTCTTTGGAGTATTTTTCAAAATTGGAATTGAATTTCCCAAATGATGAGCAAGTTCAATATAATTTTGCTTTCGCTTTGCAAGAAGTTGGGCAAACTGAAGAAGCAATTTATCACTACGAAAAAACATTAAAAAACAATCCCAAAAACTCAGATGCGATTAATAATTTGTCGTTGCTTTATTTGTTGAAGAAAAAGTACAAACTTGGTTTCGAGCTTTTTGAAAGCCGATTTTCGAGTTCGGAATTGAAGAGAAAGGAAATTCCAAGAAATCGTTGGAATGGGGACAATGTTAAAGATAAAATTTTGTATGTTTATCAAGATCAAGGTTTAGGCGATACAATTCAATTTGCTCGATTTTTAAAAATAGCTCGAAATCGTGTGAAAAAGCTAATTCTCGAAGTTCAACAACCGCTTATTGAAATCTTTCAATATTCAAATTTGGCAGACGAAATTGTTGAGACAAAAGCAGATTTCTCTTATTCGGCTGATTTTGATTTGCAAATTCCGATGATGAGTTTTCCTTTTGCTTTGAAATTATATGATGAAAATCAGTTCAAATCCGAACCTTATTTGCAATTTCAGAAAAAAGAATTTGCATTGCTAAAAAATGTGAATAAACCCAAAGTTGGTATTGTTTGGAAAGGTGGAAACGCATTTCGCAAAAATCATCTTCGTTCAACAAAAATTGAAAATTGGACGAATATTTTTAAGCACAATGAATATGCATTCTTTTCCTTTCAAAAGGAAGTTGACGAAAACGAAATGAAAATTTTAGCACAAAATAATGTTGTTGATTTATGTGAACATCTAACAAATTTTTCAGAAACTGCAAATTTGATTGATAAAATGGATTTGATAATAACAACTGACACTTCAATCCCACATATTTCTGGTGCGATTGGCAAGAAAACTTGGCTTCTTCTTCATAAAACTGCGGATTGGCGTTGGGGAATTGAAGAAAAAACATCAATTTGGTATCCGAAAACAACAATTTTTCGTCAGAATGTTCTCGGCAATTGGTCAACGGTTTTTGAAGAAATTAATGAATTATTGAATAGTAAATGGTAAAATATGAATGAATTGAATGATATAACTCTGGCTTTATCAAAAGGAGAAAATTTTGGTTGGGGAGTTTGCAGCAAATATCTCAATCAAGAAGTTTCCAAAATTAGAAAAAATATAAAGGTTTGGGATTTTGAGTCAGATACTGGTCAGAATATGAAAAAAGTTCCAGGTAAAGTTTTTCATGCTTTAACTGGCGTAGATTTTCTGCCAATTTCCAAAATTTGGGGTGATGAAAATTATGGTTACACATTTTTTGAAAATGAATTGAATATAAATTCACTGAAAAACGCTGGCAAATTCACAAAAGTGATTGGTGGTTCGAGTTGGAATCTTGAAAAATTAAAGGAAATTGGAATTGATAATTCAGATTATTTAATACAAGGGATTGATCCCGAAATATTTTATCCAATTCAAGAAAGAAAAACGGATGAACTTTTTGTGATTTTTTCTGGGGGAAAATTTGAATTGAGAAAAGGGCAAGATTTAGTTCTAAAAGCCGTAAAAACTCTACAACAAAAATATAATGATATAATTTTGGTTAATGCTTGGTATAATATGTGGCCTCAATCAATGGAATTATTTCACTATGCACCGAATTTCATTTTTGAAGCGTCTGGCAATTCCTGGCAGGAAATTATGAAACATATTTACAAAATAAATGGGTTAGATGAAGAAAAAATTATCACTTTGGATATTGTTCAAAATTCAGTTTTAAGAAATATCTATAAAACAACAGACATTGGACTTTTCCCAAATCGTTGCGAAGGTGGAACAAACCTTGTTTTGATGGAATACATGGCTTGCGGAAAACCTGTAATTGGCGCTTATAATTCGGGACAAAAAGATGTGTTGAATTCAGAAAACTCCATTTTAATTAAAGAACACAAACCTTTTAAATTGTACAGCGATAATAAAACTCTTTGGGCAGATTGGAGCGAGCCAGATTTAGATGAAATTATTTCCCATTTAGAATTTGCTTACCACAATCGAGAAGAAATTCGCAAAATTGGAAAAAATGCTGGTGAATTTATGAAGAATTTCACTTGGCAAAAATCAGCCGAAAATTTGCTTAAAATTATTATTCAATAATTTCTGTAACTTTGTCGCACATGCTAGTTGAATCTACGTTTTGATTAATATGTTTTTAATTTGCTATTATTTATTTTTTCAAAAATTATTATTATATTTATTATGAAAATTTAGCGGCGAGGTATATTATGGTTTTAAAATGGATGGTCTTTTTTTTCATTCTGTTTCGTGTTGTTTTAGGTCAAACAACTCAAATTCATTCTTATCAATATAGTGATGAAATATTCTCAAATCCTGAAAGAGGATTTTGGGCATATCGGAGCCATTCAATAACGGGCTCTTTTATTCAATCCTGTAAAACTGAAAATATCTCTGTAATCTATAGAATATATTACATTCCCGAATTCCGAAATCAAGCACTTTCCGATGAATTTTTAAATTTAGTCAATTCCGACTTAAATGTATCCCGAGAAGGTGGAATGAAACTAGTTTTAAGATTTGCATACACAGACTATATTGGCGGAGAAGATGCACCTTTGGATATCATTTTAGGACACATCAACCAATTATCGCCTATTTTCTATGAGCATTTTGATGTTATTGCTTTTGTTCAAGCTGGTTTTATTGGAGCTTGGGGCGAATGGCATTCTTCTACAAATGGTTTGGATAACACTGAAGATAGAAGAACAATTTTATTTGCTTTATTGCAAGCAATTCCAACAGAAAGAACTGTTGCTATTAGAACTCCAGGATACAAAAAAGCAATCTTTAATGACGAGAATCCACTTTCAGTTTATGAGGCATTTTCTGGTACAAACAAATCGCGTACTGGGGCGCATAACGATTGTTTCCTTGCTGATGCGACTGACATGGGAACTTATGACTATAACGATATTGAAGGAGATAAAAACTATCTTAATCAAGATAATAATTATGTCCCTCAAAGTGGTGAAACTTGTCAGCAAAGCGAATTTTCTGTTTGCGATAATGCTTTAATAGATTTGAATAGAATGCATTGGTCGTTAATAAACAAAGATTATAATACAGCAGTTATTCAAGATTGGGAAGCAAACGGATGTTTGAATGAAATTAAACGAAAACTTGGTTATAGATTTTATCTTTTAGAAGGCGAATTCTCCTCTGCTGTTAAGCCAAATGGTATTGTATATTTGCGTCTTAAATTTGTAAACGAAGGTTTTGCTTCTCCATTTAATAAACACAATCTTGAATTTGTATTAAGAAATACACTGAATCAAACTGAATATCGGGCTGTAACTAATAGTG
Organism: Melioribacter roseus; assembly: GCA_020722065.1. Classification (GTDB taxonomy): domain Bacteria; phylum Bacteroidota; class Ignavibacteria; order Ignavibacteriales; family Melioribacteraceae; genus WGAL01. The sequence continues at coordinate 46,446 of DYLK01000015.1, forward strand.
ATACAAGATTTTGGTTTTCTGGTGATACTATTACAACAGAATTTTCAATTGGAATTCCTCAGCAAATTGAAGAAGGGAATTATAATTTATTTCTTCACCTGGCTGACCCAGTTGAGCGTTTGCACTACGTTCCTTCATATTCCATTCGGCTTGCTAATCAAAATGTTTGGGAATCGGAAACTGGATTTAATAATCTTAACCACGTAATCATTGTTAATGATTCTGTTAGTGGAGAAGATTATTCTGGTAACAATTTTTTCGAACTTGAAGATTCATTACATATAAATCCATCACAAATTATAATTGATGGCTATTTTAATGATTGGTCAGCTGAAACACAAATTGATATTTTAGAAAATGCAGAAGAAATTGGTGATGCTCTGAATAACAATGTGGATATTGTAGATTGTTGGGTAACAGAAAGTGAAAGTAATGTTTATTTTTCTTTTTCTGTAGCGGGCAATTTTGATTATTCAAATTTTTATCATGTTTATATTGATGCAGATAAAAACATTACAACTGGTTTTCATTTACGAAACTCATATATTGGCTGTGATTTGATGGTAGAAAATGAAAAGATTTACAAATTTACTGGTTCATATGATTGGGAATGGAGTTGGGAAGAGATAGGTTCTGTTTTTGCTTCACGGAATTCTGAAAATAACAGAATTGAAATGTCACTTTTTAAAGAAACTTTTGAATTGTTTGGACCAACAAATTCTATTAATTTTATATTTAACATTAATGATATAAACAATAGTGCGTTAAATGATTTTTCTCCGAATAATTACACAAACTCTTCCTACTCGTTTACATTTCAATCAACAAATGTAAACTTAAATCCCGAGAATATTCCAACAAAATATGAAATTCACTCGTTCCCAAATCCTTTTAATGGAATTACAAACATCACATTCAATATTCCTAAAGAACAAATAAAAGAAGCTTCGATTTACGATGTTTTAGGAAGAAAAATTACAAGTTTTACTTATAAAGAAATTGAAAATGGAAAAATTATTTGGAATACTTCTCTTCAAACTCAAAACATTGGAAGTGGCGTTTTCTTTTTTGCTATTACAACTAAAAATAGCATTTACACTACAAAGTTGATTTACTTAAAATAAAGGAACCGAACTTTTTTATCAGTAGATATAGATAATATTTCCATAGTTTAAAATTTATCTAAAGCAACGTTATATATTTATTTTCTAAAGTTGTTCGAAGAAATTTATAATCGGCAACTTCAGTTTATTTTCCTAACTTTCACAGTTTAAAAAAGCAAAATATGCAACTTGTTATATATCAAGAGGTTACAATAAATGCGACACTATTTAGGGGGTTGCATTGTCAAAGTCAGGAAGTTATGTGCCATTCAATAAAAACGCAGTACATTGACAAAATCCAAAATAAAAATTGTACCTTTACGGACAAATTTATAAACTTATGTACGAAATAGCAGAAGACGTATTAAATATGGTAGAAGAACCAAATTATAGGGTTAGGAAGGAGTATTTTCGCCATAAAAACACCTTACTTTTTCACGGAGATATTTTAAATAAAGAACTCTTTGACAAACAATTCATTGACTTAATAGTAACCTCACCACCATACAACGTGGGAATTGACTATAATTCAAACGATGACGAACTAAGTTACGAGCAGTATCTTGATTTCTCTGAGCAATGGATGAAGAATTGTTATGATTGGAGTAAAACTCAAGCAAGGTTTTGTTTAAATATTCCATTAGACAAAAATAAAGGTGGACATAGAGCTGTTGGAGCTGATTTGACAAAAATTGCTCAAAAGGTTGGTTGGAAATACAAAACAACTATTATTTGGAATGAGGGAAATATTTCGAGGCGAACTGCATGGGGGTCTTGGAAATCTGCTTCTGCACCAGTTGTAATTGCACCAGTTGAACTTATTGTAGTTCTTTATAAAGACGAGTGGAAAAAAACAAACGGAAGTAAAATTTCTGATGTAACAAGTGACGAATTTAAAGAGTGGACACAAGGCGTTTGGGTGTTCAATGGAGAGAGTAAAAAGCGTATTGGACACCCTGCCCCATTTCCAAAAGAATTGCCTTATAGGTGTATCAAATTGTTTAGTTATCAAAATGACTTAGTATTTGACCCATTTGTTGGCAGTGGAACTACTTTGATAGTTGCTCAAAACCTTGACAGAAAAGCAATAGGCACTGAATTAGACAGCGAGTATTGCGAACTTGCTAAAAACAGAATATTGGAAGAAACAGGAACATTAAATTTTGAATTAAATGTCAAAAAAAATATCACAACTTGATTTAATCAAAGAGTTTTTCATAAATAACCCGTTGAGAGATATTCCACACCCAGAAGTTGTAGATTGGGTTGTGGCAGAATTTCGTAAACGAACTGGGGAAGTTTTTAGAGACCCTGATAGGGGGATTCGTTCATTATCTCAAAAAGGATTTTTAATAAAAGTTTCAAAAGGTGTTTATCGTTACGACCCTGAATATGTTCATAACAGAGAATTAGAAGACTTTACACCTGCACAGAAAAAGGAAATTTTAGAAAGAGATAATTACAAATGTGTAATTTGTGGCAGAGGTAAACAAGACGGAGTTGAATTACATGTTGACCATATAAAAGCAAAAGATTTTGGAGGTAAAGCAACTATTGAAAATGGACAAACTTTTTGTGCTCAGCATAATTTTCTTAAAAAGAACTTTAAACAAACTGAAACAGGAAAGAAAATGTTTATCCGACTTTACGAATTAGCAAAAGTACAGGGTGATAAAACCTTACAAAAGTTTTGTGCTGAAATTTTAGAAGTATTTGAGAAAAACAACATTAACGGGCATATTGAATGGAAAAAATAAGAACGGCACATAACATGTTGTATAAGTAATGGCAGGTAAAGTGCTAAATATCGAAGTTTGTAGCCCGCTCAAACTGCATTGCGGTTTGACAGGAAAGTAACCCGCAATCCCTTACTACATATAGCCTCAAACGTTAGTTGCAACTGCTTTTAACTTCAAAAGAATGATAATAAAATGGAAAAATTCTTTTTTTTTCTCATTTTTTTAATCAATTCCACTAAAAGTTAGTATCGAATGTTTTTTTATATTTTAAAAATTTTTCAATGGCTTTTTAAGGGTCAATTAATTAGATTCTTTTATAAGTTTTTCAAAGGATTTGACCAAAGTACGTATTCTATTTTCGTCTGGATGATTATTCCAAATTCCATCCTTTTTAATATATGAACCAACAATAAAACCATCTGCTAAATTGTAATATTCTGAAAGATTTATTGGGGTAATTCCAGAACCAATTAATATTGGAAGTTTTACCGCTTTACGAACTGAAATTAATTCAGAAACATTCGCTTTTTCGCCAGTTGCCTTGCCTGTTACAATTATTCCATCGGCAATAAAAAATTCTGCGGCTTTTGCTGTTTCGTCTATTGAAATATCGTTTGTAATTGAATGTGAACTGTGTTTCTTTTTAATATCAACAAAAACAGAAATATTTTCGGCTCCAATTTGTCTTCGGTATCGTAATAATTCTCCAGCATCAGAATTGAATAAACCTTCGTCCGCCACATGAGAAAAGACAAATCCTTCGGCTCGAATAAAATCTATTCCCGCAGAATTAGCAGCGGCAATTGCTGATTTATTAGCGCCTGCTAAAATTTGTAACCCGACAGAAAGTTTGGTTTCATTTTTAACTTCATAGCAAATTATGGAAAGTAAAGTTGATATTTCATCGCCGACTGTTCTGTTTAAGTATGGAATATCGTGCATGTTTTCTATTATTATACCATCAATTCCATTATTTTTTAATAACATAGCTTCTTTTTTGGCTTGCGAAATTATTTCTTTAACCGAAAGAATATTCTTTGGAGTTCCAGGCAGAGCTTGTGTATGAATCATTCCAAAAAGTTTTTTTGAATCAAACTGTACAGACATTACCGACCATCTTCTTTGAAAAATGATGAATTATATTTTAAGTATCTCAAAATGAAATAAATTATAATACTTATAATTGCGGGATAAAACCATGTTGAAGTGTTTATGTTGATTGAAAGATTTTTAGCTACTTTCCCAACAATTTCAAACAAATAGAAAAGGACAAAAATTCCAACAATCCCATTTTTTTCTTTTTTTATTACTTTTTTCCAACTAAATGGCAAACTTGGTTTTTCCCAGTTTTTGAATGAAGGAAAAAAGGCGGGTGTTTTTGCCGCCCAAGTAGTGTAAATTTCTCCAAATTTTTCACGAAGAAATTCTTCTTCGGCAAACATTATTCTTTCGTAGTAAACCCAATATAAAAAAGTAAATGCCATAACAAACCAAAAGTTTTCTGTTAGCATTGCAACGCCCAACCACATAAAATAATTCCCAATATAAAGTGGGTGGCGAACGATGGAATAAATTCCAGTTTGATTAACTTCGCTTGCTACTTGTGTTGCGGTATTTCTGCCAGAAGTTCCATCGGGAGTGTAGCCGACTGTGTAAGCTCTAATAATTTGTCCGATAATCGCAACAAACAGAGCAATTATTTCATATTGAAATCGTGTAAAAGGCGAATATCTTGGAAAATTAAAATATTGATAGTACGCATGTGCAATTAAAGCAATTACCAAAAAAATAATTGGTAGCGAACTTCGATGTTTGAATAAAAAATTTCCATACGATTGAAATTCTTCTCTTAATGGCATAAATTTTCCGTTTAATAAGTTTAGTAAAGTTTTTCTTTTGTCTTTAAAATGCCAAAAAAACAATAAATATTCTAGTTGAAATTACAAAACGCCTTCATCGAAACAAAGACGTTTTTAATTATTTTTTTCTGTATTTGCTTTCAAGAAAAGAAGTTACTCTTTGAAAAGCATCGTCAACATTATCGCAAAAATCAAATAATTTCATATCAGATTTTTTAATTGTTCCAGCTTGAATTAATGTATCGAAATTTAGAACGTTTTTCCAAAAATCACTTCCGTAAACAATGATTTTTATGTCTTTCTTGATTTTTCTCGTTTGAACTAATGTAATCACTTCAAAGAGTTCATCCAAAGTACCAAAACCGCCAGGGAAAACAATTAATGCCTTTGCCATATAAACAAGCCAAAATTTTCGGATGAAGAAATAATGGAATTCAAAAGCTAAATTTGGGTCAACCCAATTATTTACGTATTGTTCAAAAGGCAGACTGATATTCATGCCAATTGATTTGCCTTTTCCTTCTTTTGCACCACGATTAGCAGCTTCCATAATTCCAGGACCGCCGCCACTTGCAACAATAAAATTACGATCTATTGTTTTTTGGGAATTTGACCAGATTGTTAATTTTTTTGCAAGTTCGCGTGCATCTTCGTAATAACGAGATAGTTCAATTGCTTTTTCGGCTTCTTTAATTTCTGTTTGATGTGATTTCGATTCATTTTTAATTTTCTTTAAATCACTCAAATTTTTTTTTGCTTCTTGTTCCGATTTTATTCTTGCGGAACCAAAAAAAACAAATGTATCTGTAACATTATTTTCCCGAAACACTTTTTCGGGTTGAATAAATTCGCTCAGTACTCTTATTTCCCGAGCTTCATGCGATGTTAAAAACGCAAGGTCTTTGTAAGCTTTTATAGCTTTTAGTTTCTTTTTCATAAATTTTCCTCATTTTTTAGAAAAAAGGGTAAGCAATTTAACAGATTTTATGTAACTTGCAATAAAATCTTATTTAAATCTAATTGTCAGCCATTTACATACACAGCAAAAAAGGTAAACGAACGAATAATGAATTTTGAAACAGACTACAAAAAGATTCCAGAATTTGATAATTTATTAAATCCAACGATAAACCCAATTACTGCCGGTATTATTGGAGTTATTTTCGTTGCCGTGGCTTTTCAATTATTTGGAAGTTTAATAACGCTTGCAATTTTTGGTTTTGATATTAATAAAATCGACAAAAATTCTATGAGATTATTAACAATGGCTTCGCAATTCTTGTTCATCCTTTTGCCAACTTTATTAATAACAAGGTTTGTTTATACTGACATTTCAACAATTCTTCGTGTTCGCCGATTTCCAACTTTCAAAGAAATTTTCTTTTCAATATTAGGTTTGATTTTTGTCGTTCCAATTGCTCAATTAGTACTTTCGCTTTATGTTTATCTAATTTCCGAATTATCAAAAGTTAGTACAATTATATTAAATTTTAAGAAGAGTTTAGACTTTCTCGATAAAATGATGTCAGAAGGTTACAAAGGACTTTTAACACCAAATAATCCTATTGAAGTTATACTGATAGTTTTTGTCGTTTCAATAACTCCCGCAATTTGCGAAGAAGTTTTCTTTCGTGGTTATGTACAAAAAAGCTTTGAATTAAGATTGGACCCTTATTTGGCAATTGTGCTAACTTCCTTGTTTTTTGCAATTTATCATTTTAATCCGTACGGTGCTCCGCCACTTGTTATTTTATCATTTTATTTCGGCTACATTGCATATAAGAGCCGAACACTTTTCTTAACTATGATTTTGCACTTTATTAATAATATTTTTTCAACACTAATGTTTATTTTTGGGGGAGAAGAATATACTTCATATAGTGAATTGGGAAATTTTGATTTAAATACAACTTTAATGCAATTGGGAATTGTTGGTTTTTTGATGTTTTTGGTATTAATTGCAATTGAAAGAAATTACCAAAAAATGGAGGAGAAATGATTTGTCCGAAGTGTGAAAATCAATATGGAAATGATGTTGAAATTTGTCCAATATGTTTGCAAGAACTAATAAGCGAAGAGGCTTTTGAACTTCTTTTTTTAAGAAAAAATAATTGGGTTGTTGTTTATATTACAAGCGAAATAATCCAAGCCACAATGATAAAAGATAATCTTGAAAACGAAGGAATTCAGGCAATTATTTTGAATGAACAATCTAGTAATTTCCCAATCCCTGGAGATTTATCTGTAATTAAAATTAAAGTACGAGAAGAAGATTCCGACAAAGCAATAGAATTAATTGATAAAATGATAAACGAATAGGAAAAAATGGAATTAAGCAACAGATTTATTAGAATATTAGTAGCAGTTATAGCAATTCCCTTTCTAATTTTTGCAAGTTATTACGGAAGATGGGTTTTTCTTACATTTGTAATGATAATTGCCCTTTTTGCTTTTTCTGAATTTTCGAAAATGGTTGAAAAAAAGGGAATTTATGTTGCCAAGCTTTTGGGATTGTTGATTGTTCACACACTTGTTCTGAATACATATTTCAAATTTGTTGAACTCGAAACTTATATTCTTGCCTCAGTAATAATAGTGATTCTATTTGAACTTTTTAGAAATAACGGTTCAGCAATTCAAAATATTGGAGCTACATTACTTGCTATTTTTTATCCTGGGTTGCTTACAACTACTCTTATTCAAATCCGCGAATTTTACGGAAATTTCTTTTACGAACAAGGTGGATTTTTGATTATTTCAATTTTCGTAACACTTTGGGTAATTGATTCAGCAGCATATTTTATTGGAACTGCAATCGGAAAACACCGTTTGTTTGTACGAGTAAGCCCAAAAAAAAGTTGGGAAGGAGCAATTGCTGGATTTGTTTTCGGAATTCTATCAATTATAGTTTTACGTGAATATCTTATTACTTTTCTATCAATTAAAGATTCATTAATTATTGGCGTGATTATAGGAATTTTTGGTCAAATTGGCGATTTGGCTGAAAGTCTGATGAAAAGAGATGCTGGAGTTAAAGATTCATCAAATATAATTCCAGGACACGGTGGAATTTTTGATAGATTTGATTCTTTGATTTTTGCTTCGCCACTTGTATTAATTTATCTTAAATATTTTGCTAACTAAATATTTAATTTTCATTAGAATTTATATTAAAACTATGAAAATGAATCTTGTTTTTTGCTTTCATTAAATTAAGTTTGTATAATCAAAAAAAGAATTATGAACTTGGCTACAATTCAGAAATTAACAGACAAAGAACTTCTTGAACAAGTTGAATTACGTAATAAAGCAGCTTTAATAGAACTTTATAAACGTTATTCAAAAATCCTTTATACATTAATAAAGAAAATTACAGGCAATGAAGAAATTGCCTCTGCTTTGCTTGAAGAAGTATTTTTAATAATTTGGAAGAAAACGCCAATTTTACTGGACGAAGCCGATAGTCCTTATTCAATGTTCATTGCTTTGGCAAGAAACCGAGCTGTTGATAGCGTCCGAAGAAATAGAAATTCTCTTTCAGCTTCATCTTATTATGATAATGAATATGAAGATAAATTTATCATACCAATAATCAGTAAAGAAATTGATTCTATTGATATTTCTACTGCCGAAAAATTGTTGCCAATGTTTAAAACGGCATTAAATAACCTTACAGATGCACAAAAATACGTGCTTTATCTTGCTTATTATGACGGATTAACTCTCGAAGAAATTGCACAGAAATTAAAAATCCCAATTCAAACCGTTCGCAGCAAAATGAAAACTGCAATTTATAATCTTCGTGATAATTTGCTTTCGGTGGAATGATGAACGAAACAATTAAAGAAATGATGTCTGCTTATGTAACCGGCTGTATGGACAACCGAAATTTATTGCAATTTGTGGAATACATTCAAAAAGGCGGCGAAATTCCCAATAAAGAATTTGGAGAATTACAAAATGTTGCATCTTTAATTCCGTTGATTTTAGAAATTGAAACGCCACCAGTAACATTACAAAATAAAATATTTCAAAATATTCCAGATGAACCAGTAGAAATTGAACATTTTGAAAAGAAATCAAAAAGAACACAATTAAGCGAAATTATTGCCGAAAAAATAATAGCAGAAGAAAATGAAAGTAACAATGAAGATGAAATAATAATTCCAGAAGATTTTTCATTTACTCGAACGCAAAAAAAAGAAGAAAAAAAGCATGCTCCAATTCACGAAGAAGTAATTGAAGAAAATGGAGAAGATATTGACAAAGAAATTGCGAACATTTTTGCTCCCAAAAAAGAACAACCAATTAAGAATAAACAAGTATTACACAATCCCGAAGAAAAACATCCACATGTAAAGATTGTGAAAAAGGAAGCGGGAAAGTCGAGACTTGTTATTCCTGAAGAAATAGATAAACCAGCAGAAGTTAAGAAATCTGTTTACGAAATTCCTATAGTTTTACCAGATAAATTAAATTTTATTAAAGATTTATTAGAAAAAATGAATTATAAAATCTGGATTTTTGCGGCATTTATTCTTCTTTTAATTGTTGTATTCGTTTGGAATATAAATTCTTCTGAAGAAGATTTGGTTGCTCAAAACGAAAAATTACTTTCAGAAGTTTATCAGAAAGATAATTTTATAAGAAGTAATCTCCCACTTATTGAATCATTTAATCAAAAAGACACTCGAATAGTAGATTTGGCAAGCACTCAGAAAGAAGAAGATCAAAATGCAAGAATTATTGTTTCGCCTTCAACTCGCAAAGCAATTTTACAATTTATTGAGATTCCAAAAATTTCAGCTCAAAAAATTCTTCAATTTTGGATAATAAGTAAAGGACAGTCATTTTCAATTGGAATTATTCAGCCAGTAAACAATCAAAAATTTTATAATTTATCTGAAATTCCATCAATTCCATTTGAAGAAATTGAACTTTTTAGGGTAACAATTGAACCAAAATCAGGCTCCGAATACCCAACTGGCAAAACAATATATTTTGGCGCTTTCTAATACTTTCCCTTATTTTATCTGATAAAAAAAATCCGAAAACGAACTAATCGATTTTCGGACATTTAAACTATCTATCAGCGTTTTATAATTTAATTTATTAACTCTTTTATTTTATTACAGACAATACTTCGGCAAGTTGATCAATAATTGTCAGTTAATTAATAGTAGTATTAATTAAATAAGATAAAAACATCTTTGATATTCCGCCTTGAAATCTTAATTTTGGGACAAAAATTTTGAGAAAAAGTATTAATTGTTACTTAAAATGAAATATTCAAAAAATCAAACAAAAATCCCCAAAATTGTTTTACAAAATCTAATTATAGGAGGCTTTTGATGAGCTGGTTGTCAAGAAGCTTTAAAACTTCTATCGGACAAAAATTAGTGATGGCAATTACAGGTCTATTACTTCTTTTGTTCCTATTTGTTCATCTTGCTGGTAATTTTACTATTTGGGGAGGCGAAGCATTCTTTACTCAGTATGTTTCAACTCTTGAATCACTTGGTAATTTTACTCACATTATTGAAGTTGGATTAGCTCTACTTTTTATTGTTCATATCTTTTTTGGCTTACGTCTTGCATTACAAAATGCTGAAAAAAGACCGGTGCAATATAAAGTTTACGAATCCAACAATCTTATTGATTTCAGTGCCAGATATACATGGCAAACTGGAGTCTTAATTTTAGTTTTTCTAGTTGTTCACTTAATCACATTTTGGTATTTGTATAAATTTGGTGGTGAAAATCGCGAGTTGTTTGAAATTGTTACAACTTGGTTTGCAAATCCTATTTATTCATTATTCTATGTTTTAATAATGATTGCCCTTGGCGTTCATATTCAACATGGATTTCAAAGTGCATTTCAGACATTGGGATGGACTCACCCTAAATATACACCATTTATCGAAAAATTAGGAACTTTTATCGCTTGGTTATTAGGACTAGGTTTTTCTCTAATTCCAATTTATTTCTATTTTAGTTCAATAGGAGGCAACTAATGATTAAATTAGATGCAAAAATTCCAGAAGGACATATTTCAGAAAAGTGGACAAATCACAAATTCAATATGAAACTTGTGAATCCATCAAATAAAAGAAAATATGATGTAATTGTTGTTGGAACAGGTTTAGCTGGAGCTTCGGCTGCCGCAACTTTAGCTGAACTTGGTTATAAAGTGAAAGCTTTCACTTTTCACGATAGTCCACGAAGAGCGCATTCAATCGCCGCACAGGGTGGAATTAACGCTTCAAAAAATTACCAAAATGATGGAGATTCTGATTTCAGACTTTACTACGACACAATTAAAGGCGGAGATTTCCGTTCTCGTGAAGCAAATACATACAGATTAGCTGAAGTAAGTGCAAATATCATTGACCAAGCTGTTGCTCAAGGTGTTCCGTTTGCACGTGAATATGGTGGAACTTTAGCAAATCGTTCATTCGGTGGTGCTCAAGTTTCAAGAACTTTTTATGCTCGCGGTGAAACAGGACAACAACTTCTTCTTGGTGCTTATTCTGCACTTTCTCGTCAAATTGGGTTAAAAAATGTTGAAATGTACACACGCCGTGAAATGCTTGATGTTGTAATTGTCGATGGACAAGCTAAAGGAATTATTGTTCGAAATCTCTTAACTGGCGAAATCGAAAGATATTCCGCACAAGCTGTAATTTTAGCTACTGGTGGTTATGCCAGAGTATTTTATCTTTCAACAAATGCTATGAATTCTAATGCAACAGCAGTTTGGCGAGCTCACAAAAAAGGCGCTGCTTTTGCAAATCCTTGCTTTACTCAAATTCACCCAACATGCTTACCAATACATGGCGAATTGCAATCAAAACGTGTTTTGATGAGCGAAAGTTTAAGAAATGATGGTCGAATTTGGGTATCAAAAAACAAAGCGGACAAACGTTCTGCTGCCGATATCCCCGAAGAAGAAAGAGATTATTATCTCGAAAGAAAATATCCTTCATTCGGCAATTTAGCACCACGCGATATTTCTTCTCGTAGTGCAAAAGAAGTTTGCGATGAAGGTCGCGGTGTAAACGGGAAAGATGCAGTTTATTTGGATTTTAGCGAAGCTATTAATCGTCTTGGTGAAAATGTAATTCGTGAACGTTACGGGAACTTGTTCGATATGTATCAGAACATTACAGGAGAAAATCCATACAAAGTTCCAATGCAAATTTATCCAGCTCCACACTATGTAATGGGTGGTTTGTGGGTAGATTATAACTTGATGAGCAACATCCCAGGACTTTTTGTTTTAGGCGAAGCAAATTTCTCTGATCACGGAGCAAACCGACTTGGTGCTTCTGCTCTTATGCAAGGTCTTGCAGACGGATATTTTGTTATTCCTTACACAATTGGTAATTACTTTGGTGGTCAGAAACCTGAAAAAGTTTCTACAGATAACACTGCTTTTGCCGAAGCTGAGAAAACTGTTAGAGACTCAATCCAAAAATTAATATCAATAAACGGAAAGCAAACTGTTGATAGTATCCATAAAAGACTTGGTCAGATTATGTGGGACAAAGTCGGAATGGCAAGAAACGAGAAAGGCTTAAAAGAAGCAATTTCCGAAATTACTTCTTTACGAGAAGAATTCTGGAAAGATGTAAAAGTAGTTGGACAAGATAAAGAGCTTAACCAAACACTTGAGCGAGCTGGAAGAGTTGCTGATTTTCTTGAACTTGGTGAACTAATGGCAGTTGATGCATTAAACAGAAATGAATCTTGCGGTGCTCACTTTAGAGAAGAATACCAGACAAAAGAAGGCGAAGCATTAAGAAATGATGAAGAATATGCTTACGTTTCTGCGTGGGAATTCAAGAAAGTTGGTGAGTGGGAATTGAATAAAGAACCACTTGTCTTTGAATATGTAAAATTAGCAACAAGGAGCTACAAGTAATGGAAAATCATAATATCAATTTAACTTTGAATATTTGGAGACAAGAAAATCCATCTACTGAAGGTAGATTTGAAGAATTTAAGGTTTCTACTTCGCCAGATGCTTCTATTCTCGAAATGTTAGATGAACTAAATAATACTTTAGAAGCAAAGGGCGAAAGACCAATTGCTTTTGAAAGTGATTGTCGTGAAGGAATTTGTGGTACTTGTGGTGTTGTTGTTAACGGACATCCACACGGACCTTTGCCCAAAACTGCAACATGCCAATTACATATGCGAACATTTAAAGATGGTGAAAATCTTTATATTGAACCATTCAGAGCAAAGGCATATAATATAATTAAAGATTTAATTGTCGATCGCTCTCCTTTGGATAAAATTATTCAATCTGGTGGTTTCATTTCAGTTAATACAGGAAGTGCACCAGATGCAAATATTCATCCAATCTCTAAAGAAACGGCTACTATTGCTATTGAAGCGGCTGAATGCATCGGTTGTGGAGCTTGCGTTGCAGCTTGTAAAAATGCTTCTGCAATGCTTTTTGTAGGTGCCAAAGTTTCTCAATTTGCTGTTCTTCCTCAAGGTCAACCAGAACGATATGATAGAGTTCAAGCAATGGTTAATACAATGGATGAAATGGGATTTGGTAGCTGCACAAATACTTATGCTTGCGAAGCTGAATGTCCAAAAGGTGTTTCAGTTACAAATATTGCGCGAATGAATCGAGATTTCTTAAAAGCAAAAATTACTTCGCACGCTTTACATTTTTGATAATTATTTCAAAAAGATATAATAAAAAAGACGGAGTAATTTCCGTCTTTTTTATTTTAAACTATAATTGAGAATTTGTTAACTATTTTGCCATTAAACAAGAAATAGCAGCAGTATTTACAATATCTTCCACACTACAACCACGACTTAAATCAAACAACGGTTTTTTCAAGCCCTGAACAATTGGTCCAACTGCAATTGCTCCACCAAGTCTTTCAGCAATTTTGTAACCGATATTTCCAGCATTCAAATCAGGAAAAGCTAATACATTTGCTCTTCCAGCAACAGAACTTTGTGGAGCTTTGCGTTTTCCGATGGAATCGATAATTGCGGCATCAAATTGCAATTCACCATCGAGCGATAAATCTGGACGTTTTTGTTTTGCAATTTTTGTAGCTTCTAAAACTTTGTCAACTAATTCGTGTTTGGCACTTCCCATTGTTGAAAAGGACAACATTGCAACATGTGGTTCTTCGCCAGTTAGAATTTTGTGATTATCGGCTGTAGTTATTGCAATATCAGCCAATTGTTGTGCATTTGGATTTGGTACAACGGCACAATCGGCAAAACTAAAAACTCGTTCGGGAAAAATCATCAAAAAGAAGCTCGAAACAATCGAAATTCCTTCCTCCATTCCAACAACCTGAAAAGCCGCTCGCAGAACATCGCCAGTTGATGCTGTTGAGCCAGCAACTGAACTTTGAGCCATATTTTCGCGAACTAACATCGCTCCAAAAAACAAGTCTTTTTTCATTGCAGTTTTAGCTTCTTCATAAGTAATTCCTTTGCTTTTTCTTAAATTGAAAAAGTAATTGGCAAAATCATTTGTTAATTCAGATTTTTCGGGGTCGTATATTCTTAATCCGTTTAATGTTAAACCTAATTCCTTTGCTTTTGCATAGATTTTTTCTTCATTTCCCACTGTAATTACTGAGGCAAAACCTTCTGTTATTATCATTTCGGCAGCTTTCAAAACTCTTTCATCATGACTTTCGGGTAAAACCACAGTTCTTTTTTGTGTTTTTGCTTTTGCTCTAATATCTTTTAATAATTGTATTTCTGACATATTTTCCTCTAAATTAAATAAGATTTACTTATCAAAAATAACTTTTTAGAAGTTAATTTGTTACTGAATATTTGTGAGTTCTATTAAAATAGTGTGAATTTCAAATTTATAATCATATAATAAAAAACCCGCAAGTTTTTGCGGGTTGATTGGCTTGTAATTTTGTTTAATTTTTATTCTGGGGTCGAGCTATCCAAAAGTAATTTCCCCCATTTATAAAGTAGTTCAAAGGAAAATATTCCATAATCGTAGCCATCTTTCCAAGTGATTTGAATTGCATAATTTCCTACCAAATCAATTTTTACAATTTCATATTTGCCAATTCTATCTGGACCTTTTGGCGGAGCGGGAATTGTTTTCCATAAAATATGTTCGCCTTTATTTTGAGCATCTGGCGATTCATCACGCAAAAAATGAAGAGGAAAATTATGAACAACTGAATTTTCCCAAGTAATTTGTAATGCTTTTGTTTCTTTATTCAAATATATTTTAATTGGTTGCATTTTTACCTTATTTGTAATCAGTATTTGTGTTGAACATTAAAAATGATAAAATATCTGTGTAAAGTTCAATTGTTTTGTTAACATTTGTTCCCGCTCCGTGACCAACTTTTGTCTCAATGCGAATTAATGTGGGGTTTTTCCCTTGATTCATTTCTTGCAAAGTGGCAGCATACTTAAATGAGTGTGCAGGAAAAACACGGTCATCGTGATCGGCAGTTGTAACCATAATTGCTGGATAATTGTCAATTTTCTTCAGATTGTGAAGTGGTGAAATCTTAATTAGATAATCAAATTCTTCTGGAACTTCACTTGAGCCATATTCTGGAACCCAAGCCCAGCCGATTGTAAATTTTTGAAATCGCAACAAATCCATAACTCCAACCATTGGAAATGCAACTTTTGCTAAATCTGGTCTTTGATTTACAATAACTCCCATCAACAATCCACCATTTGAACCACCTTGAATTGCCAATTTTTCTGATGAAGTATAACCTTCTTTAATAAGATATTCGCCAGCTGAAATAAAATCATCATAAGCTTTTTGTCGATTTTCTTTCATAGCGGCTTTATGCCACGTTTCGCCATATTCACCACCACCGCGAATATTCGCCAAAGCGTAAATTCCGCCTTGTTCCAAAAGTGGTAAATATGTTACTGAAAAACTTGGAGTTAAAGAAATATTGAAACCACCATAAGCATAAAGCAAAGTTGGATTATTTCCATCTAACTTAATTCCCTTTTTATAAGTAATAAAAAGTGGGATTTTGGTGCCATCTTTACTTGTGTAAAAAACTTGTTTTGTTTCGTAATCTTCAGGATTAAATTTTAATTCCGATTTTCTAAATAAAGAAGATTCGTTTTTTGCGATGTCGTATTTATAGATTGTTGGCGGGTAAGTAAATGAAGTAAATGTGTAAAAAACTTCAGAATCTGTTTGTTTTCCGCCAAAACCAAAAGCAGTTCCTACTCCAGGAAGTTTAATTTCGTTCTCTAATTTTCCATTCGTATTATAAACGTAAACTTTTGTATTAGCATCTTTTAGATAAGCAACAATCAATTTCCCATTTACAAAAGAAACAGAACTGATAGGATTTGCGGTTTCGGGAATAATTGTTTGCCAATTTGATTTTTCGGGATTTTCAGGATTTACTAATACAATTTTATAATTAGGAGCTTCATAATTTGTTTGAATTAGCAAATTGTCTCCCAAATTATCTATAAAAGAATATTCAGCTTCAAGTTCGCCGAAAATTGTTTTAATTGGTGAATTTTGGGATAAATCTTTGTAAAACAATAAGTTGTAATCAGATGAACCTTCCCAACCAGAAATAATTAAATACTTTTCGTTATCGGTTACCGTACCCGAAAAACCTCTTTTGGGATTCGTCTTATCTTCCATAACTAAAATATCTTCAGATTGTTTTGTTCCCACTTTGTGATAATACAATTTCTGAAATTCATTAGCTGCTTTCAGTTTTTCAGCGTCAGATGGTTCATCATAGCGACTGTAAAAAAATCCATCTTTAAACCACGACATTCCAGAAAATTTTACCCATTCAATTTTATCTGATAATTGCTCTTTGCTTGCAACATCAATTACAAATACATCTCTCCAATCAGAACCACCTTTCGAAATTGCATAAGCTGCGAATTTATTATTTTTAGAAAAAGAAATACCAGCTAAACTCACCGAAGCATCATCAGAAAATTTATTTGGGTCTAAAAACACTTCGGGATTTCCAGCTAATCCTTTTTGGCGATACAAAATTGAGAAATTTTGTAAACCATCATTTTTATAGAAATAATAATAATCACCTTCTTTTGAAGGAGCAGAAAATCTTTCATAATTGAATAATTCAGTTAATCTGTTTTGGATTTTTTCGCGAAATGGAATTTTTGCTAAATAATTATCCGTAATTTCGTTTTCGGCAGAAATCCAATCTTGAGTTTCCTGCGAATTCAAATCTTCCATCCATCTGTACGGATCTGAAATTTGTTTCCCGTGATAATTATCTACAACATCTCCTTTTTTGGGAGTTGGATATTTAATTTGTGCATTCATTGAAATTAAAGTTGTTAAAAAAACAATTAATAAATATTTCATTTGATAACCTTTTTATTAGTTGGCATTACAAAAATAAAAGACGAAAGTATTAAAATATAGTTTTATAAAAATTATTCTTTTGCTTTATAATTTTCTAAAATTTATCTATGTGACAGAAGCATATAATGGTAATATTTACTTTACAAGTTCACTAAAGTGAACTGCAATGTTTATTTTATAAAATTAATTAAAAGAACTCTAAAGGTTACTTTAATTCAAGAATATTTTGCTCCTTTTATTGCAGACAGCCTTAACTGATTGAAGAAGAAAGTCTAAAAATGACAAAAAAAATGTTCAACACAAAAAAGCATTGAACATCTTTTAATAATTTATTTTTATTGATTACTGTTCACTCATTACCGATTACTTCATCAAAA
>DYLK01000056.1 GCA_020722065.1 Melioribacter roseus
CCAAGCAGAAAGGGTTGAATCCCTGTAATTTAGCATAAGCGGCATGGATGGCGTGCAAATATAGTTGATTTGATTTAAAAGTGATTGCTTTCTCTATACAATCTAATTGAGTGGAATTTATGTTTGGCTTTTCAGTAATAGTATGCAGTGTAAAGTTGATTTAGTTTTTCAAACTGAATGTGATGTAAAAATTGCTAAATTTAGTATGTAATTTTTTATTGTAAGGTATTTATGAATAATTTTAAAGAAAAAGCGAACTTCATTTGGTCAATTGCCGATCTTCTTCGCGGGCATTATAAACAAGCAGATTATGGGAAAGTAATTTTACCTTTCACAGTGTTAAGACGTTTGGATATGGTTTTGGAACCTACTAAAAAGCAAGTTTTGGAAGCATATCAAATACATAAAGACAAAAAGCCGGAAGTTTTAGAACCAATACTCAACGGAATTGCCAAAGTTAAATTTCACAATAGAAGTAAGTTTGATTTTACCGAACTTGCAAAAGACCATAATAACATAGCTGCAAATCTTCGTAATTATATAAATGGTTTTTCCATAAGCGCCAGAGAAATAATTGATTATTTCAGCTTTGAAGATCAGATAAAAAAACTTGATGAATATGATTTACTCTATCTTGTTATAAAACATTTTGTCGATGCAAAAGACAAATTTGAAGTTACCGAACCAATGGAAATGGGTTACATCTTTGAGGAACTCATACGTAAGTTTGCTGAAATTTCCAACGAAACAGCCGGTGAACATTTTACTCCACGCGAAGTTATTCGCTTAATGGTTAATCTTCTTTTTGCCAACGATAAAGATATTTTAAGAAAAGAAGGAATAGTAAAAACTTTATACGATCCCGCTTGCGGAACAGGCGGAATGCTTTCTGTCGCAGATGAATACTTACACGAATTAAACTCAAGCGCACGTTTAGAACTTTTCGGACAAGAATTAAATCCAGAGTCGTACGCAATTTGTAAATCTGATATGTTAATTAAAGGACAGAATCCGGCTAACATAAAATTCGGAAATAGTTTTAGCCAAGATGGTTTGGAAGATGAAAAGTTTGATTATATGCTCAGTAATCCACCATTTGGCGTTGATTGGAAAAAAGCACAGAAATTCATTAACGATGAATATGAAAATAAAGGTTACGCCGGAAGATTCGGCGCCGGACTTCCTCCAATAAGCGACGGCTCGCTTCTTTTTCTTCAACACATGATAAGCAAAATGAAACAAACAACCGAAGGAAGCAGACTTGCAATTGTTTTTAACGGCTCGCCACTTTTTAGCGGCGGTGCGGGAAGCGGTCCAAGCGAAATTCGTAAATGGATTATTGAAAATGATATGCTCGAAGCAATTATTGCACTGCCCGACCAACTTTTTTATAACACTGGAATTGCAACTTACATTTGGATTGTTACAAACAGAAAAGAAGCAAAACGTAAAGGCAAAGTTCAACTTATAAATGCAAGCGGAAGCGATTGGGAAAATGGCGATAAAGATAATCCTTTTTATATAAAAATGATGCGAAGTCTTGGCAATAAAAGAAAGGAAATTGGAGACGGTAAAAACGGAAAACCCGACCAAATTAAAACTATAACAGAAATTTATGCAGCTTTTGAGGAAAGTGAGTATTGCAAAATTTTTGACAACGATGATTTTGGATACACGCGTATTACCGTAGAAAGACCAAAACGCATGCCTGTGCGTGAACACACGCAGACAGGAAATGATAAAGGAGAAATTGAAACTGATAAAAAAGGCAATCCCGTTCCCGATCCTGATTTACGAGATTATGAAAATATTCCGCTAAAAGAAGATGTTGAAGAATATTTTAAAAGAGAAGTTCTACCTCATTTACCCGATGCTTGGATAGATCACAGCAAAACTAAAATTGGTTACGAAATAAACTTCACCAAATATTTTTATAAATATAAACCTCTCCGAAGTCTTGAAGAAATTCGTAAAGATATTCTCGAACTCGAAAAATTATCTGAATCACAGATTAAAGAGATTATAGATTTACACTGATATGAATAACGATTTATTATTTAAAGATATTACTGAAAAAATAATAGGTGCCTCATTTGAAGTGCATAGGTTTCTTGGAAATGGATTTCAAGAAGTTATTTATCAGAGAGCTCTGGCGTACGAATTGCAAAAGGCTAATCTTCAATTTGTTCGTGAAATTGAACAAGATATTTATTATAAAGACCTTGAGAAACCAATTGGTACTCGTAGAGCAGATTTCGTTGTTGAGAATAAAATATTAGTAGAATTAAAAGCGATCATTCAACTAGAAGATGTACATTTGGCTCAAGTATTAAACTATTTGAAGGCTTACAGATTAGAAGTTGGTTTACTAATAAACTTTGGAAGTAAAAGTCTTACATTTAAACGGTTAGTACTCTCTCAAAGGCAATAATCACTGATTACAC
>DYLK01000002.1:0-127083 GCA_020722065.1 Melioribacter roseus
TTTGTAAATTGAATATCAAGATAAAACTTGTAAATTTTCAAAGTATATACCTACACTATATTTGGATTTTCGGTGAAATTTTTATTTTTAAAATATTCTTCTAAATTGGAGAATAGTATAAATTCAACTTTAGCGTCTTTCATTTTTTCAATTAACGTAGTGGGTTTTTCTAATGCAATAATGAAGAGTTTTGAATATCTGCCAAAGTATTCGTTTCGTAAATAGATTAATTTATCAATATCAGAATTTTCCACTTTACGGGTTTTACACTCGAATAAAAATGGCGTAGTCTCCTTCATAGCAATAATATCAATTTCATTTTTGTATTTATTTGAAATTTCAAAAGTCTTCCATTTTATTCTCAAGTTGAGATAGGTTTTATCAAAAAAATTTATAGATTTTAATATTTCATTTGAAAGATATTCTAACCAAAAACCTGCACCGTAAATAATTTTATTGAAATTGCTTTTTGCTACGTTGGGAAATGAATCTTCAAAAAAGATGTGTTCTTTATGAATTAATTTTATTTTTGGATCTTTCGATTCAAGGGCAATAATGCTGCCTAATAATAGCCGATTTGGTTTTTTATTTCGTAAAAACTGATGAAATTTAGAGAAGTGCGTTTTCATCACTTCAAGAAATTCCATATTCTTTTTGGTTAAATTCATTTTTTCTGGTGGGTAAAGTTCATGTCCCGAAAGTTTAAGGTAAGTTACTGGGTCAATTGTTACAGAATATTTTTCAACTTTAGTTTTTTTACCTTTTTGGAATGTTAAATACTCGTTTCTTTCAGAGTTAATGTAAATAGCTTTTAACCCCAATTCCATTGCTTTCTGAAATATTCCAATTGATTGAATTTTTGTTCCACCAGTAAAATTCACGATTATTTCGTCATCTTTTTCTGTGTATTCATCTACATACATTTCCAAAGTGTTGTAAATTGCATCAAAATCGAAAGCATCTATTTCAATTTCATCAAATTGTTCTAAAGTTTTAATCGAATTTGTTATATACTTCAATTGATTAGAAACTGCTTTTGATACAAAACAAGCAATTCTATCTGGTTTAACAATTTGTGATGCAATATAAACTGGCATTGTTTGCCCGCTTATAATTTCAATTAGGATTCTGGACATTTAGTTCCTATATTATTTTAAGTTCTTGTGGCTTTTTAATTTTGGAATAAGACTACTATTAAGTTCCGAAAATGTAATTAATTTAATGTTATTCTCGTCCAATCTTTCGTTAAGCAAAATATCACTTTCAGTAAAACTGTTAATTGGGAAATAAGTAATAAAAAAAACTGATGAGTATCTACCTAGATATGTTTGCTTGAAATTATTCAGTTTGTCAATATATTCAGAACGAAGTCCGCCCGCTTTACACTCAAAAATAATAGGATAAACACCTGTTGCCGCTATTATATCGAATTCATTTTTATCTTGATATTTTGTTGAATCGGATTTATTAAGTTTGTCAAGTGTAGCATTTTGTTGGATTTCATTGAAATAATTAAGACTTTTCAACTTCAAATAACATGCAGTTTCAAACCATTTCCCTGTAAGGTATTCCAATAGCTCTGTTCCTTCTTCTTTCAAGATTAATTCCTCTTTTGCGTTTTTTACAAAATAAATTTGGCTACATTCCTCTTCAAATTTAATATAAGAGCCTTTGAATTTTCCATCACTAATATATTTTGAATTATTGCTATTAGGAAATTTTGCATCCCAATTCCTTGCAAATTGCAAAATATATTTGCTATAGTCTTTGTAGTTCTTTGTTAAAAACTCTCGCAATTTTTCCTTTTCGGTAGATTCTCGGTTATCAGAATACTTAATTTTTTGTCCATTCAAACTCAAAAAATCAGCAATGTTTACATTTAAGACAATTTTTTGTGAACTTACTTTTTCAATGCCAGGTTTATGATGGTCAAAATAAATAAATTCATTATCCTGCGAATTAATATAAATACAATCATAATTTTTATCTTTAAAAGCATTGAACGCTGCTTGTGATATTACCTTGTTTCCACCTGTAAAATTTAGGAGCAAAGTATCTTCAGAATATTGTTCAGTTATGTTTTTTACTCTTTTATAAACCGATAAATAATCCCAAGATTCAATTTGTTCGGATTTGTAGTTTTTCCCGAGCACTTCAATATGAACATTCAAACCGTTTTTTGATTCCTTTGTATAAAGATAAAAATTCAAATCTGGATTAACAATCTTTGCCGCAATATAATTCTGCAGACTTTGTCCACTGAGTATGTGAAATAATATTTTCATTTTTTCTTCTTTATTCCAGTTCCAAATTTTCGTCTTCATATAAGAAAGCAACCCATCCGAAAGGATCAATAGGTGAATTTAGTTTTTCTGCTGCCAATCTTCGTGATTTAGGGAATTTGGAAATATCTGCCGGTTTAACATTTGGGTCTTTTCTTTTATTCTGAGGAATTCCAATCTTAAATTGAGCAAGAATTTTTTCCATAAATGGTTTAGTTTTTTCATTTGAAACAAGAACATCAAATATCGTAGTATTATGAAAACCCGAAGCCCAACCTATTTTAAACATTATTGGAATTTCCTCATAAACTTCGTAAAATTCTTTAATACCATCAATGTTTGCATTACTCTTTTTTCTTCCTTGCACTAAAACTTCTCTTCTGAAACTTGATAGCCATTTGGATTCCCGATTAAATTGAGCTTTATAAAAATCAGATATGGCATATTTAATAGATTCAACAATCTTCTCCTCAAGTTTACCGTTTGGAATTTCATGCGGATAAAACTCAAACATTCTTTTGAATTTTTTAGGTAAATCAATCCATTTTTCAGTGTTAGTTTTTGCCGAAATATCATAAATCTTTCTAAATTCCGCTTCGTTAATGCTAATTTCGAAATTGAATGATGAATTAAATCTAATTGTTTCCAAAGCTGGTGTTTGAGATTGTGGTTCTTTATCTGTTAAATAAAGATTTGCTGGATAAACTGCCATTTCAGCAGATTCAGAAAAAGCATCAGTAACATGAATAAATTTAAGAATATCGAATTTAATATCAGAAAAATCTGTTTTAATACCATCTCTTGTGTTTTTTTGTATTCCGCAGACAAATAATTCTTCTTCAATCGGCGTATCCAAATCTTTCCCTTTATTTTCACGAAATTGTCTTGAATTCAGAACTTTTGTCATTAGTTGTGTTTTTTCATTTTCGGTTAAATTACTAAAAGCACGCCACGCAAGTATTGTTCTTAAAGCACCTTTAATAGAAGTGCCTGGAATATATGGAGTATTATCTGGATTCTTGATTAATTCTTGAATTTGCTTTTTCCCATCTAAGCCAAAAGGAATTGGACATTTATAGGCATAACCTTTTTCAATTATTGAATCAGCTAAATCAGAATCTTGTAAAACTGATTCGCAAAAATATCTGAAATTAAACTGGGCTCTTATTCTTGCTTGTTCTGCATTATCATTTGCTTTCTGCAAACGTGTTGAAGTATTTTCAAGCCATTTTGCAAATTTATCTGGGAAATCGGGATGTTTTTCTAACGCAAGTCCAAAAGCTTTATTTTGGTCTAAGCGATAATATGTTCCATTTTCGATAATATATTCAAAAGGTTCGAGCGAGTTCCCAGTTCCAATATGAACTGGGCTAACTGTATGAAGTTTTAGTTTCATTGCTTCTCCATAATTTTAATTGGAAGATTAAAAGCATAACCAAATTGATAAATGTTCATGTCGTCATATTTCATTACTTGGATATTTCTCCCATAATTTTGTGAATTCAAATTTGGGAAAACAGAACCTTCCTTGAATAATAAAACTGAATCTTTCCAGAAATTTTTAGCCTTTATAAATTGTCCGCCAAATTTCCCTTTTCTTGCTTCAAGTTCATACCAGAAATAATTTCTTGACTTTTTATATTCTGTTATTTCTTCTTTCTTTGGTGAATATAATGAGAGTGAAATAAATGCATTTGGATTTTCAATTTTCTTGAATGTAAAATCATCAATTTTTATATCAAAATGATTTTTACCTATAGAAGAATCGCCACCAAATCCAACATGAGAGAAAAAATTCAAAGCTCCAGTTGCTAATTTTAGATGTTCTTCCGTTCCATCCATCAAAAAGAAAAGACCGCCATTATTTGCAAAAAGTTCAGAAGTTGAAAATAATGCTCCTTCTTCAGTAGTATTTGTAAGTCTATTTATTTGATTATGAAGAACATCTTCCCGATTGAAATTGGGTATTTTTTTATCCCAAAGATTTGAAAAGAAATATTTACTTTCATTCAATTCTCCAGTCAAAAACTTTTCGAATGTTTCTTTATCAATAAATTTGACTTTTTTATAATCTTTTAGACTTTTTATTACACTTGCCTTTTTTTCCTTTTCAGAGATTTTATTTTCTTCGAAATATCTGTTAATATCTATAGGTTCTAATATCGGCTTGGGAAATAAAAGAGTTTCATTTTCGTCTTCTCTAAAAAAACGATATGTAGAAGAAATTTTAAAAACTTTTCCTTCTTTATGATCAGCAATAAAATTATCAAGCGTTTCTTTAGAATAAACCGTATTAATTCCCCAGCAAATTAGTCCCCAAAGAGTATCAGAACGAAGATTTTCCCGAAAAGACGACTTCGGCGTTAAATAAACGATCTTCATTATTTTACCTCATTTAATTCAGGTAATTTTATCTTATCAAGGGATTTTAGATTTGATTCATCAACTGGTTGAGCTGCTATTAAGTAATTTCCGCTTCCATTTTGATAATTTTCTTTTGTTACAACAATTGGATCAGATAACTTAAATTTAATTTGTCCATAACCACGTGAAATATTTCCACCAATTCCTGAATGTTCAAGAAGACGAAGAGCCTCAATAATTCTACCTAAGTTTTCCTTATCAATTTTGCCTGGTTCATTTTCATTTAAGTCATAAATACTATAAACAAATTCTACATCAAATGTTGAATCTTTTACAACACGTTCAAGAAAACGAGGATTAGCTTCTGATGTTAATCTGTCAATAGTGTTTTCTGGCTTAAATTCAGTGTATTGTAATTCAGAATCCAGATTTTTCCACATATCTTGAGTTTTTTTATCAGGATAAGCATCTCTTACAATAAGTCTTGTCGGACCTGTTTTAAGTTCTTTTTCTGAAGTACCAAAAATTCTTGTTATTTCTTCATCTTTATCTTTGCTTTCAAAAGGTTTACCATTATTACTAACTTTTCCAAGTGCAAACTCAAGTAACATTCTCATTTTGCCTTTAAGAGACGACCCAGGAATATATGGAAAGTTTGTATTTGGATCACGGAGTACGGGACTATCAACTCCGCCGATTTGAAGTTTTTCTTTACTACCACCAACATGAATTCCAGTTAATGCAGTCATTTTACCTTTAATAATAACGTTTGCTAATAATTGATTTGCCATAATTTTTATCTCCTTTAAATTAATTTCCACCATAAAATTTGTGATATGCTACAATTGTTTCTACAAGCTGAATAAAATTTGTTAATCCTTTTTTCTTATCACTTGAATCGACTGTAGCTTTAATTGCTTTTGATAATAACTCATAGAGTGGTTTTACATTTCTCTGTCTGCCCGAAGCATAAGCTAATTTTGGTTTAATTAAAACAAGTTCGTTGTGAATTTCATCACTCCAACCATCCTTCGCAGATTTTTGTTTTGTCCTTAAAGAAATTACCGATGAAAAAATATTTCTTACTTGGTTCGTTTTAATGCCTTTATTTTTATCGGCTAAATAATGCCCAAAATTATCACCAATATAATCAATATCTTCTGGTGTAATTTTAGAAAGGTCACTTATAGTGTCTAGAATTTTAGAAAGGTCATTTGTAGTGTCTAAATTTTGTAATGCCATAGTTTAGTTCTCCTTTTATTATTTTATTTTTTTGTATCTCTGTTCTTTAATATTACATAAGAGGCTGGAATAATAAGATTTTCCAAGTATAATAGTGAATCTTCCCCATGTATTAGTTTAGAAAGTTGTTTTACTTTTTCAGAAACTTTAGTTCCGCCATTTTCTAATTCCATTATTTTTGAATGAGTAATTTCTCTTGGTTTTCTTGCTAACATATATTTTATCTTTGAAATTAAATTATGATATTCATTAAGATCTATCGAACCATCTTCATCTATCATTCTATTGCTAATTTGGAGCAAAAAATGTAAGAGCGAAGACTTAATTTCGTCTTTTACTACAAGTTGGTTTAATTCTTTACCGTAGTTCAAATATTTATTAAAATCATCCCAATGGAATACTCTATCAAATACTGAAATTGAATTCTTGTCATTGTATTCAAATTTTTTGTTGCCTTTTAATATGAATCTTCTTTTCTTTGCTTTCTCTTCTACTTCGCCTGCAAATTGTGCTGCTCTTCCTATTGGGAAACTGCTTTTATGCAGATAAATTCCTCCAGAAATTGTTACATAAGGATTATTGCACGCAAACTTTGTAAAATCGGATTTTACTTGTTGTGCAAAACCAATAATATTTATCCATGAACCAACTACAAATAAATCATCTCCGCCAGAATACGTAATATAAATCTTCCATCTTTCTGCAATTTTATTTAAATAACCACCGAAAAAAAGATTAAATTCACGCGACAAAGCAACTGTTCTTGAAAGAGTGCGAAGGCTTTCTGTATCTCCACCTCTTTCTAATCCTTGACTAAATATAGCTCCAAGATTATCAACATCCATTCGCAAAGTTGCTGCAAGTTCATAAGATAAATCTTGGTCATTATTTTCATCTTCAGCATTATTTTTGCTTAATTTTTCAAAATCTACGGGTCCACCATATTTATTGGTTGGAACAAAATTTCCCATAAACCTAAACCCAATTGAGAATGGATAGCTACTTCGGTTAATTAATTCGTTTATTTTATTTACTCGATAATTACTATCATTAATTTTTAATATTTCAACAGATGTAAATTCTGCATTTAGATTTTTATTGAGGAAGTTATACAAGTCATTTTCTGAGTTTAGAAATAAATATGAAGTATTAAATTGAGGGAATGGAATAGCTAATTCTCCATCTTTATATTTAATTGTTGATAATTTATCTAAACTACCTTTTAGAACGACAATAAAGTTTGAACTAGGCAAGTTTTTACCAATATTTTCAAAAAGTGAAGCAAGTAAGGCTAAGTTTCTTTCATACTCTGTTTCTTGCTCATTTATTTCAGCTAAGGCAGAATTATTCAAAACATTTTTATATTCTCCGATATCCATTCTATCCAAATCATAGTCAAATACTTTTTCAAGATTATCAAAACTTCTTTGTTTTTTTGCCTTTACAAGCAAACTTGAAATATTGTTGTACCATTTAGGAAATTTTCTATAAAGTTCATTATCCGCTTCAAGTGTATCGAGAATAAGATTAAGATTTCCTTTAAAGTTGGCATAAAACCATTTTTGAATTTCTATAACTGCCTCTTTAATTATCTCTTTATTTACGCTTGAATTTGGTGCAATCATTACAAAATGTCCGCCACCGTTCATCAGAATATTTGTTCTTGGCAAATCAAGTTTTTTTAATAGAAAATCACTGAATAAATCGGTTAAAAGACTTAAATAGAAAGATTTTCCTCTTAATCTTTTTGCTCGACTTTCACTCTTGGGCTTAGGTCCAATTTCTTCATAAATAAAATTTTGTATTCCGCTTACATCTGCCGCAACAATTAAAAATGGTTTTTCATTAGAATCACTATATTTTTTGCATAAAGCCAGCGCCGCGATAGTCTTTGAATTATCATAAATTGAGATATCAGAATC
Source organism: Melioribacter roseus (assembly GCA_020722065.1). Lineage (GTDB taxonomy): Bacteria > Bacteroidota > Ignavibacteria > Ignavibacteriales > Melioribacteraceae > WGAL01. Next base: position 7,811 of record DYLK01000002.1, read on the forward strand.
ACCTTGTTCTTCCCCTAAACTTACATAGACGAGATATTTTTCCATTAAATAAACAAGCGAATCGATATAAGCTGCAATTTCGTTATCGGGAAGTGTTTGCAGTTCTTTAACAAATTCATCATAGAGATTTTTTGTTTCACTCTGAAAATTTTCAACCGATTCTTTTGGAAAGACTTCATCATAAACTAATTTTTTTGGCAAATAGAACTGTTCTTTGGGTAATTTTTCCCCTTCTTTTTGAAAATCAATTTTTGAAAAAATAGAAGTTAGCGGTCTTAATACTACTTTTTCTTTTTTCTTAATATTTTCAGATAAAGCCGCTAATTCATCAGCTTCGAATAATATTTCAGTGCCATTTTTCAGCAAGTCAGAAACATAATTTGCAATTGGTTTTACTGATGTTTTATTAGCAATAAATGAATTAAAAAAATCTAAAGAAGTAATTTTTAAGTCAACTTCTTCATCACTTGGAAAAGCCTGAAGTTTGAATCTGCCAATATCTTTAATTAAAGCGGCAAGAACCAAACCATATTTTTCTTCTTTTTCAGTCATATCTTTTTCCTATTGTTATTTATTAATTTCTCCATCATCCATTAAATTTTATATTTAAATAATTCTCCAGGGTTCCGACTTTTTTTTTGTCCTCCAGATTTTACTACAACGGCACTACTGAATCCTTTTGAATCGTCTTGTGTATTTCTAATAGCAATAAAATTTGAAACAGTGTTTTTTATATCTTCCATTCCAGCAATTAATGCCACTCCAAAAGCTGGTTTTAGTCCATCGATAATTACTCCATTTTCTGCTGGCGAAAAAAAGTCCTTATTTCGTTTCAAATATTCATACAAGAGCGGTATTTCGTGTGTATTAATTCCGCCATGATCAAATTTTACTAAATCATGTTTCTTTCCATCTTCCGCTTCAATTTCGGGAATAACTTTTAACGATATTTTTCGAATATTTGAGTTATTAAATAATTCTTCATCTAATAGCTTTGCAAAAGCTGGAATTGTGCGATTTATTGCGTTATTCAACTCGTCAAAATTTAGTAATGTTTTGTCGTCAGATTCAAAATTTGCGATTAATTGAGTACTTGGACGTTCTTTTTTTATTATGCTTAATTTTGTGGGAATTTCATTTACAGATCCAATTTTGACCGAGTTTCCTCTTTGTTCTAAATTCCCAGAGAATACAAATTTTCCGAGATTTACTTTTAGGAATGCAGAAAAGAATGCAAAAGCAAGAGCAAGTTGAAGAGAATTTCCTTCAATTTGTCCAAATATTGTGGCAGAATCTTTATTCGAAGGAATATTTTTAATAAAAGGGAAATATTCGCCAAATTTCCAATCAAACACATAATGATGTTTAAGATTCTTTTCGAGAAATTCATCGAGATAACTTTTTAAAAACGGCTGGATTTTCCCCCAATTATCTGAAAGAATAGTCAAACTATTACCGTTTTCATATTGACTACTTTTTTCAAAGTGAATAGTAAAAACTGCGCCTGAATTATTCTTCCCGTCAAATACTGGGAAAAAAGCTTCGCCGAAGTTTAATTCTGAAACTTTTTCGAAAAACTTATTCACTTTTTCTATTTTTTTAGAATAAAAATACTTATCGTCTGCCCCGTTCGATTCTTTTAATAATTGTGAATAAATCTCAACAGCAGATTTGTAATTCCCTATATTTTCTAATCCTTTTGCCCTGCTTTCCATTATTCTATCCTAAAATTACCCTCAAAATATTTCCCATTTAAGTTAAACGAAATTTTACTTTCTTCATTTTTATAATTTTTCAAATTGAACGAAATAAATCCCATTTGATTTGGCAATATTTTCAACTTTTTATCTGAAGATTCAAAAGACAAATCATTCTGTGTAAATTCAACATTATCAATATTTACTTCATTTTCTTTGGCAAAAATCACCAAATACAAATTACCTTTAACAATTGATAATCGAATTAATGAACTCTGGTCGCTAATCAAAACAAACGATTTTCCACGATTTTCCCTTTCAAGCTCATAAAATTGTTCAACGTTCAATAAACTATCGTCTGAGGCAGCTAAAGCATAAGCGAACGGTTCTATTTCAGTATTTAAATAATCGGAAATCTTAAATTTTTTAGTATCTGATTTTTCTTCCTCCAAATTGCTAAAGCTAAATTCGAAATATTCAAGAGCGGCAAATCTTACCGGTTCAATTTCTTCCAATATTTCGGCAAGAATATTTCTTTGAATATCGGTTAATGAATCATCTGAAATTTTCAGTGAATCTTTAATTAATTTAAGATCAGTTTCAGATATTTCGCCCAAATAAAAGTTCAAATCATTTTTAGAAATTGGACCTTCTGTAAATCTTAATGAAATTCTGTCTGTCGGATAAAACTTATACTTTTTCGAAGGCAGAATAAGATCGTTTCCATCATTCAATTCAATTACTCTCGAAATATGAACAGAACGAAAAACACCCGTTTTATCTGCAAATTTATCGTCAATAATTAAAAAATCACGTTTTGTTAAATTATTATACCAAATTTGACCAACTTTAATTTTAGTTGGTGGATTAAGTACATTATTAAGAAACTTATTCATCAGAATTTTCTCCTTCTGATTCAGTTAAATTTAATTTTTTTATAAGTAAGGACATAAAAAAGTCCAAATAAACTTTAAGTTCTAGACTATTAATATCTGCAACTTCAGATATTCTCATTGTTTTAATAAACATTTTAACAAAATTATCAATACTACTTTTCCTATATCTATGTCCTATCTTTTCTTCAATTTCTTCTAAAGTGAGTGATAGTCCAAACTTATAGTAATACAATTTTGCGTAAAAATGTAACTCATCTGGCGCAAAAGATGATTCAACTCTTGAAAGCCATTGTTTTGCAATTGATTCAACTTCAGAAATAAACTCTGGATTGTAAATGTTATCAGAATTAGGTAAATCATTTTTATTTTCTTCTTCATCATTATCAAGTGTTCCTCCCGAAATTGAAATATAACCAGCATTTCCATAATCTGAGATATCAGTTATTAGTCTTACCAAATTAGAGAGAGAAATTGCATAATTTTCCAATTCATCATCAAAAAAAGATCTAATTAATTTTTCCAATTCACTATGATTAATATTTCCGTTCTTATTTTGAATTGAATAAAAATATCCCTTTATTTCAATATGATGAATGCTTTCTGCTCCTTCATTTCTGCAAAATTCATTTCTTGAATTCTTACATAAATATTTTTCACTTACAAGTTTATTTAGAATATTACGAATAGCACTTTCAAGATTTAAGGTTTCTCTTTGATATACAACTGGTTGAATTTCATAAAAAGCTGTTCTGATTATAGTATAAAAATAGTTAATCAAAATTTTGTCTGAATCTGGATTACTTTCCGAATTTTCTAACCAAACACTATTCCCAGTTTCAGAACTCATCGAATTATAAATACCAATAAACGATTGATTCACCAAATCTTTTTGATCATCAGAGCCAAGGGAACTATATTTAACCTGAACTACCCCGCTAATTGCTTCATACAACTTTTTGCCAATTTGATTATCTATCTTACCGTTATCTTTTATTTGTAAAAAAGCTTTTCTTAATACTTCTACTGCTTCATTTTTATTCATTATCAAATTCCTTCACTAAAATTGAAAGTCTCTCCTTAGCTTTTGTGGAAAGTTCGCAAAATCTTTTTTGTAGATTTTTTTGGACGGCTTTCCAACTAAAATAAATGAGAAAATAAGTTGATTGATCAAGCTCTTCAGGGGGAACGGAGACAAATAAACAAAAATCTCTTATTTTTTTGCATTTATGAAATTTAGTAGTACCGGGGGCTAATTTTACTAACTGATTATCCCCGAATTTGAGTGGAGTTTCAATAATTAGTGATGGTCGAAGTGAATCTTTATAATTTGTCTCATTTCGTTTATAGTCAAAAGGAACTAATTTATCCTCAATGCCCCAAATACTTCCGAAATTAAACTTCATACTTTTTAATGTTTCTTCTTCTTCTAAAAGGCTTTTCCGTTTATATATCCTAATTTCTTTTTTCTTAATTTTATGTACTGTTTTTAAACTTTCATAAAACTCTTCAGAACTTCTCATAAGCACTTTCCTAATTTCATTTCTTTTCCCAATATTACAAATATTAATTTTATTTTGAAAAAAAAATTAACTATGAAAAATATAAGAAAATTTAAAGGAGAAATAAAAAATAAGTCAGAAAATAAAATTCATAAAGTTGGAATAGTTTATCGAAAAGTAGCGGACTTATTCAAGCAATAAAAAGGCTATAAATCTAAATCATTTTGAATAAGTTTTATATGAAATCTAATCATAAACAAAAACTCCGTATTTCTACGGAGTTCATAATACAATATGCTTTTTATTTCAAAGATGCCACTTTAAGCATTTTTAGAGAAAGTACAATAAATCTGAATAATTGGTAAATCACACATTTTCTACGAAATCTTTCAGAGGCAAGTGGATACATACCAAAATTCCATTCTGTGTAATTTCTTTCTTCCCAAGATGTTTTAAGTTGAGTTTGTTGTGTATTCATTTTATCTCCTTTATTTTAGTCTGGAATTAAGTACCAACCTGGGTTGGCTTTTGCTTTGTACATAAATACGTAATGCATAACCCATTTAAACCAATGTCCAGCTATTCCTGGTTCGCCCATAGTATATTCTATGTCTCTTCCAAAATCTGGATATTTTTTGAAATCTGGAATAGTTGGGTAAACGCTCATTGTTCCAGCAATTCCGCGGAAACCATAACCCATAGATACAACGCAAATTGAAGCAAATCTTGCCATTGAAGCGTTTATTTTCAATTTACCATCGAGAGGTTTATTGTTATTAATCAAATCTGCGACATTGGTAGCGACAGCATTTCCCATTACTGCACTTGGCATTCCAGTTCGAGGTGGCGCTGGAGTAAGTGGTCTGCCGCTTGGAGTTGTGCGTGGTTTTGAGATTGAGTGTGGTGGAGCGAAAGCTATTCCAGTTGCAAAAATATTTTTCCAAGTTGGATTTTGCAAACGAGATGGCCAATCTTCACCACTCCATTCATGATATGGCTTTGAGGCACTTGAATAATCTGCATCAACTGTCATTAATCCATTTGGTTTGAAAAGACTTCCATCAGTAATTTCATTACCTTGTTTATCAATTCCCTTTAGACCAACTCCGCTAAATGGTGGAATAAGCATTGAAAAATCATATTCCAATACTTTTTCTTCGCCATCAATATGTTCATAAAATATTTTACCAGGTTCAACTTTATAGACTGAATTTTTTGTATGCCATTTTATACCAAATTCTGTGAATAGCGATTCAATAATATTCTTTGTATGAGCAACATATCCATTATTTCGCACGTAAGCTCCGCCCATTCCAAGATCGCCAACCATAAATTCATTTGTTATGTAATTTATGTCAGCCATATTTTCAAGCCCTTTCGACTTAATTAAATTGGCAACATTTAGCACATATTCTACTGCAGCTCCTTGGCAAGTTGCTCCACCATTTCCAAGTCCGATAACTATTTTTTGTTTTTGTCCTTTTTTCATTTTATCGATTATTTTTTGTAATTCACCCCAAGCTTGTGTAGCGTGTTCGTAGGTACAAATAGATAGAGTTCCAGACTTATTTGGTCCTAATCCTTCAGTTGCATCAAAATTTAATTTTGGTCCAGTTGAGTTGATTAAGTAATCATATTGCAAATCTTCGAATTTGCCAGAATCGACATATTCTATTCTTACAAATCCTTTATCAGATTTAGAATCTCCATCAGGATGAATTGATCTTGCATACGCATGCCGAAAATCAATTTTAAGTTTTTTGTATGGAATTGATAAAGGAAAAATCACTTGTTCGGCCGTCATATGTCCTGTTCCTACCCAAATATTTGATGGAATCCATTGGTATAAGGAATTTGGAGAAATGACAATTACTTCATTACTTTTCTTAAGTTTGTGTTTCAGATTTATTGCAGCAGTATGTCCAGAAATTCCCGCTCCAATAACTACAACTCTAGCCATTTTGTCTCCTTTTTTATTTTTTAATTATTTAATAAAATATCAGATAATATGTATTATTTGGTAAGTAAATTATTTATTTTTTTAAATTTTTCAAACAATTATTTATTTTTTTTAGTCATAAATTATTATCAGATAATAAGATATGATTATTTAATACTTTTTCTAAATGAAATTGTTTTTGCTTTTCTTGTTTATTCATTAATTTACAATATATAATTATGGACACTAACATTAAACAGGCTCAGTTAAAAAAGATTTATCATTCCTTTCTGATTTTACTTGTAATAATTATTTACGGGACATTAGGTTATTATTTTCTGGAAGAAGATTTTACTTTTTTTGATTCTATTTACATGACTGCAATTACAATTTCAACAACTGGGTTTTTAGAAGTAAAGGAATTATCAACTCTCGGTAGAATTCACACAATTATTATTATTTTTACTGGAATTATAACAATTGGTTACATTGGTGGTAGGTCGGTTCAGTTTTTGATTGAAAACGAGATTTTTAGGAGTAGAAAAATGAATAGTAAACTTGATAGATTATCAAATCATTATGTTGTTTGCGGCTTTGGGAGAATGGGGAAATATATTTGTGAAGGATTAAAAGAAAGCAAAGTAGATTTTGTAGTAATCGAAAAAGATGAGCAAAAAATTGATGGTTTAATTTCGAATGATTATACTTATTTAATTGGTGATGCTACGTTAGATGAAACTCTTATTAAAGCTGGAATCAAAAGAGCAAAAGGTTTAGTTTCTGTAATAAAATCTGATGCAGAAAATGTTTTTACTGTTTTATCGGCAAAGCAAGCCAACCCAAATATTTACATAATTTCGCGGGCAGTTGAGGAAAATACAGAATCAAAATTATTGCGAGCAGGAGCAAACAGAGTTGTAAAACCTTACGAAATTGGTGGTTCAAGAATGGTACAACTTCTATTAAAACCAGGAGTTCAAGATTTTATTGATGGAATTATCAGAAATAAGAATATTGAAATAAATCTTGAAGAAATTAAAATTGGACACAATTCAGAACTTATTGGCAAATCTTTACGAGATTCTCAAATTAGAAAAGATGCAAATGTTATAATTGTGGCTTTTGTTAGAAAAAATGGAGAATTGATTTATAATCCAAGTGCAGATGAAATTATTAAAGAAGGGGACAATTTAATTGCAATTGGCGAAAATGAAAATTTAAGGAAACTTGAAAAAATTTGTAACATCTAAAAATTGTTCTAAGATAATTTGTTATTCAAATAATTATAAGAGAGTACTCAATGAAAATTTTATCAAAACTTATTTTAATTATCATTTTATTTTCAATTGAAATGATGGCTGAAGATAAGCCAAAAGAAAATCTATTAATGGAAAGTAAAACTTATTCTGGATTAAAATTTAGAAGTATTGGTCCAGCATTTACATCTGGGAGAATTGCAGATTTCGCAGTGAACCCCAAAAATTATTCAGAATATTATGTTGCTTCGGCATCGGGTGGAGTTTGGAAAACTAAAGATAGAGGAATAACATTTTCTTCTGTGTTTGATGGTTACGGAGCGTATTCAATCGGTTGCGTTGTAATTGATCCAAATAATACAAATGTTGTTTGGATTGGCACTGGTGAAAATAATCATCAACGTGCATTAGGTTATGGAAACGGCGTTTTCCGAAGCCGTGATGGTGGAAAATCTTGGGAAAATATGGGATTAAAGGAATCTCGACATATCGGCGGAATTGTAATTGACCCTCGTAATTCGAATACAATTTTTGTCGCTGCCGAAGGTTCAACTTGGGGAAGTGGAAAAGAACGCGGTCTTTATAAAACCACTGACGGAGGTAAAACTTGGAGAAATGTACTTTTTATCAGTGAAAATACAGGTGTAAATAACGTTATAATGGACCCTGAAAATCCAAATATTTTATATGCAACTTCTGAACAAAGAAGAAGACATATTTTTACGAAAATTGGTGGCGGACCTGAATCTGCTGTTTATAAATCTGAAGATAATGGTGAAACGTGGCGAAAAATTATGAAAGGTTTACCAACAGATGATATTGGAGGGATGGGAATCGCTGTTTCCAAAGTTAATTCAAATGTAGTTTACTTGATTGTTGAGGCTGCTTACGATGGAAGTGGATTTTATCGTTCAGAAGATAAAGGTGAAACGTGGGTAAAAATGAGCGATTATTCCGCAAGCGGACAATATTATAATGAAATATATTGCGACCCCAAAGACATAAATAAAGTATATTCTGTCGAAACCTTTTCAAAATATACTCTTGATGGTGGAAAAACTTGGAATAATATCAGTTTAAACGAACGACACGTGGATGACCATGCAATGTGGATTGAACCCGAAAATACCAACCATTTTCTTATTGGAGGAGATGGCGGTGTTTACGAAACTTATGATGGTGGAAATAACTTCAGATTTGTTTCTAATTTGCCTGTCACACAATTATATCGAGTAAATGTTGATAATGATTTACCATTCTACAATGTTTATGGTGGAACACAAGACAATAATAGTTTTGGCGGTCCATCTCAAACAATTTCTGAAGATGGGATTGTTAATTCCGATTGGTTCATTACAAATGGTGGGGATGGATTTTGGGGAGCTGTTGATCCGAAAAATCCAAATATTGTTTACGCAGAATCGCAGTACGGCAATATTGTCCGTTACGATAGACAAAGTGGAGAATCAATTTTTATTCGTCCAGAACCCGAAAAAGGCGAAAAATCTTTCAAATGGAATTGGAATACTCCGCTTGTATTAAGTAAACACAGCAATACTACTTTATATATAGCAGCCAACTTTGTTTTCAAAAGTGAAGATAGAGGAAACACTTGGAAGCGAATTAGTAACGATATCACTTCGCAAACAGATAGAAATTCTTGGAAAGTGATGGATAAATATTGGAGTTACGATGCCGTACAAAAAGATGTTTCAACTTCACTTTGGGGAACAGCCGTTTCGTTTGCAGAATCGCCAATTAACCCAAACTTGCTTTTTGTTGGAACTGACGATGGTGTTATTTCAGTTACAGAAGATGGCAAAAATTGGAAACAAATAAAATCTTTTCCAAATATTCCTGAATACACTTATGTAAGCGATATTTTAGCATCAAAATTTGATGAAAACATTGTATTTGCAAGTTTTGATAATAGTAATCGAGATGATTTCAAACCGTATCTTCTTGTTAGTTTAGATAAAGGAAAATCTTGGAAATCAATTGCTAATAATTTGCCCGAAAATGGAATGATTCATTCGATTGAACAAGATTTCAAAAATCCCAACTTACTATTCGTTGGGACTGAATTCGGCTTCTTCTTTTCTCCTGATAGAGGTGAAAATTGGATTCAACTTAAATCTGGGTTACCAGATATTCCTGTAAAAGATATTGCAATTCAAGAAAGAGAAAATGATTTAGTATTAGCAACTTTTGGTAGAGGATTTTATATTTTAGATGATTACTCGCCATTACGCAATATTTCCGAAGAATTTTTTAAGCAAAATGATAGTTACCTTTTCCCAATTAAAGATGCATTGGCTTATATTGAAACTGGAAAACGTTACGGTCAAGGCTCAACATATTTCCGTGGACAAAATCCAGAATTTGGTGCAACTTTCACTTACTTTTTAAAGGAAGTTCCTAAAACTAAATCAGAAATTCGAAAAGAATCTGAAATGCAACTTTTTAAGGAAAGTAAGCCTATTCCACAACCGAATTATGAAACAATTAGAGCTGAAAAAAGAGAACTTAAACCTCATTTAATCTTTACAATTCTTGATGACAATAATGAAGTTGTTCGTAGATTAACATCAAATGCAAGTAGCGGAATTGGTAGAATTAATTGGGATTTACGATATTCAAATACTTTTCCAGTGAATCTGAAGGACAAAAAATTTAATCCATTGCAAAAATCTTCTGGAATTAGAGTTTTGCCTGGGAAATACAAAGTTTTTATGTCGCTTTATCACGATGGGAAAATCATTGAATTAGCAGACACAATCGATTTTTTGGTCAAAAAACTTGAAAATTCTTCGCTTCCTACAAATAAACCAAACGAAATTTATCAATTTCAAAAACAAGTAGTTGAAATTGTAAAATCTGTACGAGCTACTGAACAATTCACTCAGAATTTAGTTGAACGTGTTGAATATTTGAAGCAAACCGTTTATCAAAATCCAAATTTTGATATACAAACTTTTGCGAAGTTGCAACATATTTCAGACAAATTGGATGATATTTTATTCTTATTTAATGGTATAAAAGCTAAAGCCAGCCAGGAAGAAGTTCCACCACAAAACGTTCCAATTAACGAAAGATTAAATTACTTGATTTGGACACATTGGAGTTCATCTTCAGATTTATTAACAACTGAAAAAAATATTTATAAAATTCTGATGGAAGAATTTCCTCCAATATTAAGCGAAGTGAAAAAAATATATTTCGATGAAATTCTAAAGATCGAGCAACAATTTGATAAAATTGGAATTCCATGGTCTCCAGGTAGAATTCCCCAATTCAATAAAGATTAGTAAAATTACAAAAAAGCCTTTCTTTGAAAGGTTTTTTTGTGGTATTTTTTATAGAACTTAATCGCTTGGTAACTTTGTAGTTATCGGACAAAAGTTATCGTTTTTAAGTAACTTTTTAAAAAGGGAAAAATTTTAATTTAATTCAAATTAAAACGCTTCGCCAATTCCAATATGAAATGTAAATGTTTCGGCTAAAATAGCTTTTTGGAAGAATGATTTTCTATTTTGAGGATCGTAAAACTTAAAAGCAAAATCTAACCGAATAGGGAAAAAATCGGTATAAAATCGAAGTCCAAAACCAGTAGCAATAGCAACTTGTTTCCAAGTGAATTCAGAAAAATTTATCCACGTATTTCCAAAATCAATAAAAGTTGTTCCACCAAAGCTACCAATTATTTTAGTTCGATATTCAACCGAACCTTCGAGAAGTGAAAAGCCACCTGGCGAAAAATTTCGCAACATTATTGCTTCAAAATCATTTGGATTTATGGAGCTAAAATTTATTCCAGAATTATTTGGAACAAGTTCTCTATTTCGCCAGCCTCGCACGGAATTGCTTCCACCAACATATAATCTTTCATCGAGTGGAATATTGGTAATATCTCCAGAAATAGAGTAGATTTCTCCAACTTTCAGTTTAAGTCCCAAAGTTTTACTCTTTGTAGAAATAAAGGACGGATAATATGTTGCCGAACCAACAAATTTTAAATATCCTGGTTGAGGTAATTCCGAAGTAAAAATTGATTGAAATGCTTTCACTAAATTATTTCCATCTTCAATTGAAAGAGAAAATGAATATCCTTTTGTCGGAAATAAGAAATCGTTTGTAGCATTCTTCATAAAATTTAGACCAATAAACAAATTGTTTCCACTGTTTGAAATATTACTTAAATCTGAATTTTTTAGACTTTCTAAAAGTTGATTTTGTTCGTCTGGTGGATAATTATTAATAATGTAATTTTTGAATAAGTTAAAAACATAATCACTTTTGTAAACATAATACGAGTTCTGAAAACGAATATTTGCACCAAAACCTGTTAAAAAAACCCATTTTGGTAAAATAAATTCTAATGAAAGTTTTGTCCCAAAAATATTTGAAAAATACTCGCTTCGTCTATTTTGAATTGTGTAGTAAGTTTCAAATTTTGTGTAAATCTGTCTGTCAAAAAGAAATGGTTGCTCTATACTTAATCTCGAATCAAAATATCCGTAGAAAAGGCTATCAATTTTTGAAAGATTTGCAAGCAAAACTTCAGGTTCCTGGGCAGTTGCCGAGAATTGCAAATTCAATTTTCGGGCGTCACCTAAAAAATTTCGATGTAAAAATCCAACTGAAAGTCCAAAGTTGAATACATTATCTTCGTTATTTGCAATAATTTCGGGAGAAATATCATTTCTTAATTTTGTCTCGGTTTCAATTGTTAATTCAATAGTTTTAGATAAACTATCCAAATTTGTAACTTTTGTTGTCGCAGAATTGAATAAATCAGTTCTATAAAGTCTTGCATCTCCAAGTTGAATTTCACGTAAATTATACCAATCATTTACTTTCACACCTGAAAGTTTGACTGTTAATTCATCATCGACATAATTTTCTGTTGGATTTTTTGAAATTACTTTTGGTTCAACATACTTGTACTTTCCGCCAGGTTTTAGCAATAGTGATAAATCGACCAAATTCCGAATTGTATCAATTACAACTTTAGGTTTTTCAAATTTTGAAAGAAGGTAGCCACTATTTTTTAATGTTGAAAGAATATTGCTAGTCTCAGAATTAACTAAATCCGCAGAATAGTATATCTGAGTATCGATAATAGATTCTTCGGTAATTTGAGCTAAAATTTTTGGATCGAGTGCTTGATAATTTTCTCGCTCAATTTTTGAAATCCTTGACCTTTCTTTTTCGCTAATTAAAAAATTGATTTTTATCTTATTCTCTTCAATTTCAGTTTTGCAAACAACTTTTGCTTTAAAATAACCTTGTGATTTATAATAATTTAATAGAGATTTTACATCTCTTTGAACTACCAAAGAATCGTAATATTCTGGAGGACTTCCGATTGAAGGACTTATAGTATATAGCCATCTTAAAATAGCGAGTGGATTTTCCTTTGAAACAATTACATCTTCAAGTAAATGTGTTTGGATTTTTTCATTTCCAATGAAATTTATAGATTCAATTTCGTAGCTCTGAGCAAATATTTGGGTTGCAAGAAAAAGATTAATTATCAGAAAAAGTTTATGCATTCAACCAGTTATTTTTTTATTTCTAATATAACAATTAAAAATAATCATTGATCATATTTTTGATTATCAAATTAAAAAACCTTCAAAAATGTTACTTCTTGAAGGTTTTTATGAAATCTATTTCAGATATTTATTTGCTTTTATGTTCGGCATCAACAACTGCAATTGCTGTCATATTGATAATATCATCAACAGTAGCCCCGCGTTGCAACACGTGAATAGATTTTTTCATTCCCATAAGAACTGGACCGATTACTGTTGCACCAGCAGCTCTTTCTAACAATTTATACGCAATATTTCCCGCAGTCAAATTTGGGAAAATCAAAATATTGGCATCACCTTGAATAGCTGAGAATTGGAATTCTTCTTTAGCAAGTGCTGGAAATAAAGCAACATCAGCTTGCATATCACCGTCAATAATCAATTCTGGTTTCTTAGATTTTACAATTTGCAATGCTTTCTGAATTTTTATTACATCATCATTAACTACACTACCAAAGTTTGAATATGATAATAAAGCAACTTTTGGAACAATATCAAATCGTTGTACCATTTCAGCAGCTGAAATTGCAATAGTTGCCAATTCTTCAGAAGTTGGGTTAATATTTACTGTTGTATCCGCAAAGAAAAGAACTTTATTTCCGAGTATAACCATACTTAAACCAGAAACAATGTCAATATTTTTGCTTGTCCCAACGCATTGAAGAGCAGGACGAATGGTAGTTGGATAACTTGCAGTTAAACCTCCAACAAGAGCATCAGCATATCCTTTTTGAACCAAAAGAGAACCAAAATAATTGGGTTCTTTTACTAATTCATACGCTTTTTTAAGGTTAACTCCTCTTCTTTGTCTTTTTTCGTAAAGGTAATTTGCAAATTCTGTTAATCTTTCTCCTTTTTCTTCAGGATCGCAGATTTCAAAAACAGTAGGATCAAATCCCATTGTTTTAATTTTTTCGACAATTATTTCTTTATTTCCAAGTAATATTGGTTTTGCGATCTTTCCTTTGTAAACACCGTGTGCTGCACGAATTATAGTTTCATTTTCACCTTCAGGATAAACAACTTTTTTCGGCATCGTTTGTGCTTTATGAATCATTAATCGTACAATTTCTTTTGTAAGCCCTAATCTTTCTTTCAAAGAAGCTTCGTATTCATCCCAATCTGCTATCGGATTTTGAGCTACACCAGTTTCCATTGCTGCTCTTGCGACTGCTGGAGCAACTTTCCAAAGTACACGTGGATCAAATGGTTTCGGAATTATATATTCTCTACCAAAAGAAAAATGTTTGCCTCCGTAAGCTCTTAAAACATTTTCTGGAATCTTTTCTTTTGCGAGTTCAGATAAAGCTTTAACTGCAGCCATTTTCATTTCTTCATTGATTTTGGTAGCTCGAACATCCAAAGCACCTCTAAAAATGAATGGAAATCCAAGTACATTATTTACTTGGTTTGGATAATCGCTTCTTCCAGTTGCTATAATAACATCTTTGCGTGCATCAACTGCATCATTGTATGTTATTTCAGGATCGGGATTTGCCATTGCAAAAATTACTGGAGTTTGGTTCATACTTCTTACCATATCTTTTGAAACAAGATTTGGTTTTGATAGTCCCATAAAAGCATCAGCACCTTTCATTGCTTCTTCTAAAGATTTGTATTCTTTCGTAGTTGCAAATTCTTGTTTGTATTTATTTAGGTCTGTTCTTCCTTTATGAATATGTCCTTTTGAATCAAACATTGCAATATTTTCAATTTTGACTCCAGCACGAACATATAATTTGCTACAAGCTATTCCTGCGGCGCCTGCTCCAACAACAACAATTCGCATATCTTCAAGTTTTTTCCCAGCAATTTCAGCAGCATTTATTAAAGCTGCACAAGATATAATAGCTGTTCCATGTTGATCATCATGAAAAACTGGAATATTCATTTCTTTTACAAGTGTTTCTTCTATTTCGAAACATTCAGGAGCTTTAATATCTTCTAAATTAATACCGCCAAATGTTGGTTCAAGTTGTTTAACAGTTTCAATTATTACTTTTGGATCTTTCGAACGAAGTTCAATATCAAAAACATCTATATCTGCAAATCTTTTGAAAAGTACACCTTTTCCTTCCATTACGGGTTTGCCTGCTTCTGGTCCTATATCACCAAGCCCTAAAACTGCGGTTCCATTTGAAACTACTGCGACAAGATTTCCCTTTGCTGTGTATTTGTAAACATCAGCAACATTTTTTTCAATTTCTCTACAAGGTTCGGCAACGCCTGGGGTATATGCCATTGATAATTCACGTGCTGTAAAACATGGTTTGGAAGCAATAACTTCAATTTTACCACGTCTGCCTTCGCTGTGGTATTTGAGTGCTTCTTCCTTTGTAACTGACATTTTATTTTCCTCTAATGTTTATTTTTTAAATTGGATATTTAAGTCCAACAAAATTAAACAAAAAAGCCATCTAAATAAAGATGGCTTGATAAAAAAAGAGATAAATTTGTGTTTTTTATATTTCCATAATTTCTTTTTCTTTGTCAGCAGTAATTTCGTCAATTTTCTTGATGCTTTCATCTGTCAATTTCTGAACTTCTATTTCAAAACTTTTCATTTCATCTTCTGATATTTCTTTATTTTTTTCTTGTCTTTTGATGTGTTCGTTTGCATCTCGACGAACGTTACGTACTGCAATTTTATTTTCTTCAGCAAATTTTTTGACCAATTTTACCATATCTTTTCTTCTTTCTTGAGTAAGGGGTGGAATTGGTATTCTGATGTTTGTTCCATCATTCATTGGATTTAAACCTAATTGTGCTGATAGAATTGCTTTTTCAATTTTATCAATCATATTTCTATCCCACGGAGTTATAGAAAGTGAATGTGCATCAAGAACTGTTAGATTTCCTACTTGATTTAATGGAGTTAAATTTCCGTAATAATCAACTTTTATTCCATCAAGTAAAGCAGTGGTTGCTTTTCCTGTTCTAATTTTTGCAAGTTCGTGACGAAAAGCATCTAAAGTTTTAATCATTCTATCTTTTGCGTCTTTAATATATTGATTATGCATAATTACCTCAATAATTACTTATTAATTTTGCTTAATGCTTGTTCCAATGGAATGTCCAAACACAATTTTTTTAAGATTTCCTGGAATATTCATATTGAAAACTCTGATTTCTAATTTATTTTCTTTGCATAAGCTAATTGCAGTTAAATCCATCACTCTTAAATTTTTTTGAAGTACTTCAATATAATTAATTTCGCCGAACATATTAGCTTCTGGATTTTTTTCTGGGTCAGAATCGTAAACTCCATCAACTCGAGTGCCTTTTAAAATAATATCAGCTTCTATTTCAACTGCCCTAAGTGAAGCAGCTGTATCTGTACTAAAATAAGGATTACCAGTTCCAGCACCAAAAATTACTACTCTTCCTTTTTCAAGATGACGCACAGCTCGTCTTCTAATATAAGGTTCTGCAATTTGTTCCATTTTAATAGCAGAAAGTAATCGAGTGTGTAATCCATGATTTTCCAAAGAATTTTGTAATGCAAGGGCATTTATCATTGTAGCTAACATTCCCATGTGATCGCCTGTTACACGTTCAATTCCTTGCTTATTGGCATTTAAACCACGATAAATATTTCCGCCACCAATTACTATTCCAACTTGAACGCCAAGTTCGTGAATTTCTTTAATCTCATTAGAAAAGAAATCTAAAATTTCAGGGTCTATTCCTGTAGATAATTTCCCCATTAGCGATTCACCGCTGAGTTTGAGTAATATTCGTTTATACTTTGTTTGTGTTTGCATAATTTTTTTGATGTAAAAAAAAAGGTCTTACAAAAAAAGACCTTTTAGTTAATAATTTTTATTTTTTTTCATCTGCAACGTGAAATCTGTAGAATTTAGATAATTTAGCATTCAAAGCATTTTGCTTATTAAATTCTGATAACAACTGCCCGACTGTTTTAGAATTATCTTTCACAAAAATTTGGTCAACCAAACAAACTTCTGAATAGAATTTGGAGATTTTACCATCTGCAATTTTCTCTAACATTTGTTCTGGTTTTCCTTCTTTACGAAGTAATTCCTTATAAATCTCTTTTTCTTTTTCAATTAGTTCTAAAGGTACTTCTTCTTTTGTAAGAAATTGTGGGTTCATTGCTGCAATTTGCATTGTAATATCTTTGATTAAACTTACCAATGAAGTATTTGATTTGCTTGCATTTTCTACTTTAATCAAAACACCAAGATTTGCACCTGGATGAATATAATCGACAAAAAATCCATTTTCACATTTGTCAAGAGCAAAACGTGAAATTTCAATTTTTTCTCCAATTTTTCCAGTTGTTTCGTTAAGCAAAGTAGAAATGTTAGGATTTTCAATTGAAAGTAATTCTTCTAAGTTTGAAGGTTTTTTATCAATAATGATTTGTTGAACTGTTTCGGCAAATTTTTTGAAATCATCACTATTTGCAACAAAATCCGTTTCACAGTTTACATCAAGAATTACAGCATCAGTTCCATCATTCCAAATTTTAGTTAGAATAATTCCTTCTTTTGCTGATCTTTCAGCACGTTTAGCCGCTACTGAGGCACCTTTCTTTCTAAGAATTTCAATTGCTTTTTCAAAATCACCATCTGCTTCAGTAAGTGCTTTTTTGCAATCCATCATTCCAGCGCCGGTTTTATCACGTAAAATTTTTACATCGGCTGCGTTAATTGACATATTATATATCCTTATTAATTAATTATTTTCATTTTCTGATTCAGTTGCTGCATTATTTGTTTCAGATAAGGTTTCAGTTGTAGATTCCTGTTCTACTTCAGCAATTTCGTCATGTTTTACAACTTTTTTATTTTGTCCTCTACCGTCAAAAACGACTTTTCGTGTAGATTTTCTTACTAAACGAGGTGAATTTTCTTCTTCTGTTTTTCTTTCCAATTCATCTTCGGCAGCTTTTTCAGCTTTAAGTTCTTTAGCTTTTTCAGAACCTTCGATAATAATATCGGCAATTTCTTTTGTAATTAATTCAATAGCTTTTGCTGCATCATCATTAGCCGGAATAACGTAATCTACATCATCTGGGTCGCAGTTAGTATCAACTATTGCAAAAGTTGGAATATTAAGTCTGTGTGCTTCTTGAACTGCGATGAATTCCTTTTTAATATCTACAAGAAATAATGCACCAGGCAATTTTGCCATAGATTCAACACCTTCAAGAACTTTTTTAAGTTTATCTCTTTCACGAGAAAGTTGTAAAACTTCTTTTTTTGTCATTTTTTCAAAAGTACCGTCAGTTTCCATTTTTTCGATACTTTGCATTTTTTTAACACTTTTCTTAATAGTTTGAAAGTTTGTTAACATACCTCCGAGCCATCTTTCGCTAACCCAATTGATATTTGCTCTTTTTGCTTCGTTTGAAATTGCATTTTTGGCTTGTTTTTTAGTTCCGACAAATAGCACACCTTTTCCGCTTGCTACAATTTCATACAATTTTTTAGTAGCGTTATCAATTTGTGTTAATGTTTTTTTTAGATCGATTATGTGAATCCCATTTTTTTCCATAAAAATATATTGTTTCATTTTGGGATTCCATCTACTGGTCAAATGACCAAAGTGGGCGCCTGCTTCAACAAGCTCAGTGAGTTTTACTTTTGGCATGTAATCTCCTGTTTTTCTTCTACTTTCTTCTTCTTTGCTATTCATCTCTTATTGTGAGACACAGGTAGCAAATCCGAAAGTATGTTTAATAAATTAGTTAATAAATAATAAAAATTAACGTTTTGAGAATTGGAATCTTTTTCTTGCTTTCGCTTGACCGTATTTCTTTCTTTCAACCATTCTTGGATCTCTTCGAAGCATTCTTTCAACTTTAAGAACTGAACGGAAATCTTCGTTAATATCAACTAAAGCTCTTGATATTCCTAATCTAATTGCTTCAGTTTGACCTGTATTTCCACCACCAGCTACATTTGCATAAATATCATATTTACCCAATGTTTCAGTTAGCATTAATGGTTTAACAACAGTATCTCTATGATAACTTAATGGGAAATAGTTTTCAAATTCTCTTTTGTTGATTGTAACTTTGCCAGTGCCTACTCTTAAGTAAACACGAGCAACTGAATTTTTTCTTCGTCCAACAAATATTTTATCAGTCATTCAAATCCTCTTACAAACTTAAAATTTCTGGTTTTTGAGCTGTATGTGGGTGTTCATTACCAACATAAACTTTCAATTTTTTTATTAATTGTTTACCTAATCTTGTTTTAGGTAACATTCCTCGAACGGCATGTTCAACAATTCGCTCAGGATGTTTTGTTTTTACTTCAGAAAATGATTCTGTTTTTATTCCACCAGGATATCCACTGTGGCGTATATAAACTTTCTGATTTTCTCTTTTTCCAGTTAATTTTACTTTATCAGCGTTCAATACAATTACAAAATCACCAGTATCTGTGTTAGGAGTAAAAATTGGTTTATTTTTACCTCTAATAATTTTTGCTATTTCACTTGCCAAACGTCCTAAAATTTTGTCAGTCGCATCTACAACGTACCATTTTCTGTCGGCATCTTCAGTTTTAATAAACTTTGTCATCTTTTCTTGTTTCACAAATTCCTCCAAATAGAAAAACTTTTATATAAGAGTTAGGCAATATATTTCTAAATCTTTGAAATGTCAAGATTTAGCGTTAAAATCTTATTTGTTATTTGGTATTATCCCAAGAATTGTTCTAGGATAAGTATCAGATATTACAAAATAACCCAATTCTTTATGATATGCCAAACCTTCCCAATTTGTAATTACTTCATTGCTAATTTTCAAATTAATTGGTTCAAAGGAATAGTCTATATTAATTGCTTTATTTGTTACTTTGAATTTTACAATTCTTTCAACACTTTCTTTAAAACAACTAGCGTTGCTTTCATTTTTATGAAAACGTAATGAATCACTACTTGGTTTTAATAATTCCAATTCTCCTGGCCAAAAATAATTTAATGCAAAAAATGTAGAATCTGATTCCTTTGCAACATCAGTAATTCTGTATTCTATCGGTTCAAATAATATTTCAGAAAATTTTTGTTGCTCTAAATTCCATTTGTAAGCTATGTGTTTTTTCGAAATATTTTTCCCGTTTGCTTCGTATATAAAAAGAATATCATTTCCATATTTTATTAATGATTCATAAGATAAATTTGGTAAGTGATTTACACTTGGAATTTGAATTAATGAATTTTTATCAAATTTGATCGATTTTCGGTCTTCTGAAAATTTTCCTTGCAAAAAATATGCTTCGGCAAAATCTTTTTTTAATGAATAACTTTCAATCGAGAGGTAAACATTCCCCTTTTTATCAATTTCAATTGCTTCTAATCCAGAACCAGAGGAATTAAATTGTTGTAATTCCTCTAAATTTAATTTGATCGAATCTACTTCGATTGGAATGAAATATTCATTTTTTTCAAGATAATTTTTAATTTGTTGTAACGGAATAGAAAATAAATAACCAATTGAATCATTTTCTGATGAAAATGGGTATTGGGGCAATAAAATTAAATTATTTTCAAAAATTGTTAGTCCAGAATATTCAAATTTCACATTACCAATTTCTTCTGGTAGCTTTATTTCTCTGAAATCTTTGTGTTTGTAATTTTCAAATTGTGAATTGCTACTACAACCCCAAAATAATACTAAAAGTGTCAAAATTATGATTCTCATTTTTTACCTGGTAAATTTACTTCTGTATAATCTTCTGGTATTTCAAAAACTGAGTTTTCCAATGCTTTTGAATTTATTTCTGTGATTTCCATTTCCATTTTATTCCCGAATGCTTCTACAATTATCAAAAAAGGGAAAAATTTTTCTTTGCCTAAATATGGACCAATTTCGTCCCCTTCACCTGAAAAACCTGGAAATTCTATAAACTCTTCAGTTGCCCAAAGAATTACTTTTTGATTTTCATCTTCTAAATAATATTCAGCACAAGAATAACCAAGTATTTCTTTACTTCTTCCCGTTTTATTCAATATTTTATCTTTTCCTAAATCTAATGGATTTTGCATTTTCGATGATTCTTCGTCTAAAATCATATATTTTTTGGTATCTGGCATCAGCAAAATTGATTTTTTATCTCTCACAATAGTGAATGCATTTAGATTCTCAATTTCAATTTTTTCCCAATCATTTTTAAGAGAATAAACCATTTTTGTTTTTTGGTTTTTAGTTTTTATGGAAAATTCTATTGTCCCTTCAAATTTTTCTTGTGCAAAATTTTCAAAGAATGTGAATAAACTAATTATCAGATAAATGAAATACTTTTTCAAAATTAACCTAAATTTGTTTTTTAGTTTTTTAATTTACAAACATAAATTATTTCAAATAAAATTAATCCAGGATTATACATCTTTTTTGTGAGATTTAGATGGTAGAACAAATTGTTGATTTAAAATTAGCTCTCGAACATGGCTTAACCGAAGAAGAATTCGGTTGGATTTGTGATATTTTAGGACATGTTCCAAACTTTACTGAACTTGGGATTTTTAGTGTAATGTGGAGTGAACATTGTAGTTATAAAAATTCCATTGCAGAAATTAAAAAACTTCCTCGCTCTGGGAATGCCCTACTTGTCTCTGCTGGTGAAGAAAATGCCGGTTTGGTTGACATTGGCGATGGACAAGCAATTGCATTTAAAATAGAAAGCCACAATCATCCATCTGCTGTCGAACCTTATCAAGGTGCTGCAACTGGTGTTGGTGGAATTTTGAGAGATATTTTCACAATGGGAGCTCGCCCAATTGCCGCTTTGAATTCTTTAAGATTTGGCTCTCTTGAAGATTCGCACACCAGATTTTTATTTCAAGAAGTTGTTAAAGGAATTGGTGATTACGGTAACGCTTTTGGGGTTCCAACTGTTGGCGGCGAAGTGTTTTTTGATGAATCTTACAAAGGGAATCCGCTTGTAAATGCAATGGCAATTGGGTTAGTTGATGCTAAAAAAACTGCTTCAGCAATTGCAAAAGGAATAGGAAATCCTGTAATGATTGTTGGTTCTTCAACTGGAAGAGATGGAATTCACGGTGCAACTTTTGCATCTGTTGAACTTTCGGAAGAATCTGAAAGTAAACGCCCTTCGGTTCAAGTTGGCGATCCATTTACTGAAAAATTACTTCTTGAAGCAACATTGGAAATCATAGAAAATGATTGGATTGTTGGTATTCAGGATATGGGTGCGGCTGGAATTTCTTGTTCAACTTCAGAGATGAGTGCAAAAGGGAATTCTGGGATGAAAATAGATTTAACTAAAGTTCCACTTCGAGAAAATGGAATGTCAGCTTATGAAATTATGCTTTCGGAATCGCAAGAACGAATGTTAGTTGTTGCAAAAAAAGGATTCGAGAAGCAAATTATGCAAGTTTTTGATAAATGGGATTTACATTGTGAAATTATTGGTGAAGTTACAGAAAATGGAATAATTGATGTAGATTACTCTGGAAAATCTGAAGCTAAAATTCCATCTTTTAATTTAGTACTTGGTGGAGGAGCTCCTGTTTATAAACGTGAAAAGAAAGAACCAGCATATTTATCAGAAAAACATAATTTTGATTTAAGCTCGCTCAAAATTCCTGATGAAATCAAGACAACATTTCTAAAAGTTTTTTCTTCGACAAATATTGTTTCAAAACGCTGGATTTTTGAACAATATGATTCCAAAGTTCAGACAAATACCGTTGTTGGTCCTGGTTCGGATTCTGCAATTATTAGAATAAAAGATTCGCAAAAAGCTATTGCTGCAAATACTGATTGCAATGGAAGATATGTTTACTTAAATCCAAAAGTTGGGACAAAAATAGCTGTCGCCGAATCAGCTCGAAATATTGTTTGTTCAGGAGCAAAACCACTTGCAATTACAAATTGTTTGAATTTTGGGAATCCATACAATCCTGAAGTTTATTGGACTTTTTCGCAATCTATTGAAGGAATGGGCGAGGCTTGTAGATTTTTTGAAACACCAGTTACTGGTGGAAATGTTAGCTTTTACAACGAAAGTCCCGATTCAACAGTCTATCCAACTCCAGTAATTGGAATGGTTGGTTTGTTAGAAAATATCCAAAACAGAATCTCTTCTTTCTTTCAAAATGAAAATGATTTGATTTATGTTCTCGGTCAGGATTTCGAAGAAATTGGAGGAAGCGAATATTTACGAACAATTTTCAATTTGGTTGAAGGAAACTGTCCAAATATTAATCTTGAAATTGAAAAAAAATTGCACAATTCAATTTTTTTGGCAAATTCCAAGAAATTAATTGAATCTGCTCATGATATTTCAGAAGGGGGAATAATTACAGCAATTGCAGAAAGTGCAATCGGATCTTTTGAAAAGCAATTTGGAGTTAAAGTTGAAATTCCAATTCAAACCCGCTGGGATTTTTCGTTCTTCTCTGAAACACAATCCCGAATTATTGTTTCTGTAAACCCCGAAAATCAGATTGAATTTGAAAAAACTATGAGTGAAATTGGTCAGTATTTCAACTACCTCGGAAAAGTTACAAACAAAGATTTCGAGTTTAACGGGAATATAATTCCAATTAGCGAACTTTCAGAAATTTATTTCGACACAATATCAAAAAGAATGTCCCATGAAATTTAGTGTAATCAAATTCTTGAGAAAATATCTCAGTAAAGAAAAAATCCGTTCAAGTGGTAAATTTCTATCGTATTATTTAGGTGGACTTTTTAAAAGCATAGAAAACGACCATATTTTCCTTTCAGCCGCTGGAATTGCTTTTTCCTTGTTATTAAGCATTATTCCATTTTTAATAATTGGTTTTGCAATTGTTGGTTCATTTACAACAACTGAATCTGTAATGGCTCAAATAAATCAGTTAATTCTTACAACAATTCCTTATCCATCAGTTGCTGCTTATGTTAGTAATTTTATTGAAATTCGCCTTCCTGATATTTATAAATACAATAATATAGCTGCTTATTTGGGTAGCATTTCTTTATTTTTAACAGCAACTTGGATTTTTAGTAGCTTGAGAACGGCACTAAATCAAATTTATCAAATTCATAGTACTTCAAGTATGTTAAAAACAATCTTAAAAGATTTATTAATAATTTTTAGTTTGATTTTTATTCTACTTCTTTCCACAATAGTTTTACCTGCTGTCAAAATCTTTATTGATGAAGCTTCAAATTTACATTTTATCCAATTTTTAGGAATTAATGATTTTCTTAGTCATATTATCTCGGCTACATCTTTTATTCTAATTTTTTGGCTATTTTTCATTACGTACAATATAATTCCATCTAAACGAATTGGAAAAAGAGTTACTGCACTTTCTGCTTTTTGGGCAGCTATTTTATGGGCTGGAATGAAATTAATTTTTGGATATTATATAACCCATTTCTTGATGAAACGAAATCTTTACGGTGCATTTTTGATTTTGATGTTAGTTTTATTTTGGATTTTCTATTCTTCAATTCTCTTTTTAATTGGTGCTAAAATTGGAATTTTATACAAAAATAAGCGAGATGGAAATTCTTTTTCATTAAATAAGTAATTTATTATGTTAAAATCACCTTTCCTTATCCATTTAACATTCTTATATTTTAATGTTGATTGAAGAATATCTTTAACAAATTAAACAACAATAATTTACGGAGAAAAAAAATGAACGATAATTTCCAAAATGGAAATGAAGAAGTTGAAACTTTTGGTTTTACAGACAAATTAGTTGGAGTTTTTACATCTCCAAGTGAAACATTTGCAACTTTAAGAATGCAAGAAAAATCAACAACAACGTGGTTAATTCCTGTAATCTTACTTATTTTAATTATTTCCGCTATAAATTTGGTAACTATGAGTAACCCAACCGTAAGTATGAAAATTCAAGAAAGACAATTATCACAAATTGAAAAGAACTTTTCGGAAATGGTTGAAAGTGGGAAAATGACTCAAGAACAAGCCGAAAAACAATTGGATGAAATACAAGGAAGAATTTCAGAGCAAATGGAAAAAGGGAAATGGATACAAATTCCAAGCGTTATTCTCGTTGTTTTCGTATTCTTTTTTATAATTTCTGGTTTCTTCTATTTAGTTGTTAAATTTGGGCTTAAAGGTAATGGAAATTACTCGCAAGCAATGGTTGCTTACGGACTTCCCTATTACATTTTAGTAATTCAAACATTAATTATGGGTTTGGTAATTATTCTATTAGAAGAACCAATGCAAAGTTTAAGTATTGGCGAATTTATACAAGCTGATAAAGAAACTATAGTTGGTTTACTTCTTTCAAAATTAGATTTATTTAGCATTTGGTACTATTATGCAATCTCTATCGGATTTGCAAAAATGTTCAAAATTGAATCAGTTTCAAAAGTAATTATTACTATATTTTCTATTTGGATTGGATTTAGCTTACTATTTTTCTTTTTGGCAAAAGCTTTTCCAGTACTCAAATTCTTCGGATTTTAATTCCGAATTTTATTTTTAAATTAATTTCCCGATGCCAGTTCCCTCTAAGATCTCATTTCTAGGCAAATATGATAAACGACCTAAGTCAAAATGACTTTGAAAAACTTGCTAATAACTTCACAAAATATATTTCAGATTATCTTGAAAATATCTCTGAAAAAGATGTATTACCGCAAATTAAACCAGGCTGGCTTAAATCACAATTTTCTGAATTCCCACCAACTCAAGGTGAAAGTTTAGAAAATATTCTAAAAGAAATTGATGAAAAAATAATTCCAGCTATGACTCATTGGAATCATCCAAAATTTATGGCTTATTTTAATTCTACCGCTTCTAGTGCTGGCGTTTTGGGTGAATATCTTGCAGCCGCTTTCAACACAAATGCAATGGTATGGAAATCTTCGCCAGCTTCAACAGAATTAGAAGAAGCAATGTTGCTTTGGTATAAAAATCTTCTCGGGTTACCATATTTTTTTGATGCAATAATTTATGATACTGCCTCAATTTCTTCGTTGCACGCAATAGCTTGTGCAAGAGAAAAGGCATATCCGCAAATTATTAGAAATGAAGGTTTGTCAGGAAATTCTAAGATTCCCAAAATGCGAATTTACGTCTCGGAGGAAGCACATTCCTCTATTGAAAAAAGTGCAATTACATTAGGAATTGGCATCCAGAATGTGCGAAAAATTCCAACAGATAATAACTTTTCAATGATTCCAAAAGAACTCCAAAAAGCAATTGAAGAAGATAGAAACAATGGATTTCTACCAATTGCAGTAGTTGCTACTGTTGGCACAACATCAACAACAAGCATTGATCCAGTTGATAAAATAGGAGAAATTACCCAAAAAGAGAATATTTGGTTGCACATTGATGCTGCCTATGGAGGTTCAGCATTAGTTACTTCTGAAATGCAATACATTAAAAATGGTTGGGAATTTGCAGATTCTATCGTCATAAATCCACATAAATGGATGTTTATTCCAATTGATTTAAGCGTATTATTTATTCGAGATAAAAAAATTCTGAAACAAGCATTTTCAATTATTCCAGAATATCTAAAAACAGAAGTCGATGATATTGCAACAAATTTTATGGATTACGGTATTCAGTTAGGAAGAAGATTTCGTTCATTAAAACTTTGGTTTACAATTAAATATTACGGGAAAAGTGGATTAGAAAGAATTATTAGCAATCATTTGCAATTAGCTAAAAAGTTGAAAAAAATCATTGAACAAGATGAAAGATTCGAAATTTTAGCACCTGTACATTTTTCAACATTGTGTTTTCGAGCAAAAAATCCATATAACGAAAATAAAATCACAACAAATCAATTCAATCAAGAATTAATTGATTTAATTAACAATACAAAAAAAGTATTTCTCTCGCATACAAATGTTAAAAATCAGTTTATGATAAGGATTGTAATTTCAGGACTTAAAACAACTGAAAATGATGTTTTCGAAGTTTGGGAAATAATCAAAGAAGAATACAATAAATTATTAATTAAATATACTTTATGAAAAAAATACTTTTTGTCTGTTACGGAAATATTTGCCGTTCTCCTGCGGCTGAAGGAATAATGAAAAAACTAATTACTCAAGCAAAATTGGAAAATGATTTTTTTATAGATTCAGCGGGAATTCATGGTTTTCATGTCGGAGAAAAACCTTGTGATAGAATGGTAAATCATGCAAAAAAACGTGGTTATAATTTAGATTCAAGGGCAAGGCAGCTGCAAAAATCTGATCTAATCGAATTCGATTTTATTATCACAATGGATAACGATAATTATTATGATGTTCGCTCACTTGATTATGAAAATTATTATATAAGTAAAATTGTCACAATGACTAATTTTATAAAAAACCGTTCTGTGAAAGAAATTCCTGACCCATATTATGGCGGTCCTACCGAATTTGAGTTAGTTCTAGATTTGCTTGAAGAAGCTATTCCCAATCTAATTACTTCTATTGTTCATTAAATATTTACAAAAATATTATTTTGTGTTCCAAATTATTTTAGTAATTTTGTAAAGGAATCTGTGCTTTCAAGCACAAATTAATGAGTCGTTATTATATATTTTTGAGGTAACATTTAAGAGGCAGTTGTGAAAACATTAACATCAGCAGTTGAAAAGAAAAACTATAAAACGTTTTTTAAGAGTTTTTTTTTATTACCATTTATAAATGGACTTTTTGGTTTCACTCTCTTTTTTACTATACTTTTCCTAACAAAATCATTTAGTAGTTGGATTGGCTCAATTGAAGTCTTTACAATTGACATTGAAGATGTAGTTCTTTCATCAATTGGATTTATTCTACTATTTTTGATTAAATTCCTAGAAAATTTTGCAGAAAAAGAAAAATAATTGTTCTATTTGATTATTTTTCAATTCAAGAAAATTGGTAAATGAATTGAAAAATGAAACACAAACAGAACCATTAATTCGCTTTTTTATCAGTGTAATTGGAATTGTTTTTTTAGCCGTTATTTTAATGGAATTAAAATCTATTTTAATTCCGTTCATTTTAGCTTTTTTTCTTCTTTTCTTACTCGAGCCACTTCATCGCAAGTTAAAAAACATTCACCTTGTTTTTCTTGTATCAATAGATTTATTGCTAATTTCAGCTTTATTTTGGGGAATTTATCAAATTTTAGTAAAATCTTATAATGAGTTCTATGCCGCATTTCCTGTCTATAAAGAAAAAATCATCCATCTTTCAAGTGAAATTCAGAATTATTTAAATACAGATAATTCTTTTTTGAATTTAGAAAGCATATCTAAAAAAATTGATTTTTCTTTCCTCGCACAAAAAATCTTTTTATCAACTTTTGATATTTTTACAACCACATTTATGATACTTCTTTTTTATGTATTTATTGTTTTCGGACAGCAAAGTTTGCAACAAGCAATAAAAAAGCGAGTTAAAGTTCATAATCAAATTTCTGAATCAAGAATTGTTTGGGAAACAATAATTTCAGCAATTAGTAATCAAGTTGTTGACTATTTCATTACGAAATTCCTATTAAGTGTTTTAATGGCATTATTAGCAGGCTTTGTTCTTTGGATTTTTAATGTCGATTTTGTTGTAATTTGGATATTATTAACTTTTCTACTCAATTTTATACCAACAATAGGAGCTTTTATTTCAATTGTTTTTCCTTTCATTTTCACAAGCATTCAATTTGAGTCAATTGGTTACGGTTTTCTGATTTTAATTCTTCTTTTAGCAATTCATTCCATAATAGGCAACCTTATTGAACCTAAATTGCTAGGAGAAAAATTAGATATTAATCCACTTGTAATTCTATTATCACTTTTTATTTGGGGCTACATTTGGGGAATAATTGGAATGTTGATTGCTGTTCCACTAATTTCTATAATAAAAATTATTTTCTCGCAATACAATTCCCCTAATGCAGTATTTTTTAATGAATTAATTAGTTTACACAAATCTGAATGAAAAATCTTGATTTTAATCCAATAAAAACTGACAAATCATTTAAGAATAACTATAAATTGCACGATTTAGCTGAACTAAATGGGAAAAATTTACTTGTGCAATGGGGAATTAATTTTCAAAAATTTGGTGATGACAGAAG
Organism: Melioribacter roseus; assembly: GCA_020722065.1. Classification (GTDB taxonomy): domain Bacteria; phylum Bacteroidota; class Ignavibacteria; order Ignavibacteriales; family Melioribacteraceae; genus WGAL01. The sequence continues at coordinate 36,738 of DYLK01000002.1, forward strand.
AAACGAAAAAGTATGGGAGAAAGGAGAAGATAAACCAGATATTTTAATTGATTATTTAGGGCAGAAAGTTTTAGTTGATTGGAAATCTAAAAAAAAAGCAAAATGGATTGTAAATTTTCGAGCTATAAAATCTTATGAAAATTGGAGCAAAAAAACGGGTTTCCCAATTTTCATCGTCTTTTTTGTATTTGAAAATGAGGAAATTGTTGACAGAAGATTTGCTGTTTTGGGAGTTTCAAAATATAAAGTAGTTGAAAATCTGCAATGGGATAAAAATAAGACAATTGAATTTATTGATGATTTACCAATTTTTAATGCTTCAAACCTAATCAGAGAAATTAGAAATCAAAAAAGTGACCAATTGTAAAATAGAAATTTAAAGAATTTGAACTGAACATTTTTTCAGAATCTGGTGGATTAATTATAAAAGCTTTTCCGATTGAAAAATCCGCTGGACCAATTGGAGTATCGAACAACAATGAAAATCCAACTCCGTGTTTCAAATCCTGAAATGCAATATTTTCTTGATTTTCCCACAAATTACCCAAATCGTATCTTAAACTAAAATAAGTGTCAAAAAATAATCGAATTGGCATTTTTTGCCGATATCCAATTGAACCAAGTATTAGCTGTCGCCCTCTCGAATCATAATCTCTGAGTCCAAAAAATGAATTTGTTCCTCCAAGACTAAATTGGCGAGTAAGCGGTAAAGTTGGATCACCATAAGCCAACTTAAATCTTTGAAAAATCACAGAATTTTCAGAAATTGGGTAAACTTTTTGATAATCTATTGATATTTTATTATAATTTATCTCACTCCCTATTGAAGGGAATGCCATCTCAAAATAGGTTTTCATATAAACACCGTCTGTGGAAAATGGCATTTTATCTCTGGAATCAATATTATATGTTAATCTAAAAGAACCAATTTGATTCTTTTCTTCTAGTGGATGAGTCCCACTATTCGTGATTGTTAAATCCGTTGCGAAATTATATTCAATATAAATTACTGCTGATTTTTCAATCTGAGTTCCAAAGCTCAAATTCATCCCAAATTCACGTTGCCAATAATCGCCAATTTTTTCTCTTTCAAAATGGAAAGTACTTTCTGTTTGCTTATTTGAATAGTAGTTTATTAGTAAATTTTTAGCATAAAATTTAAATTTATAAGTCAAATATGTATCAAAAATTCGAGGACTAAGATGTTCAATTGCGAAATTTTGATATCGCAATCCACCGTGGAAAGTGAACCCCATCTGATTTCCTGTCCCTAAAAGATTCTCATTTCTTAAACTAATCATAATTTGAGCTAAATATTCATTATCTGCCCGAAAACCAAGACGTAATAATTTTGTGGCTTTTTCTTTAGCTTCTATTGTTAATGTTTTTTTATTTTCAAAACTATCAAAATCGTAATTAATTGCCTTAAAAAGATTTGTCGTCCTAATATTTTCTAAAGTAGATTTTAGTGTTTTTTTATTAAAATCTCGATTTTTAAATTCAATTTCTCTCTCCAAAACAATTGGGTTTGTAGTTTCCAACATTGCAATATTTATTGAATCAATTGGTTCATATTTGAAATAAAGATTTACAACGTCATTTTCATAAACAAGATTATCAAAATGCGTTAAAAGATTACCTTTCTTTCTGCAAGATTGGAGTGTTTGAAGGATGATTTTTTTAATTTGATTTGGAGAATAATGTGTAGTATCAGTAGAAATAACGTATTCTGAATTTGCCTTATTTTGGATTAATAGTTTAACGTAATATTTCTGATTCTCTTTCTTTTCAAGTGTAATATCCCAATAATTTCCATTTTCAACCAATTTCCAAGAATAAATATATTCGTCGTTCCTAGCAAATATTTGATGAAGAATAAAATATAACTCAGCTTTACTAAAACTATGTGATTTTCTATTCCCAAGTAAATTTTTAACTTCATCATCAAGATTTTGGAAATTCAATTTATATTTCTTCGCGAACGTTGAATCTTTTTTAATTAGATATTTCGCTATAGTAGATTTTAATTTATTCAGAGTTCTCTTTTCAGCGTATCCAATAACAATTATAGAATCCAAATTTGTAAAATCTTCTGCTTTGTGCTCATCAATTTTTGCGTGAATTACATAATCCGCTAATTCTAAATTCTGACTATTTATAACTTGCATAGGAATACTAACAAGTTGGTCGGCATATTCCCATGGAAAAAGCAATTCATTTTTATTTCGTAACGGACTTGTAGCATCAACTGCGATAATAAATTTGCTGCCATTTTGAACGGCTTGCTTTACTGGAATGTTCGCTGAAATTCCTCCATCAACAAGCAAAAGTGTATCATATTCTAAAGGCGGCATCAGAAAAGTAACAGACGAACTTGCACGAAGTGCTTTTCCCAAATTCCCTTTTGATAGGATTACAGATTTTCCATTAATTAAATTTGTACTGACTGCATTAAAATTATACAGATAATTACTAAAATCGCGTGTTTCATTTAATGGTGAATTGAAATCAATTTCAGTAAAAAAATCTGAAGCAAGCAATCCCGTGTTAATTGAATTTGGAATTAATTCCTGAATATTGTCAAGTTTTAATGTTAGAATTGAATTATCTAGGAATCTTTTTTCTTCTAAAAATAGTTGATTTCTGAAAGTTTCTTGAGTAGAAAAAAAGGAATTCCAATTTGTATTAGTTAATATAGAATCAATATCATCAATTGTGTAACCAGCAGAAATCATACTCCCAACAATCGCTCCCATACTTGTACCATAAATACTTGTAAATGGAATATTTTCTTCCAACAGAAATTTTAGAACGCCAATATGAGAAATCGCTCGGGCACCACCGCCACTTAAAATTAATGAAAAATCAGAAAATTCTTCTGGAATTTGAATAGGTAAACTAAATGGATTCTTTTGTGGAATAAGATTTAGTTCAATGTTCTCAACTTTTTGTGAAAACATTGAACTTATCAAAATAATTTGAATAAAAGTAATTTTTAATATTTTATTGAAGAAAAGCATCTTCAAACATAAAATTTATTTCTTTTTGCTTTTTGCGATTTGTGCAGCTCTAACTTTTTGGCTTTGTTCAGCGGCTTCCATCATTTTTTGCATCAAACCTTTTTTCTTCGTTTTAGGATCTACTGGTTCAAGCTTCTGAATTCCTGTTTTATTTACCCAATATTGTTGAATTATTGAAAAAATATTGAACATTAAATAATAAAGATTTAATCCAGATGAAAAGGACATGAACATAAATGTAAACATAATCGGCATTATATAAACAAGGGCTTTTTGTGATGGGTCTTTCATAGTCATTTTCTGTTGCAAAAACATTGTTACACCCAATAAAACCGCAAGTCCACTAATTTGGTCAATTCCTAAAAATGGGATACTAAACGGCAATTTTACAATTACATCAGGCTCTGAAAGATTATTGATCCATCCAAAAAATGGTTGTTGACGTAATTCTACAACTACCTTAAAAAATGCAAAAAGCGCAAATAAAATTGGCATCTGGAAAAGCATAGGCAAGCAACCACCAGCTGGATTAACACCATATTTTGAATATAATGCCATTGTTTCTTTCTGAATTCTCTGCTGGTCGTTGGCAAATTTTTGTTTAATAGCTGTTATTTCTGGTTGCAAAAGCTGCATTTTTTTCATTGATTTAAAACTTTTATCAGTTAAAGGATGCAGCAGAATTTTTATTAAAAGAGAAAAAATAATTATCACAATTCCATAATTGGGAATAAATGAATGTAAAAAAGTAAATAATGGCAAAAGGAAATATTCAGAAATTGGGCGAATTAATAATTTGATTCCAAAAAAGCTACCAAAATCTACCATTGATTCATAATTTTTCTCGTAGTCTATTAACATATCATATTGTAAAGGTCCACCGAAAAAATAAAATGAATCCGTGTGATTATCTAAGTTTTTAATCGGCACTTTAAATGAAATTTTATTATATACTTTTTCACCATATTTATTTACTGATTTTTTGCTTTCAAAAAAAGCACCGCCATTGTTGTAATCTTTTATTGGGTCGAGTATAAAACCAAAATATTTATTTTTTACTCCAACCCACTCAATATTTCCATTAATCGTTTTTTGTTTCTTTTCTCCAACTGATGGAATTTCTGTTGTAAATAGTTCACCGCCAGTATAAGCATTTCCCGTAGCGTAAGTTGCTTCTTGAGTTGCATCAAGTTCAACAAAATTTATTCCATTGTTCCATGTAATGTCGTAATTCTCACCGTTTATGTAATCTGACATTTTATTAAATTTAATATCAAATTTGGAACGGTAAGAATCCCCATAAAATTTAAATATTTTCTGTAAACTGCGAGTATCGTCAAATTGAAATGTGAAAACCAAAGTGAGTGAATCATTTCCATTAATTCTGTAATAATTTGATTTGTTCGCAAGTTGGAATTCCAATTTCGAAGTTTCAACTAACTTTCCCTTTTTAGTTATAAAAGAAAGATCTAATTCATTCCCACGGTCAAAATTTATAAGTTGAACATACTTTTTGTACCAAGGTGTATTTTCTGGTAAGTCATCAAAATACCAAGTATTATAATCTTTTAGGAAATATTTATGAATATTTCCACCATAAGTTGATAACTCAATCCTTAGCAGATCTGATTCAATTGTAATTATTCTTTCTTTATTTTGTTTTATTGTTAATGAATCTGTTTCAACTTTCACTGAATTTTCAGAATTTTTAACAATTTTGTTTTCTTTTACATCCGATTTTTCTTTCTCAACAAGTTCGGAAGTTTGTTTTGGTTGATTTTCGGTCGGTTGTGGGGAATTATAATAAAGCCAGATTACAAGAATGAATCCAATTAAAACAAAAGCTAAGGTGGTTTGACGATCCATTATTTTCCTAATATTTTATACATTTTATGATATTAATTCACTTTTTCTAATAATTTCACCAAATTCCAAAAATTCTTTCTCTATATCAATTAATTTAACATTAGGAAATCTTTTCTGATAAATTGAATATGGTAAAAAAGCGATAAGTAAGGTTTGATTTTGTTGCAAAACAGGTAATTCGTTTTTATTGTGTCTATATATTTCACGCATTAATCGTTTTATTCTATTTCGCCAAAAGGCTTTCCCAATTTTTTTTGGAACAGAAAACAACACACGAACTCCAGATTCAAATTGGTTTTCAGTTAAATAAACAAGGAACTTGATTTTTTTGTGTGACGAATAAAAGGTCTTTCCCAATTGAAATAAAACTTCAATTTCTCTCTTTCGACTAATTATTTCCCTTTTAGAAAGACCAAATTCTTTCAAAATTACTAATATTCGTCACTAACGGTTAGTTTTTTTCTGCCTTTTGCGCGTCTTCTTGCAAGAACTGCTCTACCGTTTTTGGTAGCCATTCTTTCGCGAAAGCCATGTTTATTTTTTCTTTTGCGATTGCTTGGTTGAAAAGTTCTTTTCATATTTATCTCCTTTCAAAAAATTTGAGCGGTAAAATTATTAAAAAAAAGTTGGGAATACAACAATTTATCGAAATATTATGCTCAATAGTAGAATTTTATTAAATTTTAACCATAAATAAATTATTGTTAAACAAAGATTTAATTCATTAATATAAAATAGATAATCTATGTTTATTTGATGTTCTCTTGAAAGGAATAAATGAAAAAAATATACATTGAAACTTACGGCTGTCAGATGAATCTTGCTGATACTGAAGTTGTACTTTCTATACTTAAAGAAAATGATTTTACTATTGCACAAAATGAGCACGAAGCCGATGTAATTCTTCTTAACACTTGTAGTGTTCGCGATAATGCCGAACAACGTATTTATGGTAGAATAGGAAATTTGAAAACAGTTAAACGTGAAAAGCCCGCAGCTTTGCTTGGCATAATTGGTTGTATGGCTGAAAGATTAAAAGATAATTTAACTGAACAAAATAAAGCAATTGACTTAATTGTAGGACCAGATGAATACAGAAGGTTACCAGAATTAATTGCAAGAGCTGAAAAAGGAAATAAAGGAATTGGTGTTCAACTTTCGCGAACTGAAACTTATGATGATATTGTGCCATATAGAGAAGATGGACTTTCTGCTTGGATTTCAGTAATGCGTGGTTGTGATAAATTTTGTACATTTTGTGTCGTCCCTTTCACTCGAGGAAGAGAAAGAAGCCGAAGTTTAATATCGATAGTTGAAGAAGTTAAAGAACTTTCAAAACGTGGTTTTAAGGAAATTACTTTACTCGGTCAAAATGTAAATTCATATCACGATAATGAATATGATTTTGCTGATTTGCTTTCTGCTGTTGCAAAAGTGGATAATACAATTCGAATACGTTACACAACTTCCCACCCACAAGATTTATCAGAAAAATTGCTTAATGTGATGGCGGAAAACGCAAATATTTGCAATTACATTCATCTCCCCGTTCAATCTGGTTCAAATAGAATTCTTGAACTAATGAACCGAACTTACACAATCGACCATTATCTCAATATTGTGGAAAAAGCTAAGCAAATTATTCCAGGAGTAAGTTTTTCCACTGATATTATTTCAGGATTTCCTACCGAAACTGAAGAAGATCATTTAGCGACTTTAGAAATAATGAAAAAAATCCGTTATGATAGTGCTTTTATGTTCAAATATTCTCCACGTGAAGGAACAAAAGCATATAAAATGAAAGATGATGTTGATGAAGCCACAAAATCTCGGCGATTAACAGAAATTATTGATTTACAACAAAAAATTTCGAGTGAAGAAAATCAAAAATTGATTGGAAAAGTAGTTGAAGTTTTAGTGGAAAATTATAGCAGAAAATCTGTCCGAGAATATTCAGGAAGAACAGATACGAATAAAACTGTTGTTTTTCCAGTTAAAGAGCATATTTCAATAGGGAATTACGTCCAAATTAAGATTTCAAAAGCAACTTCATCAACTTTAATCGGAGAAATTATTTAGATGAAATCTCTATTTTTATATCTTTTTTTTCTTACAAATTTAATAGCTGCAAGTGATTTTTCTTACGCTCTCAAATTAATTGAGCAAGGTAAAATATCAGAAGCTAACCAAGTTCTACAAAAAATGAAAGCTCAAGATGGAAGTTCTGCCGAATATTTTTTACTTGATGCACTTTTAACTGAGAATGGAAAAGACGCTGCAAAAAAATACATCCAAATCCTTGAACAATTCCCCAATTTTAAGCACAACGAAATTGTCTATTTCCGTCTTTATTCATTCAATTATGCAATTGGAAATTACACAACTGCAGAAAAGTACTATTCGGAGCTCAAAAATCACTTCCCTTCATCAAACTATCTTTCTGCTAAAAGTGAAATTACTGAAAAACCGCATCAATTAGAAAATCAAACCAAAAGTGGATATTTCGTTCAACTTGCAGCTTATTTAACAGAAGCAAATGCTGATAATCTATCTCAAAAAGCAATAAAATTGGGTTACAAATCCAGAGTTGAAAGAAAAAATGTTAACGGGAAAATTTTTTATGTTGTATTAATTGGGAATTTTAGTGATGAGATTGACGCTATAAATGTAAAGAAAAAAGTTGATGTGAGCTTTAAAATAAATTCCAAAATAGAAAAGATTGAAACATCTAAGCTTTAAAAATAAAAGTAAATTTTGTGCCTTTCCCGACTTCAGTTTCTAAATTAATTGTGATATTGTTTATATCACAATAGCGTTTTACAAGTGCCAATCCTAAACCATTTCCTTCGAACCTTCTTGTATAACCTTGATTTTCTTGCGAAAATTCTGTGAACATGTTTGGCAAATATTTATCAGAAATTCCAATTCCAGTATCTTGAATAGTTACTCTAATTCTGTTTTCTTCAGTTTTTGATATGATTATTTGAACACTGCCAGCATTTGTATATTTGATTGCATTATCAATAACATTGTCAAAAATCTGTATTAAAGAATATTCATCACCTTTAATCAAAGGTTGATCAATTTCGGAATAGTAAATCAAGTCAATTTTTTTATTATCTGCTTTTGACTGGAATTTTAACGCAATTTTTTTCAAAATTTGTTCATCCAAATTCCATAGCTTGAAATGAGGTTCAAAACTACCTATCTGTAATTCAGACATATTTAACAATAATTCCACTGTTCTAACAATTCTTTCTCCAGCTGAATTCATTGCTTCGAGAGCAAATTCTAAATCATGTGATAGTTGTTTTTCAAGTTCCATCCTAACCATTCCGCTAAAATTAACAAGTGTATTAATTGGAGTTCGAATTTCGTGGGACATTTGAGCTAAAAACTCAGATTTCAACTTATCGGCTTTTTGTGCAATTTCTTTGGCTTTAATTAACTCTTCTTCACGTTGTCGTTTTTCTTCGAGTTCAATTTCAAGATCTTTAGTTAATTCGTTCAATTTTGCAGTCCGTTCTTCTACCAATTCTTCGAGATAATACTGATATTTAACTAATTCCTTTTCAATTTCCTTTTGCTTCGTAATATCTCGTAATGCCCCCAACTTTTCAACTGGTTTGCCTTTTCTATCAAGAATAAGTACATAATTATCTAATAAGTAAATAATTTCACCATTTGACTTTTTAATTCTATAAGTATTTTCAACTTCTTTCCTTTTAATATCGAAATAAGAAATACAATATTCTTTAATCTGATCTACAAGAATATTTTTCCAAAAATCGGGTTTTACATTTATTAGATTAGCTTCTTCAACTCCTAGAACGGCAAGAGTATCCCCAGTAAATTTAACGGAATCAGTTTCCACGTTATATTGATAAATTACATTGTGGGTTTTATAAGTTGCAAGTTTAAAGTGTTTATCTCTTTCTAAAATTTCATCTTTTCTTCGTCTATCTATTTCTAAAATAAAATAGGTGCTTGAAACTACAAAAAGAAGTAAAATTATAAACAAGAAAGAAAATCTTGATAGAAATTTATCTGGTATTTCAGATACTGACTGTGATGGAATAAAAAATGCAATTTTCCAATACTGATTTTTTGAAAATTCAACTTTTTCAGTAATAAAAAAACCGTTACCTGAAGAAGATAAAGTTTTTGGCACTTCCGCAAATTTCATAAATTTATCAGAAGAATTGTAAATTGTATCACAATACCCTAAATCTTCTATCTCATTGTAATTTTTCCCAAGATTTTCCTTGAACGGAGTTGCGATTAAATTTTTCTGTTCATTAATAATAAATAGTTTCGTCTCATTTCCAAATTTCATCCTATCAAAAATTCTATTCTTTAGAAATTGATAGTCAAAAACCATAGTTATAATTCCTTTAAAATTGCCCTTGTTGTCAAAAATTGGGTTTGCAATTACAATAGCTTCAAAACCTTGTACAGATAAAAAAACATTACTAATATATTTCTTTTGCTCTAACAATACATAACTATTGTGTGGCTGATCTCCAACATATTTTCCAGCAATTGAAGTATGTGGATAATTGTATAAAATAAACCCATTTTCATCAATTCTTGTAATTGAAATGTATGGGTCATTAATTTCCCCAACTACATTCTGAAGATATTTTTCTCCATTTTTTGTCCAATTTATTACATTTGGTTCTGATGCTAATAAATCTAAATTGATAGTATTTTTAAAAAATTCTTTGATATCTGTAGCAGAAAGTTCAAGTTCTGAATTGATTCTTCTTTCAAACCTATCAATTACATTTTTATTCAATTCTGAATAAATTAAATAAATACTAATCGCTCCAATTAGAAATATTAGCAGAATAATTAAAAAATATAGTCTTTTTCGATTCACTTTTGCACTATTTTAATGTTAAATAATAAGTATTTATTTATCTCATTTAAGTTTATTTTATTAAAATTGTTTCAACCATTTCAAAAATAATATAAAAAAATATATGAGTGTGTTAAAAATTCAAAATCTTAGTAAAAATTTCGGCAAAATCCAAGCCGTTAAAAATATTAATTTCACTGTCTCTGAAAATTCTGTTTTTGGATTAATAGGAAGAAACGGTGCTGGTAAAACCACAACAATTAGAATGTTGATGAATATCTATTTGCCCGATGAAGGCGAAATATTGTTCAAAGGTGAAAAAATTGATAGTACTTTTAAGGATAAAGTTGGTTATTTACCCGAAGAACGAGGTTTATACAAAAAAATGAAGGTAATTGATACACTTCTATTTTTTGCAGAAATTAAAGGAATGGTTAATCAAAAAGTTAAAAAGAAAGCTTTTGAATATCTTGAACGATTTGGTTTAAGTGACAGAGCAAATTCCAAAATTGAAGATTTATCAAAAGGAAATCAGCAAAAAATTCAGTTTATTTCAACAATTTTGCATAATCCTGAATTTATAATTCTTGATGAACCATTTTCAGGACTTGACCCAATTAACACCGATTTGCTAAAAGATATAATGATTGAGATGAAAAATGAAGGGAAAATAATCATACTTTCTACTCATTTGATGGATTATGCAGAAAAACTTTGTGATAATATTGCAATGATAAACGAAGGTGAAATAATTCTTAACGGAAATTTGAAAGAAATTAAGCAGGATTTTGGCAAAGGAAGAATTGTACTTGAGACTGATTCTGATTTAGATTTTCTTAAAACTTCGCGATTTGTAGAAAAAATTGAACATTTTGGTAATCAATTTTCAATTCAACTAAAAAATGAATCAGAACATCAACAATTTTTATTGGAATTATTGAACAACAAAGTAAATATTAGAAAGTTTGCAGCAAATGAAATTTCACTACACGAAATATTTGTCCAACTCGCTGGAAATGAAACTAATGAGGTTAAAAATGTTAAATAAAAAAATAATTGGAATTCTAAAACGTGAACTTAAAGATAAATTATTTTCAAAATCCTTCATTTTTATGACTTTATTAATTCCAGGAATTTTTGTGATTTCAATTGGAATTCAAGCATTAATTCATTCATCAGAAGATACAGATAAACATCAGATTGTAATTTTTTCTGAAGTTGCTGGGTTAGAAGTGCATTTGCAAAAATCTATAAACACTGAATTAAAAAACGATTTTCAGTATGTTGTTGATGTTCGTGAAATTCAGGGAACTCAGTTTAACAAGGAATTTAATTCGTTAAAACCGCTTTTGCTCAATAATTCAATCTCTGCACTAATCTTTATTCCCCAAAAAGCAATTAGTGATAAACGCGTAAGTTATTATTCAAAAAATCCTAAAAATTCACAAATTCACAATCGATTTTCTGGGATAATAAATCAGGCAATCATTTCATTCTATTTTGAAGGGAAAAATTTAAGTGAAAAGGATATTCAATTTGCGAAAGAAAATGTTCAATACGACGAACTTAAAGTTAGCGAAGATTCGATTGTAGAATCTGGAATTGGTGCTGAAATTCTCAGTTTTATATTCGGTTTTTTGCTTTATATCGGTATTTTATTTTCTGGACAAATGGTTTTACGTGCAGTTGTCGAAGAAAAAAATAATAGGATAGTAGAAATCTTACTTTCTTCGGTCAGCAGCAACGAGTTAATTATTGGAAAAATTCTTGGTTCTACAATTACTTCGCTTGCACAGATGTTAATTTGGCTTTTACCTTTAATTTTTGTGCTTTCTTCAAGTTGGTATCTTCTTCCACCTGAATTGATTGTTTCTGTTTCCGCTTGGCAATGGCTTTATTATTTCGTTAACTTTTTAATTGGACTTGTAACTTATTTAGGACTTTTTGCAGCTGTTGGCTCAATTTTCGACAATGAACAAGATGCACAATCTGGTATGTGGCCACTTATGATGTTGGTTATGATTCCATTTTTTATCGCTATTTCAGTCCCTAATAATCCAAATAATTCAATTGCTGTTACAACTTCAATGATTCCATTCACTTCAATAATGGTTATGCCAGTAAGAATGGGATTAGTAGATGTTCCTTTGCATCAATTTTTAATTTCGCTTACTGTAAATTTTATTACGCTAATTTTAATTTTTCCTATTTCGGGTAAAATTTATAGAATTGGAATTCTTCAAACAGGGAAAAAACCAAATTTTAAGGAAGTTTTAAGTTGGATAAAGATGAAAAATCTTTGATTAGTTTGTAATTATTCCACCGACAAGAAGTAAACCAAATTCATTGTAAATTACTGCAGATTGTCCTGGAGTAATTGCAAATTTTGGCTCGATAAATTCTATTTCCAGAAAATCATTTTGAGAAGAAATAACTATTGCTGGAGCAACTGTATCGGCATAACGAATTTTCGCAAGGATTTTCTCACCAATTTCCAATTTGTTAACGCTTACAAAATTTAGTTTTGAGATTTTTACAGATTTTGAATAAAGCGTCTCTTTCTCTCCAATTTCAATGGAATTATTTTCAGCATCTATCTTTTTTACAAATACAGGATGTGGATAAGTTACTCCAATTCCTTTTCTTTGACCGATTGTATAAAATGGAATTCCCTTGTGTTTTCCGACAATTTTTCCATTGTAGAATATATTCCCAGCAGTAACTTTTGCCACTTTTTCTGGAACGCGTTCACGAATAAATCTTTCATAATTATTGTCGTTCACAAAACAGATTTCCATACTATCGGGCTTCTTTGCAACCGAAAGATTAAATTTTTCGGCAATCTTACGTACTTCTTCTTTCTTGAACTCACCAAGTGGAAGTATTGTTCTGCTTAATGATTGTTGTGTTAAACCCCAAAGAGCATAAGTCTGGTCTTTTGATGAATCAATTGCATTTTTTAGGAAATATCTTTGTTCAACTTCGGAAAATCCTATTTGAGCATAATGTCCTGTTGCAATATATTTTGCACCATATTTATCAGCTTCAGTTAGCAATTCTTCCCATTTTATTTTACGATTACACAAAACACAAGGATTTGGCGTACGTCCTTGTAAATATTCATCCACAAAATTATCAATAATCAATTCTTCGAATCTATCTGAAAAATCGGCTACAAAGTGCTGAAAACCAAATTGTTTCGCGACTGATTTACAATCGAAAATTGCATCGAGCGAGCAACAAGCATTTACCTTCTTTGGCGCTCCAGTAGAATCTTGTCTATTTCCCCAAGTTTTCATAGTTACACCAATTACATCGTAACCTTTTTGTTTTAGCAAAATTGCAACAACTGACGAATCAACTCCGCCGCTCATTGCAACGATAACTTTATTTGGATCAAGTGTATTTTTACTATTTAAGTTCATTTTATACTTTCTTTGCAATCTTTTGAAAGAATTGCCACTGCGGTTGCATATTTATCAGTGTGGCTAATGGAAATCTGAATTTTCTTATCATTTCCCATAAATTTTTGAAATTTTCCAAACAATTTTACGGTTGGTTCTCCGTTTACATCGTTTTGAATTTCCATATCAAGCCAATTGAATCCATTTTTGCAACAACTATAAAGAGATTTTACAATTGCTTCCTTTGCAGCAAATCTTCCAGCGAAATGCAAAAATTTATTCTTTTTGGAATTACAATATTCAATTTCTGATTCAGTAAATATTTTGTTTAAAAAGCGATTTTCAAATTTTTTTATACTTTTAGAAATTCTTTCTACTTCCACAATATCTGTTCCAACTCCAATTATCATTTTTTCACCTAATATCCCGAAGCTAAACCATATCCACGCGGATCTGTACTTCCCCAAAATGTTTTTGTAGAAATATCAAAAAGAATTCCTTCAGTTCTACCAAGACTTCTCTCATTCCCCAGGATTACATTCCTTTTAGATAAATTTTCTTTTTGATCTTCTAAAATTGAAAATTTTTCAAAATCGATTCTATCAGGCAACCACTGATGATGAAATCTGGGAGCAGCAATCGCATCGGCAATATTCATCTCAAAATCGATAACATTTTGAATTACTTGTAAAACAGAAGTAATTATTGTTGAACCACCAGGCGAGCCAATAACCATAAATAATTCGCCATTTTTAAGAATTATAGTTGGTGTCATCGAACTTAACATTCGTTTTTTAGGTTGAATGGAATTGGCTTCGCTTCCTATCAAACCAAATTGATTTGGTTCACCAGGTTTGGCGCTAAAATCATCCATTTCGTTATTCATTAAAAATCCACAACCTTCTACTACAATTTTATTCCCAAATGCAGCGTTAATTGTAGTTGTAACGCTTACAGCATTTCCAAAAATATCAGTTACTGAATAATGTGTAGTTTGTTCATTTTCAGAAATGTTAAAATCAGAAGGGAAAATTTCTGTGGATTTAGTTGCATTTTCTCCAATTTTTTGTGCAATTGTTTTGGCGTAGTATTTTGAAATCAAAGAATCTATCGGGACAGGGAAAAATTCAGGATCTCCCAAGTGTTTTGAGCGATCAGCATATACATATTTAAGAACTTCAGTTTGAGTATAAATGTGTTTCGAACTGTGCCAGCCAAATTCAGAAATAGGGAAATTTTCAAGAATATTTAACGCTTGAATTAATGCAATCCCACCCGAAGAAGGCGGAGGCATAGAAATAATTTCAAATCCTTTGTAATTGCCATAAATTGGCTTTCTTTCAATTGGTTGATAATTTTTCAAATCATCTTTTCTAATTAATCCACCATTTTTAATTGATTGAGATACAATTGAATCTGCAACCCAACCATCGTAAAAGCCGTTTTTTCCTTTTTCCAGAATTTGTTTCAAAGTTTTATACAAATCCTTCTGAACAAATAAATCACCTTCAGTAAACGGATTTCCGTTGTTTGTAAATACTTTCTTTGAACTTTCAATTTGTAAAAAATCATTATAAAAAATATTTATATCATCAACCATTTCCCACTTTAATTCAAAACCACTTTCCGCAAGTGCAATTGCTGGCGAAATTACTTCTTCTAAACTTAAAGTACCATATTTTTCAAGTGCATAAAGCATTCCAGCTACACTTCCTGGCACTGCAGAGGAACTCCATCCCGTTGTGCTTAATTCTGGTATATAATTTCCTAAGGAATCTAAATACATATTCTGATGTGCTAAAAATGGGGCTATTTCACGAAAATCAATTGTGGTATTTTCTCCATTACTAAAATGAATTACCATAAATCCGCCACCGCCCAAATTCCCAGCTTCGGGATAAGTAACTGCTAAAGCAAATCCAACAGCAACTGCGGCATCAATAGCATTCCCACCTTTTTGAAGAATTTTTGTCCCGATTTTAGTCGCCAAATCGCTTGAAGAAACAACCATTCCATTTTTAGATTTAACTGGACGATGAGTTTGCGAATAAGATGATAAACTAACTACAACAAGTAAACTAAAAAATATTTGTTTTAACATTAATACCTTCTGATTGAAGTTGTTCAATCAATAGATTTGTCAGTTTTTCCAATTTTTGCAATGTTGAATCTAATTTTTTTATGTACGATTCATCATAAATTATTTTACCAAGATTGTTTTCTTGTTTTTTAGTTTCGTTTATTATGCCAGAAAGGTTTGATATTAAACTTTCAGTCTCACGTAAAGTTGATTTTGTTTGAGAAACAAAGTCAGAAAAATTAGCTTGATTTCTTCCCCAAAAATGATTCAGTGAATCAGTTAAAATTGTCCCATTTTCTACTAATTTATTTATTTCTGTTCTATTTTCGTTCAAAATCGCAGAAAACACATCAATTGTTTTGTTTGTTTTAACAAGAGTTTGTTTCAATTCGCCAAGAACATTTTCGTCTTTCATAAACGAATTAAGACTTGTAGTTATTTCCTTAGTTTGTTTTATTGTGGAAAGTAAATCATCTTGAACTGATGTAAGGATTGCCATCGTTGTAGCAAAATCACCAGCAAATTTACCTTTTTGAATAACATTTATATCAATTTTTTCTGATGAAACACCAGGTGTAATTTCAATTTTTTTCCCGCCCATCAAATCCAGCATAACAATCGAGAATTTAGCATCAGAACGTAAATCTACATCGTTTTTTAAAATCAATCTTGCAGTAACTCCATTTGAATTCAAAATTAAATCATCTACAAAACCTTTTTCTAAGCCATTTACCGTAACTTTATCCTTGATGTAAAGTCCTGAAACATTGTCAAATTGTACATTTATGATTACATTATCATCCGAGAATGTGTAATTTTTAACCCAAATCATTAATACTACCACAATTAAAAAAGCGGTAAAAACAGTAAATCCAACTTTAACTTCATTTATTTTATTTTTCATTTTCTAACATATTTTTAATTTTAATAAATGCCAAAGAATCCGAGATTTGCAAATCTTTGAGTTTCTGATATTCTAACTTAATGCTTTCTAACTTGTCTTTTGAGATTGTTGTTCTATTTTTCCTTAGATTTTCCATTTTTTCTTCGAATATAATTTCGAGTGAGTCCGCCCATTGATTTTTTACAATTCTATGAATTTCAGTAGGAATTTGTTCTTGTACAATTTTTTCAGTTTTATTTTCAATAGAAGAAATTATTTGCTTTTCATACTTTTGGAAAATGTAGTAGCCAATCCCAATTACAAGAATTAGTAAAAAAAGTAGGAAAAAGCAACCTTTTTTAATCATTTGGTTTTAGGATTTTTTCTATTTGGACTTCGTTAATTCTTTTGTCTTCTACAGATTTTACTGTAAAAATAAACCCATTCTTTTCGATAGAAAATCCAACTTCTGGAATTTTTTCAGCAAAATAAAAGATAAAACCACCAAGTGTTTCATATTCATCTTCAGATGATGAAAAATCGCTTCCTAATTCTGAATTTAAATCATTTATTGAAATTTTGCCAAGAGCTAAAAAAGTGTGATTATTGATTTGTTTAAATTCAATTTCGTTTTCATCAAATTCATCATTAATTTCCCCGACAATTTCTTCTAAAATATCTTCCAATGTAATTAAACCTAAAGTTCCACCATATTCATCAACCACAATTCCCATGTGTAGATTTTTCTCTTGAAATTCAGATAGTAATTCGCCAATTAATTTGTTGGCTGGAACAAAATAAGGTGCTCTCGAAAGATTTTTAATATTAATAATTTCATCTGGATTTTTAACTTTTAAGAATCTAAGTAAATCTTTTGCATAAATTATTCCAATAATTGAATCTAAACTTTCGCTGTAAAGAGGTAACCTACTTTTGCCACTTTTTGTTATGACTTGAATAATATCTTCAAAATTATCAGAAATTGAAAGTGCTTCAATATCAACACGTGGAGTCATAATTTCTTTTACTGTTATCTTTTGAAATGATACAATATCGTGAATTAATTCTTGTTCATTTTCTTCAATTGTTCCGTGTTCGCGTGAAATACTTGCTAATTCCGTAATTTCTAAATCATTTAAAGCATTGTATTTCTTTGATAATGATATTTTTTTCTTAAAAAAATCAAATATTTCGATAACTAATTTTGAAATTGGATAAATAAAAATGGAAAGCCAATAGAGTGGAAAAGCTGCCCATTTAGCAAAAACAAGCGGATTTTTGTTTGCTAAAACCTTCGGAATAATTTCAGAAAACAATAAAATTATAACTGTTAAAATTGGAATTTGAAAAGCCAAAATAAGTTCAACCGAAATGTTAGTTCTGTGGGCTAAATCTATCGCAATTATTACACCCAAAATAGATGCGGCAACATTTACTAATGTATTTAAGAGGAGAATAGATACAAGAATTAGATGTGGATTTTCAATCATAGAAAGAAGATAGCGTTGAATAAAGCTATCTTCCTTCTCATAAGATTTTCTTAAACTTTTTTCATCAATCGAAAAAATTGCAACTTCAGAACCAGAAAAAAATGCAGAAAGAATTAGTAACCCAATTAAAATAATTATTTGGTAAAAACTATCATTCTCCAAAAATATTCAAGCTCCATATTGTTGCAAAATAATTCATTTAGAAGGGCAAATCGTCATCAGTTTTTGATACGGAATAATCATCATTATTATCTTTTACTACATTTCCTGAAGATTCCCCCGAAAATCCTTCGGATTTATCTAAAGGAATTAGTGATTCTGCAATTATTTCAAAAACATATTTGGTTTCGTTATTTTTATCTTGATAGCTTCTTTTACTGATTCTACCTTCAACAAAAACCTTTTTCCCCTTTTTAAGTTGTTCTTTATAAAAATCAGATAAATTGTAGCTTACAACATTATGCCAAGTTGTTTCGTTAACCCATTCTTCGTTTTTTTTATAGCTTCTTGTTGTAGCTAAATTGAAATTAGTAACAGAAAAAGTGTCATTAGAAAATCTTGTTTCAGCGTCACTGCCTAAGTTACCAATCAACATTACTTTGTTTAATGAGAATGCCATATTCCCCTCTGGTTAATTTTGAATTAATTTATTTAGTTATAATAAAAGCACCTTTTAGAGGCTCGTACTTCCAAAGGCGATTTCTTTCTTTTTCAGCATCCAATCTTGTTTTGAAAGGAGGTAGTTGAACAACATGAAGATTCTTTTCCGTATTGAACGTTATTTTCAGATCTTTCTGAACAATTGGATTTACTTCATTTACAAATTCTTTTGCTCTTTCCTTTGTTGAAAAAGCCCCAATTTGAACATAATAAAGTATTTCATTTGTTGATTCAACAGCAGGTGGAACTTCTTCCACATTAAGTTCTGATGGTTTTTCATCTGGTTGTTCTGTAGGTTTTTTATCAAGTTGTGGTTCTTCTTTAATCGCATTTACATCACCCAACCCGATAGAATCGAATACATATACTTCATCTTTTGTATTTGCATTATCGGTTGTACTTTTTTCAGAAGTAGCACATCCCCAAAGCACAAAAAATATTGTTATATAAAATATTTTTTTCATTTTTTCCAAATATTTGTTTGCTAAAAATAAAAAATCTCACCTTGTTTTCACAAGGTAAGATTATTAATTTTTTGTGTTTTTTTAGTATAGAATGTTTTTTAGAATCTCAGTAGTAATTGTTGGAGTTTTTACTGATTCATATCCAGAAAAATTGATACTATTTGGAACTTTTGAAACATCAACATGAGGAATGTTTGCGTTAAAAACTTCATTTATTTTATCAATAAATAAGTTAGAAATAAGTGCATAACCTCTACTAGTTGGGTGAACACCATCAAGACTGAATGCATTGCCTGTGATATAATTTGCATTGAAAGTAATTCCATTTTGTGTTAATCCCTGACGAGCAAGCGAACTTAAGAAGGAATTAACATCAACAACGTGAAAACCTTTTGCTTCTGCTAAAGTACTAATTGAAGTGTTGTATTGATCTATTACACTTTTAATATTAGCCAATTCATCTTCATCTAAAACTAATCCATCTGGGAAAGGATTTAATGGATGTAAACCAAATGCTTGAGTTGTATCAATTCCCAACAAAGCAGGATCAACTCCAGGTAAATTATCGCGATAGAACTTCCCACTTGGAATGCCAATGTAAGCCGCATAAGCAGAAGAAGCTAACGTTAACATAACTTCTCCGCTATAAAGTCCATTATGTGTTACAAATTGTGTAGGAGGAACAGCAGAAGTTTCTCCATTCTTTTGATAGAAAAGTCCATAAGCTAATCCAGCTTCAATTGCTGGTTGCAAAGAATAGCCAACTTTTGGTCCGATTGTTGTAAAATAAGGAGTAGATGTAACATAAGGAATGTTAGCAACTAAAACATCAGCACCTGTTGTTGCTAATGAATCCATAATTACAGAATACAAAGCTGTAAAAGTTGCAGGAGGATTATATGGAACCGTTCCACCATAAGCTGCGTGACCAAGAATATCATTATTTCCTAACCAAAAAATCATAAATGTTGGATGCTGTGCCATTGCTTGTTGAAGTTGAGTACCTAAACCACGCAAAACTAAATCAAACATTGGGTTTGCTTGTCCTGTTACTGTAGTTGTTGAGCTTGTACAATACAAAGCATCACCTAACCAAGCACCTGGTACGCCAAGGTTGTTATAAGGGGCAGCATAATTTAAATTTTGTGGGGAACCAGTTGCGGAATTATAAACAATAATCGGAGTTCCATCAGGATTAAACCCATCAATTTCCATTCTACGACCAGTACCAGGGTTGCTGTAAATTGGTTGTTCGAAAGTTGCACCAACTTGGTCAGCAATCATTTTACTATAAGTATAATTTTGAGATGATTCATATAATGAACCATTTTGGTAACCAGCAGTCAAACTATTACCAACAACAACGAATCGTGAAAAATCTGCATCGCCAACTGAAACTTCAGGGGCTGTTAATTCTGTTCTATCTTCACAACCAACGAAGGAAAGAGAGATAAAAACTAATATCATTATAAAAATTTTATTTAAATATTTCATTGAGCTATTTCTCCCTTTTAGAATTTATATGAATAGTTAATTGCCAAAAGATGAGCATAAGAATTGTAAGTTCCATCAAATGATGAATTACCGCTTGTATAATAGCTTTTTGATCCAGTAACAGTTCTTTCAAAAAATCGTATATACATATAAGCAAGGTCAATACTTTGATTCCCAAAGAATTTATACCCAAATCCAGCATTAAAACCTAATCTATCAGCATCTGGTAATGAAGGCTCAACCATCTCATTTTTCACTGGATTTCTATCAAGGAAAATTCCCCATCTTAAATCTAATGATTCGTCGTATGTATATTCAAAACCTGTTCTCATTATCCAAGAATCTTGATAATCTCTTGCGGCACTAACATCTTCCATTGCTTCGTCTTCAAAATCAACTGCTAATTTATCGTAACTTGACCAACCAACCCATTGAAAATCAAATGCTGTTCGAAGATCTTTAACTGGGAAGAAGCTCATTCCCATTTGCAAGTTGTATGGTGTAACCAAAGTTGCAGTAATGTTTCCAGCAGGAAGTTGACCATTTAATTGGGCTGGACCAACACTTGTGGCTTCGCCAGCAAAATCGAACGTTGAGTTACTTCTAAAAGACACACCAACCGAATAGTCATTTTTAGGATGAATATAAAACATTGAAAGATTATAGCCATAAGAAACAGCGTCTCCTTCCAAAGTAAGTTCAATATCCCCATTTATTGGGTCAGGAAGTGGTGCGAATTTTCTAATGATAACATCTCCGTATGCAACATTAACACCTGCTGCAACAGAAAAATTTTCAGTTAGTTTGTACGCAAGATTTCCACCCAAGAAGAATGTTCTAACTTCAGTCTCAACAGCAAGATATTTTCCTATCCAATCATCATTCCAAGTTGTGCCAAGACCAAATGGATTTGTAAGACTAAAACTCGAATACAATTCTTCGGAAAGTTGGTGAGTAACGTGAAGATTAATTGGGGTAAAAAGAGCATCTTGAACGCTATATTCATTGACATCAGGAGTAACGCCTCTGAATGTAGCATAAGGTTTAATTAATGTAACGCCAGCAGAAATATGTGTCCCTTTAAGTTGCGTTACTGCAGCAGGGTTGAACATTGCAGCCGAAGCATCGTTTGCTACTGCTGTAAATGCACCTCCCATTGCCATTGCTCTCGCAGCGTGTTCATTAATCTGAAACCCGCTTGCAAAAATGTTTCCGCTAATAATTAAAGCAGAAACAATGATAGTTAGTGATTTTTTCACCATTTTCACTCCATGATTTTTGAGTTAATAATCGAATATATTACATTAATTAAAAATATCCAAATCATTCGATAACCAAAATTTCTGTACCCTTTTCTACTGAATCACCTTTTTTGACTTTTATTTCTAAAATTCTGCCATTTTTTGGTGATTTAATTTCATTTTCCATCTTCATTGCTTCAAGAACAAATAATGGTTCGTCCTCAACCACTATATCCCCAATTTGCTTTGATAATTTTAGTATCAAGCCTGGCATTGGTGCAAGAATTATTTCTTGTCCAGAATTTCTCTTTTTTTCTGCAATAATTTGTTTTGCTTGATACTGTAAACTTGTAAGAATTTCAGTCTCAAAGGTTTGTCCATTTATTAAAATTTGAAAATTATCATTTCCCTTTTTAGAATAGACCAAGTTGTAAATTTTCCCTTTTATTTCGATTGTCATCTGATTTCTTTGCAATGAAATGATTTTATAATTTACTTTTTTTTCTGATAAATATAATTCCGACCGTAAAACTTTCGTTTCTATTGGATTTTTTTTGTTTACACTTACGACATATTTATTCATTTCGGCTCCAAGTATTTGTATTAGAAATTATATTTTCTCTTGGTTTTAGTTTCAATTCGTTTTCCTTTAGAACTGTACTAATTATTGCAATTATTTCTGTAAAATCTTCAAATTCATTTTTCCAATTATCTGGTAAAAGTGGATTTAGATAGTTATCTAGGAAGTTTATGTCGAATGAAGAATCAAGAAATTTTGGGTGAGTTAAAATCCACTTAAATAAATCTATATTAGTTTTAACACCAATTATTTTATATTCACTTAATAAATTTAACATTCTACTTATTGCTTCTTTTCTATTAATTCCCCAAGAAATTACTTTGGAAAGCATTGGATCGTAATATACAGAAACTTCCGAGTTAGTTTCAATTCCCGAATCAATTCTAATTCCAGGTCCACCTGGCAAACGATGTAATTCAATCTTTCCAGTTGAAGGAGCATAATTATTCGATACATCTTCAGCATAAATTCTGCATTCAATTGCACTTCCGTGGATTGCAATATCTTCTTGCTTGAAAGAAATTTTTTCACCTTCTGCAATTCTTATTTGTTCTTTTACCAAGTCAATTCCTGAAATCATTTCTGTAACTGGATGTTCAACTTGCAAACGTGTATTCATTTCAAGAAAATAGAAATTTTTGTCCTTGTCCATCAAAAATTCTATTGTTCCTGCATTATAATATCCGCAAGCTTTTGCTGCATCGATTGCGGCTTGAGTTATTTTTGTACGAATTTCTTGTGGAACACTTGGCGAAGGTGATTCTTCAACAACTTTTTGATGACGACGTTGCACCGAACATTCCCGCTCAAAAACGTGGCGATAATTTCCATGTTTATCAGCAATTATTTGTACTTCAATGTGTTTCGGATTTTCAATAAATTTTTCAATATAAACCGCTCCATTTCCGAAAGATTTAATCGCTTCACTTTTAGCGCGTTCAAAATTTTCTATTAATTTACTTTCTTCATCAATTCTTCGCATTCCTTTTCCGCCTCCACCAGCTGCGGCTTTTAGCATTATCGGATAACCGATTTCACTTGCTACTTTTTTCAACTCATCATTATCCGAGATTGGAGAAATTGTCCCAGGTACAATTGGAACGTTGTGCGATTTCATTAAACTTCGAGCCGCTGTCTTTTCACCCATTTTTAGAACAGAATCAGAACTTGGTCCGATAAAGTTTATTCCGTTTTCTTCGCATTTTCGAATGAAATTGGCATTTTCTGATAAAAATCCATATCCTGGATGAATCGCATCAGCATTTATTCTTTTGGCTAATTCAATAATTTTATCACCAAGGAGATAAGATTCAGATGCGGGAGATTTTCCAATTAAATATGCTTCATCTGCCATTTTAACATGAAGTGCATTTTTGTCGGCTTCGGAAAAAATAGCGACCGCTGTTATTCCCATTTCTTTTGCGGCTCTAATAATTCTTACAGCAATTTCACCGCGATTTGCAATTAAAATTTTCTTGATTTTCATTTTCTATCCTAAGTTTACAACTGTAATTCCTTCACCACCAAATTCAATTTTGGCAAAATGAAATGATTCAACAAATTCGTGATTTTTTAGCAATTGATGAACAGTTGCTTTTAAAACACCTGTACCTTTTCCGTGAAGTATTTCAACTTGTTTTATGTTCGAAGCAAAAGCATCGTCCAAAAATCTAATAACTTCAAATTCCACTTCTTCAGGTTTTTTCCCTCGAATATCAAGAACAAGTGAATTTAATGTTGAGTGATAATCATTTTTATAATATAGATTTTTTTCTTCTTTATGATTTACTTTTTCAACTTCATCTATTTTAACAGAAATTTTAAAATTCCCTGAAATTATTGACAATTTCCCTTTCTTCTCATCAATTTCAGAAATTTTTCCAATTGTGTTTCCTTCAATTAACTTTACAAAATCACCAACGGAAAGTTTTTTTGATTTAGAATTATCTCCTTTTTCAACTTCCTCTTTTTCAATTTTTATTATGCTTTCCTTAATTTCAGAAACAATTCTACGAGATTGAGAAATGACATCTTTTTCGCCATTGCTTTCTCGAATTTGCTTTATTGCATTTTCAATTTTTTTATTTGCTTCAAGAACCAAATTCTGAGCTTCTTTTCTTGCTTGAGCAAAAATATCCGTCTTCTTCTTTTTTATTTCATTAGATTGCTTTTCATAAAGAGAAGTTAGCCCGAGCAAACGTGAATTTTCTTTTTCGGCAGATTGCAATTTTTCTTTCAGTTCGTTCGATTGTCGCTGAAGTTTTACAAGCAATTCCTCAACTTGCTTTTTATTTTCTGAAACGTATTCTTTTGCTTCTTCAATAATGTGATTTGATAAACCAATTCTTTTAGCAACTTCAAAAGCATAACTTGCGCCAGGTTCACCTTGTTTTAGAATAAAAGTTGGCTCAATCTTCTCAACATCAAATTCCAACGATGCATTTTCAAATTTTTCAGAATAATCTGCCAATATTTTAAGATTACTTTGATGTGTTGATGCTATTACTTTTGAATTTTTTCGCGACAATTCCAACAAAATTGCTGAAGCCAAAGCCGAACCTTCATTTGGGTCAGTTCCAGTTCCAATTTCATCAAGTAAAATCAAACTTTGTGAATTAGCTTGCTCAATAATTTTCTTAATATTTGCAAGATGCGAACTGAAAGTGCTTAAATTATCTTCAATTGATTGCTCATCTCCTATATCAACCATAATATTATCAAAGAGATAAAAATGTGAATCTGGAGAAGTTGGAACGTGCAAACCACTTTGAACAAGCAAAGTTAGCAACGCCACTGTTTTCAATACAACTGTTTTACCACCAGCATTTGGACCAGTAATCAAAAGGACGTTATTATTCTTGAAATCCAAATTGAGTGGAATTGTTTTTTCTTTCAACTTTCGCAACAATACTGGATGGAAACTACGAATAAGTTTTAGCGGTTTGTCTTTATCAATTTGCGGGAAACATCCGTCAATTTCAAGTGAATATTTAGCTGAAGCAAATATTGATTCGATTTCAACTAAAGTTTCCAGCGACATTTGTAAATATTTACTCGATTGCCCAATTTGTTCAGTTAATTGCCGTAAAATTCTATCAATTTCTCTCTTTTCTTCAAATCTTAAAGAAATAAGTTCGTTGTTCGATTCTAAAATTTCAGTTGGTTCAATATAAACTGTTTGTCCAGTGGAAGATTCTGAATGAATTAAACCATTAATTTGTCGCTTATATTCTGCTTTTACAGGAAAAACATAACGTCCATCGTAAATTGTAAGAAAATCTTCTTGCAACACCGATTCTGAATTTAATTGTTTCAGTTTCCTTTCGACTACTTTCTTTAATGAAATTTCTTTATCTGTTATAGATTTTCTTATTTCACGTAATTTGGGAGAAGCACTTGATTTTACTTCGTTTGTTACATCAATAATGCTATCAATTCTATTTTCAAGATTTTTATCGACAAATAGGAATTCCGAAAACTGATTTTTTAGATTTGGAGCATTATTCTGATTTTGAGTTAAATAATTCAAATAACGGCGAGATGTTATTAACAAGTTGCCAATTTCTCTGATTCTTCGTACTGCCAAAATATTTCCAGAAATTCGAGAATGTGCTAAACTTTCTAATAAATTTGTTTCAAATTCTTCGGGAGGATAAATATTAAGAATTAACAAAGATTTTGCTTCGTTAATCAAATTCCCGTTTTTTTGGATAATTTGAATTTCTTTCTGTGGACGAATGGATAGTATTTTTTCTTTTGCTAACTCAGAATGAGCAAATCTTGTTATTTGTTCTAAAACCTTAAAATATTCTAATTTCTCTAAAGTTGAATTTGTAAACATTAGGTAATCTGTTTTAGTTCGTCAGATTTTTCGTAAAAATTCATTAATTACCAATTTTCTCTTCTTTTTTATTGTTTTCTGACAATAAATTAAATTCTTTGAAATATTCTTCTGCCGATTTATTATTATCTATGAAAAGATCAATTACTGTTGGAATAATGCCATAAACTTTTCCGTACATAAAAGATTTATTCCGCATATTTTCATCTGGGAAATCAAAAATTCGAAAGAAAAGTAAAAATCCACTTAAAAAGATTGCAATTTGAATTGTACCGAAAAATCCACCGAGAAGTTGATTTATCATATTGTTAACTTTATCTGCTGGGTGAAGCAATCTTTTAATTAGTGCCGTAAACGCCAAAGTTGAAAAGAAAATTAACAATCCCGCCACAGCATTTGCAAGACTTCGTTCGTCATTAAAAAATTGCACAAGAAATCCGCCAACATAATCTGAAAGAACAAAAGCCAACACAATTGCAACTACCAAACCGAGCATCCCAATCAGTTTTCTTATAATTCCATCCTTAAAACCAAGAATAAAACCAACAACCAAAACAACTAAAAGTATAATATCGATGTAGTTCAAAATTAACCTAAAACTTTTTCAACAATGGATTTTATTAAACTTCCGTCAGCTTTCCCTTTCAATTCTTTTGCGGCATTTTGCATTAATTTGCCAAAGTCTTTTTTCCCTTCGGCTCCAATTTCTAATGCAATTCTTCGCACAGTTTCTAAAATTTCATCTTCAGAAAGTTGTTTAGGTAAAAATTCTGATATTATTTCTAATTCATTTTTTTCCTTTTGAGCTAAATCAATTCTTCCCGCATTTTCATATTGCTCAATCGAATCTTTTCTCTTTTTTGCGGCAGAAGATAATATTCTAATTTCATCTTCTTCGGTCATTGTTTTACCTGAACCACTTTTTTCAAATTCCAAAATCAATGCTCTAATTGAGCGGAGTGTTAATAAACGTTCTTTTTGTCCGCTCTTTAAAGCTGATTTCATCTCTTCATTTATTTTTTCTGTTAAATTCATTGTTCACCTTAATTTTTTAGCAAATTCAAGATTGTTCATAATGGGTTTTGGGTTAAAATATTTCAAAATTTTTGGAAAGAAGATTAATGATAATTCATAAGAATGTCAAAAAAAGGGAAAATTGTAGAAGTATTTTTTTATAAATTTTGTGAGAAAATTTCCAAAGCACGTTGGGCGGCTTCTTGTTCAGCACTTTTTTTATTTTTTCCTCTACCAATTGCCAATTTTTCTCCATCCAACAAAACGGCTACTGTAAAAATTTTTTGGTGTTCGGGACCATCAACATTTACAATTTCATATACTGGATTAGTTTTTCCCATTTTATGAGCAAGTTCAAGCAATTGTCCCTTAAAGTTAGAATCTTTGCTATAATCGATAACGTCAATCAACCAATTGTGAACAAATTCTATAGTTTTTCCAAGCCCTAGATCTAAATAACAAGCTCCAATAATTGCTTCAATCGCGTCGGCTAAAATTGAATTTATTCCACTTGGATTACTTTGCAAAAACTTTTTCTCAAAAAGTACAATTTTTTCTAAACCAAGATTAGACGCCATTTCAGATAATGCATTTTTATCGACTAAACGAACTCGCATTTTTGTAAGTTCACCTTCATTGAACTCAGGATATTCTTCGTAAAGATAGCTGGCAACAATCATTCCTAAAACTGCATCACCTAAAAATTCAAGTCGTTGGTTGGAAACTTTTAATTTATGGTTATTTAATGCTGATTGATGTGTAATTGCTTCAATAAATAATTGTGTGTTTGTAATTTTGGCAGGAAGGAATTTTTCCAGGAGCAAAACACGTTCTTCAATTGTTGGTTGAGTTTTGCTCCCAAAATTAAATAAATTAAATAGTTTACGTAAAAGCGAGAAAAAAGACATTACTCAATAAATTTTTTAATAAGTAAAGTAGCGTTATGTCCGCCAAATCCAAAAGAATTTGATATTGCATAATTAATTTCTTTTTTTACAGCTACTTTTGGAGTGTAGTTCAAATCGCATTCATCATCTGGATTTTCTAAATTGATTGTCGGAGGAACTATTCCATTTGTAATTGCTAAAGTAGTTGCAATTGCTTCAATAGCACCAGCAGCTCCGAGCAAATGCCCAGTCATAGATTTTGTTGAACTTATACTCACTTTATAAGCATGTTCTGCAAATAGTTTTTTAATCGCTTTGGTTTCATTCAAATCATTTAATTGAGTAGAAGTACCGTGTGCGTTTATATAATCTACATCTTCTGGATTAATTCCACCATCTCGAAGTGCTTCTCTCATTGAACGAAAAGCTCCTTCTCCTTCTGGAGCTGGCGCAGTTACGTGGTAAGCATCGGCAGAAGCTCCCATTCCAATAATTTCAGCGTAAATTTTTGCACCGCGATTTTTGGCGTGTTCTAATTCTTCAAGAACAAGTGTTCCAGAACCTTCCCCCATAACAAATCCATTTCTGTCTTTGTCAAAAGGTCGAGATGCTTCAGAATATCGATCATTCCATGTTGAAATGGCTCTTGCAGAATTAAATCCAGCAACTGAAATTGGAGTAATTGAGGCTTCTGTTCCTCCACAAATCATAACATCGGCTCTTCCTGTTTGAATCATAACAAAACCATCTGCAATCGCGTGTGTTGAAGTTGCACAAGCTGAAGTAACGGCATAATTTATTCCTTTTAATGCATATCTAATTGAAATTTGTCCAGCAGCAATATCTGAAATCATCATTGGGATAAAAAATGGGGAAACACGACGAGGTCCGCCATTTAACAAGGCTGTATGTTGTTCTTCAAAAGTGAGCATTCCTCCAATTCCACTGCCATAAATTACTCCAAATCTTTCTAAATCCTCTTTTTCGAACTCAAAAGCAGCATCTTTAATTGCTTCTTCAGCAGTTACTAAAGCGTAATGAGTGAATGGGTCCATTCTTCTGGCTTCTTTTTTATCAAGATACTCGTCAACATTAAAATTTTTAACTTCACAAGCAAATTTTGTAGTGTGGTCTTTAGTATCAAATTTTGTAATTAATCCAGCACCATTTTTACCATTTATTAAGCCATTCCAAAATTCTTCAACATTATTCCCGATAGGAGTTAAGGCTCCTAAGCCGGTGATTACAACTCTTTTTTTGTTCATAGAATTCCTTTTTATTATGAATAAAAAAAATAGCAAAGAATCGAAACCCTTTGCTATTAATTCAGTAAATTCTGTAAAAACTATCCTAATTTTGATTTCAGATAATTAATAGCATCGCCAACTGTAGCAATTTTTTCAGCATCTTCGTCTGGAATTTGAACGTCAAAGGCTTCTTCTAAAGCCATTATTAATTCAACTGTATCAAGAGAATCTGCGCCTAAGTCGTTTGTAAATGATGCACTTGGCACAACTTGAGATGCATCTACTCCTAACTTATCAACAATAATTTCTTTTACTTTTTCTTCCATTTTTTCTCCTTATAAGTTATAATTAGTTTATTAAAAATTTACATTACCATTCCACCATCAACCGTAATAACTTGTCCAGTTATATATGATGAATCTTCACTTGCTAAAAAAAGTACAACTTTAGAAATATCTTGAGTTTTTCCCAATTTTTTCATGGGAATAAAGTCAAATAAACTTTTTTTCTGTTCTTCGGATAAGGCATTGGTCATTTCTGTTTCTATATAACCAGGTGCAATTGCATTAACATTTATTCCGCGGGAAGCAAATTCTTTTGCTACAGATTTTGTGAATCCAATTATTCCCGCTTTCGATGCAGCGTAATTTGCTTGTCCAGCGTTGCCAATTAAACCAACTACTGAGGAAACGTTTATAATTTTTCCATAACGCTGCTTTAGAATTTGTCGTGAAATTGCTTTCGTAAAATTGAAAACACTTTTAAGATTTACTTCGTAAACTCGGTCAAATTCTTCTTCGCTCATACGCATTAATAAATTATCTTTGGTAATTCCTGCATTATTAACCAAAATATCTATTCTGCCAAATTCTTTTATTATTTCATCAACAGCTTTTTGCACATCTTCAAAAGATGAAACATCAACTTTGTAACCTTTTACTTTTACATCGGAGTTTGCATATTGTAATTCAATTTGCTTGGCACAGTCATCACAATTATTATAGATAAAGGCAACATCACTAAAAATTTCTCCATTTATTTTGTGAGTTGCAAATTCATCAAGAATTGCTTTTCCAATTCCTCTTGAACCACCAGTAATAATTGCTTTATATTTTGACAAATTTGAATCCTTTTAAAAATTATTAATATAAAATAATTGTTTTTTCCAATTTTGCAAAATCAATTCATATCCAAGAATTTATCTATTCCCGAAATTTTTACATCGGGATTTATTTTTTTTATCAAACCTTGAAGAACTTTTCCTGGACCTATTTCAACGAATTCATCAATTCCATCAAAAATCATATTTTCAATTGTTTCAACCCAACGAACTGGTGAAGTAAGTTGTTTTATTAGTAATTGTTTGATTTCTGTCTGATGATAAACTTTTTGAGCTGTAACATTTGCATAAATCGGAATTTTTGAATCTTTAATTTCTGTTAATTCCAATTTTTGATTAAGTGATTGCTCGGCTGGACGCATTAATTCTGAATGAAATGCTCCACTTACAACAAGCTCTTTTGCAAGTTTTGCACCATTTTGTTTTGCTAAATTCATAACTTCATAAACAGCTTGTGGTTCTCCAGAAATAACAATTTGTTCTGGGGAATTAAAATTTGCACACTGAACAATTCCAAAATGCTGGGATTGTGAACATAATAACTCAAGTTTATTTCTTTCAATTCCTATAATTGCAGCCATTGTCCCTTTTTTTATGTCGCTTGTTTTTAGCATTGCTCTACCACGCAATTGAACAAGCTGCAGTGCATTTTCTAATGTTAAACTTCCTGTTGCAAATAAAGCAGAATATTCTCCGAGAGAATGACCCGCCACAGCTGAAAAATTGGATAAACTTATCAATTCTGTTAAGATTGCACTATGTAGCAAAATTGCTGGTTGAGCAACATCAGTCGATTTTAATTCATCTGCGGAACCTTCAAACATTATTCTCTGAATATCAAGACCAAGAATAGTATTTGCTTTTTCAAACATTTCTTTTGCGATTGAGCTATTTTCGTATAAATCTTTTCCCATTCCAACATATTGCGAACCTTGTCCAGGGAAAACATAAGCAACTTTGCTCATTAATCTAAACTCCAATTTAGATATAACGAGCCCCAAGTGTAACCAGCTCCAAATGCAGCAAGAATCAGTTTATCGCCTTTTTTAAGTTTTTTATCTTCATAATAATCAGCAATACAAAGAGGAATTGTAGCAGCAGTTGTGTTTCCGTATTTATCAATATTAATCATAACTTGTTTGTCTGAAATTCCCATTCGGCGAGCAGTTGCATCAATTATTCTTAAATTAGCTTGATGAGGGACAAGATATGCAATATCGTCAGAGGTTAATTCATTTCTTTGCATAATTTCAGCAGAAACATCAGCCATTCCTTTAACTGCAACTTTAAAAACTTTTTGTCCATCCTGATAAATATAATGCCATCTTTTATCAATTGTTTCGTGAGAAGAAGGATTTAAACTTCCACCAGCTTTCATATTTAACGCATCTCTACCAGAACCATCACAATGCAAAATTGAATCTTGAATTCCTAATGATAAATCTGTAGTTGGTTCAAGCAATACTGCACCAGCGCCATCCCCAAAAATTACACAAGTTGTTCTATCAGTATAATCTACTATTGAACTCATTTTATCGGCACCAACAACAACAACTTTTTTGTATAATCCTGATTCAACTAAATTAGCACCTGTTTGTAATGCAAACAAAAATCCAGAACAAGCACCAGAAAGATCAAAACCCCAAGCATTAGTTGCACCTAAATTATCTTGTACTAAACAAGCTGTTGAAGGGAATAACATATCTGGAGTAACCGTTGCAACTATAATTACATCAATTTCTTCAGCTTTCAATCCTGTGTTTTTCATAAGATTTTCAATTGCACGTGTTGCAAGAATACTTGTTCCACCTTCTTCTAATTTTCTTCGCTCAACAATTCCAGTTCGTGTTCTTATCCATTCATCGCTGGTCTCAACAATCGATTCAAAATACTTATTATCTAATACCTTTTCTGGCAGATATTTACCAACACCTGTTATATGAGCATTTAAAATAGCTCTTTCGCGTTTTTTCATTTATTTAAAACCTCTGATAATTTTTCGACCAAATTTACTTTACTTGAATTGACTGCTTCTAAAATCATATTTTTTATACCAATTGGCGAGCTTGAACCATGCCCAATAATTGTAATACCGTTAATCCCTAAAAGTGGAACTCCACCATATAAATTTGGGTCAGCAACTTTTAGCGATTTTGATAATCCCGATTTTGCAAGTCCAATTTGGATTTTAGGGACTAAACCAGTTGAAGCATAATCTTTCAATTTTGTTTTGAGGAAAGGTAAAATAGATTCAGCAAATTTAAGTACAATATTGCCAACAAAACCATCGCAAACAACAATGTTAGCTTTGCCTTTCATAATGTCTTTCCCTTCTACGTTACCAATGAAATTGAGATTTGAATTTTCCAATAATTCTCTTGTATCTAAAGTAAGTTGGTAGCCTTTTGATTCTTCTTCGCCCACATTTAGCAAACCAACTGTTGGGTTTTTCTTGTTAAAAACAGTTTCTAAATAGACTGTTGTTAATTTTGCAAATTGGAAAAGATGTTCAGCTTTGGAATCAACAAATGCACCAGCATCTGAAAGTCGGGTATGACTACCTTTTTCATTTGGTATCGGAGCGGCAATTGTTGGCCGATTTACACCTTTTATTCTACCAATATTTAAAATAGAAGAAATAGTTACGGCGCCAGTATTTCCCGCACTTACAAGGGCAGTAGCTTCTTTTGAATGTACCATTTTCGATGCGATTACTAAAGAAGAATTTACTTTTTCTTTCACTGCTTTTGTAGGGGAATCTTTCATTGTAATTACTTCGGTGGAATTTACAACACTTATCCGAGTTTTGTCATACTGATAATTTAATAATTCATTCTCAAGCAGTTTTGAATTCCCGACAAGAATTATATTAAAATCAGATTCTACTTTTAATGCTTCAATTGCACCAGCTACTTCATTTTGGGGAGCGAAATCTCCGCCCATTGCATCAAGCGCAATTGAAATAATCTTTTCAGACATTTTAGTTATGATTCTGGAACGAAAATAGATTTACCTGAATAATATCCGCAACTTGGACAAGCTCTGTGGGAAAGTTTAATTGCCCCACAATTTGAACAAATTGTTAGTGTTGAAGCAGTAGCTTTGTAATGAGTTCTTCTTTTATCTCTTCTACTTTTCGAAATCTTTCTCTTTGGATGTGCCATTTTATCACCTTGATTACTTTATTTTTTATCTAATTTACTTTATTATCATCAAATTTTATTTTTAATAAATCTTTCCATATTGGATTAACTTCTTGATTTTCACATTTGCAAGATTCGTAGTTCAAATTTGCTCCGCAATGCGGACACAAACCTTTACAGTCTTCTTTACATAAATTTTTCTTTGGAACCGAAAGATTAATGTAGTCAAGAAAATCTTGTGTTAAATCAACTTCAACTTGTTCATATTTTAGCGAATAAACATTATCAGAATCTAAAACTTCATTTTCTGTATTTGACAGGTAAATTATTTTGAAGCTATCTTGTATTTCCCTATCAAATTCATCTAAACATCTATCGCAAGTTAAATGAAGTTTTACAAGAAAAGAACAATTAAAAACTATCTGACTATCAGATTTATCAACATTTACTTTTAAATTTACCTTGTCCCGAAATGGGTCTGTTAACCCATATTTCTGAACAAACTCTTCTTGCTCAAAATCATGAAATCCATCAGACAAATTACTAATTTTTATCTTCATTAGTTTCTAGTCAAAATTTAGCTTGCAAATATAAAAATTGATATTTTTATAAGCAACAAACTGAATTTATAAAATTTTTAATTAAAAATAACATTCAATGCAAATTAATTTTCAAAATAAGTTCCACAACCAGCTTTTCCTTTCATTTATTTGTGGATTTTTTTGCTTATCTATATTAGCTATTTTGTTGGAATTCATACTAAAAATGACTTTTTTTTCTTTCCAGATTAAAAATAATTATGCTTTTCAATTAATTGTGTTTGCTCCTTTTGTCGAAGAATCATTAAAATTTACTCTATTTAAACGAATAAATGGGAATATTTTTTTAGGAAAGAAATCAATTTTCTTGCTTTTTGTAATTGGATTTTCATTTGGAGCAGCCGAAAATTTAACTTTTTTTATTGCCAATTCTGAAATTGGATTTTATGAATTATCAAGAATAATTACCTCTCAGATATTGCACACAATTGCACCAATATTAATTTTTCTAAAAAAGACAGAAAGAATATCGACTTGGCTTGTAATTATTCCATTTTTTACACACTTAATTTGGAATTTACTTATTTATTTTGAAGTTGAGGTAATTTTAAGTTATTTTTTCGCCCTAATTTTGATTATTTACTTATTATATAAATTAATTCGACATAATTAATGGAACATATTGGCATTCTTGGCGGTTCGTTCGACCCAATTCATATCGGACATTTAATAACTGCTTTATCTGTTTTTGAAAAAAGGAAACTTACCAAATTAATTTTTATGCCCTGTTTTATTTCGCCACATAAAGTTGGGTACAATATTACTGATGCATTTCAAAGATTGGAAATGGTGCGTCTGGCAACTGAAGATTTTCCCCAATTTGAAGTTTCTGATTTTGAAATTAGTAAGCACGACATTTCTTTTACTGTCGATACACTCAAACATTTCAAAAAAGATTATTCTTCAATTGATTTGATTATAGGTTTTGATAATTTAATTTCATTCGATAATTGGAAAGAGCCAGAAACAATAACCGAACTTGCAAATCTCGTGGTTCTCAAAAGGAATAACTTTGTTAGTTACTATCCTCTTCACAATTTTTTTGAAAAAGCTATTTTTGTAGATTCACCAATTATCGAAGTTTCTTCAACATTAATTCGAGATAGAATAAAAAAAGGATTGCCTTTCAAATATTTTGTTCATAATAAAGTTTACCAATATATTATGGATAATAAACTCTATATGAGGTAAAATGCTATCTGAAGTTAAATTATCAAAATTATTAGCAAAAGATAAAAGAACAATTTCCCGACTAATTTCACAAGTTGAAGATGATGAGGCTCCATCTGAATTATTAAATCAATTATTCAAAATTGGCGGAAAATCGTACAAAATTGGAATTACGGGACCACCAGGTGCGGGAAAATCTACTCTCACTAATCAATTAACTAAATTATTAGTTGAAAAAGGATTTTTTGTAGGAATAATAGCAATTGACCCAACAAGTCCATTTTCAGGCGGAGCTTTGCTTGGCGATCGTGTCCGAATGAATGAAATTGGGCTTCACCCAAATGTTTATATAAGAAGTATGGCAACTCGTGGAAGTCTTGGTGGTTTGAGTAAAAAAGCAATTGATGCAAGCGATGTTTTGGATGCTGCGGGTTTTGATTTCATTATTTTTGAAACTGTTGGCGTTGGACAATCAGAACTTGACATAGCACAAACTGCTGATACCACACTTGTTGTGCTTGTCCCAGAATCTGGTGATTCAGTTCAAGCTATGAAAGCTGGTTTGATGGAAATTGCAGATTTTTTTGTATTAAATAAAAGTGATCGTCCAGGTGCTGATAATGCAATTATTTCAATTCGGACAATCCTGCAACTTAGTCATCATCAAGATATTGAATGGCAAATTGATATAATTAAAGCAGTTGCTTCTCAAAATATCGGAATCGAAGAAATTTATCAGAAAATTGAAGGACATCGTAAATTCCTTGAAAATTCTGACTCAATCGAAAAAAGAAGAAAGAGAAATAACACAATTAGAATCAAAAATATTGTAGAAAATGCTTTAAGAATTGAAATGTGGAGCAATAAACGCGAATTGTTTTTACAAGATGGCGTAAATAAAGTAGTAAAAAGAGAAAAGACACCACTCGAATTAGCAACAGAATTGATTAATAATTATAAAATGGATGAATAATGAGAAAAATTGGTAAGCAGATTATTGAAAATTCAGTTTTTCTACAAAGAGAAGATTATCACAAAAATTTAATCAGAAAAATTAACGCCATCCACAATAAAATTAAACTCGGTGGTGGGGAAAAAGCTATTGAACATCAACACAAAAAAGGAAAATTAACTGCTCGCGAAAGAATAAATAAATTGATTGATGCAAATTCTAAATTCTACGAAATTAATTCCTTTGCTGCTTATGGTGATTATAAAGAATACGGAGAAGCTCCATCAGCTGGAACTGTAATGGGAATTGGAAAAATTCACACTAAATTACACTTTATTGTTGCCAACGATGCAACTGTAAAAGCAGGAGCTTGGTTTCCACTAACAGCAAAAAAGAATTTACGAGCACAAGAAATTGTAATGCAAAATCATATCCCAATAATTTATTTGGTTGATAGTGCAGGAGTTTTCCTTCCATTACAAGATGAAATTTTCCCCGATAAAGAACATTTTGGTAGAATTTTTCGAAATAATGCCAAAATCTCAGCGATGGGAATTCCGCAAATATCTGCAATTATGGGACCATGTGTAGCTGGCGGGGCTTATCTTCCAATAATGTCTGACGAAGCTTTGATTGTTGAAGGCGAAGGTTCAGTTTTTCTTGCTGGTTCCCATTTAGTAAAAGCTGCGATTGGTGAAGATATTGAAAATGAAAAATTGGGTGGTGCAAAAGTTCAATCTAACATTTCAGGCGTAACTGATTATATTTCTACCGATGATGAAGATGCGATAAATACAATCAGAAATATTTGCGGGATGAACGGTAAATTTGAAAATGCTGGATTAAATCGAATAGAAAGTAAAAAACCTAAATTCGACGAAAATGAGATTTATGGAATTCTACCTGAAGATAATTTCAAACAATATGATATGTATGAGTTAATTGCAAGAATTACTGACAATTCAGAAATTGATGAATATAAAGCTGGTTACGGAAAAACAATAATTACTGCATACGCAAGAATTGATGGTTGGGCAGTTGGAATTGTTGCAAATCAGCGAACTGTAGTAAAAAATGAAAAAGGCGAAATGCAGATTGGTGGAGTAATTTATTCTGATTCTGCTGACAAAGCTACTAGATTTATTATGAATTGTAATCAAAAACGAATTCCATTATTATTTCTACAAGATGTTACAGGATTTATGGTCGGCAGTAAAGCCGAACATGGAGGAATCATAAAAGATGGTGCAAAAATGGTGAATGCCGTTGCAAACTCAGTTGTTCCTAAAATAACAATTATTGTCGGAAATAGTTTTGGAGCTGGTAATTATGCAATGTGTGGAAAAGCCTACGACCCAAGATTTATTTTTGCCTATCCAAATTCAAAAATTTCTGTGATGGGAGGCAATCAAGCGAGTAGTGTTTTGCTAGATATTAAAATCAAACAAATGGAAAAAGGCGGGAAACACTTTTCAGAAGAAGAAAAAGCAAAATTATTATCAGACATAAAGAAATCTTATGATGAGAAAAGCGAACCACTTTATGCTGCGTCAAAAATTTGGATTGATGAAATTATCGACCCAATTTTAACTCGCGAATACGTTTCAATGGCTCTTGAAGTTGCAAATAACAACCCAAATTGGGAAAAATTTAATGTAGGGATATTACAAACTTAAGATTTTAGAAAAGATACCTAATAACAAAAAACCCTCCAAAGAGGGTTTTTTAGTTTAGTTATAAAAAAAACTATGCTTCGTAAACTGAAATAAACTTTCTATTGTTTTGTTTAACTTCAAATTTTACAACACCATCAGAAGTAGCAAAAAGTGAATCGTCTCCACCTTTTTGTACATTAACTCCAGGGTGAAATTTTGTTCCGCGTTGTCTAACTAAAATAGAACCAGCAGTAACTTTTTCACCACCAAATTTTTTAACTCCAAGGTATTGTGGATTACTATCACGACCGTTTCTTGATGAACCTTGACCTTTTTTATGTGCCATCTATATACCTCTTAAATTACCCAATTTTTGTTATTTCAATTTTAGTTAATTGTTGTCGATGACCATTTCTTTTTTGATAAGATTTTCGTCTTGTTTTCTTAAAAACAATCACTTTGTCATCTTTAAGGTGTTCCAAAACTCTGGCTTCAACTTTTAAGCCTTCTACGTGAGGTGCACCAACTTTAATTTCTTCTCCATTCGAGAAAAGTAAAACCTTGTCAAATGTTACAACTGAATCAGCATCTGCACTTAATTTTGGGACATAATGCTTTTCGTTTTCACTTACTTTGAATTGTTGTCCGAGTATATCTACAACTGCGTACATCGAATCCTCCAAATAATTATCTTAGCTTGCAAAAATAAAGTTTTTTTTTTGTTTTGCAAAAAAATGAAATATTTTTTTATTCAAATTCAAAAGGAACTTCAACCTCGCGACCAAGTTCTGCGGATTTGTACATTGAATCAATCATTTTCATTCTGTGCATAGCTCCTTCAATTGAAGAAACTACACCAACATTGTTAGAAATGGATGCAACAAAATGTTTGAGTTCATTTTCAAACGATTTCAAATAGAGTTCATTATTAGATATTTTTCTCATCAGAGGAGAAATATCTATTCTATCATTACCGATTTTTTTATAAGCTGTAAGCGGCGACAGTCGGGCTACTCCGTTTTCTCCGAAAAATTCTAATTGCATCTGTTCTTTATCATTATTTAACAACCAACTTACTTCATAAGCTAGCACAAGATTATTTTTAAATCTCAACAAACCGATTGAAGAATCTTCAACTGCTGTGGTACGATGCTTAAAATTTTTTATAGAAACGGTTTCCAAATCAGGATAATTTACACTCCAAATTGCTAAATCGAGGAGCAAAATTCCTAAATCCATTAAAACTCCTCCACCACTTTTTTCTTTTTCAAGAGCCCAATTTGCTTGCGAGCTTCTGCTTTTTGTCCAACTTGCTTTTATATAAAATATTTCTCCCAAATCCTTACTATTTACAATACTTTTCAAAAGCATTGTATCTGGTCTGAATCTCAAATTCATTCCAACCATAGCTATTCGTTTGTTTTCACTAGCTATTTTCTTTATTTGGATAGCTTCTTGCAAACTTTTTGTTGCAGGTTTTTCAATCAAAATATGTTTTCCTGCTTTAAGGCAATCTATTGCTATTTGGAAATGT
The DNA here is from genome assembly GCA_020722065.1 of Melioribacter roseus. Classification (GTDB taxonomy): domain Bacteria; phylum Bacteroidota; class Ignavibacteria; order Ignavibacteriales; family Melioribacteraceae; genus WGAL01. The sequence goes on from DYLK01000002.1 coordinate 75,943, forward strand.
GTGTCTGTCGGAGTTGTAATAATTACTGCTTCTATTTCAGAATTTTTTAACATTTCTTGATAATCTTGAAAACGATTGACAATGTTAAATTTATCTGCGACCATTTTAAGCTGATTTTTTTTAAGTTCAGAAACTGCTACAATTTCAATATTTTTCATATTCTTCAGAATAGGGAAATATCTAAGTTGAGCTATTGAACCAAGTCCGATTATACCAATTTTTGTTTGTGTCATAATTATTTCTTGATAAATTCAATTATACGTTTTGCAATTCCATTAGCATCTATTTCTAAATTTTGATGTAATTCTTTTTGAGTTCCTTGTTCTACAAATTGATCAGGTAGTGAAATACGTAGGATATTTTTATAGATGTTTTGCGAATTATAATATTCTAATACTGCACTTCCAAAACCACCTATTGGGGAATTTTCTTCAAGTGTAACAATATATTCAAATTCACTTGCTATTTGATCCAGCATTTCAGTGTCAAGCGGACGTACGAATCGCATATTTACAATTTCTGCATTGATTCCCTTTTCAGAAAGAATTTGCAACGATTGATTGGCATATTCAACCATAATTCCTATTGCAAGCATCGCAACATGTGATCCTTTTTTAATAATTTCTGCTTTCCCGATTTCAATTTCTTTGAAATCTGAGTCGAGTTGAACACCCAATCCGCTCCCTCGTGGATATCGAATTGCAACTGGTCCTTTTTCATATTTTGTAGCAGTGAATAACATATTTCTTAGTTCATTTTCATCTTTTGGAGCCATTAAAATTAAATTTGGAATCATTCTCAAATAAGATAAATCAAATACGCCGTGATGTGTTGGTCCATCAGCCCCAACAAGACCACCTCTGTCAATTGCAAAAATAACGTGCAGTTTTTGTAAAGCTACATCATGAATTATTTGGTCGAAAGCTCGTTGTAGAAAAGTTGAATATATTGCAACAACAGGTTTAATTCCTTGTGTAGCTAAACCCGCTGCAAAAGTTACGGCATGTTCTTCGGCAATTCCAACATCAAAATACCTATTTGGGAATGCTTTTTGTACAAAATTTAAGCCTGTTCCATCTGGCATTGCTGCTGTAATTCCAACAATTTTTTCATCTCTTTGCATCAATTCGACCATAGTTTTTCCAAAAACTGATGTATAAGATGGTTTGGTTGAATTATTTTGTATTGTTTTGCCTGTTACTTTATCAAATGGTGCAATTCCATGAAAATCAACAGCATTATCTTCGGCGGGTTTATAGCCTTTGCCTTTTTGGGTATTAATATGGACAAGAATTGGTCCATTATAATTTTTGATATAACTAAAAGTTTCTATTAGTTTGGGAAGATTATGTCCGTTAAAAGGTCCAAAATAACGAAATCCGAGTGATTCAAACAACATCCCAGGAGTTATAACCGATTTTATTCCAGTTTCTAATCTTGAAGCTACTTTTCGTAATCTGTCGCCAAAATTATCAAGTTTTCCTGTTAAATCCCAAATTGCCCCTTTTACTTTGTTGTATTCTGGTTTTGCCGCTATATTAGTAAAGTAGTTTGAAATTTGCCAAACATTAGGAGCAATTGACATTTGATTATCGTTTAGAATTACAATCAAATTTTTCTTTAAAATTCCAGAGTTATTCATCGCTTCGTATGCCATTCCGTTTGTCATTGCTCCATCCCCAATAATTGCAATTACTTTTCTATCTCCTTGATTGTTCAGTGAATTTGCTGCTGCCATTCCTAATGCAGCGGAAATTGAAGTTGCCGCATGACCAGCTCCAAAAGTATCATAAATACTTTCAGAACGTTTTAGAAATCCACTTATGCCATTTAGTTGTCGAATTGTATTAAACTTGTCTCTTCTTCCAGTAATAATTTTATGAGGATAACCTTGATGCCCAGTGTCCCACACAATTAAATCGTTTGGAGTATTGAAAACTTTGTGCAAAGCAAGTGTAAGTTCAACAACTCCAAGTGAACCACCAAAATGTCCACCTATTACGCTTATTGTGTCTATTAAAAAATCTCGAATTTCTTGTGCTAATTCTGTTAGTTGATTTATTTCGAGATTTCTAATATCTGCTGGATCGTTAACATTTGATAAATATTTATAATTCTTATTTAATTGCATTTTAACCTTTCTTATTCAGCATTCAAGAACGTGCTGTTAATTTTTTCAATTTGTAATTCCGCATTTTTAAGTTCAGTAGAGCAGAAATTAGCTAATTTCATACCTTCTTCATAAAGATTTATCATATCTTTTAGTGTAATTTCTTCGCTTTCAAGTAGCTTTGATATTTCCTCTAATCGATTGAGTGAATCCTCAAAATTTAATTTTTCTTTTGCCATTTTGTTACCAGAATTTTTTTCTTTATCGAACGTAAAATAAATTGTTCATCGGAGGCTAATTCATCAAGTAATTTCGGTTCACCAAAATTACTTTCTGCAATTAGAAATCCTCGTTTTAGTGTTTGTTGAATATCTGAATTTGAGATTACTCTTTTTGATATTTCAATTTTATGTTGAAAAGTTATAATTTTCTTTTCAACTTCACTCGTTAAAGTGCTTGCAAGGTTATCAACATATTGAAATTTAATATACATTAAATCCGATAATTTTCGAAACCCGTGAGAGTTTATTATGCTTGAAATGTTTTTTCGATTTTTTTCGAAGTAGTTGTACATTTTCATTTTGGAATTATATGAAAATTCATTTATAAATCCAAGAATTTCACTTATATCAGGCAAAGCGTATTCCATTGCGGCTGTTGGTGTCGCGGCTCGATAATCTGCTACAAAATCCGAAATTGTAAAATCAATCTCATGCCCAACACCGCTAATAATTGGTATTTCAGAATTGAAAATTGCTCGAGCAACAACTTCTTCGTTAAATGCCCATAAATCTTCAAGCGAACCACCACCTCTTCCTACAATTATAATATCAACTCGATTTTTTGTTTGATTTAATAATTCAATTGCACTAGCAATTTGTTGTGCCGAACCTTCCCCTTGAACTTTTACAGGAAAGTGAATTATCTTTATTGTGGGAAATTTTCTTTCAGCAACACTTAACATATCTTTTAAGGCTGCTGCTCCTTCGGCTGTTACAATTGCAATTGTTTTGGGAAATTTTGGAATTGCTTTCTTATTTGATTGATCAAACAAACCTTCGGCGGCAAGTTTTCGTTTTAATTTTTCGAAAGCTGCTTGCAATTCTCCTTCGCCATCAGGCGACATTTCTTTAACTGATATTTGATAATTTCCACTTGGTGGATAAACAGTTACACTTCCGTGAACGATTACTTTCATACCATTTTCTGGCGAGAAAAATACGCGGGAATTATATGTTTTCCACATCGTACAATTTATCTGTGCGTTGGAATCTTTCAAAGTAAAATACCAATGACCAGAAAAGTGCTTTTTTAGATTGGAAATTTCTCCCTGAACTTGAACTTCCTCAAAATTATTTTCAATAATTAACTTAATATCTGATGTAATTTCAGAAACCGTCTGTAATTTCATCATTTTGTTAAACTTCCTTTCTAAAAATCAAACAATATTGGTGATGACGATTTCCGACCCAAGCCGAATTTAATCCAAGTGGAAGCAATCTTTTATCATTTTGAAGCCAAATTTTTTCATCTTTCATTACCCAACTTTTATTCCCTCTTTTTGATAATGAAATTGCGGTATCGAAAGCAAGCGGAAAAAGCCGTCCATCAACAAAAACATTGTTTGTAATTACAACCAAATACGCTCCATTTTTTGTAATATCAAATACTTTATCAAAAATTAAAGCTTGCTTTTTAAGGAATTCATCATAATTTTCTGTATTCCCAATATCGTCAGATTCCATAGAATATTTTGTGTCTAACCCTTTTTCAGCTCTATTTTTCTGACGTACAGAATTTCTTTCAAGTTGATTCCAATATGGAGGCGATGTTATCACAAAATCCATTTCTTTTTCAGTGCGATTTCTAACCAAGTCTATCAAATTATTTGAATTCCCGTTAATTGGAAGCAAATTATAAGTAAAATTATTTTCCTCAATTCGCTTTTGAGCAATTTCAAAATATTTTGGCGAAAGTTCAATCCCAATTCCATTTCTTTCTAAATTTCCACATGCAATTAGTGTACTTCCAGTTCCAAGAAATGGGTCGAAAACAAAATCACCTTTTTTTGTAAAAAATTTAATGAATTCTTCAACAAGAGATTCTGGGAATTTTGCTGGATGTAGAATCTCATCGTCTTTTCTTCTTTTTGGTTGATGTAAAAACCAAGTCTTTGTAAATTTTATCCATTCTTTGCCTGTTAAATCATTAAGCTTATTTTTTTTACTTAATTTACCACGTTCTGGTATTTCAATATATTTTTCTTCAGATTTCAAATACCTACTACTTTGTTTTTTGAGTTGCAAAATAACCGAATTCTTGATTTTTATGAAATAAAAGATAAATAATTATACAAGATTGAAAATATCACTTTTGTATATTATGCCTTTCATTTTATAATTCTTTGAGGAAATTTTGAAAATTTTAATAGTTAACGACGATGGAATAAATTCCAAAGGAATAATGGCACTTGCCAAAAGATTACAAATGGAACACGAAATTTATGTTGTTGCACCACTAACCGAGCAAAGTGCAGTTGGTCACGCAATTACAATGAAGATTCCTTTGCGAATTTTTAAGATTGAACGAGAAGGTTCATTTTTTGGATATGCAGTTGATGGAACTCCCGCAGATTGCATAAAAATTGGCATAAGAAATATTCTTAAAATTACACCAGATATAGTAATTAGTGGAATTAATAACGGTTCAAACGCCGCAATAAATGTTATCTATTCTGGAACTGTTTCTGGCGCTCGTGAAGCGGCAATAATGAACATTCCTTCAATTGCAGTTTCTGTTGCTTCGCATGATGTAAAGGATTTTTCATTTGCTGCTGAAATTGCGAACAAATTTGCTTATTTAGTTAAAGAAAACGGTTTGCCAAATGGAACTTTGCTTAATATTAATATACCAGATTTGCCAAAACAGAAAATTAAAGGAATAAAAGTTACTCGCCAAAGTATGTCGCGTTGGGATGATGTTTACGAAAAAAGAGTTGATCCGTACGGAAAAGATTATTATTGGCTAACTGGTTCGATGATTGAACATCCAAATGAGAACGATTCTTTCGATTATTTCGCTAATTTGAATGGATATATTTCAGTAACGCCAATTCATTTTGATTTAACTGATTATTCCACTTTCGAGAAATATCAGAATTTTGAATTCTAACAATGTTTAATTTTTTTAAGATTGGAATTGAATTTGATTTTCACTCAATTTGGGTAATAATTGGGATTTTACTTTCGTTATTATTTTCGATTTTTTATTATCGTTTTACAATTCCAAAAATCTCGAATAATTTACGATTTCTTCTTGTTTTTATTAGATTTATAGCAATTTCATCAATTGTTTTGCTTTTGGCAAATGCAAGAATTGTTTTTCATTCTCAGTCTGAGGAAAAGCCCAAAAACCTAATTTTTATTGATAATTCAGCTTCTATTGTAAATTCTGATAGTTCTCTTATCTCAAAAAAAATTAACCAAATTATCTCGGAATTCCAAAATTTTAATAATTATGAAAATCAATTCATCTTTTTTGGCGACACTTTATCTGGGATAAATGAAAATCAGCAATTACCAAACTTTAGTTCAAAAAGCACAAATTTTTGGAATATCTATGAATTTCTGAAAAATAGTGAAACCAAAATTGAGAATATTTTCATTTTTTCTGATGGAATTGCAAATGATGGGAAAATCCCAAAATCTGAATTTGAAGAAATACCAATAAAAATTAATGTAATTGCTTCTGGGAATGAGAAATTGAAATCTAACCTCGAAATTGTTTCTGTAACTCATAACCATTCATTTTTCCAAAATAAAGATAATCCGATAAATGGCCGAATTTTTAACAATTCCAACCAGAATCAATCATTTTCTATTTTTGTCAATTTAGGGAAAGAAAAATTATTCACTCAAAATGTAAATTTACAAGCAAATGAAATTAGTGAATTTAATTTTAATATCCACCCAAAGAATTCTGGAATTTCTAATTTAAGGGTTGAAATTAGCAAAATTCCCGACGAATTAACATACACTGATAATTTCTATTTTGCCCCGATTGAAATCGAAAAAAGTAAACGACAAATTTTGCTAATTACTTCTTCACCAAATTTTGATTTGACTTTCATTAAACAAAGTTTGCAAAAAGATTCCACATTTAACGTAAACTCAATCTTTGTAAAATTCGACCAAACTCAACTAACTCCCGAACAAAAGAAGTTGATTTCTGAAGCGAAAACAACATTTTTTATAAATTTTCCAACAAAAGAAATTTCAAATCAAATTGTAAAACAAGTTAGCGAACTTACTGCAAACAAATCTGTATTTATTCAATTTACAAATTTTACAGATTTACAGAAATTGAAAACTCTCGTTAACGATTTTCCATCAAAACAGAAATTGCTAAACTTTCCCAATTCCCAAATTACTTCGGTTCAAAATCATCCAATTTTTGATGGAATTAACATACAAAACAAGAATTTTCTTGCAAGTTTTCCACCAATAAATTTGAATTCATTTCCTCAAAATGTAAATCCAAATATTTTGATTTACTCACAAAATGGACAAAATATATTCCCAATTTTAGAAATATCACAAAATTCTGTAAATAACCGAGCATATTTTTATGCTTCAGAAATCTGGCGTTGGAAATTGCAATCTTCTCTTGAAAACGGAGTTTATTTTGATATTTTTTTTGACAATCTATCAAAATGGTTAATTACTGATAGTAAAAAAAATCGTTTGATGGTAAATGCTCAGAAACCAATAATCTCACAAAACGAAACTGCAATTTTCAATCTTTCTGTAATGGACCAATTGCAACAACCGAGCGAAAATCACCAAATTAAATTGTTGATTGATAACAACTTAGTAACTAATTTTAAGATAATTGAAAAGCAAAAGGGCAATTTTCAAATTGAATTGGAGAATTTAATTCCAGGCAAACATACAATCAATTTTCAAGCAATTTCCGAAAATGATTCTTTAAATAAATCATTAGAAATTTTGGTTTTGCAAGAAAATATTGAGAAGCAGAATTTAACAATCAATTACAACTATTTACAACTTATCGCTCAATTAACTAACGGGAAATTTACAACATTAAACCAATTCAATGTAAATGATTATCTGTCAGAAAAGCAAAAGCCAAAATTGGTGATTCGAGAAAATAACATTAGAATTTTTCCAAATGAATTTTTACTGATTTTTGTTATTTTTGCTTTATCTTTTGAATGGTTTTTAAGAAAACGAAAGAATTTATTATAAAAAAGGATTTATGATGACATTTCTTCAATGGGACACATCGCATTCAGTGGGAATTTCGATTGTTGACAAACAACACAATCAAATTGCTGAACAAATTAACCAACTTTACAAATTAGTCGGCACAAATAAACATTCACAAATAGTTGAAATTCTCAAAGAATTGAATAAATTGATGGATGAGCATTTTTCAACTGAAAATGCTTTGATGAAAGAGCATAAAGTTTTTAATTATTTTTCTCACAAAGCCCAACACGACAGACTTTCCCGCATACTTGACGACAATCTTGATGATATTATTGAAAATAGAAAAGAATTAACACCACAATATTTAATTTTACTCAGAGATTGGACGATAAATCACTTAAAATTTCATGACAAACCAATGGCAGATGAATTAAAGTCAAAAGGTGTTATTTAAAAGATTAAATAAATTTTGGTCAGATTTTTCTGATTTTTTTATTGGAAGAGAATGTGAGGTTTGTGAAATTCCACTCTCTTCCACCGAAAACGTTATTTGTAACAATTGCCTTTCTAAACTTCAATTTATTGATTCCGCACTTCTCGAAAATGAATTCCACACGAAATCACTTCATCTAAATTTCACAAATTTCTATTCACTTTTTAATTTTAACGAATTCACCGAAATTAAAGAACTGGTTCACAAATTGAAATACTCAAATAATATCAGAATTGGAGAATTTTTTGGAGAAATAATTGCAGAGAAATATAGAAAGCAGTTAGAAGATGCCAAAATTGATTTCCTAATCCCAGTTCCGCTTCATCCAATTAAGCAAGCGGAAAGAGGTTACAATCAATCATATTGGATTTCAAAAGGAATTAGCAAAATTTCTGGGATTAAAATCAAAAATAATTTTGTCAAAAGAATAAAATATACTGAAACCCAAACACATCTAAATTTACACGAAAGAAAACTGAATGTGGAAAACGCATTCAAAATTATAAATCATAATAAAATTAAAGGGAAAATTTTCGCAGTAATTGATGATGTTGTTACAACTGGTTCGACAACAAGCGAAATTGCTAAAAATTTATTAGAAAATGGAGCAAAAGCAGTTTATTTGATTTCAATCGCAACTCCGCTACTACCAAACAAAAGTAATTAAAACAGCATTTTTACTACTAAAAGAGCAGTTAAAATTCCAGCAATGTCGGCTGAAACTCCTGCAATAACAGCGTGGCGAGTTTTTCTAATTCCAACTGAACCAAAATAAACAGCTAAAACGTAAAAAGTCGTTTCTGTACTTCCCATAATTGTTGAAGAAAGAACACCAAAAAAAGAATCAACACCATATTTTGACATAATTTCCGACATTATAGCCAGAGAACCGCTTCCTGAAAGTGGACGCATTAACGCCATCGGTAAAACTTCGGCTGGAAATCCAACTAAATTCGTAATTGGTGAAAATATTGTAACAAATAAATCCATTCCACCACCAGCTCTAAAAATTGAAATTGCCACAATCATACCGACTAAATATGGAATAATTCTAATTGCCACATTAAATCCTTCTTTGGCTCCATCAACAAATTCTTCATAAATCTTTACATTTTTAATAATTCCAAAAAACACAAAGAATAGAATTAATAATGGGATGGCTAAAAGCGAAATAACAGAAACAAAATCTATAAGAAATGAAGAAAGATAATCGCCAAAATATTGAATTATAAAGACAACAATTGAAATTATAATTGCAATTATTAATGATATTTTGATTACTGAAACAACGGGCAATGAAATTTTGCGTTTGGATTTTTTAGTCGAGAAATATTCAAAAACTTTCGCCACCAAAACCCCGACAAAAGTCGCAGCAAATGCGGCAATAAATGAAGTCCCGATAATAATTGTTGGATTTGCACTTCCTTGAGCTGTACGAATTGCAATTGCAGTTGCGGGAATTAATGTAAGTCCCGAAGTGTTGATTGCAAGAAAAGTACACATTGAATTTGAAGCTGTTTCCTTTTCTGGATTTAGTTTTTGAAGTTCTTCCATTGCTTTTAATCCGAAAGGTGTTGCTGCATTTCCCAAACCTAACATATTTGCAGAAATATTCATTATCATAGATGCAAGCGCAGGATGACCTTGTGGAATTTCGGGGAAAAGGAAATCTGTAATTGGCTTAATTCCTTTTGAAATTGTTAAAATCAAGCCAGATTTTTCAGCAATTTTCATAATTCCGAGCCACAAAGTCATAATTCCAATCAAACCAAGTGCAATATTTACTGCCGATTTTGAAGATTCAACCACTGAATTTGTAACATCTTTTGTTGCTAAAAACGAAGTTTTAGGAAATTTCACCAAGATTTCGTTATTAGAATTTGTTTTTACTATTTCAAGATTTAGTAATTCACTCGTTCCATTCGATTTGGCAATTTCCTTAAATATTTGAGAGGAATTTTCTTTAATTTTTATTGATAAATTCAATTTCGAAATTGAATTTACTTGATATTCCAATGAATCTGATGGTAATTGGGCAATGAATGAATTATTGGATTTTATAAATTTGATGTGAGTTTTTGATGAATCAATATATTTACAAGCTACAATTTGCTGGCTTCCATACTTATTATTTACAATATCAGAAGAATCTGTTGCTATTGCAAAGATAATTCCAACTGAAATAAGTAAAAACCAAATATAATTAAGCATTTACAACAATAATTTAGTGGGAAAATATTAATCTAAAATTCGAGCAACCATAACACCAGTTTGCGTTTTATGAAGTTTGATGTATTCTGCTAATGGATTTTTCGAGATTTGCACTTTTTCACCAACTTTTGGAGCGTGTAAAAAATAAATTCTACCATCTTCTTCGCGAATTGCAAGTCCAACGTGAGTTATATCTAATCCATTATAAGCTGAAGTTATTCCAATAATATCACCTGTATAAATTTTGGACTCGTGAGCAAAAAGCGAATCTTCTGGAATATAAAATTTTTCCCTTTCAGTTATAATTTTTTCGAAACCTGCAATTTTCTTTATCAAAGTAGAATCTTTTCTCAATTGTTTATATAATTTCGGATTTTTTGACATCAAATAAATACTCTTTTCATATTTAATTCCGCCAATTTCTTTTGTAATATCCTTAATTATTCCACGTCGAGATAGATCCCATATCCAATCGGAAAAATAATGCAATCGTGATGAAAAATCTTCCAAAATACCATTACGATAACGAATAGTTTTGATATTATCAAAAAACTTGTCTTGAGTAGGATTTTCATCTTTAACCGTCATTGCAAAAGCAAGTCCATTTTCAAGCAAAGTATAGCAATCGTAACCAGACAAAGTAGTTACAAGTTTTTTTTCATCAAGAGAATCGAGAGTTTTTGCATAGTAATCAAAACCAATTACAGATTTTGCAAAAAGTGTAAAAATTTCAGATTTAGATTTTTCTTTCCAATTTTCTTTTTGTGCAACATCAAAGAACTTTTTTAGGTAAACAGAATCTTTTTGTGGATAAAGAAATGTTTGTGCAAAAAATTCACTACTGAAAAGAATTAAGAATACGAAATATTTAAAATATTTATTAAAATGGAGCTTGTATCTCATTAGTTGAACTTTCTATTTGGTTTGGCATTTGATAATTTGTTAATTTATTGTCAAAACGTGCGTATTCTTTAAAAAATTGGACTGGGACTGTTCCAATAGGACCATTTCTTTGCTTAGCGACAATTACTTCGGCATAACCGTCTGAACTTTCTCCATTTGGAAGAGTAGTAATTCCATAAGCTTCGGGTCGCGTTAAAAACATTACAACGTCAGCATCTTGTTCAATTGAGCCAGATTCGCGTAAATCAGAAAGAATTGGACGTTTATCTTGTCTTGAATCTACCAATCTATTTAGCTGTGCCAAAGCAATTATTGGAATATCGAGTTCCTTTGCTAAACCTTTTAAGGAGCGAGAAATTGTTGATATTTCCCTTTCTCTACTTTCCATTCGGAACGAAGATCCCATTAATTGCAAATAATCAATTACAATTAGACCAAGTTTGTGTTCCCTTTTCATTCTTCTGGCTTTTGCTCTAATTTCCAGGACAGTTTGAGCGGGAGTATCATCAATAAATATTTTTGCTTGTTGTAATTTGTGAACTGTTCTACTGATTTTTTGACCTTCTTCTGCTTTGAATTTCCCTGTTCTGATATTATGGACATTAATTCTTGCTTCAGATGAAATTAATCGAGTTATTAGCTGAATTGTGGACATTTCTAAGCTAAAAATTGCTACTGGGACATTGTAATCAACAGATGCATTTCTTGCAATAGACATAGCAAACGCAGTTTTTCCCATTGAAGGGCGTGCCGCAATAATTATTAAATCAGATTTGTGAAAACCTCCGAGTAAAGTATCCAAATCGTGTATTCCACTTTTTACGGAGAAAGATGATAAATCTTTTGAATGAATTGATTCGATATATTCCAAAGCTCGTGGAATAGCAACATCCATTCCAATATATGGTTCAGTTAAGCCTTCTTCTGCAATTGCAAAAATTTGACTTTCAGCTTCGTCCAAAATATCAAAAACATCTTTTTGAGATGAATATGCCTGCTGTGCCATCTTTAATGAAGACTCAATTATTTGCCGTAAAATCCATTTTTCAAGAATAATTCTTGCGTTTATTTCAGCATTTACGGCAGAAGCTATTGAAATTGATAATTCTGTTAAATAGCCAACATTCAAGCTTTCACTCAACTTGTTCATTTTTTCAAGTCGATGGTAAACAGTCGTAATATTAATTGGGTCAGAACCTTCAAAAAGAATTGTCATCGCTTCAAAAATTGTCTGATTTTTCGGGTCATAAAAATGTTTAGCTTTTAATATTTCAAAAACTTTTGGGACCGCACTTTCATCCATTAACATTGCTGCGAGGAGTTCTTTTTCGGCATTTACAGCATTCGGAGCTTCTTTGCCTTGCAATATATTTGCTACATTTGTGTTTTGTAACTTCGATTTAGCCATTTGCTTTCTCTTTTCTGTAAATTTGCATAAATTTTTGAACATCTTCCCAAACGTATTTTTTCCAACCAGGATTTCGTAAAAGTGCTGCTGGATGATAAGTTACCATCATCGTTATTCCTTGGAATTTGTACACTTTTTCCCGCATTTTGGTTAGCGAATCGGTTGTGGAAAGTAAAGTTGTAGCAGCAATTCGCCCAAGACATAAAATCATTTTAGGTTGAATTAACTCAATTTGTTTCAACAAATATGGCATACAAGTTTCAGCTTCATTGGGTAGTGGATCACGATTATTTGGTGGGCGACATTTTAAAATATTTGCAATATATACTTCTTCGCGTGACAAATTTATTGCTTTTAGAATATCAGTTAACAATTTGCCAGCTTTTCCAACAAATGGTTCACCTAATTTATCTTCATCAGCACCAGGGGCTTCACCAATCAACATTATTTCAGCTTTGGGATTTCCTTTGCCGAAGACAAATTTCGTTCGTGTTTTTCCCAATGAACAATTTTGGCAAACGTTTATTTCCCTCTCAAAATCAGACAAACTTTTTATGTGATCAAAATCGTAAGTAATTTTAGGTAAAATTACATTTTCTTCCTTTTTAACTGATTCCAAGTTTTCTGCTTCTGATTTTGATAAGGTTTCAACTTCAGTGCTTAAAATTCTTTTCGATGGATTTTTGTGGATTTCAATTTGTATTTCAGAATCAAAAATATCATCGCCAAATATTTCACTTTGCATTTTTAAGGAATTTATGATGATATTTTTAACTAAATCAGACATATTTATTCGATTGTGTCAGTCTTATATCTAAAAGAAATTTCTCCATTTATTAGCTCGTGCAAAGCCTGAATGTGTGGTTTTAATTTTTTTTCAACTTCCATTGCATGTTGTCTTAATTCTGGACTTACTCTTTCGTCAAATTCATCATCATAAGAAACAACAGATGCTTTTAATTCATCGTACTCTTTTTTCCTTTGGGTATTGATAATTTTTGCTTTCTTTGCAGCTACAATTACTGCTTCATAAACATTTGCAGTATTTTCTGTTAGTTTTTTTTGGTCAATAGGTTGTAATCCCATATAATCCTCTTTATTTCATATTATTATTTACAATTTGATATGCTTCATCTTGAGCTTTTTGAAGATTATCATTAATAACACAATAATCAAATTTATCTTGATAACTCATTTCAAGCGAAGCTCTTTCAATTCTTTTTATTAAATCTTCTGGGGAATCAGTATTTCTTTTTTTCAATCTATATTCTAATTCTTTTAAACTTGGTGGAGCAAAAAAGATTGTTACCGCATTTGGGCACTTCTTTTTAATTTCAATAGCTCCTTTAACGTCAACTTCGAGAAAAACATTAAAACCTTTTGATATATTTTCATCTATAAAGGATTTTAATGTTCCATAATAATAATCATAAAATTTTTCCCATTCAAGAAAAGCATTCTCTTCAATTTTCTTCAAAAATTCTTCTTCGGAAATAAAAAAATAGTCTTTTCCGTCTATTTCATTTTTCCTTGCTTTTCGAGTTGTTGCTGAAACAGAAAAAACAACATTTGGTATTTTATTTAGTAAAAATTTTACAATTGTAGTTTTCCCAGTTCCACTTGGAGCCGAAAAAACAAATAATTTATTTTTCATCTATCCAAAAGCTCACTAATTACTGCTGTAAACTTAATTTTTTAACCTATTCAATATTTTGTACTTGTTCGCGGATTTTTTCTAGTTCTTCTTTTATTACTAAACCGTTATACGATATTTCTGTCGAAATTGACTTGCTGTTTATTGTATTTACTTCGCGATTCATTTCCTGAAGTAAAAAGTTTAATCTTTTTCCAACTTCTTCTTCCTTTGCAATTATATCTCTGAATTGTTTTATATGGCTTTTTAACCGCACAATTTCTTCGGAAGTGTCATATTTTTCAGAAAGTAACGCTAATTCTAAATTTAATCTATCGTCAAATTGAGAAAAATCGGAAATTAATTGATTAGCTCTTTCTTTTAATCTGTTAAAATAATTATTTACTTCAAATTTTAGTTGGTTTTCAATTTCATTTACTTTGTTTTCAATAATTTTAATTCTATTTAGTAAATCTTTAACTAATTCCGAACCTTCTTTTTCTCGCATTTCATTCATCAATTGAATTGCTTTTAGAATTTCTTCTTCAATTTGATGAAAAAATTCAACATCATAGTTTTCATTTTCGTTCAAAAACATACTTTGTAATTGCAGAATATGATTCAAATTAATTTTTTCATCAAGATTTGCTACTTCTTTAATTTTTTTTATCAAATCAATTACTTTTGAAAATGAATTTATGTCATAACGTGTTACAGAATCTATAGAGTTATTTTGAAGTAAATTTATTGCAAATGAAATTTTTCCTCGCTGAATATTATTTTTAATGAGATTTCTTATCTCATATTCTTGAGCTGAAAATTCCTTTGGAACTTTTGTAATTACTTCAAGAAATCTATTATTTAAGCTTTTAATTTCAATTTCAATTAAAAAGTTAGAAATTTCTTTCGTAACTTTTCCGTAACCAGTCATACTTCGAATCATAATTCCTCAAAAAATGAGTGCAAAAAATAAAGAAATTGTGCAGCAATTCAAAAAAAAAGAATAGGATAATTTGATTTTAGTATTCCTCTTAAATATATTTGCAATTCTTTTGCCCCGTGGTGTAATGGTAGCACAACAGACTCTGGATCTGTTCGTTCGAGTTCGAATCTTGACGGGGCAGCATAAAATTTTCCAATTTTCCCCAGAATACTAAATATTTAAAAAAAAAGGGAGATTAATCAATCTCCCTTTTTGAAAATTTGATATATTTTTTCTTATTTGAATGAAGACATTACACATAATTCAAATTTATGACGTGAATAATCTTTTGAATTATCAATAACTTCGGTTGAATATCTCCAACGTGGCATAATTGAAACTGAACCATTATCACCTTTATAAAGTTCTACAGCATATTGAACGTGAATATAGCTATAAGCGTGTTCAATGTTTAAACCATCAGGATCATCAGCTCTTTTTGCCATATCATACCAAGCAGTTAAAAACCCAGGGCCAATTTTTCCCATTGCTTTAACTCTCATCAAATTACCATCATAATTATAAGTTCCATCTACAGTATTTGAAGTCATAGCATAGCTAAAACCAAAGCCAAAACCAGCAAATTTAGGAGTAGTTAAATTAACACCATAAGTCATAGGAGCAGCAACAGAGTCACTTGCATAAGTATAAAATAACGCTGGTTGAACGCCAAATCCCATTAAGTTGAAATCATAATCAAAATTGAAAGTATAAATATCATGCAAATCTGAAATTACATCTCCTGAAGGATTTGATTCTAAATAAGTTTCATTGTAATCTTTTGAAACTAACATATTTAATTTACCAGGACCAGCATTAACCCAAGCTTTTGCACCTGTTAAACTATTTAGTCTAAAAAGTGCAAAAGGGACATCAATCATTAAATTTGGTAAATAATGAATATCAAACATTGGGTTTGCAATAGAATTAACTGGAATAATACCAGCTTCAAATCCCCAATTTTCAGTTTTATAACCTAAAAACATTTGGTTAAAATTAACTGTCGGGCGAGCAATTAAATCACTTTGCATAATTGAGCTTGATGTACCTCCTAAAGATCCAGTTCCATCGTTTGTCCAAGATGCTCCAGATATGCCATAATGTCCGAGTTGTACTTTTCCATACCAGCCGCCGCCAATATTTGCTTTGATATCAAATGTTGACTTTAACATATAGTATAAATCTGAAGAATTAGTACCTGAATAATCGCCATAGTTTTTTGTGTCATATCTTGGAGCAACCTCAACAGTACCAGAATAAGAAATTTGAGCATACAAACTACTCATAATTCCCATTACAACAACAACAGCAAAAATGAAAAACATTTTTTCATAAATCCTCCTATTAGAATTTTTGATTTGTTTGTTAGTAAATAAATAATGAACAAAACTATAACCTGAAATCTTTTTCAAGCTACGAGTAAAATATAATAAATTAATTCGATATACAAATCTTTTTTATAAAGAAGATTTTTTTTCTGATTTAATTTACTTGTATTTTCTTATAATTATCATTCTTTGTTCATTATTTAATTGAATTTGCACAAGATAATTATAATTATTAACAATAGAAGGAAACATTTCTGCCCATTCAATGAAAGAAATTGCTTCAGAATCTGCTAAATAATCCGAGATTCCAATATCGTGTAATTCCATTTCATTTTTAATTCGATAAAAATCAAAATGATAGCATTTAATATCAGCGTCATATTCATTAACTATTGAAAATGTTGGTGAAGTTACATCATTATAATTTAAATATTTAAGAACTTCTTTAACAAAAAATGTTTTTCCAGAACCAAGATTTCCATTTAATAGAACAATATCACCAGGTTTTAGATTTTTAGCTAAAAACTGAGCAGCTTTGCAAGTATCATCTTCTGAAGATATTTCAAAAATAAACTCGTCCACTACACTTTACTCTCTAAAATTACAATTGGTAAAATCATTTCTTCCATCGAAATTCCACCGTGCTGAAAAGTATCTCTGTAATAATTCAAAAATTTGTGATAATCTGTAGGATAAACAAAATAGAAATCTTCTTTTGCAATAATATAGTTAGTTGTAACACTCAAATCTGGTAATTTATATTCTAAAGGATTTTTAATATACATCGCATTTTTATCGTCAGTTTTAAGGTTTCTTCCGTACTTAAATCGAAGATTTTTAGATGCTTCTTTATCGCCCAAAACTTTTGCACCGCGTTTTACAAGAATACTTCCGTGGTCTGTTGTGAGAATAATTTTAGCATTTGGCATTTTTGAAATTGCTTGGAAAATTGCTAACAAAGAAGAGTGTTTGAACCAACTTTCAGTTAGCGAACGAAAAGCAGCTTCGTCTGGAGCAATTTCTTTTAACACTACAGAATCAGAACGGCTATGAACAATCATATCTAAAAAATTTAGCACAACTGCCATAAAACTTGTTTTAGAATGCGAATTTACGTTTTGCGCAAAGGCTCTTCCGACTGCTGGATCAATGATTTTTAGATATTTTAACTCATTTTTTAAGGTAACTTTATGTCGATTCAGCATTAAATCTAGCAGTTCTTTTTCAAATTTATTAAGTTGATTTTCATTTTCGCTCCTCGTAGCCCAGTATTCTGGATATTTTTTCTCAATTTCTGAAGGGAAAAGTCCAGAAAAAAGTGCATTCCTTGAATATGGTGTTGCTGTGGGGATCATTGAAAAATAATAATCTTTATGAATTTCAAATAGATTTTGAATATTTCTTTCAATAATTTGCCATTGGTCAAGTCTCATGCAATCTAATACAAAATAAAATACAGGACCTGTTTGACTTTCTATTTCTGGAAGAACATAATTTTCGAAAATTTGTGGACTTAAAATCGGTGCATTTTTAGGGTTTTCTATCCATTTTAAGTAATTTTTTTCAACGTATTTTGAAAATTCTTTATTCGCTTCACGAAATTGTTCTTGCAAAGTTTGTCGTAAACCAATTTCTGGATGTTCATCCAATTCCAAATCCCAATTAACTAAACTTCTATAAATTGATATCCAATCTAACCAATCATTTTCCGACATTAATTTCATTGTAATTCGGTTGAATTCCGACATATAATCTTTTTTAATATATTCCTTTGAGATTGCTTTTCTATCTAATATCTTTTTACAAGTCATTAACATTTGAGATGGAACAACGGGTTTAATAAGATAATCGTTTATTTTACTTCCAATTGCGTCATTCATTAACGATTCTTCTTCATTTTTCGTAACCATTACGATTGGAATATTTGGTTTAATTTCTTTGATTTGCGAAAGTGTTGCCAAGCCGCCAAGTCCAGGCATCATTTCATCAAGAAAAATTATATCAAATTCTTTTTCTCGTACTTTAAATATTCCATCTTCTCCGTTTGTAACTGTTTCAACTTCGTAACCTTTTTCTGTTAAAAATATTACGTGTGATTTTAGTAATTCAATCTCGTCATCTATCCAAAGTATTCTTTGTTTTTCCATTTTTTTCTCTATTGTATTGAAATATGAACGTCTAAACCAGCTTCGTTTCTGGTTGTTGGTGGAATTTTTGAGGCACCTTCGGGTTCAACTGTCGAGCGTTTGTAGAAAATCTCGATTGTAATTCTTGAACTCATAACATATTTAACTCTCGGCTCCATTGTAACACGTGTTGTGCCATCTTGTGGTTCCCCTTTTTCATTAAATTCATCCATTTTATAAATAATTGCTGCACTTCTTCCATTAGTATAGGAAAAAGAAAATTCTAAGTCATTTTTTAGATTTAACCCAAATAGCGGAATAGAAAATCCAGATTTTTGGAAAGCAAACTGTAGATTAATATCGTTAGCAACGCCTTCAGTAATTGTGCGTGTTGAAATTCCCAAATCGTAATTGTTTTTCATATTGAACTTAAAATCACCACGTAAATTTCCACCCCAAAGTTCGTTGAAAGTAAGCGAAAGACCAACAAGCGGAGCTAATGAATAGTTAACTTTTTGTGTTTGAATTACATTTTTCCCGTCAGGATTAATTTTCCATCCTTCAATATAAGATGAAGAATAACCGTGTGTAATGCTTGCTCTTTTTATTAAATCCTTAAAAATTCCATATTTTTCAATTCCATTCCACGTTAATCGCCAATTTGGTTGTGGAATATATTGAGCGATATTTTGAAAAAAGGGCAATTTCGACATAATTGGAAGTGCTTCCATTCCAGTTAAAAATGCATTAGATAAACTTCCTGCTGGGTCAGATGAATTTGGATCATATTTATCATGTACAGATTTTACACTTCCGCCTAATAAACCATAAGGTAAAGTAAAGAAAGAACGGGTAGTAGCTCCATTAATATTTGGTGATGCAATTGTAATATCACCATTTTCGTCAGTATTTACAGTATAACTTTTATTCACATCCCAATTTACATTCCAATCAATCGTAATATCAACACCTTCGGCAAGTGGTCGCTGTGTAGAAATACTTACATCATTGGAATGTGAAAACTTTTCACCCAAACTTGCGTTTGGTGCTCGTGGACCAATATCGTTTGAAAACCCTAACATAAACAATCTACTTGGTCCGTAACTTGGATCATTTACTCCCCAAAAGTTTGCAAATCCAGTTCCACTGCTTAAAATTCCACCAGCAGCCATTGAATTTTTCTGATTAAATGAAAATGAAAATTGCTCATAATCAAAAAATGTCCATTTTACAATATCTCTTAATAAATACAGAGATTTCATAGCGGTTGAAGTTTTTTCTTCTTCCGTTTCTTCAATTAAACCATTTGCTTCTGCAATAATTTTAGCTGAATCAGCGGCAGTTTGGTTCATCTCTCTGTCTAAATTTCTTTCCCTACCACGCTTTCTTGTTTGATTATTAGCAGCATTTGATTTCGTACTTCTCATATTTTTTTCTGTTTCTTTTGGGAAAAGTGGCTCTGTAAGTGATTTCCATTTAAGAGTTAATTTGGTATTTAAACCAGAACTATACCCTGCACTTCTTCCAAGCAATTCTTGATTTAAATCGTTTCGCCAAGAATAACTAACATTGTAACCTGCCGAAATTGTAAAATATCGATTTAATCCCCAAAATGAAGGTAATTTTGGTTTTGTTTGAATTCCAAAAGATTGCTGATAACTATTCGTTTTACCAAAATATTCGCCAGCAAAAATATGTTGCCAAATCCATTGTTCATTCGTTAGATTTTCATTTTTATCATATAAAAGATGATTTAATGATGAATTGATTGTAAGATTGTATTTTACACTCAAATTCAGCAAAGCATTTTGAGTAAAAGTCCAATCAAAGCCAGCTGTTCGAGATGAAACAAATTCTGTAGAAATTATTGGTTCAGTGTCAGAATTTCTTGAACGGGAATAACTATATTTTCTATTCATAGTAACACCAGCACTCAAATTATTTGGGAAAAATCTAAAACCGGCATTTTTATAATCTTCAAAATATGTAAAAACATCGCCAAGTAAAGGAATATCAGCAAATTTGAAATCAAAATATTCGGAAAAACTTGCTTGATAATTTCCTCCACCTTTCCAAGTCCACATTTCGTTAAATAATGTTGTCGGATTTCTTCCTATCGAGCGACTATAATTATAATTGAATGATAATGAGTTAATTGTTTTCTCGAAATACCATTCTCTTGATGGAATTTTAATTTTGATATTCGAAAAAGTAATAGCTTCACTAACATTTAACGATTGAACTTCTTTTCTGATTGCATCTTCGGCTTTGTCGGCATCGTCAATTGTGCCACCATTTGTAAGAATACTTTCGCGAGTACGTTGCACAACTTTTTCGACTGAAATATCACTCGAAGGCATATAAAGCGGATTAGTAACATTTTCCGTTCTATTGTAATTCATTGATAAATTACTTCCTTCGGTATTAAATGGCATTAATTTCAAAAAGTTAACATCAACTGCCATTCCCCAAGCAATTCTATTTTCTCTTGTTCCAAATCTATCAGTTACTTTATGGAAATACGGATCTTGTTGACGTACGTTTCCAGTTATAGTAATAAAATCAGCCAATTTTAATGAAGATGAAGCAGTATATGCCCAACCTGGGGTATTATCAGCCCCAAGTACACGTAATTCATTAACCCAAACTTTTCCAGAAGTGGGAAATACAGAACCAATTCCAGATGGATTTTCTATTTGAATTAAGAAAAACGATATTTTGGTTAAAGAAGGATTTCCTTTTACACCATAAAAATGATTATTTCTGCCAGCAACTGGAATTCTGTAAATCTCGTCAGAATTAGTTCGTAATTCTTTTAACGGAGGAAGTTCTGAAAGATTTATTGTTATTGATTGCCAATCTTCAATTAATGGGAATGAATATTCATAATAGTTGGCAGTATCTGCTCCGAAACGGAAATAAATCAAAGTATTGTATTCGTTTCCGTCCAAAGTATCTACATAAGATAGTTGGTCGCTGGTTGGATTGACATCACCATGGAAAAATAATTTCATCTGTTTGTATGAAAAAATATCCAATTTCTGGCTTGAAGGTAAATATTTTACAGCTTGTCTATATTCACCGTCAGGTAAATCTTCAACAATTAGTGAAAGTGATTGTTCATTTTTCATTACTTCTGTGTCAGTTTGGCTTCTATCTCTTTCTCTAATAACGCCATTTGGTAAATAATATTCTGGATTTTCTTCAATACTTACAGTAGTAACAGAAAGCACTTCATCTGAAACAGTTTGATTTTGCAGTTTCAATTCTTCCCATTGATTGCCAACAAAATTAAATTCTGTAATTCTCATTGCAACAGTAGATTCTACATCCTGAAACCAAACTCTGACTGCTTCAACATTTGTAAATGTTGGAAAACCAACTGTTGAAATATAATCTTTTAGAGGAATTTTGAATTGATACCAACCTTTATTTCCACCACCAGTAATAAACGGATTTGTTAAACGATTAGTGTCCAAAGGAATTTCATATCTGAAATAACTATTTACAACTTCCAAATTAAAACTTCTGTTTAAGTCTTCAGTATCTGGAATTATTCCCAAATCGGTCAAAACTGAATTTCCTTCGGTATTATTAATGTTTGAATAATCACCAGCATTTGTATTTAACGAAAAATTGTCGTTTGCTGGATCTTTGTTTAACGAAGCATCATAACCTGGTTCAGCAATACTTGCAAGTCTATCAATTCCTAAATCTTCACCGTCATCTAATCTATCATTATTATTTTGGTCTTCAGTATCAAAAAAGTTATTTGGGATTACATCTTCTGAAATTAAACCCAAATCAATATACATTTTTGCATTTGTAGGTGCTGAATTTATTTGAGCCCAAAATTCCAAATATTCAATCTTTTCTTTTTCAAGATTATTTGCCGAACTTGAAAGCAAATATGACATTGCTCCCCAATTTTTGTTTAATGAATCTGTTTCCGACCAATCTTCATTATAATTATAACTTCCTTTTTTTGATGGATCAAAAACTATATCCATAACAGTAACTTGGCTGTTTTCTTTCGCAACATCTCGTTCAGGCCAAATATCATTTACGTGAACATCTGTAGGAATTCTATTAAACCGTAATAATTTGGATTTATAATTCATAATTTCCATTTTTTCACGATTTTGGTGATAAATCATACTATCTGGAAATGCAGCATCTTTCCAAACTGTGTATGAAATTCCAAGTGGAATTGTTTTCTTCGTACCTTCAAAATCATCTAAATAAGCAATACTTTGCGAACCATCTCCAACAATTGGACTTTTTCTTGTGTTTGGGTCAGGGTCAATATATGCAAATTCTCCTTTCAGAGCGAAACTTGATGGAGTGCTTGTGGACATTACATTATCCAACATTTTTGTAACAAATGGCATATCGAAAGTTGAATTGAAATCGACACCCATTATTGAATTACTAATTGGTTCTTCCCCCAACCGAACTTTGTCATTTAGCGATTCTTGTGTCATATTCATAAATGTAAATCCGAGATTTACATTTTTATTAAATTCGTAAATTGCGCGTGCTCCAACTAATGTTTTAGATGCAAGCGAAAGTAAATCATTTTGTTCATAAGTAATTCGTAAATCGGCACCAGGCACTAATGCGGCATCATTTCTAATTGTAACTTGTCCAACATTATAATCTACTTGATAATCTTTTCCTTCGGATAATTCTCTATTTCCCAAATATACTTTTACTGAATTTTCGATTGCATTAAATCCGATGGAAAAAGTTGAAGATAAAGATGCTGAATATTTTCCACTTATTCTGAAACGGTCTTTTTCTTGGTCATTTTGAGCTACACTTTGTGTTGTATCGTAAATTGCTTGATATTTTAATTCACTTGGTAATTTTTGGGGGAAATTTACGCCGAATGGCTGCAAAACTGGGAAAATAATTTCCCCTCGACTTGTAATAATTGTTCTACCTGGGAAAAAGTCAAATTTTCCATCAGGTTTTAGAATTTCATTTGCTTCTCCACTATAATTATCTAAATTAAATGCATTAAGTAATTTTACTCCGTTTAGTTCATTTTGTGGATCTTGTCCTGGAGTTTCATATAAAATATCAAGTTCAAAATTTCCAGGCTGAATTTCCATTCCACCAAGTGAATAAATGTTCTTCAACATCAGATCCCAAGCTTCAAGGTAATTTCCCGTCGGTTGCAAATTACTTGGTTTAATTAATTTTAACAAAATTACTTTACTTGTATCTGCAGCAATTTGTTCTAAAAATTCACCATATAAAATATCATCATCTGGGGAAGTTGTCGGTCCTTCGATTCTAAAAGCTGCACCATAAATATCATTATTATTAACTGTCGAAAGAATTGTTACATGCCCCGTATATTCTTCATAAATAAAGTCAATTCCTCGTACTAATTGTTCGTATCTATTACCAATTTCATTTCTACCTGGCGTTGCATTTTGGGTAATATCTCTGTATGATTCAGGATAAACTTGACTAGTTTGAAGTTGTGGTAAATCGATAAATAGATTAGCTTGTCTGTCTTTTGATAGATCAACTGCTCCTTGTGCTTTTCTCCAAAGTTCTACATCTTTAACTTTATAAAAGGATTGATTGTAATTTGGTTGAAATTCTGTTGAGCTATAATATTTGTTAAAAAAATTAAATTCTTCAGTTGTATCAGCATAAATTTTATCAAGGAAAAAGTGATTTTCAACATAATCCCAAGCGTGAATGTTAAATTCTTGTGAACTAGCGCCACTTTTCACGTTCATTTCTTGAACTTCCCCTTTTTTTTGCGAAGCGATTGTAGTTAGTGAAAATGGTCCTAATTGTAATTCTGCTTTAATACCAAAAAGTGCTTCACTACCCCCAATTAATGAAGTAGTTTGCAAACTAACATTTCCAGCTTCAACACTTTTTATGATTTCATTATCATAACCAGTATATTTTATTTTAAGTGTATTCTGATATTCAAACGTGTTTTGTGTATTCCAATCCGCAGAAATATTTAGTTTATCACCAATAGTACCATTCACATTAACTTGAACTTGCTGTTTAAAATCGGGTTCATTTTTTGTGTTTCCCAAAAGTGATGCTGTTAAACCTTCGGTTGTTTCATTAACCCAACCACCATGAATATCAACAGCACCATTAATTCGTAAACTGATTTTCGGTGGTCCGAAGATAGATAAAAATCCAGCACTTGGTAAAGGAATTGAAATATTTGTAATATCTGTAAGTAACGAACTTAAACCATCTCCTTCAGTTTTAATTGAATATTTATAAGCTTCATTTTCAATGATTTTTCTTCTATTTGCTTGAACTATTAATTCCAAATATTCATCAAAAGTTAAAATTAGCGGTTCTTTGAAATCCTTTCCATTCAATTGTTCTCGAATGGTTACAGTATTTCCAACCGAATCAATTTCAATAATACGTTGGTAAAATCTTTGAGATGGCTTTGCGAAAAAACTTGTTTGGTGTGGTTCGTAAATATCTGTATAAAAAGTGGTAGTCGGTTTGTATCGAAAGTAGTGAATTCTTGCAGTAGAATCTGCAAAAACAATCTTTTTGTTCCCGAGCGAGTCAGTAGCTTGAACTGTTGTTGAATCTCCAACTGGGAATAAATTAACCAATTTGGGAGAAGAATCAACTTCAAGGAATTTTTCAACAAAAAAATTCATTTCCTCTGATTTAGCAAGAAACACTAAAACAAAAGCAAAAAGAATAATTTTCTTGAAAATTGAAATATTTTTAAAAAATAGAGTAATAACTAACCTTGGTTATTAAAAAATTGTACAAATTACTCTATAATCCTCCTATTGTAGTTTATGTTGTAAAACTATCGAAAAAGTTTTAATTATCAAATTATTATTCTCCAATTAATTTGATATATTTATCAGTATTGCTTGGGTCTAATTTAAGCAAAAGTCTAAAAATATTTTTATCTGGATAATCTGAAAGAGAATTTATTATTTCTCCAGCTTTGGTTTCAAAAAAAGTACGCAAAACAGAATTTCCCGAAACTGATAAAGATTGATTTTTGCTAATATTTTCAATCAATTTAACAATTTGTGCTTGTCCTTGCAATTTATACTTTTCTCCGCTATTCAATAAATCCAAACCATTATAATGATAATTATAGAAATCATCACGGAATTGTTGCAATTTTGTTTCCATATATTCATTCACAAATACTCTTCTGTTGTAGCTTGAACTTCTTATTTGCCAACCAGAAGCAGAATAAGCCGAATTTGAGCCTAAAACTGCTAATTCAATTGCTTTAGAAAAATATGGATTTCCGCCAAACGGCTCAAACGAATCAGCATCAACACCTATTATTAGAAGAGCATAGAAATCCAGAAAACTTGTTAGTCCATTAAAATTATAAAGATCGAAAATAAAAGGTTGATTTGGTTCGTAATCAAATTTCCATTCCTTGTCCATCAATTTTAACATCAAAGAACTTACTGAACTTTTATAAACTGGTCTGTTACTTGTAACAACTATTTGTCCAGCATAACTAATTTCATTTCCTGCTGAAGTAATAAAAATATCGAAAGTACAATTTATCTTTTCACCTTCCCAATTTTCAGAAGTAAACTTTGTTGTATTTAGATATGCCTCGACTTCACGTTGAAAATTAACTAATTTTTCTTTGTACTTTGTAGGAATTTGATCGGTATTAACAGAAACGCGGGCATTAAGTTCTTGTGAAAACACTAAACTTGTATTCATAATAACTAAAACAATAAAAAAATATTTTTTCATTTTTTCCTCAGAAAGAAATTTTTATTGATTTTTCGTTTTTTTTTATAAATTTCATTAGTTCTTCTTTTAATGTTTATTTAACTATCATAATAATAAGATTTTTTTCAATAATATGAGCAATAAAATGCGGGCTAAAACACTTTTTATATTGATTTTTATAATTTCCCAGTATAATTTTTCACAGGTAAAACCTTCTGCAAGAGAAATTTCACTTGCAAATTCAACTGTCGCAACTCCCGATAATTCTAACGCAATCTTTTACAACTCTGCTGGAATTTCACTTCTGAAGAACTCTGAAATTTCCTTTTTTTATTCTCCATCTCCTTTTGGAATTCGTGAAATGGCGAATGGGAATTTTTCCACAAATTATGATTTTGGATATTCGCAAGTTGGTTTTGGAATTTCAACCTACGGCTACGATTTGTATCGTGAGAATTCATTTAGTATTTCAATTTCAAAGGAAATTTCAGAAGATATTTTTCTAGGCATTTCACCAGAAATTCGTTTCTTAAATATCAAAAATTACGGTAATTCCATCGTTTTTCTTTTGAATTTTGGTTTTTTAGCAAATATTGTAAAGAACTTAAGTTTTGGTTTCAATTTTGAAAACTTAACCAATTCCTCTTACACAAACACTGAAAATCAAGTTCCTGTAATTTATAATTTAGGTTTTGCTTACAAACCTTTTGAAGATATTTTCTTTTCTACGGCAATTGAAAAGGAATTTGATTTTCCAATTTCTGCAAGATTCGGAGTTGATTATTCACCACTTTCCTTCTTAAATTTAAGATGCGGAGCAAAAACTCAACCAAATTCATACTCGGCTGGAATTGGAATAAACTATTCACATATTCGATTAGATTATGCAATTTTTACAAATCAATATTTATCTGAAACACATCAATTTGCAATCTCAATTGAAATTGAAAATTTGTTGAAACAATGAAATATTTATCATTTTTGATAGTTTTTCTTGCCATTTCGCAAATTTTCGCACAAAATGAAGATATAATTTCAAAAGATGAATTGATAAAATATTTGGTTGAAAATTCAACAAGCGATGAAATTGACAACACAAAATTGTACGAATATTTTGAAAATATTTATGAGAATAAAATTAATATTTCCAATGTTTCATTCGAAGAACTATCACTTTTCCCTTTTTTAACAATTCAAGACATTTCAGAAATCATAATTTCTATCAAAAATGAACAGAAAATTGTGAATTTCGATTTTCTTTATCAAACTTCGGTTTCTCCATCAAAATTGAAAATGTTAATTCCATTTTTCAGAATTGATACAAAAAAACCTACAGACGAAACGGGAGAAATTGAATTTTCTGCTCGAATGAGAAATAGAATCGTATTTCAGAATGAAAATCAAGTTGGAATTGATTCAAATTTCTTTTTGGGAAATAAACTGAAAACTTACTCCCGAATAAAGGGAAATCTAAATAGCAGTTATTTTATTAATTTGTTGGCAGAAAAAGATGTTGGCGAAAAGAATTATTTAGATTTTGTAAGTGGAAATATTAGTTATTTCGGCGATAACTTACTTCAAAAAATAATAATTGGTGATTTTTCAATCGATTTTGGTGAAGGTTTACTTATTTCATCTTCGTTTTCATCTGCAAAAAGTAGCAATGTTCTCTCGGTAAATAAAAATTCAGAAATTTTATCTCCATACTCAAGTTCTGATGAAAATTCCTTTTTTCGTGGTTTTGCCACAACATTAAATTGGAAAAACATTTCACTTTCAGGCATATTTTCATCAAATAATTATGATGCCTCAATTGATAACAACCAATTTTCGTCAATCTCAACATCAGGTTATCACCGAACAAATAGCGAAATTGCGAAACACGATAATTTGAAAATTATCACAAAAAGTGCTGTGCTTGAATATAAATCTGAGAATTTTTACTCCGCTGGAATATATTTTCAGCAGCAATTTTCTTCTGATTTACTAAACAAGACAACGAGTAATTTTATAGGAAATTCAATTCAATATGCTTCAATTACAAATAAAATCATGTTTGGCAAATTGTATTATTCATCGGAAATTGCTTCAGATTTTAGCAATTTTGCACAAATTCATTCAATCAAATTTCAGATTGAGAAAAATTTGTCATTAATTTCAACATTTAGAAATTATTCTAAAGATTATTATTCACTTTTTGCTCAAGGTTTTGGAGAAAATTCCAACACTAATGATGAAATTGGATTTTATAACGGGTTTGCCTATTCATTATTTTTGGGGAAAATTGGTTTCTATTATGATTTTTTCACTTTTCAAACTATTCCTGAAAAATCCACATTCTCTTCTTCTGGGAATGATTTTTTGATTGATTTTACTTCGAAAAGATTTAACAATCTTCATTTATATATAAAGTATAAGCGAGAAATCAAACAAATTTTAACAGAGAATGTGATTGATAATTTAAAAGAATTGGAAAATGAACAGACAGAAAAATTTCGTTTTTGGCTGAAATTTCAAAGAAAAGTAGTTCAAACGAAAACACAATTTGATTTCGTCCAATTTAGAGAATTAAATGATATTCAAACTGGATATGCGATTTCCCAAAATTTTCAGTTAATTGTAAATGATTTTCTAAAAACCTATCTGCAATTAGCATATTTTCAAACAGAAAGTTACGAGACACGGATATATTTATATGAGAATGAAATTGATGGGATGTTCACAAATAAATTGTTATATGGAAATGGGTTTCAATTTTATTTTCTTATAAAATATCAACCTTTAGATTTTGTAAAATTTAATTTAAAATATTCACAATACAACAAGCCATTTGAAAAAACATTAGGAAGTGGTTTATCTGAAATTCAAAGTAATTCTGACGAAAAAATTACTTTTCAAATTGAATTAATGCTATAAAAAAACCTCCGTAAAAACGGAGGTTTGAGTTGAATAAATTTGAATAAAATAAATTTTTAAATATTTATTTAATTCCAGCGATTGCTTCAAGCATATCTGTTGTTAAAGATTTTGGTCTTTCCAAAGGATAACCTAAACCTCTATCCCAAATAATATTTGCAAGAATACCAAGAGATCTGCCAACGCCAAATAAAACTGTATAATAATCATATTCTTTTAATCCATAATACCATTGAATTACACCAGATTGTGCATCAACATTTGGCCATGGATTTTTTGCTTTTCCGTGTTTAAGAAGAATATCAGGAGTTACACGGTAAAGAATATCGACATATTTGAATAAAGGATAATCTGGAAGATTTTCGAGGCAAAATTCACGTTGTGCAGTATATCTTGGGTCAGTTTTACGTAAAACTGCATGTCCGTAACCTGGAATTACTTGTCCTGAGTTCAAAGTATCCCAAACAAATTTCGACATTTCTTCTTCGGTTGGAATTTTGTTTTCACCGCCCATTTTTTCCATTACACCTTGTATCCAAGCTAATACTTCTTGATTTGCTAAACCATGCAAAGGACCAGCCAACCCATCAAGCATTGCAGAAATTGCATAATAAACATCTGAAAGTGCAGATGCAACTAAATGTCCTGTATGAGCACTAACATTCCCACTTTCATGATCAGAATGCAAAATGAAATATAATCTTGCAACATCATCATAAGGAGAAGCAATTCCCATCATGTGAGCAAAATCACCGCCCAAATCTAATGTTGGATCAGATGGAATAATATTTCCACCTTTGTATTTCCATCTATAGATAAAAGCAGCAATTTCTGGGATTCTTGCCATCAGATTCATTGCATCTTCAAAAGTTGGTTTCCAATAATCCATTTTATTCAAACCAGCATTATATTCCTTTACAAAAATGGATTCTCTTTGCATGCTAACAACTGCAGCAGAAAACATAGCCATTGGATGTGAATCTTTTGGCATCGCTTTTAAAACATCAAAAACGTATTGTGGAACTTCTTTGCGTTTTTTGAATTCTTCAACAACTAATTTTACATCTTCTTCGGTTGGAATTTCACCTGTTAATAATAAGTAAAAAAATCCCTCAACATAAGGCATTTTTCCACCAGGGACTTTAGGTAATTTTTCCAACGTTTCTGGAATTGTGTAACCACGGAAACGTATTCCTTCCATCGGATCAAGATAGGAAATATCAGTAACTAAAGATTTTATACTTCTCATTCCACCGATTAATTGTTCCATTGTTACTTCGCCAACTTTGACGTTCCCATACTCTTTTAACAATCTTGTTGTACGTGGACGCCATCCAACGATTTTTTCTTCTAATTTTTCTTTTAATGTAGCCATTTATTACCTCTTTAGGTTTTGTTGTATTTTGATAATTCTTTCGCTTACAATTTTTCCACTTAATATTGCACTTTCGATTGTTTGAGGAATTTGTAGTATTGTCCAATCGCCAGCAAAAAGAAGTCGATTGTAAGGAAAGGGAATTATTTCTTGTAAATTTATAATCAGATTTTCGGACAACATTGTAGCTTTTTTTATTTTTAACACATCGAAATTTACAACATTTTCCATTGAAAACGAATTACATTTTTTATTAATTTCTTGGAAAATAATTCCTATCAAGTCATTATTATTTAGATGTTGTAAGCCTTCACTATTGCTTATTACAATAGTTGCTCGCAATTTATCAATAAAAAGCCAATCAATAAATGAATCTGAAATTGCAAACATTCCATTTTTAAGCAATATTTTCTTTAATTTGAAATTTATTGTGATAATTGAATTGCCTTTCCACTTGTTTGGAAAATTAATTTTTGGATGAAGTAATTGCTCAATTTCATTTGGCTGAATTGTCGAAATTACATAATCATAAGTAATTGTATTTCCATTATTTACTGCAATTTCCACTTTGTCGTTTTCTAAAAATGATATTCTATTGATTTTATTTTTCAAAAATATTTCAATTCCAAACTGTTTCGATTTTTCCAAAAAAGGATGAACGAAAAGTTTTGCTAATGTAGATTTTGGAAGATAAAATCTCGAATTCCCTGAACTTGAAGAAAATATATTTTTTATTACATAATGAAGCTGGTTTTCTTCAATATTCTCAATTCCTGTGTTAAATACTGATAATAGGAGTTTCTTCCAGAAATTGTTTAAATTTTTGAATTTTGTTTCATCAAGTATCAATAATTCTGATATCGATTTTTGAGAATATTTATTCTTTTTAAGATAATTAATTTGTTCTAACAACTTTAATTTTTCAGAAAAAGTGAAGTATTTGTTTGATATTAATCCTAAAATTAAATTAATAGGAAAAATAAAATGCGGATTTTTGAAAGGAAAAACTTTATTATCTCGAATAAAATGCAACTTTTGTTCAACTAAATCTTTAATAGAAAAATTTGGTTGAACTTTTTTAAGGTACGAAAAAGTGTTGTGGTAAGCTCCAGAAATTAAATGCTGTCCAAAATCAACTTTTCCAATTTTGGCAGAATTAATTCCCATAATTCTACCGCCAAGTTGAGATTTCTTTTCGTAAATATGAATTTTTACAGGATTTGTTGCATTTGTGCTTATTTCCATTGCGGCTGATAAAGCAGATAAACCTCCACCAATTATTGCAATTTCCAAAGTCCTAATTTCCCTTTCACAATTTCCCAAAAAACGATTTTTAATTTTTCATTTTTAGTTAAACTATATCTATTTTCAATTACATTAAAATTATCTTCTTTCATCTTTTTATACAATTCAAAATATATTTTTCCCATCGCAACAGCTGGGAAAAGAGTTTTTTTATCTTTTTCATAAAGTGAATCGAATGCTTTGTAATAGAAATCTTCGGCTTTTTTGCCTAAAATAGATAACATTTCTTTCATTTGCGGACGAACTCTTTTTTCCATCAATTCAGATTCTTTTACGCCAAATTCTTCTAAAAATGTAAGTGGAATATAAATTCTTCGCATTAAATAATCTTCTCGAACATCTCGAATTATGTTAATTATCTGCAATGCTTTGCCAAGATTTATTGCAAAACTTGGTGCAATTGGGCTTGTGTAACCGAAAATCTTCAAAGAAATTAAACCGACAGTTGAAGCAACATCATAAGCATAAGATTCTAATTCAGCAAAATCTTTTATTCTATCTTGCAAAATGTCTCGTTCAAGTCCGCGTAGAAGTTCAAAAAAATACAATCCGTTGATATCATATTTTTCTCGAATTTTCCCTATTCTATTCATCAATTCGATTGTTGATTTGCCATTGAAACCCAATTCTAATTCATTCTGCCAATTAACTAATGTAATATCTTTTGGTAAATTTGTTAGCGTTTTATCCACAATTTCATCACTCATTCTTGCAAAAGTGTAAAAATCTTCAATATCCTTACTTTTTTCTTTTGGTAGAAACTTAAAAGTGTAATAGAAATTGCTCTCTCTATTTTTATTTTTACTTATTTCCAACATAACCTCAAGTAAAATTTTTATTCTATCAAAATTATTTAATTTTGGAGGATTTTCAAGTAGATTTTTTATCGAACTTTGTTTTAT
Organism: Melioribacter roseus; assembly: GCA_020722065.1. GTDB lineage: Bacteria > Bacteroidota > Ignavibacteria > Ignavibacteriales > Melioribacteraceae > WGAL01. The sequence goes on from DYLK01000002.1 coordinate 108,603, forward strand.
TTTCTTAAGAATTCTCCAACCGCCTAAAATTGTCAATTTGATTTGAACTCGTAATTTTAGTGGAAGATATTTTGTAATTCTTGACCCTTCGCGATAGAATTCCTCTATTTTTTCTGAATATTTATTAACAATTTCAGCTAATTTCGGGTGATTTTGCTCTTCGAGTAATTTATCCTTTTCCAAATCATATTGCTTTAAATTTTCGTTAGCAAAATATATTCTATTTCTTTCGTAATCAGATTTAATGTCTTGTAAAAAGTTGGTTAATTGCAATGCCGTTGTTATTTTATCAGCAAGTTGATGAATTTCTTGATTTTGTATTCCGTGTATTTCTAAAATTAATTTCCCAATTGGATTTGCTGAGTTTTTTGTGTAATTCAAAATATCGTCGTATTTCTCAAATTCCTTCATTTCAGCATCAAATTTAAATGCTTTTAACAAGTTGAAAAGATTTTCAATATTCAGATTGTTTTTAGCAAATACATACTTCAGACTTCTAAAAAATTCTTGCATTTCGTTCGGCACATCATTTTCTAATTGCATTCTGAATAAATCAAGTTGTACAATTTTATTATAAATTGGAGAATCTTTGGAATCTGCAATATCATCTGACAAACGAGCAAATTTGTAAATTAAGGCAATAGAATTATTTTGTTCCTTGCTGAAAAAGAGGGAGAGTACAGGAAAGTTTTCGTAATGATTTTTTGAAAATTGTATGGCTTTTTTTACTTCATTTTCAAAACCGATTGGCTTTGTTAAAGTTGTTGTTTTCACAAGTTACTTTTTGGAATTATTAATTCTATTGTAATTTCATCTATTTCACTGCTTTTTACAAAAAGTTTACTTTTGTTAATTTCAATTATACGTTTTACTAATTTTGGACTGATATCCGATTCTGTTTCGTTGTCAAGTGTGGTTGCTAAACTATTTCCTTCATATTTTGCTTTCAAATCTAATGCGGACTCCATTACTTTTTTGGCTTCAATTCTCAAAATTATAGTTTGCTTGTTATCTTCACAACCTATTTCAATTGAACTGCCAGAATGAGTGTGCTCTAATAAATGGAACAAAATATTCTTCAAAGTAAGCTCTATCAATAATTTATCGCAGTTACAAATAAGTTCTTCGAAATTCTTCTGTTTTAATTCAACTCCAGATAAATTTGCACTATCGTTAAAAAAATCTACTACATCTGTAATTATTTCACTCGTATTAAAATTTGATGGCGTGTAAATTAAACTTCCGATTTGTATTCTTGCCCAATGAAGTAGATTTTCAATTGTAAGAAGTAGTTTTTCAGAAAGCGATTTCAAATTACGAATTCCAACTTTAAGTTCACTTTGTTCAAGTGAATCAAAATCAGAAATGAGCAAATTTGAATTTCCAAGTAGCGATGTAAAAGGTATATGCAAATCTTTTGCTAAAATTGTAAAAAATTGATTTTTAGTATTAACTTCTTTTTGTAATAGTTTTTTATCGTAACTCAACTTTCGGTTTAATCTTATAATTACAAAAAGCAGCAAAGCAATAAGTGAAAATATCCCAACAAACAAAACGACCAAAAAGTTAATTGCAACATGGTCTTTTTGTAAACTTAAATTTTTAGACTTAATTCTTGATAATTCCATTAAATTGTTAAATTCTTCTAACTGAGTTTTTTTATCAATTGTTTTCAGAGAATCAAGAATTTTCGTGTATCTTTTTTCTAATTTGATATAATTTTGGAAATCTCCCACGGATGAATAATATTTCAATTTTATCCGCATTGTTTCAATATCAACTTCAGTTAAATCTCTATTTTTTAATTTTTTAGAATTTTCAATCGCTTCTTTTGCTAAATCAAATTCTTTGCTTTCGACATAACATTCCGCAAGCAAATTATAAGCATTTTGTAAGGCAATATAATTTTTAACTTCACTTAAAATTTTGATAGCATATTTTAATTGATTAATTCCTCGTTTTTGGTCTCCAAGTTTAAATGTTAAATACCCAATGGAAACTAAAGCGATAGCTTTTCCGACACGATTTTTTTCTTTCACAAATTGATAATACATTTCGTTTGCAAGACTATCGGCGATCTCATATTTTTTTAACTCAATATAATTTTTTACGAGATAAATATTATAGACATTTGCACCATTTACATCGTTAAGTTTTTCTCTAATTTTTTTCCCTTCATTTAAAAAGAAAATTGACCGTTCAAAATCTTTTAGATGAAAAAACCAGTTGCCTGCTTGAACATCAACATAAGCTAAACCTTCCTGATTTTTTAGAGATAAAAACAATTCGCGAGCAAAAAACAAATTTTTAAGAGCTAAGAAAAATCTTCTTTTAAATCCCCAATATCCACCAATATTGTTGTAAGCATAAGCTATTTCAGTAGAATCTTTGCACTTTGATGAAATTGACAATGCTTTATTGAAAAAATAATAAGAAGAATCGAATTGAGAAAGATTTCGATATGGAACACCCAAAAGATTATAAGTTCGAGCAATTTTAGTTGAATCTTTAAGTAGAAAAGCTAATTTAAGAGCTTCTTTCCCAATTTTCTTTGCAAATTCTGGATTTTCTGAACGGAACATCCAAAGTGAATCTATTTTTTGATCATATTTTTTTAGCAATATTTCATTTTTCTGAGAGAAAAGATTTGATTGCAAAATCCAAAAACTTAGCAAAAGAAATGAAATTTTTGAATATTTTTCGAAATTCTTCATAAGCTATTCTACTCTTGGAATTGTAAATATAAAAGAAGTACCTTGTCCAACTTCGCTTTCAACCGAAATGGTTCCACCATTTTTTTCAACCATTTCCTTTACAAGTGGTAAACCAAGCCCAGTTCCCTTTTCGCCGAGCGTTCCGTCAGAAGAACTATTGTTTGAAAAAAGATTATTTAATTTACTTTTTTCAATTCCTACACCATTATCTTCTACAATAATTTTAACAAATTCTTGAGTTTCATCAATTTCTGAATGAATTGAAATTCTACCACCATTTCTAGTAAATTTTATTGAATTATTAATCAAATTTCTCAAAGCAGTTTCAAACATGGTTTTATCGCAAAAACACCGCAAATTTGGTTTGAATTGTATTTTCAATTCAACATCTTTGGCTTTAGCACTTTGTGTGTAATATGAAATTGTAGATAAAATTATTTTATCAACAACAATTACTTCAGGATTGTACTGAATTTGATCTGTTTGAGTTCTCGCCCACTGAAGTAAATTATCAACCATTTGGAGCAATTTTTCAGTTGAAGCTCGCATATTTCTCAAACCATTTTTTATTTCGGTTCTATCAAGTTCTTCAAATTCATCAAGTAAAAGCGAAGAATAACCCAGCAATGAACTAAATGGATTCTTCAAATCGTGTGCTACAATACTAAATAATTTATCTTTTGTTGTAATTGCTTCTGAGAGAAGAATTTTTTCTTTATTTATTCTTTTATTGAGATAAAAAATCAAACCGATTAGTATTAAAACAAAAACTGCCATAATCACAAAAAAGATTACTATTCTTTCTTTATAATTAAGATCTTCCTTAAGTTTTTCATTTTCTTGCTGAACTTTAGTTAGCTGGAACAAGTTTTCAAATTCATCAAACTGCGACTTTCTCTCATTTACATCAAGTGAATCTACAATTCTTGAATATTCCCTTGATAATGCCACATATCTTGCAAATTCTTTAGTTTTTTCATAATATGTCAGAAATTTTTGCAAAATTTCTAAATCTTCATCCGTTAGATTTCCTTTGGAATTTGCATGAGCTTGTTTAAGTGATTCGAAAGCTAATTCCATTTTATTTTCAAACATATAAATATCAGCTAAGCGAGATAAAGCACGTTGTAAACCTAACGGATTATCAATTTTGGAAGAAAATTTAACTGCACCACGCAACAATTCTCCAGCTCTTTTATAATTACCAATTTTCCCTTGAATATAACCCATATTCGAAAGTGTATATGCTTTTCCTCTAATATCCTTTTTCTTAGTATAAATTACAAAAGCTGTAAAATTAAGAGAATCTGCTAATTTATTGTTTCCGAGTGCAATATAAGTATCAGCAATTTGAGATAAAGTTGCTGCTATACCTAAACTATCATTTTTTTGCTCACGAATTTTCAACGCTTCATTCAAATAAAAGAGGCTATTTTCATAATCTTTTAAATAACGAAACCACATCCCGATTTGAATATCAGAAAAACCTACTCCAACCAAATCATTTTTCCCCTTGAAATAATCACGAGCAATAGAAATATTTTTTATTGCAAGAAAATATCTGTTTTTGTATCCCCAATAACCGCCAATATTATTGTAAGAATATGCAATCTGAGTTGAATCGTTCCCCATTTTTGCATAATACAATGCTTTTAAGTACATTTTGTATGAAGAATCATAGTTGGCAATGTTTCTGTAAACGATTCCTAAATAATTGTATGCTTGTGCAATATGAGAAAAATCATCATTTTCACTTGCAATTTTTAATGCTTTCCGAGCAAATTTTTCTGATTTATATGGTTTTGACCCACGATTATTCCACGCAGAATCAAGTAATTTTACAACTTCTTTATCGGAATTTTGGAAAAATTGGGCATAGCTTTCCGAAGTCGCTAAAACAAGCACAAAAATGGTAATGATTGATAAAATATTTTTGGTTTTCCTGCTCAAACTCTTCATGAATTAAAAACCAAAAATACTAATTAATTTGATATCAGCGAATTGTAATTAAGAATATTGAAATTAAAATGATAATTAATTTTTTAATTTGCGAGAATTTTGATGTGGAATTTAGCTTAAAAAAAATGTCAGTTTTAATAATCTCTAACAAATTTAGGATTTCTACTAAAAAAGGATTTTTTTTAATTGATATAACTTAGAAATTTGATAAGTTGGGAAAATGGTGGTATTATTTTCCTTTTTTTTGCTATTGAACCAACAAGAATCGATCCCAAAATTAATCCCACCTTGAATATCTGAAGATAAATTATCACCAATTATCAGTGTTTTGGATTTATCTGTGAAATTCAATTTTTGGAATGTATAGTTAAAAATCTCAGGATTCGGTTTTGCAAATCCTATTTCTTCGGAGATTATTATTAGTTCAAAATATTTTGCAATAGAGGAATTAGCAAATCTTGGTTTTTGGACTTTTGTTAAACCGTTTGTCATTAATACCAAACGAAATTCCGTTGAAATCTCGGATAACAAACTTTCAGCTCCTGGTAATAAATCAGAATTTTGACTTAAATAAAAAAGAAAATCATCTGAGACTTGACGTGACGAAATATTTGATTTTCCAATTTTATTCAAAAACCTTATGAACCTTTCAACTTTTAATTTTTCAACTGAAATCTGTCCATCTTCAAATTCCTTCCAAATTTGCTTGTTTACTTTTTGATAAATAAAAATTTTCTCTGATGTAAATCTGCCTAGATTATTTTTTAAGAAGGTGTTTTTTAAAGCTAATTTTTCAGTTTTATCAAAATCAAATAAAGTCCCGTCAGCATCAAAAATTAGTAAGTTATAGTTCATTTTTCAGTTTTTAGTTTAGAGTTATTTGGGTTAATAATATATTTTATAGAAAAAATCAGCAAAGTTAGTTTTTAAAATAAAATGAGATACAACATAGTGTATCTCATTAAATTTGCAAACAAAAATGTTAAAATCAAAAGCAAAATTAACTCTTAACTTTTAACTCTTAACTTTTAACTTTAATTGTACATTTCGTCAATTAAATCTGAATATCTTTCTTCTATAACTTTTCGTTTAATACTCATTTTTGGAGTAAGTTCACCAGTTTCAACTGTAAATGGTTTGTCGAGAAGTGTGAATTTTCTAACTCTTTCGAAATTAGCTAAATTCTTCTGAAATACTGAGATTTCCTTCTCGAGAAGTTCATTAATTTGTTTCAGATTTACGAGTTCTTTGACATCAGAATATGAAATTCGATGAGCATCAGCATATTCCTTAAGTGCTTCAAAATCTGGAACAATTAGTGCTGTTATAAACATTCTTCTATCGCCAATAAGCACAAATTGTTCGATATATTTACTTGCCATAAACATATTTTCAATCGGAGTTGGCGCTACATATTTACCACCAGAAGTTTTAAAAAGATTTTTCTTTCTGTCTGTAATAATTAAAAATCCTTGAGCATCAAAAACTCCAATATCACCAGTGTGAAACCAACCGTCTTTTATTACAGCTTCAGTTTCCTTTTTATTTTTATAATAGCCTTGCATAATATTTGGACCAGCAGCTAAAATTTCACCATCGGAAGCAATTTTTAATTCTACACCAGGGATTACTTTCCCAGGAGTACCAAATTTGTAATCTTCTTCGCGGTTTACCGTTAAAACGGGCGAAGTTTCTGTAAGTCCGTAACCTTCAAGAATTAAAATTCCAACAGCGGCAAAAAACTCACCTAATTCGCGAGGAAGCGCTGCCCCGCCAGAAACAAAAAATCGTAATCTTCCGCCCATTATTTTATAGATTTTATCTAAAACAAGTTTTTTAGCAGTTTTGTGTTTTAAGTTTAATAAAATTGGTAAAGATTCTCCTTTACGTTTTCGTTCAGAAACTTCCTTCCCAACATTTAATGCCCAATAAAATATCTTTTGCTTTTTTTCGGGTTGCGATTCAACATTTTTTATAATTTTTGCATGCATTCTTTCAAATAATCTTGGCACGGCGGTCATTAAAGTTGGTTTTATTTCCGTCAGATTTGATGCAACTTTTTCAATTCCTTCGGCATAAGCAATAGTTGCGCCAGCAGAAATTGCAAGATAATGTCCAGCCATTCTTTCAAAAATATGGCATAAAGGAAGAAATGATAGAAACACATCAGATTCTGTAACTGAAATTACGGAATGAGCAGATAATACATTTGAAACAATATTTTTATGAGTTAATATTACTCCTTTTGGTTCACCAGTTGTGCCAGAAGTATAAATCAATGTAGCAATATCATCTTCTTTTGCTAAATTCATAGAATTTACAAAATGTTTTGGATTTGTTTGGCGATATTTTCTGCCTTTTTCTTGAATTTGGGCAAATGTATAAACATTTTTACTGTCAGAAGTATCAATCTCATTCATTACAATCACAAATTTTAAGTCAGATAAATTTTTCCAAACTTTAGTGATTTTATTTAATTGAAATTGATTTGAAACTATTGCACCAACAGATTCTGAATTTTTTAAAATAAATTCAACAGTATCAGCTGTTGAAATTGGGTAAAGTGGAACACTTATTGCTCCGAGCCCCAAAATTGAAAAATCTGAAACTGCCCATTCAGGACGGTTTTCCGAAATCATAGCAACTTTATCGTCTTTTTTTACACCTAACGATGCTAATCCTAATGCTAATGTTTCGGCTTGTTCGTAAAATTCATCGTAAGTAATATCAACAAATTTACCATCAACTTTGTGTTTAAGAAATGCCTTTGTTTTCCCCTTTCCATATACTAAAACCACATCTCTGAATAATTCAGAAAGAGTTTTGAATTGACTGACAGCTCCCATGCGTCTTGTTCTCCTTGCTTAGAAAGTATGAAATAAATGAATTAGTTTTTTTAGTTTATGCTTATTTAAGTAATTTCAACTTTATTTACACAAATTTTGATTAGCTCTATTCAATCTAATAATTTTTTTCCATTTTCAACTATAACAAATTGAATCTTAGTTTTTTTTCAATTCAGACTTTTCTTATTAAATTCTTTAATTCTATGCATTATTGAAAAAATAAATCCAATACTCATAATTCCTACACCAATCCAAATAAGACTAACGAAAGGTTTTAGACTTGCTTCAACAGTAAATATTTGTTTGGGTATAGTTATTTGTGAATCTGATTTATTTATTTGAAGTTGAATTTGTCCCATTGCATTTAATCCAACAAGTTGGGCAATATAGTTTTCTGAAATTTGTTGAGGAATAGATTGTCTATTGGCTTTTTCGATTATTTGGCTAATTTCAAACTCGTTATCTTTTCCATTTTCAGTTACAATAACTTTAGCAATAATTGTCATTTTTTCGCCACTTTGCATCGCTTCCATAAAGCCTTCGGAAAATTTGAACGAGTCAAATCTTATTTGCAAATTATCGAATTGCTTTGTTTCGCCTTTTTTTAATTCAAGAATTTCAGCATTTGCCTTATTTCTACCATCATCATAACTTACTGGGGAAATATAAAAATCGTATGATAAATTTGCATCCATGTCTGGTTCCCGCATCATGGAATTATCCATTTCAACAATAAACATAACTGGAGAAAGGTTTTTAATATTCCCATTCTTTTCAATTTCCACATTGAATTTATATTTTTCGTTATCAAAAACTTCAAATCCAGTAAATGTTAAATTATGACCAAATACTTCAACTTTTTCGCCTTTTGGTAATTGAACTTGATTTTGCTTTGAATAACCTCCATTTCCAATAACACCAAGAATGAAAATTGAAATCCCAATATGAGCAAGATAAACTCCCATCGCAGAAAAGCGTTTTTTGATTATATGAATAGCTTTAATTGAATTTACATACAACGCCATCAAACTGGAAAGAATAATTAAAATGTATAAGGCATTGTAAACATTTCCTAATAAAACAATTGCGATAGTAAAAATCACACTGAAAATTGCTGGATTTTTTAAGTCTTGTAAAATTTGTTTGAAAGGTGTTTTATTCCATTTTAGAACAAAGCTAATCACATTTAAAAATGCCATAATTATCGCAAGTGGAAGTGTCATTTTATTGTAAAATGAAATATCAACTGTGTTTCCAAAAATTGGGAGAGATGTACCAAAAATTATTATTGATGCCGAGCCAAGTAAAGTAACGGTAGCAGTAAAAAGTGCTAATTCTCGCGACCAGATATTTTCTTCATAAGTAAAATTAGCTTCTAAATACTTCCAACGGATTGCAATTGAAATTAACCCAATTAGGAAGAAAAACATCAAAAAAGCTAATAAAACAATGAAGATTACTTTCCCAGGAGCAACAAAAGAATGAACTGAAGCATCACTTAAAACACCACTTCTTGTTAAAAATGTACTATATAAAACAAGAATATATGTTAAAATTGACAAAATTAAATTGGTTTTTACGAATCGCCCAGAAGTTCCTTCCTTTTCGATGGATCTTTTCTGCACTAACATTGTGTGAATTCCCGCAACTGCAATTATCCACGGAACAAGACTTGAGTTTTCAACTGGGTCCCAGCCCCACCAACCGCCCCAACCAAGAACGCCGTAAGCCCAATATCCGCCAAGCATAATTGCTACTCCCAATACTAAAGCAACACCAAGAAGCCAAGGTAATGAATCTTGAACCCAAGTTTTATAATCATTTTTCATTAGTGCTGAAATTGCAAACGAAAATGGGACTGCCGACATTGCAAAACCAATAAATAAAAATGGTGGATGAATTTGCATCCAAAAGTTTTGTAGCAGTGCGTTCATTCCAACGCCGTTTATTATAAAATCGTTTATTTTAATTCCTTCTTTTTCCAGCAAAGCAACAAAATCAGCTGTAACTTTCACAAAAAAAGTTGAATTAGATTCATCTTGAAAAATAAATTTTTGTAAAAATGGAAGATTTAAGTATGCTTGATTTACAAACTTTAGACTCACAAATTTTTCACTCGCCCAAATGTATGTAAATGGATTATCAAACAATGGATTTACCAGAATTAGGAGGAAGAAAATAGTAAAAACAAAAACCATCATCACTCGCGATTCTAAGTCTTCTCGTTTTGATGTATAATCCATTAAAAATAGCCCAATTATTACGGAAAATAAAATCCAAAGAAGAATACTTCCTTCTTGCCCAGCAAAAAATGAGGAGATTAATAATCCGAGCGGAAGAGAGTTGTCGCTGTAATTATAAACATATTTGAATTGATATTGGTGAGTTATGATAATGAAAAGGAAATAAAGTGAAGCCAATAACACAGAAATCGTCATAATATGGTAACCAATTCGAGCTAATTTTTTGCTATTTTGATAACCTTTGAAGTCAAGATAGTAAAGAACAATTGTATATATACTTGCTAAAAGGGCAGCAAATAAAAATATATTTCCAATCATCTGAAATCCTTTCTAGGAATTTTTTGCGGTTTGTGAATCTTGATATTTTGAAGGACACTTTGTGAGAATATCTTTTGCTTTAAAAACTCCATTATGGAATTTCCCAGTTACAACAATGCTTGTTGCGTGATCAAAATTATTCGGAATTGTTCCTTTATAAACAACTTTTATTTCATTCCCTTTATTGTCATTCATAAAAAAAGAAAATTCATTGTTTTTTGTATCTATTACGTATTTTTTACTTTTATCCCAACTTCCTGTTACTTTCACAATTTTTGTCGATTTCATAACTTTTTGGAAATCATTTTCGTATTTGATATTTGTTTCTGTGAATAAATATCCCATAATTGCAAAAAATACAACAATAATAATTCCACCGAAAATATATTTATTCTTCATTTTTTCCCTCTTTCAATATTGATTCAACTGATTTAATTCTTTTATTAATATTATTTACAAGAAAGAAAATTCCAATCCAAATTACAACTGTAATTATAAAAACGATATATATTGAATTTTGACTAAGAAATTCCATTATAAAATAGTCTCCCGATTTTTAAGTTTTTCTTTGATAATAATTGCTCGGTAATTTAAGTTCCAAAGCCAATAAAAAAGTATTGTAAAAGATAAAAGTGAAAGGAAAAATATAAACAACATATTTCCATTCATATGAAATTCCACAATTGGTCCAGAAGTTGTATCGTCAGCAGAACCAGGGTGCAAACCATCCATAATTCGTGGCATAATAAATGTAAAAAATGGTACAGTCAAAAATGCAAAAATTGAGTAAACCGCCGAAAGATTTGCTCTCTTTTCCTCTTGTTCAATTGCCGAACGCAATGCGAAAAGTGAGCCATAAATTAAAAGTAAGATGAAAAATGAAGTTTCTCGCGGGTCCCAATTCCAAAATGAACCCCAATTAAATTTTGCCCAAATTGAACCTGTAACTGTCGCCAAAATTGCAAAAACAAATCCAATTTCTAAGGATGCTAAAGATTTTGCATCGTTTTTCAAGTCTTTAGTTCTTAGATAACTTATGCCATAAATCATAGAAAGTAAGAAAGCAATTGAAGCCAACCAAGCCGTTGGTACGTGGAAAAAGATGATTTTTGCTAATTCTCCTAAACCTGGAATGAATGGAAATTCATACCAAAATTGCGGTTTTTCTACGATTGGGAATGTTAATCCAGCATAGAATACAAATATCATCAGTATAAATAAAAAAGATTTAATATAGTTATTCATTTTTCTCTAAAATAATAATACGTAATATACTTTTTAATCTAAACAAAAAAAAGAGTTTTTAAGATTCAACTGTCTCTTTTTTATAATAAACTAAAATTGCAAATATTGTAACACATATTTCTGTAATTAACACTGAAAACGCTGTCCCATAAGCTTGAAATTTTGGGACAAAAATGAACGAAAGAATTAAATTCATAACTGCAGCAGAAAGGACAATTTTCATTAAATCAGAAATTCGATTTAAATTAATTAGTAACTGAATACCAAAAATATTGCTAAAGAAAATAATAAAAGGTAAAAAAGAAATCATTTTTAGCAAATTTGCAGATGAAGAATACTGACTTCCTAAAACAATGCTTACAATTTCTGAAGAGAAAAAGAAAGTGATAATAGAAATAATCAAAGCTATACTTCCACCAAAACTTGCAATTTTTTTCACAAACTCAATTCCATTTTGCAGATTTTCATCCAAAAGAAGCGAAACTCGAGGAAATACCGATTGGCTGAAAACTCCCATTATTCCCTGTATTGCCATTCTAATTTTATCGATTCCAACCCAATAACCAACAATTGTATTATTAGTAAAAAAACCAAGGATTACGACATTAGATGTTGTGTATAAATTTATTCCCAAATTTGTAATAAAATACTGCCAACTTTCAACTAATTCCGCAACAAAAGTACTTTTTTTGGGAAATCTGAATTTGTAACCAAACATAAATATCAAAATTCCCAGACTGATTAAAAACACCAAAAGAGAAGAAAAAGAATTAATTGCAACGTATAAAATATAATCTTCAGGTTGCGATATAAACCCAAAAATTAGAATAAGTGAAATAGTCTTTGCCAAAATAGTAATTCCCGTTATCACACTCATTTTTTCAATTCCTTGAAAATACCAAATTGGGAAAAATGAAATACTTACAACTGAAATTAGCGTTAAAACACTAATTTGAACATTTTCATTTGAAATCTGAAAAATTAGAAATACTATTATTAAAAGTGCAACCCCGACTAAAAATATCAGAAATTTTATCATAAATATTGTAGAAACAAAATCATCCAACTTTTCTTTTTCATTACGTAAAATCGAGATTTTCCTTGTTGCTGAATAGTAAAAACCATAATCCAAAACCAATTGAAAATATCCGAAAATTGCTGCTATAAAATTAATCAAACCAAATTTTTCTGGACTAATAATCCTTACAATGTATGGAATTGTAATCATCGGCAAAATGTAATTTGATATTTGCAGAATTGAAAGTGCCGAAAAATTGGCAAAAACAGCCTTATAATCATTTTTATGGGAAATCATTTCTTGAACCAAATTTCTGGATTTTCGGCTTTTTTACCTTTCCAAATTTGGAAATGCATTACTTTCCCTTCGATTGTTTCCGAAACTTCGCCGAGAATTTCGCCCGATTTCACTTGACTTCCTTCCAAAACTCGTAAATTGCCAACATTCCCGTAAACTGTTTTGTAATTATTTCCGTGATTTACAATTACAACACTTCCATAACCAGGCAACCATTGAATTACAGAAACAATTCCATCAGAAACCACTTTTATTTCGGGATATTTCCCTACCAAAAAATTCACACCAGATGAAACTGTAACAGTTTTTGTGGTTTGATTTGTTACATTTCCAAATTTTTGTATAATCCGTGCATTTGACACTGGTTTTGGCAAATTTCCTTTCAGATTTGCAAATTTTTCGCCCGAAATAAAATTGAATTTTTCTCGTTTTTCATCCGCAATTTTTACTTCCTTTTTTATAGGTTTTTTCTCTTCAGATTTAGTTATTTCAGTTTTATTACTTTTTCTAATTTCATCTTCAATCAATTTTTGTATTAATTTGGTAATTTTTTCTTCATCTTTTCTTTTCTGATTGACTAAGTTCGACATTCCTTTTTTATTTTTTCTGATTTTTAATAAAGCCGACAACTTATCTTGTTGTTTTCCAACAACCAAATTTTCACTCTTTTTTGATTCAACTAAAGCAAATTTTAATTTGTTTTCACTTTCCAATAAATTTTCTCGATTTGCCGAAAGTTCTTTTTCTAAATTTTTGAGATTTTCAATTTTTTGATTGATTTTTCTTGATAAATATTCATCCCAAAATTGATTTTCATAAATTTCAGAAAAAGTTTTAGAATCAAAAAGAAAATCCAACCAAGTTACTTCTCGTTGTTTATATCTAAAAACAAGATATTTCTGCAATTCACTCTTCAATTTTTTCTGATTAGCAATATTTTCTGAAATCATAAAATTCAACGAATCAATATTTTTTCGCTCAATACCTATCCGATTTTCATACTTTCTTACAACTTTTCCTAATAAAAATAGTTGTTCCTCAATCTTGTCCAATTCTTTATCGATGGATTTTTCATTTTTATTCAGATTGGCAATTTCTCTTTCCAATTGTTCAATCTGAGCGTGAATTTCGGAAAGTTTTTTGTTTTCTTGGTCAATTTGCTCTGAATTTTGGGCAAGCGAAATTCCAAATAGAAAAATCAGAAAAAATATATATTTTGAGATTTTCCCCATTATTTCATCAAAATTGCGTCTGATGGGATGTCAATCTTTAGTGAATTAATTTCTTGATTTACAGAAATTGTACTGTATTCAATTTTCATTTCACTATTTTCTGAAAAATTAACAATTTGAATAGAATAAGGAAAATCATCTAACCCACTTTTTACTTTCTTAAAATTTGAAAAATTGGCTACAAACAAATCTTTTCCATTTTGCACCAAGTTGAATTTTTCTAAATTTAAGCCTTTTTCAGTGATTTGATATTTTTTCATCCAATTTTCTGATACAAATTCGATAAAATATTTTCCATCAATAATTTGATAACGAGTCGGATTTTCTCGCAAAATTCCAGAATAATCTATTGTTCCAATTAAAATATTTTGAATTTCTTCAGGCGATAAATCAACTTTGAAGAATTTTTTTACAACATTGTTGTTTGCTTTTCCTGTATAAACTTTGTTGTTAAAAGCATCGAAATAAGTATAAGTTTTTCCACCTAAAAGAAATTGAGCGATTTCCATTCCAAAAATTCCATAAACCGATATTAAAAGTGAATCATTTTTCTTGAATTTTAGTTCAAAATCAAAATTTGTTGAAAATTCATCATTATCAATAAAAATTTCGCCTTTTGCAGAAAATGATTTCACCTTTCTATTTTTTGCTTCAAGTTTTACAATTAATCTTTCAGCTGGGATTACACTTTCTGTTGGAAGATTTGGTTTTTGAACAATAACTTCATTTTGCGAACAACCTATTACAAAGAGTAAAATTGTAAAAAAGATTAGAAAATTCTTCATTTTAACCCATTCTTTATTTTTTCTTCAACATTTTTTAAGGTTTTATCTTTATCAATCGCAGTTTTCCAATATTCTATTGCTTTTTTTGAATCACCAAGTTTATAATAAACATCGCCCAAATGGTCATAAACTTCAGCATTTGTCTCATTTTCGGCTAATGCTTTTTCTATCCAAATTTTAGCTTCGTTAAAATTTCCCATCTGAAAATAAACCCAACCTTTTGTATCAAGATAAGAACCGTTATCTGGGACAAGTTCAAGTGCTTTTGTAACCATTTTTAAAGCTTTTTCAAGTTCATTTTTCTGTTTAGAAAGTGAATAAGCATAATTATTCAAACTTAAAGCGTCAGTTGAATCTATAGAAATTGCTTTTTCGTAGCTTGCGTTACAATTTTGCCAATCTTCCAAATTGTCATAAACCATTCCCAACATACTATAATTTGCAGGGTTTGTCGGATCAATTTTTATTGAGTTTTTCAAACTTTCTATTGCTTTTGGATAATTTTTAAGTTGAATATAAGTGTAACCCAACGCCGAATTGGCATCTTTATCATTTGGATTAAGTTTTACTGCTTTTTCGAGAAATGGCATTGCAAGACTATCTTTTTGTAGCTGACTATAAGATAATCCAAGCAGAAAATTGATTAGAAAATTATCTGGAAATTTTCCCACAATTCCATATAGAAATTCGGATGATTCTTTGAATTTTTTGGAATCAAATAAATTCCCACCAAGTTGAATTGCCAAAACGTGATTCCATTCGGCTAATTTATAAGCCTCTTTTAGATAATAAATTGTGAGTGAATCTTGTCGCAATTTCTGATTTACTTCTCCCAAAGTTGCTTTTATTCGCCAATCCAAAGTGTCTTTATCAATTATTTTAAGTAATTTTTCGGCATAAAAAAGTAAGTTAGTATCTGATTCTGAGTTAAATTCTTCGATATATGAAGAAGAAATCATAAATTTTCTTTCGAAAGGATAATCTCTACTTTCCACTATTTTTTTGAATTCCTCGAAACTTTCTAACCATTGTTTTTTCCCAATATATGCGTTTGCCTTATATTCAACAAGCGAAATATCATTTGGATAGACTTTTTCAATATGCGAAATTTGCTTCAAAGCCTCGTCAAATTGTGAATTGCGAAGTTGGAGTTCTATTACAATTTTTTCAAGATTAATATTAGAAGGATTTATTTCCAACAATTCCTTTGCGTAATTTGTTGTTTCTTCCAAATTTCCCATTCTTTCGCTCAAATCTGCCATATCAACTAAAATTTGAAATTCGGGTCCAGTTGTGTGTAAAATCTTTTTATAATAATCCATAGCAAGGCTCGGACGTTTTGCTTCGCTCAATTTTGCCATTCCATAAAGTGCTTGTATATCGAGTGAATCTAATTTCAAAACAGCTTGATAATGCGTGATTGCAGAATCTCGTAGTTGCGAGAAATTAAAGATTTCCGCCGCAAGCATTCTGTAATCACGATTTTCAGGATCTAACTTTATTGCCGATTGGATTGATTTTATCGCATTCCCAACTTTATTTATTCTATAAAAATCTCGTGCAAGTGCAAAATGAATTCCAGCAGAAGAATCGTAATTCAAAGCATCCAAATATTCTAAAATTGCGGTTGCATATTCCCCTTTTTGGTCGAGCATTACGCCATTTATGAATTTTTCTTTTGCGATGCTATTTCTAATTTCTTTTGAAACTGCTCGACTTTTAACAATATTTTTAGGTTCATTTTGTGTATTTACACTGCTGCACGCAACAGTAAAAAGTATAATAAATAATAGATATTTTAGATTTTTCATAAGATAATAAATTAATGTTGGAAATATAATTAAGGAATGGTATTTACAAATTAACTGAAAGTATTGTCTTCAATATTTTCCAGTAGATTTAGATAACTTTTATAACGTTCGGGGGAAATTACCCCGTTTTCAACTGCATTTCGTATTGCACAATTTGGTTCATGATTATGTGTACATGAATAATATTTGCATTGTCCCAAATATTCCGAAAACTCGGGGAAATAGTGGCATAAATCTTCTTTAGTTAAACCAAAAGGCTCAATTTCTCTTACTCCTGGTGTATCGATCAACTCAAACTCATCTATTTTAAAAAGTGAACTTGTTACTGTTGTATGCGTTCCCTTGTTAGAAAAATCACTGATTTCTTTTGTTTTAAGATTAAGTTGTGGGAAAAGTGCATTTACTAATGAAGATTTACCAACTCCCGATTGTCCCCAAAAAATTGCTCTTTTTCTAAATAATTTTTCACGTAATTTTTCTAAATTCAATCTTTTTATCGCACTTGTTCCAATTACAAAGTACCCAATTTTTTTGTAAATGTTCTCCCAAAATTGGAATTCATTGTCATCTAAATCAATTTTATTAATTACAATAAGTGGTTCAATTTTGTTGCTTTCAGCAATAACAAGCATTCTATCTAAAAATCGATTATTAAAGCGAGGTTCTGACAAACTTGTAACTATAACAAGAAAATCTACGTTTGCGGCAATTATTTGTTCTAATCTTTCGCCTTTTTCGCCTCTGGCTTTAATTTTAGGAGCTTTTCGTGAAATGAAATTTCGGCGTTCTTCAATTTCAAGAATAGAAGCAAGATTTTCTTCATCAGTCTCAATTAGGACGAAATCCCCAAGTGCAACAATATCAAGTTGACTTTGTTTATTTTTTTTTAAGTGGAATTTATTTTTAATTTTGCCAGGTAAAATCGCCCGAATCGATTCATTTGTATCGATTCGGACGTAATAATCTTTGCTTTCTATTCTTTCGATAATACCACGGTGAACAGGCATATTTTAGAACTTAAATTTCATTGTTGCCATTAAATAATAATCTTCAACATTTTTTTTAACTCGAGCTTCACCATTCCCGTAAATATCAACAGTTTCTTTCCAACTGCCATAAGCAGTCGCAAAATCAAGTTTTACTGGTCCGTGCGAGAAAAATCCCAAACCAAAAGTTATATACTCTTTATCTGATTGCATTGATTTGTCCTTGTACGGAGAAGAAATTAACATTGTACCTGCTTTAACTCTTAAATCTAAAAAAGGAATTGTTGAGGCTAATCCAAAGTGATAAATTGGAGCAAAATCAAGATTTTGTCTAATTCCTTCGTTTATTTCAACAATCGTTGCTCTATCTAAATCTGCAGAAAATTCCATATCTGAATAATCAATCAAATCTACTGACGTAAAAAGTATAACAAATGGAACTTTCAACGAACCACCGAACGATACTTTCATTGGTGTTGTAATTTCATATTTTAAGGTTGAAACATGCGGAGTAACGTCAAAACCATAATTATTTTGGAAGTAGCTTGAGCATTCTACAAAATACTCTTCATTTATTAAATAATTTGTTGAAGATTCGATACTTCCACCAATTGTAAACATTCCGCTATAATCATAAACGAAACCACCTTTAAGATTAAACCCAGAAATATCCCATTTGTAATTATCATGTGTAGTAAATTCAACAAAATCAACAGTTCGTGAGTCATCAGGATCTATTTGTAGATTTTCATCGTAAACATTATATAAATCTGTTTCCGCATAATTTCTATCGTTTGCAAAAGTGCCTCCGATAAAATTTAGGCTTCCGCCAACATACAAATCTTTTGCAATTTCAGTTGCTGCTGAAAATGAAAGATTTTCAAGATTTCCACTTTCAACTAATGTGCCTTTTTGGAAAAGGTTTCCATTAATATATGTTTCATCCACACCGTGACTTAACATTAAACTGTCAGTTAAATCGGAATTGTGGCTTGTCAAATCTTGAATCATTGAATTACTACCAGAA
>DYLK01000002.1:127183-128613 GCA_020722065.1 Melioribacter roseus
AGTTAAATCGGAATTGTGGCTTGTCAAATCTTGAATCATTGAATTACTACCAGAATTAAAACCTTCGAATTCAGTTATTGAATTAAAATCTTTAAGTTTGTTATATCCTATTCCAAAAACTAAACTTCCTCGACTAGTTGGAATTTTATATATAAGACTCAACTCGTTTATCTCTGTTGAAGTTTCTTTTGCGTTAAGTTTAGTATTAAAATAGTTAGAATTATTTTCGTATGATGAAAAATAAAAGCCAAAATTCACTTCGGATTCAAGCAAACCCAAAGTTGCAGGATTTATTAAAACTCCACCATAATCAGTTCCAACGGCAAGTGCAGCATTTCCCATAGCTAAATTTTTACCTGATGAAATTATACCTGGTTCGGCTAATCTTAATCCATCAACAAAATTCTGAGAGAAAATTGAGACTGAAGTTGAAAATACAAATACAATTAATTTATTTAGAATTTTCATATTAACCTACCTTCTTCTCGCGTTACTTGAACCTCGTGAACTGCCAGAGTTACTTCTTGAGCTACCAGAATTTCCCGAATTTCGTGAACCACTATTAAAACTTGGGGCTGAAGATCGAGAAGGCGAACTATTTGATGGGCGTGTATATGTTTCGCTTCGTGAAGATTTTGAAGGACTTGAATATGATTTTGGTTTATAGTTGTTTGAATTACTATTACTTTGTGATTTATTAATCTGAGCTTCATCATTTCTTGAAGAACTTCTGCTTCCTTTGTCAATCGAGCTATTTTGCGATTTATAATCTTTATATTTAGGTTTTCTCGATTCTAATCGGATTTCTGAGTTTTTTCTGGTTGCCTCAGAATTTGATTTATTAATAGTAGAAGATGTCTTTTCACGTAATGTTTTTGGTGAAACTGTACTTGAAGTTCCATCTTCAATTCTTTCTTTATTAACTTCTTTTTTAACAACTGGATCGCTTTTATAATTACGTTTTTTGGTTGAAATAACTTCTTGAGAATTAATTGTGTTTGATGGTTTTGTTACATTAATTCTATCATTTCCTTTGTTTGTAGTTCCATCTTTAGAAATTGTACGTCTTGATGAATTTACATTTAAATCTACATCGTTTGAATTATTACGAAATGCGGAACTTCTTGTATCCGAAATATCTACACCTTTGCGTGTATCCCGATTTCGAGAAATTGAAGCATCTGTTCGAGAAGAATTGTAATAACCTCTCGACCTTGTTAATGGTGAACCGTGCCCGTAGTTATTTCTCAACCCTGCATAATAATGGTTTGTGCGAGTTTTATAGTAAGTTCCATAGTAATAATTATTGTAGTAGTTGTAATAATATGGATATGGGTTATAATAATATGGGTTATAATAATAACTTGGGTAATAGCAAATTGGAGCACCAACTACTACTATTGGAGAATAATACCAATACCAATACCAAT
>DYLK01000002.1:128713-167115 GCA_020722065.1 Melioribacter roseus
CAAATTGGAGCACCAACTACTACTATTGGAGAATAATACCAATACCAATACCAATCCCAATACCACGAATTGTAAACCCAGATGTGACTTGGATGATAATCCCAATAATAACCACGATAATGTGGATAATCGTTATCATAGTAATTATTTTCCACATAATAAGTATCACCATTTTCTTCATAAACTTCGTCGTAATCTGAATTTGTTTGATTTTCAGCTACTTCTTCGGTTTCTTCAAGATATTCCTCTTCAGAATATTCTTCTTCATTTGATTGATTTTCTTCAGCTATTTGTTCTTCTTCAACTATTTCACTTTTTTTGTGAACTCTATATTCTGGTTCATCACTTGCTATTTGTGTGTAGCATCCAGAAATTGAAGAAATTAATACTGCGATTAATAATACTTTCAACTTTTTCATTTTTATTCTCCAAGTTGTTTTATGAATTAATATCAACCATAATGCCAGAAAATTTGATTTCAAACAATACTTTTTGAATGATTTTATTTCTCATTTGTATTGAATTTGCACGATTGTTCATTTTTATAGACAATTAGAAAATTGGGGAAATATATTCGAAGAAAATTCCTCTATCTGCAACACCAGCTTTTAATTTATTATTGTCTAACATATTTCGTAAATCAACTCCAAAAGTAAAACCATTTCCAAGTGAAACTCTCGCTCCCATATTCAAATATCCTCTTCCTGAACCAAATGAATAACTTCCGTTATCGTTTATTGCGAAATCATATTCTGCAATAACTGAAACCATTTTACCAATTGTTTTTTCAGCACCAACTTTCAAATTCAAATCTTTATCATTATCATCTCGTTCGAGAGAATAATTGAAATTTCCATGAATACTCAAATAGCCAAGAAATTCAAAGTTTTTTGATGCTGCAACAAATAATCCTTCTGATTTATATTCATAACGCTCAAATTCATCCAAATAATCGCCCATTCCTTGCGAATCAAAACCAAGTGTAAATGCAGGGTAAGCATCAGTTTCATCAACAACTCTGAATTTGATATTTATTCCAGGAAGTGGATAACCAATCAGACTTCCAGTTCCAATTACATTACTTCCACCGTAAGAAATTCCAAATGAAACATTTGGGAATACGCCTACTTCAATTCCAGCATCAACAACTCCATTTGGCAAAATATGTGAACTTACACCAACATAACCCTTTTCAAGAACTCCTGCTGTTTGCATGCCAATTAATTTTCGATATTCATATTTTGCTTCACTTCCAGCTGTCCCTTGTGCAAAAATTATTGAAGTTGCAACAAAAAGTATTATTATGATTTTTTTCATTATTTCCTCTAAATTAAATAAATTTATAAATAATTATTCTAAGCCTAAAATCTCTAAAATGTCACTTTCAAGATTATCTCGTTTCGGACTTTCTTCAATTCTGCCTATTTCAACTTCTTCAACTGAAAAAATAAATGTCGGGACGGCTTTTATTGATAAATCTTCTGCTCCAATAAATTTTCCATTATTTCTTCGATTTACAGCAATTATCGAAAGATTTCCAAAATCGTAATTACATTCTTGTAATATTTTGATAAATCTTGGAAATTCCCTTCGGCTATCTGGACACCAAGTCCCGAGAACAATTGTAATCTTATACAAATTTAGATTTTCCTTCAGAATTACCATTTTTAAGGAATCAGTTTGATAATTCTCGTATTCTTCATCAAACCAAATAGAAAAAGGTCCCTTTTGAAAATCTGAAATTTCAACTTCCCCAATTAATATTGGCTTGTTATTTTTATCAAGAATCACATTATTTCGATCTTGTGCTAAAAGAAATCCACTAAAAATTAATGTAAATAATAATATTTTTTTCATTTTAACCTCTGATATCTAATCCCCAAAATAGTTTTTTCCGCAATAATTCATAATAATTAAATGATTTTAAGTGAAATAATTTAAGGTTGCTATTATATCGTGAAATTTCAACAATTAATGGTGAATGAAAGGAATGAACTCGCTGACCATCAGCACTTATTTGTATTTGGGATTGTGATTCAACTTCAATTTTTAATTTTTGATGACCAGAAAGTACTAAAGGTCGCATATTTAAAGTGTGAGCTGAAATCGGACTTAATGTTATTGCATCAGTTGAAGGACTAATTATTGGTCCGCCAGTTGAAAGTGAGTAACCAGTTGAACCAGTTGGTGTCGCAATAATTATTCCATCGGCTGAGAATGTTGAAACTTCTTTTTCATCAATCGATAAAGTGAGTTTTATCATTTTTGGCCATCTTCCGCGTTCAATTACAATATCATTTACAGCAAACAATTCCGAATTTACGACTGAATTTGTGCTTGCAATTAATGAAATTCTTTCTTCAATATAGAATTCTTCATTTTTAATGGCTTTTACAAGTTCACTAATTTTTTTCCTTTCAAATTCAGCAAGAAATCCCAATTTTCCCATATTTATTCCTAAAAGAGCGGTTTTGCAATCTTTTGCCAAATATGCAGTATTCAACATTGTTCCATCGCCACCAATTGAGATTAGTAAATTGCACTTTTTACAAATTTGATCAACTGGCAAAAACCGATTTTCTGGAATATTTTGCAATTCATAATAATCAGTTTTATGTACAGAATCGTTAATAAAAAAATTGATATTATTTTCATTGAGTAATAAAATCAATTCAGCAAGCACACGAAATGATTCAATTTTTTCAATATTTGGAATTATTCCAATTGTCATTTTATTTCATTTTTTATTGGATGAAATTTCATCTATTATTTTGATTTTTCAAAAGGATGATAAGAAAAATATTCTTGCTTTATAAATTCTTGGTCGATATGAGTGTAAATCTGTGTCGTTGAAATATCAGAATGTCCGAGCATTTCTTGCACTGCACGCAAATCGGCACCACGTTCAAGCAAATGTGTTGCAAATGAATGTCGGAAAGTATGTGGATGAACTTCCTTTTCAATTTTTGCTTGCAAAGTGTATTTTTTTACGATATTCCAAATAGCCATTCTCGATATTTTCGTCCCTCTTCCTGACAAAAAAAGTAAAGAATTCTTCCGACCACTTTTCTCAAGGAAAGGACGACCAATTTTTAAGTAATTATTTATCCAATTTAATGCAGATGAACCAATCGGGACAATTCTTTCTTTCGAGCCTTTTCCCATAATTCTAATAATTTCTTCGCTAAAAAAAATATCACCAATTTTGATTGAACAAACTTCGCTAACTCTTAACCCTGAAGAATACATTATTTCAAGAATTGCTTTATCTCTCGACTCAAACTTATCTTCAGAATTCGGTTGAGATAAAATCAATTCAACTTCTTCAAAAGACAAAATATCTGGCAAATTTCTTTCCATTCTCATTCCTTCAAACAACACAGTTGGATTTTTCGGAATGTAACTTTGCGATTCCAAAAATTTAAAAAACCCTTTTACAGACGATAAATTCCTTGATGAAGTTGAATTTTTCGCACCATTTTTACGAATCAATGCAAAATATTCGGAAATTATCGAAGCAGAAATATTCGCAACATCAGTAATTCCTTTTTCTTCTGCAAAAAAAAGTAGCTTTGAAATATCAATTTTGTAAGAAACAAGCGTATTTTCGGAAAGATTTTTCTCATATTTAAGCAAAGTGAGATATTCTTCGAGAAATTCAAACATTATTCTTCTTTCGTCGCTATTTCTGAATTATTTTCTATTTCGTCTTGATTTGGGTAACGAATTCGTTTGTGATGTTGATTTGTTAAAACTCGGACGAATGTTGCGCGAATAATTTTCAAATCGTTAAATGTGATATTAGAATCATCAAGTTGCCCATCTTTTATTCTAAAATCTATCAAATTATTAACTAAATTCTCAATTTTTTTATGTTCTATAGTTTCCATCGATCTAACCGCAGATTCGCACGCATCGGCTAACATTAATAATGCTGTTTCTTTGGAATTTGGTTTCGGACCTTTGTACCTAAAATCTTCTTCAGAAGCATTTGGATTAACTTCTTTTTCCTTTTCATAGAAAAATGAAACAAGCAAAGTGCCGTGGTGTGCTGGGATAAAATTGATAATTTCTTCTGGAATTTTATGTTCTCTTGCAAGTTGAATTCCCTTTTCCACATGCTGAATAATTATCTTAGCACTTTCTTTGTAAGGAAGTCCATCGTGAATGTTTTTATTATCAAACTGATTTTCAACAAATGCTTCGGGATAATATATTTTCCCAATATCGTGATAATACGCTCCAACCCGAGCTAAAATTGAATTTGCCCCAATCAGATTTGCAGATTCTTCAACCATTGTCCCTATTACCAAAGAATGATTAAAAGTCCCAGGGGCTTTGAACGTTAATTCTCGCAAAAGTGGATTATTAAAATCTGAGAGTTCAAGATAAGTTAACGAAGTTGATATTTTGAAAACACGTTCAAAAAAATAGATAAATCCAAATGTCAAAACGGGACTTATCAAAGCATTTGTCCCAGCAAAAGCAATATCGATTATAATTTCATTCAAAGATCGGTAACCTTCCAAACCAAAAGCAATTATACTAACAATGTACCCGACAAGAATAGAAATAAATGCACGGAAAATCTCGTTCCGATTTCGTAAATCGCGAACAGCAAATGCACCAAAACCGCCAGCAATTATATGCGAAAGTGTAATTACATAATCATTTCCACGAATTCCACCAACAATAAAAGCAATTGTTACTGTTCCAAAAAAAGCCAATCTTGAATCAAACAAAATTGCCAATAACATTGAACCGAGTGGAACCAAAACAAAATAATCTACGGGAACATCAACCTTTACAAATTGAACAAAATACGCCAAACTGCTTGTAAACAATATTATTATCGCAATTACAAGTATATCTTGGTTATCATTAAAAATCTTTTTTCGTGATAAAAATATATAAATGAAATAAAGAGTTAAGATAATTAACAAGTGAAGTAACTTTCCCAAATATTGCAAAAATTCATCGATAGTTGAAACTGTTTGGGCTTTTGCAATTCTATAAGAATCGATTTTTAATTTTATCTCTTGAGTAACTCTATCGTGCTTGGAAATGATTTTTTCATTTTCAGCAACAATTCCCAGATTTCTAGGGACTTTCGATTTTGCAATCTCAATCTCCTTTTTTGTGTAATTTTCATCGAAAATGATGTTTGGCTGAATAAATGATTTCAATAATTCCTTGCTAAATTTTATAATATTTTCATCATTTCTATATAAATAGCCAATTTCATTTTTTATCTGATTATGAATTTCTTCATTATCAAGATAGTTTGAAAATTTTTCAGTAGTTAAGTATTTCCCATTTTTTATTGTTAAATAAATCTGACCTTTTTTTGCCGATTTACTTAAAATTCCAATTTTATAAATCTTTCGTAAAGTAGTTCCCAATTTTGTTAAATATTGTTCAAGTTGGATTTTCTCGCCTTTTGGTAAAATAGAATTGTTCTTTAAAACTGCCCAAACTGAATCTTTTATAATTTTGGGGAATATATTGGAATTTGATTCTCCAGTTTTAAGATAATTTAATAATGAATCCGAAAAAATGTTAAAATTTTCAACTTGCTTGCGTTCAATTTCAGTATTTCTGGAATAAATTGGATAAACGAATTTTAATGCTGCTTTTACTTCAGACTTATATTGATTTTCATTTTTTAGAATTTCAAAACTTTTGGAAGCAATTAAATCGGGTTTTGTCCAAATACTCCCAACTGTTACTTCTGATTCAATTGATTCTCCTTTTGGGAACAACAAAACTAAAATTAGCGTTGTAAAAATGAAAATTAATATTTTCCCACGGAGACTTTTTCTCATGCTATTTTGCCAAAAGAACTTGTTCTAAAAATTCGGCAACTCCTTCGTTATTATTATCATTTTTTGTTACATAATCGGCTTTTTTGATAATTTCTGGAACTGCATTTGCCATAGCAATTTTAAGTGCTTTCGTCTCAAATAACGAGCGATCATTGTACCAATCGCCGACAACGGCTGCATTTTTCCATGTCATTCCCAAATGCTTGCATAATTTCTTTAATCCATCACCTTTTGACGAGCCATTTTTTCTTACTTCAAGATAATATAATCCGCCATAAATATGCGATTTATAATAGGATGTTGTTAAACCAAAACTGCTTGGAAAAGTCATTTTATTTTCGATAAACTTAATATTACTTTTTTGGTCTCCAGCAACAACAATTTCAAGTGTGTTATCTAAATATTCATTCAAACTATGCACTTCTTTATAAATTGCACCATATTTTTCTAACAATTCTGGAATTATTGAGTTGTTATCAGTGTAATAAATTGCATCACCATGGCAAAGAGCATAATTTGACAAAGTTTGTTCGCACAATTTTACTGCTTTTTTAACATACCTTATGGGAATTGGAGATTCGAAAACGACTTGCTTGTTATCTATGCTTTTTATTAGCGAACCATCAAGTGAAATAAGTGGTGTCGCTAAATTAAGTTCATTAGCATATTTAACTAACGCACTATGTAATCTTCCACTTGCAAAACTAAATCGAACTCCTTTCTCGCGTAGTTTTGTAATTAATATTTTCGTATTATTTGTGATTTCGCCTTTGTCATTTAATAGTGTACCATCTAAATCAAAAACAATTAAACTTAAATTTTTTAATCTGAAATTATCAAGCATTTAATTAACCTTATTTTTTAAGTATTTACTATAGATTTTCAAATAAACACTCAAAACCAATAAAAATTGAAATATTCCCTCGAAAAATACAAAAAAGATAAAACTTATTGTTTTATTAAGATAAGATAACTTTTTAATAATTTTATTTGATTTATTAATTCATTTCACTAATTGCTGCTGGAATAGATTCAGATATTTTTAATACTCTATCTAATTGCGATATTTCAATCAAAGTCCTTACGTTTCTATTTAAGTTGACTAATCGAATTTTTCCACCTTCTGTTTTTATGGTTCTAAAAGCAAGAAGAATTGCACTCAAACCCGAACTATCACAATATTCGACATCTTCCAAGTCAAAGATTAGTTTCTTAACTTCTTCAGCATTCAAGAGAATGGTCAATTCGGCTTTCACCAGACCTGCAATTTCTGAATCAAATCTTTTTTCAGCAATTTTGAAAATTACAACGTCATTTTGTCTTTTTATTTCGTAATTAAAAAAATCTTCCATATTCTTCTCAAACTTTAAAACATTTGAAACGAATTTAACAAATTCTTGAATGAATTTTCTGGATTTGTTTCTTTCGATTGGAATATCAAATTGAATAAATCCTCAAAATCATCATTTTTTAATGATATTTTTATTTCTGCATTTATTTTTAAGATAATTGACGCATAAAACAGACATTCGGTTTTATCTAAATTTATCAACAAATCAAAATTTTCATCTTTAAATTTTGAAATTATTTCATTTTTTGCCAAGTAGAAAAAACTAATATCCTTTTGTTGATATGATATAAAATGATAGTTCTCGTAATTTGGAAGCAAATTTTGCTTGTAATCTGGGACGAAAAACGTTACATATTTCTTATGAATTTGTAGAAATCGGGCAACTTCTAATGCTGGTTTCAGAAGATTTTCTTCAAAGGGCAATAAAATAATTACGGTTTTTACGCGATTAAAGAAATTATTAAAAATTCTCTGTTCTTCGGATTTCTGCTTCCGAATTTGATGCAATATTATCTTCTTTCCAATTTTATATCTTAATTTTTCTATAATTTTCATTGTAACATTTCTAAAAATTCAGTCTCGGTTATAATTTTAATTCCCAATTCTTGCGATTTTTCTAACTTCGAACCAGCATTTTCACCAGCAAGAAGCAAATCAACATTTTTGCTAACTGATGTAGCTACTTTACCGCCGTGCTTTTCTATTTCTTCTTTTATAGAATTCCTCGAATAATTTTGCAATGTACCAGTTACAAGAATTGTCTTTCCTTCAAGTTTGTTTGAAATATTGCTATTTATATCATTTTTTTTAGTTTCAAATTGTAAGTTGTGATTTTTCAATGTATTAATTAGCTGAATATTTCTTTCATCTGCAAAAAAGGAAAGGATGCTCATTGCAATGTTTTCGCCTACATCTCGAATTTTGATTAATTCTTCCTTATTCGTTTTTATAATATTTTCAATATTTTGGAATTGTTTTGCTAATATTTTTGAAACTCCTTCTCCAACAAATCTAATTCCCAATGCAAACAAAACTTTGTTAAATGGCTTTTGGGTAGATTTTTCAATTCCTTCTTGAATTTTCGCAAAACTTTTAGTTCCAAAACCTTCTAAATTTTCAATTTCAGTCTGATAATTCTTGAGATTGTAAATATCAGCTACATTCTTCAAAAATCCCAAATCCACAAATTTATCAACGACTGCTTCGCCTAAACCATCAATATCCATTGCATTTTTGGAACAAAAGTGAAGAATTTTCCCCTTGATTTTTGCGGGACAATTTTCATTCGTACAATAAATTGCAACTTCTTCTTTATTGGAAGATAGTTTACTTTTACAGATTGGACATTCAGTTGGAATTTGTGTTTTTTCAGAATTTTTGTCTCTTTTTTCAAAATTTACAGAAGTAATTTTGGGAATTACGTCGCCACCTTTTTCGACAAAAACAAAATCATTTATTCGAATATCTTTTTTCTGTATTTCATCAAAATTATGCAACGTTGCTCGGCTAATTGTTGAACCCATTAAAAAAACTGGTTGAAGTTCGGCAACAGGTGTTAAAGCTCCCGTTCTTCCAACTTGCCAAGTAATATTTAACAATTTTGTTTGAACTTGCTCAGGTTTGAATTTATATGCTATTGCCCAACGAGGTGATTTTGCAACATTTCCAAGAATTTTTTGTTGTTCAAATGAATTTACTTTTACCACAATTCCATCAATTTCATAAGGAAGAGAATTACGTTTAATTTCCCATTCATTACAAAAATCAATAACTTGTTGGATATTTTGATGTAGTTGATAATTTGGATTTACTTTAAATCCTAATTTTTCGAGTTGAGTTAAATTTTCAAATTGTGTTTGAAAAATATTGTTTTCAGAAAGTAAATAGTAGGTAAAAATGTCAAGTTTGCGTTCAGATACAATTTTTGGGTCTTGCAATTTTAACGTTCCAGAGGCAAAATTTCGAGGATTAGCAAATTTCTTCTCACCAATTTCTTCTCGTTCTTCATTAATCTTTAAAAATATGTTTTTTGGGGAAAAGACTTCGCCACGTACAGAAAAATCACCAAGATTAGAAACAACCTCAAGTGGAATTGAACGAATTGTTCTTGCATTTGCTGTAATTTCATCGCCTGTTGTACCATCGCCACGAGTTGCGGCTAAATGGAACTTATTCTTTTTATAAATTAATTCAATTGAAAGTCCGTCAATTTTCAGTTCTGTTACATATTCCACTTTTGAGTTTTCTGGTAGAATTTTCCTAATTCTTTGGTCAAATTCAATCAATTCTATCGCGGAATATGAATTTGCCAAACTTAGCATTGGAATTTGACGAGTGTAAGTTGGGAAATCTTTGGATAAATCAGAACCAACTCTGTTAGTTGGCGAAGTTTCGGATTTATATTCTGGATGAGAATTTTCTAAATCTTCTAATTCTTTGTATATAGAATCATATTCAAAATCGGAAATAATTGGGTTATTCTTCACATAATAATGATAATCATATTCTGCAATTTTCTTGCGAAGTTCTAAAATTCTATTTTCGATATTGTTGTTCATCAATTATACTGAATCCCATTTTTTGTTATCGATAAATTTTTCACTTGTCCTTTAACTCCAGAAATTTGAAAATTTTTCCCATCAATAAGAATTTTAAGCGAAGTAGCACTTCCCACAATCAAATCTGCTTTACTTTTAATATCATATTCTTTTACTAAACTTGGCACTAACGTAAATTCTTCTGTTTTTTTGTCATCAATTTGAGCTCTTACCCAAACTGTATCAATTCCTATCATTTTTAGATGAAATGGATTTTCAACTAATTCAACTTTTTCTTCTTGTTTTATTGAATCTACTTTTGGTTTTTCAATTTCTGTCGAAGGGACATAAGCATTTTCAACAACTATTGTTTCCTTTTTAAAAGAATTAAAAATAAAAATTGAAATAATAATGAGAATTATCAGTCCCAAACCACCATACAAATAAATTTTTGTTTTATCATTTTTGGAATTTTCATAATAAGTTTCTCTTTGAATTCCCGAATCAACATAAGATTTATTTTCATTTATAGTTGTTGGTAATTCATTCTCGACATTTTCAATTTGCGATAAATCTTCTTTCTTTCCTTCTTTAGCGGCTTTGAATTTTTCTGACATTAATTTAGGAGAAAGTCCAACTTCAGAAGCAAATTCTTTCACAAACGCATTTATATAAACTTCAGGCAAATATGAAAAATTTCCTTCTTCAATGGCGGAAAGATATTTTATGTCTATTCTTGTACGGAAAGCAATTTGTTCAAGTGTGAGTTCACTTTTTAAGCGAGCTTGTTTAAACTCTTCGGCAATTTGAAGGAATCTGTCATCCATTATTTTTTTCTCCTTAATTTTACAGCAAACGAACCATCTATTTCATGTTTGTTAGGAAAAGTTTCCACGAAACCTATTTCATTTACTAATTCTTCAGTAAAAATTGATTTTGCGTCCACAATCTCAAAATCAAGATTTTCATCTAAAAATTGTTGAATAATTTCCCAATTTTCTTCTGGTTCAATTGAACAAGTGCTATAAACTATATTTCCACCAACTTTCACCAACTTCGAGGCTTTTCGTAGTAAATCTAATTGCAAAGGATTTAATTGTTTTATATGCATAAATTCACGTTTCCACTTAATATCTGGCTTTTTTGCTAATGTTCCCAAACCAGAACAAGGGGCGTCAATTAAGATTTTATCGAAACCTTGTTCATCTTCAAATTCAAGAGCATCTATTGCAACCATTTTAACATTATCAATTCCAAGTCTCGCCAGATTTTTTCCCAGCACTTTCAACCGACTTTCATATTTATCAAGTGCAATTATTTCAGCTTGATTTTTTGATATTTCAGCCAATAATGCGGTTTTTCCTCCAGGAGCGGCACACATATCCAAAATTCTATCTGTACTTTTTACATCAAGCAAAAAACATGGCAAACCTGTACTTTCATCTTGAATTGTGAAAAATCCCTTTTTGAAATACTCCCAATCAGTTATATTAGTTTGAGATTCAAGAATAAAATAATCTGGCAAATATTTCCCTTCAGAGAATTCAAGATTTACTGATTCCAATAATTGCTTCAATTCTGTTTTGTTTGATTTCAGATTATTTACACGAATTGTAATTTTTGGTCTGCGGTTATTTGCTTTTACCAATTCCTCTGTGAACTCAACCCCAAAACGTTTCGTCCATCTTTTTATCATCCACAGCGGATGAGAATAATAATTGCTTAAGTAATAAGCTGGATTATTTTCTTCACTTGGATAACTTATATTATCTTTGCTTCGAATAATGCTTCGTAAAACTGCATTTGCTTGATTTGCAGCTTTTTGCCCTTGCAATTTTTTGATATATTCAACTGTTTGGTCAACTGCCGCATAATCTGGAATTTTATCAAGAAATAGGATTTGATATACTGCAACTCGCAACCCATTTTTAATATCCGAAATACTTTTGGCATATTGTCCCTTAAAAAATCCTGTTAAAACCCAATCCAATCTCAACATCCAACGAATTACACCATGAACTAATTCAAAAAGTAAGGCTTTGTCTTTGCCGTTTAATTCATTTCTTTTTAATTCAACATCAATTAATTTATCAAGATAAGCATCAGTTCGGTCAATTCTATTTAATATTTTTATAGCCAAGCCACGTGGACCATAAAACACATTATTGTCGTAATTATTATTCTCTTCGTTCATTAGTTCGATATCATCTATATTATTTCAGAAATTAAAAATAATAAAATAAAGATGAAATTCTATTTGAATTGAAAGGAGAAATTGTGAAGGAATTGAAGAAAAAACCCGCAATTTTTGAAATTGCGGGTTAAACTAAATTTACTTGAGAAGAATCATCTTCTTTGTTTCTACAAAACTGCCACTTTGGAGTTTATAGAAATAAACGCCACTTGCTAATTTACTTGCATCAAATGTAACTGTGTAATTTCCTGCGACTTTTTGTCCATTTACAAGGGTCGCTACTTCTTTTCCGAGTATGTTGTAAATCTTTAACACAACATTAGAAGTTACGGGAATCGAATAATTTATTTGTGTACTTGGATTAAATGGGTTTGGATAATTCTGTGAAAGAGAATGTTTTTTTGGAATCGAATTATTAATTTGTTCTTCAATTCCAACTTCTTCTTCAAAATAAGCCCCACCATAATTTCCCATATCTGATCTCTCTAATCCTAAACCTGAACCACAATCGAGATGAGTATCAAGGAAAACTAAATTAGGAGTTCCAGCATCAATTGCAGGTGAATCCCAAACTGAACCGCAAGTAATTGCACTAAGATGATAATCATTTTCTTGAATATTTCTAAAAAGTGGATCTTCATCTAAACATCCTTCTCCAAAGAAAGAATCATCCCAACCATTTTGAATAATTGAATATTCGGCAGAGAATGCTCCATCATTTATATAGATATCTGGTTGTGAATTTCCCCAAAGAATTGAATTTAATAATTCTGGATTTGAATCATACATTAAACTGAAACTTCCACCATTTGGGCTTGTATTTCCAGAAGCGGTTAAGTTAATAATATATGGTGATGAATTAAATAAAAAAGCAAATCCAGCATTTCCAGTTGATATATTATTTATTGCTAACACGTTAGTAACTTGAGGAGAAGAATATGAAAAGAACATTGCCGCTCCATCATTTGCAGAGTTTCTTAAAAATTCCAATCTGTGCAAAATTGGTTCGGATGATTCAAGATAAATTGCACCACCAGCAGTTGCAAAATTTTGCTCAAAAACGTTGTATTCAATTCTTGGTGAAGCATTTTTAATATATATCGCTCCTCCTAAATATGCTCGGTTATTTATGAAATTACTATGTAGAACTTTTAGGGTTGAATATGAATCTATTGATAAAGCTCCGCCTTTGTTGTTTCCTTCTTCATCTGCAATAACATTTGAGTTTTCGAAAACGCAATAATCTATATAAGAAGTTCCAACTTCAGTAGTATCAGTGTCATAAAACCTTATTCCGCTCCAAGTTGCATCGGTTGAAGTGAAAATTATGGAATCTTCTTCATTTCCAACAGCTATTAAAGTACCAAAAACTTCAAATTTAGCATTATTTAGGAATGTAATTTTTGTCCCAGGATTTATTATTAATGTGTCGTTTGCTGAAACAAAAATATCTCCTTCAACTGTAACTTCTTCACAATCCCAAGTGCCTGAAACTTCACCAATATAATAACATTCGGGTAAAATATTGTTAGTCCATCTGTTTGAAGAACCTCCAAAAGCCCCCATATCCGAGAGAGATGTTCCCAGACCAGCTTCACAATCAAGGACCAAATCAGAAATAAGTGGATTACCGCTATCAATTGCGGGAGAATTTACAAATCCACCACAACTAGTATTTTGAAGATGGAAATTATCTCCATTTGCGTTAATAAAGGCTGGGTCATAGTTGTTTAGGTTTGTAGTTGTGGTATCCATTCCAGCGTAATAACCTTGTATAAGGGAATAATTGTATGTTGAATTATCACCTTGAACTTGAATATCATAGTTAATTCCGTTATTATAAATAATGGAATTGGTAACATTTGCGATTCCTGTTCCCCAAGTGTTTGCAATAGCAGCAAAATCCGTTGAAGTATTATTTGCTATTGTTGAATTAATTACATTTATAGTAGCACTAGCTCCCATTGTAATTCCAGCACCAGCACTACTTGAACCCCGAGTAACGTTTTTATAAATTAAACAATTTGACAAAGTAGCAGTAACGGGAATTTGACCATTTCCAGCGGCTGAAATTCCAATTCCACCAGCGGCATAATCAGCAGAATTATAGGCAATTTCCACATTTTTCAAAATGGGATTGGTGCCAACAAATGAAATTCCAGCTCCTTCACTTCTTGAATAGTTATTAAATACTTTTACTCTTTCCAATAAAGTTGATGGAGAATTAAGTATATACATTCCGCCACCTTGTCCGCCATAAGGGTCGTAATTATTATTAGAAAATTCTGAATCTTTAATTGTGTTTGTACTATTTTCTGATTTGAATCCATTTCCAATATTAGAATCTAAGTACGAACTCTCAATATTTATAATTGAGTTAAACGAAGTGATTCCAATTACGTTTTTTAGTTGAAATAGAGCTTATGAAATCTAAAGTTGAATTTTCAATACAAACTCCATAGGGACTACTATTTGATATTAAAGAATTCTTAACTACAATATCAGATTGCTGAGCAAAAATACCTGCGTCTTGAGAACCAGACTCACCAACACAACTATCAATTTTTGTGTTTTCAATTTCAATATTCGATTCATAAAGTGCAATTCCACGACCATTTACATATTTGAAATTACAATATTTAATTGTGGATTGTTCTTGATTATTTATTGTTGTAGAATGAAAAGTTAAACCGCCCCAAACACCAACATAATTCCAATTTGCGTAGCCAAGTGAATCTGAGAAGAAGAAAATTGAATCTGTTTCAGTTCCTTCTGCTAAAAGAGTTCCGAAAATGTCAAATTTATAATTTCCAGTAAAATATATATTGGTACCAGGCATTATTGTTAAAGTTGAATCTTCAGGAATATAAATGTTTCCAATTATTTTTACTGTATCAATATCCCAAATTCCAGAAACTTCACCAATGTAAGTGTCGCTTCGAACTGTAATATATTCATTTAAAACAAGAGTATCAGCTATTTCATAAGAATTTACAATTAATTTTACCGAATAAACACCAGGTTCTTCATAAATATATGTTGGGTTTTGTTCGAAAGAATCAAACTCGCCATCGTTATTAAAATCCCAAGCAAATTCAAGTGGGTCGTTTAATGATAAATTAGTAAAGTGTACTTCGAGTGGGGCTTTCCCGTGCAAATTATCGGCAATAAAATTAGCAATTGGTCTTTCTGTCCAAGCATTTAATTTACCACCGTAAGCTCCCATATCATTTCTTCTTGTTCCCCTTCCAGCATTATAACCCATTGCAAAATCATTGAAAAATGCATCTGGGTCACCTAAGTCAATAACAGGCGAGGAGGTTGAAAGGTGATAGTCTCTTTCCTCGCGATTTCGGAATTCAGGGTCGATATGTTTAACGCCTGGTCCTAAATCAAGATTAGACCAAGGATATTGAACAGAAGAATAAACAACATCTACGTCATTGTAATATTCGTTTGCATTTATTCCAGAAGCATTATGCCAGATAATTGAATTAACAATATTAGCATCCCAAGTATCGTATGAATATCCACCAATAACACCTTTCTTGTCAAGATTATCAGCAAGAACACAATTGATAAATTGAGCTCTTCCAAACTCTAAATGAATTGTAAAACCTTCATCATCAATAGTGTTATGGCAAAAGTTATGGTCGAAAATACAGTTCTGGAAATAGCCATGACTGTCGAAAGTAGCAGCTGAACCCCAGTGACCGGCACTATTACCGGAAAATTGGACATTTCTTATTGGAATATCTTGTTTTCCATATAAATATGAATAAATACCGCCTCCTTCTAAAGCCCTATTCCCATTAACTGTGGAAAGAGAAAAATCTAAAATTCCAATTGCAGAAGACTCAGTAGTTGCATTTCTACCCAAATAAATACCACCACCTATATGAGCTTTATTATTAGTTATATTCAAGTACTTTAGTATATAATGAGTTGGTTCAAAATATTTTAAATAAGTACAAATTGCTCCACCCCATGAATTAGCTTCATTGTTTAAGAAATCAGTATGTCGGATGTCGATATCACAACCATTTGACAAAATAGCTCCACCGTCATTATTAACCGCTTTATTTTGATTGAATAAACAATGATGAATTAATATTTGCGAATCTTTAGCATAAATTGCCCCACCGCCAAAATCTGAGCCACCAAAAGCTAAATTTCTGTAGAAAAGTGAATACCCAATTTCTAATCGGGATGAATTTTCAATATAAATTGCACCACCAGAAAGGTGTTCATCTTCACCTAAAATAGCTTTTCCGTTCTTAAAAGAACAAAATAAAATTTTAGAAGAATCAAGGCTATTTTCATTTGTATTGAAAAAACGGATTCCACCCCAGCCAATTGTAGTATCAACTGGTGAAAATGTAATTGAATCGATTTCAGTTCCAACTGCGAGAAGTTGCCCGTAAACGTTCATATCATTATTATTTGAAAAAAATATTTGAACACCAGGTTCAATAATTAAACTTGAATCAGCAGCAATTGTTATTGTGCTATCAATAAAATATGGCGAGTTTTGCTTTGTCCAAATTCCTGAAACAAAACCGCCACTTATGTTGGTTTGAGCAAAAAAAATAATTTTGAAGAATTATAAAAATTACAAGGAGTTTTCTCATTCTTGTATCCTCAATGTTTGTTTATTGTTAAAAAATTTTTTTAGATGTCAAAAATAAAAACAACTCATCAGTAATTGTGCAATAAATAATATTGTGTGATATTAATCACATCCTCACACAAATTATTTGACTTTCGTATTATTATAAAAAATCTCTCTAAAGTTGTTCTAAAGAGAGATTTTAATTCAATTTTCGTAAAATATGAAAATCTAAACCATTGCAAATTTTATTATTTAACTAAAATCATCTTTTTCGTTTCACCAAAACTGCCATTTTGTAATTTGTAGAAGTAAACGCCACTTGCTAATTTACTTGCGTCAAATGTAACTGTGTAGTTTCCTGCGACTTTTTGTCCATTTACAAGTGTCGCTACTTCTTTTCCGAGTATGTTGTAAATCTTTAACACAACATTAGAAGTTACGGGAATCGAATAATTTATTTGTGTACTTGGATTAAATGGGTTTGGGTAGTTTTGACTTAACACAAATTTTTCTGGGATTTCATTTGAGTTCACACTAATTCCAACTATTGGAAATTCAGATAAAATTGTTTTTCTTGAACCTGGGATATGAAATGAAGGCAAACCAAATTCTTCGCCTGAAAAATAAAATGTTTCTCGATATTCTAAAACAATCCAATTCCCAGGCGCAAGCCAATTATAAGTTGGAATACTAAATAATTTTATTGGAATTATGGTTAAATAATAAACATTTACTGATAATTCAAACTTTTTACAAGAAAAATTACCAATTTCAGTTTCAAGATTTTCATCTGATAATCGTTTAGATTCAACAGTAAATCTTAGCGGAACATCTACGGAATCAATCGTAATTGTTGTGTCGTAAGAAAAGATTTGTCGGGAATTGTTTACATTTGAATTGAAATCATAAATCGCATACCAGCCAAAAAATTGAGAAATATCACCAAAATATTCACTTGGCAAACCTTCGAGCAAACTTCCAACATATACATTTGCTAAATCAGATTCCAAAGCGACATAATTTGAATCGATATAAGGTAACAAGTTAATTGATTCTAAATTCCCAGTTTTGGATAAAATAAGATTAGCCTCTTTGTCGTTATAGTAAACAACATTCACCAAACTGTCCATTTCGTAAACTGTATATTCTGGGATTGGTTCGTTTAATGAATCCAAAGTTTCAACTTTGTATTTCCAAGTATAACCAAAATTATCTGGGAAATAATCAGAAGCATTTTGTGCTGGAAGAACCGAAAAAACAAAGTATAAAGGAATAATTGTTAGTAAACTTTTCATTTTTCTCTCCTATTTTTTTTGTACTAAAATATGATTTTTAAGATATTCAGATATGATTTAAATCAACAATACATTTATTATCTATAAAAAATGGACAGTTTGGACAGAAATGGTGGTTTGCTTCAAAATCCTTATTTCTAATTTTATGTACAATCTCGGCTATTTCTTTCCCAAATTCCATAATCTCAGTTTTAGCAAATATTCTTTTTTGGCTTAATTCTGGTTTTCTAAAAAATATTAACTGAATCTCAACACTATTTACATTTTCAAAAAGTTTGTAAATCAAATATGAATAGAACTTAAGTTGAGGAAGATATTGTTCAAATTTTTGCAAATATTTTTGCTCGATATTTCTATCAGATTTGTAATCAATAATCAAAATTTTGTCTTCATATCGAATAATTTTATCTACTATTCCATATAAAAAATAATCATTTTCTTTAATGTAGATTTCCCTTTCATTCCAAAATTCTTCTCCATTTTGAACAACACTACTTTCATTTGAATTGAAAAAATTATTCAAAATCGGCAGAATTTCTTCAAGAATTGATTTTCGCAGATTCAAATCGTTTGCAAACTGACCAATTACTTCTTCAATTTCCGATTTTCGCTCGACATTCAGAATATTCAATTCCATTATTTTGTGCAAAATCGTCCCAATTAAATTCGATGGAATTTGTTCGTCTTCATTTTGTTCACTTGTGTGTTCAAACTCAACTTTTGAATTTAATAAACTTTGCAATTTCCCTAGACCAAGTTCATAAGTAAGTTCGTATTTTCTTGGACATTGCAAAAAATATGCAATTTTTGAAGCAGAAATCACTTCATTTTTCTCAAAATCTTTTAAAGGGAATGTTAAATTTTCTTTTTCAAGCACTTCTTCAGATTTTTCTTCGTCCTCAATTATTTCGTCAATTATTTCTGATTTATTAATCATCATTTCAATTGAATCTTGATAAAACTCGTTTTTCTCCAAATTGATAAAATCAAGATTTCCATTTATGGTAAACGGCAAGTCAGTTTCAGAAATTCCCAAACCTTCTAAAATCATTTTAAAAAAGCCATCATTTTTTACAATATTTTCTTTATTTGGCTTGTTCAATTTTGCGGAAATATACAATTCATCTTTTGCACGTGTAATTGCAACATAAAGCAATCGTTTAAATTCCGCTTCGTGCTTTTGCTTATCGTAATATTTATAAATCCAATAAATAGAAGAAGTTAGATATTCATCATAATAATTTGCTGAAGGTGATTTCGCCACCAAGCCAAACGTTTTATCAATAAAAATTTCATTAGAATTTGCTGAATTTTTATTTAGTTGGGCATTCATTTTATAAAGAAATACTCGTTTGAAATCCAAACCTTTTGCTTTGTGAATTGTAAGAATTTGCACTTTATTTTCAGATTCGAACAATTCGGCATTACTTTCTTCAACTTTTTTTATTGAATGATCAAGAAATTCAATGAAATCGAACAAAGTGCTAATTTCGTTGCCAATTTTTGACAGTGAAATTGAGATTAATTTTTTGAGATTTGCAATATTTTGAATTCCATTCTTAGTTGCAGAAACCAAACCCCAAAATCCACTATCTTCCAAAACAATTTTGATTAGAGAAAGCGGCTCCAAAAAATCTGCCATTTCAACATGCTTTTGAAGAATTTTCCTTGTATTTATAACAATTTCATTCTCAGTATTAAAATTCATTAACTTTTCCCAAAAAGAACTGCCGTTTTGTGAGAATATTTCCAAAATTAAACGATCTTCAAAGAGAAAAAATGGCGAGCGTAAAATTGCAACGAGTGAAAAATCATCTTCGGGAGAAAGTAAAAAAGAAAAATAATTTTTGAGATCAGTTATTACTGTTTGTTGATAAAACCCTTGTCCACCTACAATTGAATATGGAATTTTGGCTATTTGAAAAACTCTTTCCAATTCGCCAATAAAACTATTCTTATAAACAAGAATTCCGAACTCATCGAATTTTGCATTTTCTTTTAAAACAATTGATTTAATTTTTTTTGCTATTATTTCCGCTTCTGATAACTCAGAATCGTTCTCGACCAACAAAAATTCACATTTCCCTTTCTCTGATTTTGGTCGAGTTGAAACCATTTTATTGTATTCTACTTCATTAAAAATTGGGTTGGGATTTTTAAATATTTCGGCGAAAAGTACATTTGTGAAAAATGCCAAATTCGGAGCCAAACGAAAACTATGCGGAAGTTCCAAAACTTGTCCGTAATTGGCAGAAACTTTTGTTTTTGTCTCAGCAAAAATTTCAAGTTCAGCATTATTAAACATATAAATACTTTGCTTCTCGTCGCCAACTACAAATAAATTCCCTTTTTTCAGATATTCCAAAATCGGCAAAAATATCTCAACTTGCGATTCGTTTGTATCTTGGAATTCATCAATCATTATAAACTTGAACTTTTCGCTTAATTCCGCTTGAATTTCCTTTTGAGAGATTACAAATTCCGAGTATAGAATTAAATCTTCAAAATCTAAAAATGAATTTTCTCGCTTTTTTTCAGTATAAATAGATAAGATTTCATCAAAAAAATTAAGAAAAGCCGAGTTTAATAAAATTAGAGAATCAAGATTTTCATCTTTTTGGCTAATGTTAAAATCTTTTACTGCTGAATAAAATTCAGTAATTCTTCTTGATTTTTCGTCTGAATTTGAAATACTTTTTGCAACCTCACTACGAACAGCCGTTTTCAAAGTTAAAAATGTAGTGTAATAATCACTTTTCAATAAATATTTCAATTTTTCGAAAAGTTCGCCATTTATGGGGAAATTTTGTAGCCACCAATTCATTTTTTGAGCATTATCATTTTTAGGCTTTTCTGATAAAAATTCTGCACTAACTTCATTTAGCAAATGAAATATTTCATCAATTTTTGAAGAAAATATCTCTTTGAAATATCTATCAAATTTTTCAAGAATTATGGATTTTGTATCAGAATTCGAATAAAATTCCTGTTTGATTTTTCCAATTGTTCTTCTTTTTTTGATTGCATTTACAATTGTTTGTTTCAGATCCGACTTT
Organism: Melioribacter roseus; assembly: GCA_020722065.1. Lineage (GTDB taxonomy): Bacteria > Bacteroidota > Ignavibacteria > Ignavibacteriales > Melioribacteraceae > WGAL01. Next base: position 149,584 of record DYLK01000002.1, read on the forward strand.
TTTTGAAAATATCTCAAAAGCACTTTTAGATTTTCATTTCCAGAAGCAATATCGTTTTCATAAATTGTTTCAAAAGATTGAGAGATTAATTCGTCAGAAACTGTTTCATCAACAGTTGTAAAGTTTGTATCAATGTTTGCTTGTGGAGCATATTCTCGCAATATTTCCGTACAAAACGAATGAATTGTTGAGATATTTGCCGAAACTAAGTGTTTTCTCATTTCTTTGAATTTGAATCTTTCTTCAGGACTTACAGAATTCAAAATTCTTTCTTGAATTTCGCGGGAAATCTTTACATATAATTCGCTTGCTGCCTTATCCGTAAAAGTAATTGCAATAATTTTATCAAGTGTCGGATTTTCAAATTCGGCAATATTTACAAAACGTTTGGCAAAGAGAAATGTTTTTCCCGAGCCAGCATTTGCAGTAAGTGCAATGTGATTTTTATAATTTAGTGCGGCTTTTTGGTAAGTTGTAAGTTCACTCATTTTTTAATTTCACCTCGAAAATAGTACCATTATCATTCGAATCCACAAGCAAAATATCAGAACCTGTATTTTGCAAAAACTGTTTACTCAAAAATAATCCCAAACCCATTCCTTTTTCTTTTGTCGAGAAATTTTTATTGAAAATCTTATTGAAATTTTCATTATCAATTTTTTTGCCGTTGTTCCAAATTCGCACAAAAGTGTACTCAATTTTTCTTTCAATTGAAATGATAATTTTCTTTGCCTCACTTTCCTTTGCGTTTTTAATTAGATTTATGAAAACGCGGGAAAGATATTCCTTATCTGAAGCCACAAACAAATCAGATTCCAAATTTTCAAATGTGATTGAAATATCAGAGTATAAATTTTCTACATCTTTTAATATTTGAGACAAATTTACAACTTGAACTTTAACACTCGGCATTTTTGCAAAAGCTGAAAATTCATCTGCAATTTTGCTCAATATTTCAATTTGTTTAAGTAATGTTGAAGTGATTTTTTCAAAATACTCTTCATATTTCGGAGAATTATCGCTTTTTACAGCAATTAATTGTTGAATTGCTAATTTCATCGGCGTAAGCGGATTTTTGATTTCGTGTGCCACTTGGCGAGCCATTTCTTGCCAGGTTGCTTCTCTTTCCATCTGAATAATTTGTTTTTGTGCAGTTCCAAGTTGTTTTGCCATTTGATTAAAATTATTCGTTAATTCTTTCAATTCTCCAAAACTTTGAGATTCAATTTGTATATCAAAATCGCCAGTTGACATTTTTTTGGTTGCTTCAGATAATCTTAAAATCGGGCTTGTAATTTTATTTACAAGAAAAATTGCCATTAGAATAATAATAAAACCAGTTATTGAATAAGTGCTAATCAAAGCCATATCAAGGTCAGTTGCGGAAATTGACATTGTAATTGGGTTGAAAGCCGAATTTATCTCAATAAAATATTTCCGTCCGCCCAAAACAATTTCTGCAACGAAAGAATGATAAATTTTGTGATAAATTGTTGTTTGATAAATCTTGTTTTTAATAATCTTCTGATTTTCGGCTAAAGATAGATTTTTTTGAAGATTTTCATCCAAAATTCCGTTTGTGTAAAATTCCTCGTAAGTACTATAAATACAATAACTTGAATTATAAATTGAAAAATTAATCCCTAAATTTTTGTGAATTTCATTTAGTTTTTCTGTAGAAAGACTAACATTTTTAGAATCCGATAAAATGTAGTTTTTCACTTGATTTGCTCTTTTTCGCAATTTGAATTCAATTGCATCAAAATTTTTCTTTTCCGCAAAATCCCGTAAATAAAATCCCAAAAATACGAGTGGCAAAGTTGTGATAAGAATTACCGAAAGCACAAGAACAAATTTGAAATTAAAAATTATGGTCGATTTTTTTAGTGAAATTAGGGAAAGAATTAGGTAAATCAGAAATATTGCGACTAAATGAATAAAAAATATTTTCAAATTTTTGAAAACAAATTCTGTTAAGTTGTCGTTTCGCTTAATAAAAGTGTAGATTTTTGAATTATTCCCAAAAACTTTAACAATGGAATAATTTCCATTTGAGAAAGAGGTGTTTTTGCTCGACTTTGAAAGTTGACTTTCTTCAGAAAAAGGGAAATTATCTGAAAGGAAAGTAATTTTATTATTTTCTTCAATCATCAGTGATATTTGTGAGAAATCAAAAATTTTATTTTGAAAAGACGATAAATTTTTGAAAAAATCCGCACTAGTCGAATTAAAAATATTCTCAATGGAATTATTTGCAAAAACCACGATTTGAAATTCATTCCTATCAAATGAAAAGAATTTTTCCACTTTAATAATATTTGAATTTAACTGGAAATCAGCTTTTCTTTCCGTTTCTGATAACTGAAAGTTATTTTCAAAATAAGATAAAATTTGTCCATTTTTATAAACGAGAATATAATTCCCAATTGATTCCAAGTGGAAAAGCGAGTTTTCCCAAATCTTGAAAGCTGAATTATTGCCTAAATTTTCTGCATTAATTTGCTGATTGACAAAATCTTCTAAATCATTTTGTATAATAGCTTTCAGGTAAAAATTATTTGGTCGAACAAGTTTATGTGATAATGCAGTAAATATTTTATAATCTTTGGCGGAATTATGTTCATTTAATATTAAAAGAGAAATGAATGATGACAGAAAAAGAGTAGAAAAAATCAATTTACTCGTTTTCCCAAATCCAAAAACAAGGATGATAATCAGCAATGAAATAAGAAATTTGCTAAAAATATTAATTTCGTGAAGAGGGAAAAATTTCTCAATTAATATATTAAAGACAAGAAGTGTAATGAAAAAGGCAATTCCAACGAAAAATGATTTTTCTGACGTAAAAATCTTCTTCGAGAAATTTGCCGTTTTGATTAAAAGGAAAGTAAAAAAGAAGGAAATTCCAAGTAAATTGAGAATAAAAGCAATATTAAAAAAATCTAGTAAATTAAAGGAAGTGTTGAAAAGTTGATATTTTGAATCGAAGATAATGCTTTTTAGTGTTGCTCCAAATAATCTTAATAAGATTATAAAGAAAAACGCAACTACGATGAATATTATACTTTTCACCCAAAATTTTTCTGTTTGTTTCTTGATTAATGGGAATAATTCTTTGTTATTTAACAAATTTAATAGTAAAAGTCCAAAAATAGTAGTGATAAACAGCGAAATTGGTTTCCCAATTAAGCCGAAAAGAAAAGTAGTGGAAAAGTAAGTTGAATCAAAAAAAGGATTTTTTAGATTAAATCCCTTTAAAATATAAAGCAACACAAAATAGAATAAAGTTAAACCAGAAATTTTTAGAATTGTTTTCAATTGAATTCTTTGATTGTAATTTGGTCAATTTGCCACAATTTATCTTTAATATTAACCGAAAAATAAATATGATATTTCTGTCGCCCATTTGTTAAGACAAAAAATATATAAGAAAATCTTTCCCCAAAATGAGAATTTGAGACTTTTACAGTATGGAATTTGTGATTTTGAAGAAACTCTTTGAACATAAATTTCAACTGATTTTTACCAAAATAATCATTTGTTAAATCATAACTGACGTAAGTTTGGTCGTTCAGATGAATATCTGGAATTTCCCTTTTTTGAAGTAGAGTGTTAGTTAAAGTTTGTGTTATTTCCTCAGGAATATTTTGAGGAAATAACACATTTGAAAATGCTAATAATATTAGAATTATTCTTCTCATACATCGAAAATAACTATTTTCGGTTAATTATAACTTTATCTTTAGTAATTGGGACTGAAATTTTCTTTAACAAAGTTTCACCTTCAACAAGTTGATAAGCCCAATCAAAAACAACTCTTTCGTTAGTAATATTTGAAATTCTAATTTTGGCATAATGATTTGCGTTTGTCCAAATTACATAAGTGTGATTTATTGCAGCTGGAAGATATTTTACATTTTCACCAGGTTGCAATTCTACCCAACCAGTTGAAGGAGCAGAAGTAACATCGTAAATATCATTTGTAACGCCAACATCTTGAATATCAGTATCTGCCCAAACATTCAACCAGAAAGTTCCGTTATTATTCTCAAAAAAGAAATCGGCGTAAGGTGAATTAAATTCAACTACACTTTGCAATGAAAAACTGAATCCAGCATCATTTGGGAATTGGAGATAATCATATACCATTTCGTTAAAATCATCTGGACGTGGAATAGCAAAAGCGACATCGTAACTAAGTTCACTTTCGTTCCCGTAAATATCAACTGCGGCGACAGCGTAATAATATGTTTCACCATTTATGGCGTCTCCGTCAAAATAATAATTTAATGTTGTCGAACCAATGTAAAGATAATTCCCATCATAAGTAGAATTAACATAAATATCGTAATGTGAAATATCTGCTTCGGAATTGTAGTCCCAATTAATTTCAACTCCATTATCAACTGCTAAAACAGAAAGATTTCGAGGGGCAATTGGTGCATTTTGTGCGTCACTATTATCTATCGAATCACATCCCCAAAAAGTAATAACTAAAAGCAAAATCGCGAGTAAACGACTAATATTTTTCATTTTTTCTCCATTTTTGAATTCCAATTAAACAAAATAAATGCCAAATAAATTGTTGTTTTTTAGCAAACAGAGAATGATTTTGCAAATAGATGTTCAATATTTGCACAACTATTATAAATAGTTAGACATATTCACCATTTATGTACAATTTAGAATTATTAAAAATTCCGATTGCTTTTCCAGTTAGAAGTTTTTTATCAAACGGAGAATTTTTTGATTTTGATTTTGATTGAACCAAATTTACAGCCCAAACTTTATCTGGAATTAGAAAAGTAAATTCTGCTTTGTTACCAACTTTAATCTGTGGAATTTCAATATTTAGAATTTGTCTTGGATTTATTGCAAATTTTTGAATTATTTGTTCAATGCTCAATTTCTTTTTATTATAAAGTTCGGAAAGTGCAAGTCCAACTTCCGTTTCCAAACCGATAATTCCATTTGGAGCTTGAACAAATTCAACTTCTTTATCTTCTTGCGTATGTGGTGCGTGGTCGCTTGCAATAACATCAATTGTACCATCAACCAAACCTTCTATAATTGCTTCAACATCTTCGTCGGTTCGTAATGGCGGGTTCATTTTATAATTTGTATCGTAACTTCTTAAACTATTTTCAGTTAATGAAAAATGATGTGGAGTTACTTCTGCCGTTACATTTAAGCCTTTTGCTTTTGCTTTTCTCACTAAATCGACTGAATTTTTTGTGCTGATATGTGCAATATGTAATTTACCTTGTGTGTATTCAGCAAGGAGAATATCGCGTGCTATTGTCAATTCTTCAGCAACAGAAGGAATTGGTGGTAATCCTAATTCAGTTGAAATTGTCCCTTCATTAATAGAACCGCCAGCTAATGATTCATCTTCGCAATGTTCAATTAAAGGTGCTCCAATAGGTTTTAAGTATTCTAATGCTATTTTTACCATGTTTGCAGTTTTTACTGCTACTCCATCATCAGAAAAGGCAACTGCCCCAGATTCATGCATTTCATAAATTGGAGATAAACTTTCTCCTTTTCGTCCTTTTGTAACAGCACCAATAGGAAAAACATTTACGATATGATTTTCAGATTTTTTTATAATTGATTCAACAACTTCCGAAGTATCAATTGTGGGATTAGTGTTCGGCATACAAGCAATTGCAGTAAATCCACCTTCGGCAGCTGCATCTGAGCCAGTTTTTATAGTTTCAGCTTGTTCGTAACCAGGTTCGCGTAAATGTACGTGCATATCAAAAAATCCAAGAGTACAAATTGTTTTATCAAATTCAATTACTTTGACATCTTCTGTGGGAATTATATTTTCTGCAATTTTTTTGATAATTCCATTTTCAATTAATATGTCTGAAATTTGATTGATATGCAAAGTCGGGTCAATAATTTGAAGATTTTTCAATAAATATTTCATAATTCGTCCTTAATTTGGAAGAGTTCCGAGTAAATAAAGAATTGCCATTCGGATAGCAACTCCGTTTGTAACTTGTTCGAGAATAAGTTGATAAGGTCCATCAGCAACTTCTGAAGTAATTTCAACACCACGATTTATTGGACCTGGATGCAAGATAACTATTTCAGGATTATATTTTTCCAAACGTTCGCGAGTTATTCCAAAATACTTGTGATATTCGTTAACATTTGGAATTGCACCACCAGCTTCTCTTTCTAATTGAATTCGAAGAACATTGAGTACGTCATTTTCACGAATTGCATCTTCAACTTTTTGGTAGATTTTTACACCTAATTTTTCAATATTTCTTGGAATCATAGTTGCTGGTCCGCAAACTGAAACATTAGCCCCAAGTGTTTGTAATCCAAAAATATTAGATAACGCAACTCGGCTATGTGAAACATCGCCAACAATACAAACATTTTTACCAGAAAGTTTACCCAATTTTTCTTCTATCGAGAAAAAATCGAGTAATGCCTGAGTTGGATGTTCATGTCTCCCATCTCCAGCATTTATAATGTTTGCATTAGAAATTCTTGTTAAAAAATCGGGAACACCTGCTGATTGATGGCGAACAACAATCATATCTATTTTCATTGCTTCAATATTTTTCACAGTGTCTTTAAAAGTTTCCCCTTTTTTTGTGCTACTTGTAGATATAGAAAAGTTAATTGTATCAGCAGATAATCTTTTTTGTGCTAATTCGAATGAAATTCTGGTTCGAGTAGAATTTTCAAAAAATAGATTTACAATTGTTTTTCCAGTTAAAGTAGGAACTTTTTTAATTGGACGTTCAAGAACTTCGCGAAAAGTTTTTGCTGTATCAATAATTAATTCTATATCTTCACGAGGTGTATTTCTTAATCCTAATAAATGTTTACTTGATAACGACATATTATTCTCCAGAACTATCAATTAAATAAACAGCATCTTCACCATCAACTTCAAGCAATTTTACTTTTACTTCTTCATTTATGGAAGTTGGGATGTTTTTCCCTACATAGTTTGCTTTAATTGGCATTTGCCGATGACCTCGATCAACTAAAATACAAAGTTGAATTGATTGTGGTCTTCCTAAATCCATAATTGCATCGAGAGCCGCACGAACAGTTCGTCCCGTATAAAGCACATCATCAATAAGAATTATGTCTTTATCATTTATATCAAAAGTGATATTTGTAACGGAAACTTTAGGTTGTTTGAGTCTATTTCTGAAATCATCGCGATAAAGAGTAATATCGAGAACTCCAAGTTTCAAATTTGAGTTGTTTTCAATTTCTGAAATTTTAGAATGAATTCTGCGGGCAATAAATTCTCCACGTGTTCGCATTCCGATAAGTACCAGATTTTCAGAACCTTTATTCTTTTCAATAATTTCATGTGCAAGTCGTGTTATCGTTCTTTCCAGACTTGCTTGATCGATAATTAATGCTTTTATTTTCATAAAAAAAAACCTCAAGAAATTTTTACTTTTCTTGAGGATCTCCTAAAATATTTTACAAATTCTTTCATTTTCTCCTTTTTTATCACGCGGATAAAGTTAAAGGTAATTAAAAAAAAAGGTGCTTTCAGCACCTTTTCAAAATTTATTTGACAATAAATTCAATTCTTCTATTTAATGCTCTGCCTTCAGCAGTTTTGTTATCAGCAATTGGTTTTTCTTCTCCACAACCTTCGGTCGTAATTCTTGTACTTGCAACACCACGTGCTACTAAATAATTTTTAACAACATCAGCACGTTTTTGTGATAATTCTTTATTGTATTTAGCTGAACCAATATCATCAGTATAACCTTTTACAACTACATTCATTTCAGGTTTTTCGATTAAAGTTCTTGCAGCAAAGAAAAGCACTGGATAAGATTCTGCAGTTAATTCTGAACTATTGAATTCAAAATTAACGCCTGATAGATATACAGTTTTTTCTGTACCTGTACTAGGAGCCATTTCTTTGTGATGTGCATCAATTACTTCTGCTAAAGCTTCTTTTACTTGGTCTTTATTAATTCCAACATTAGCTGTGTTTTTCTTAACTATATTTTCAATTCTTTCATAATCAACTGGGTCGTTATTTACACCTTCGTATAATTCACATAATCTTGATTTTTCACCTTTTTCATAAGTATAGGTTAGTCCCAATTTGAAAGTCATATAGCTATCATCTGGGGTACCCAAAAAACCACCACCGTTTGTTCCATAATTACCATCAGCCCAAGAAAGTGGTAACGAATTATAAACAAATTCAGTATTTAATTTCCAGTCATCATCTAATTTATAGGCAAAGCCCATACCAACATTAAATTGATAATCTAAGAAATAATCATCTTTTGTATTTGCAGCATCATCAAGCATACCATAAGCAACGCCAAGACCAATTATTGAGTATGGAGATAAAGTTTCACAAGGAATAAAGTTATATAAGTATTCAAAATCAACACCTAAAAGATTTGTTCTTGTTTTAGTCCAAGGATCAGTTCCCGTATTTTTATATTCAATACTATTAAAATTTAAGGTTCCTCTCCATGAAGAATGTTCTGACAATTGATTTGTTAACCCAGCATATAATCCGAAATTGATATTTCCAGATATTCCAGTGTTTTGGCTTGTTGCTCTAGGATAGTTAATTCCAAAATTGAACCCCCAACTATCTTTATATAGATTTGATTGTGCTTGGGTGATGTTCAATGTTAGAAAAGAAACAAGTGCCACTAACGTAAGTAGTCTTTTCATTTTTACTCCAATATTTTTTTAGATAGTTATTAAATAATATGCAAATATATGACATTTCATTAATATTGCAAATTATTTCTATCAACTTAATAAATATTTCATATACAAAATTGAAAAATTTTTTAATAAGTAGATTTCTTGACATTTAGAATTGCTTAAACTATTTTCATAAGTCTAATTCTTATTAAATATGAACAAACTAAAAGACAACGAAATATCGCAATTAAAATCACTTTCTCAAAACGGAAATATTCCTAAACATGTTGCTATTATTATGGATGGAAATGGTCGTTGGGCAAAGCGGAAAGGATTGTTAAGAGCCGTTGGACACAGACAAGGTATTAAAACTGTAAGAACAGTAGTTGAGGCGTGTACAACTCTTGGGATCAAATATTTAACTTTATATACATTTTCTACTGAGAACTGGAATCGACCTAAAAATGAAGTTTCAACTTTGATGAGATTAATAGTAAAAAGTTTGAAAGATGAGACTGATGAACTCCATCAAAATGGAGTAAAATTGATTTCGATTGGTGATTTGTCAAAATTGCCTGAAGATGTTCAATATGAACTTAATGATGCTTTTGAGAAAACAAAAAATAATTCGCGAATGATTCTAAATCTTGCGTTAAGCTATTCAGGCAGATTGGAACTTATTAACGCCATAAAATCTATAAGTGAAAATGTTTTGAGAAATGAATTGAAAATTGAAAATATAGATGAGAAGACTCTTTCATCATTTCTTTATACAAAAGATTTACCAGACCCAGATTTATTGATTCGCACTGGCGGTGAAATGCGAATTAGTAATTTCCTACTCTGGCAAATTGCTTACTCAGAAATATACTTTTGCAAAACCCTTTGGCCAGATTTTGGTGTAAGTGAGTTTGTAAATGCAATTAACGACTATCAATCGCGTGAACGAAGATTTGGATTAGTTAGCGAACAAATTAACCAATAATAGAATAATAATAATGACAATACTCTCTCGATTTTTTTCTAATTCTCTTAAATTTTTAACTCTTTTTGTTGTGCTTTTCTCTACGAACACTTTTTCTCAGAATGGTGAAGAACGGCATAATTATAAAATACTTGGAATTTCTGTTGAAGGAAACATTTCTGCCGATTCAAAAACCATAATTGCAAATAGTGCACTTAAAATTGGTGACGAAATTGAAGTCCCAGGTGATCAAACTATTGCTGCAATCAAAAGACTTTGGGCTTTGAATATTTTTTCGAATATCTCAATCGAAATTGAAAAGGAACTTCCGCAAGGAGTTTTTCTTTTAATTAAGGTTGAAGAATACCCCCGTATTGAAAAACATATTATAAAAGGTTACGATAAAATTTCAGAAGAAGATATTAATGAAAAAATCAATTTTATCCGCGGTCAAATTCTTAAACCGCAAGATTTACAAAGAGTTAATAATAAGATTATTAAATTGTATGAAGATGAAGGTATTATCAATACAAGAATTGATGTAAAGAAATATTCATTCCTTAGTGCAGATTCTTCAGACGATGATGAAATTATTGTAACATGGAGAAATGTAAAGGATTTTTCGGACGAGTATCAAACCAACTACGACATTAACGAACGTGGAATTAATAGGCTACTTGATCGAATTAAAGAAAGATTCTTGATAATATTTGATATTCACGAAGGCGAAGAAATAACTATTCGAAAAATTTCTTTTAATGGGAATAAGAATTTTGACGACAGCGAACTATCTTCTGAATTTGAAGAAACACACGAAAAAATCTGGTGGAAATTCTGGCAGTCTGCAACTTTTAATAAAGAAAAATATGAAGCTGATAAACTTCTTCTAACTAATTTTTATAAAGACAACGGTTATCTTGATTTTGAAATCATTTCAGATTCAATAAATATCGATTTTGAAACTGCAGATGCAAATCTTGAATTAAATATTTTCGAAGGACCACAATACAAAATTCGCAATATTATTTGGGACGGGAATGAAGTCTTTACTGACGACCAGCTTTCAACACAACTTGGATTTTATAAGGGTGATATTTACAATCTTTCCAAATTTTCACAAAATCTTTTTTTCAATGAAAAACAAGATGACGTTTCATCGCTTTATCAGGATTTAGGATATTTAACATTCAGAATTGATAAAAAAGAACAAAAAGTAGCTGATGATTCTCTCGATATTCTTATCACAATTTTTGAAAACAATCGCTTCAAAATCAATAAAGTTGACATTACAGGAAATAATAAAACAAAAGATAAAGTTGTTCGTCGCGAACTTTATTCTTTACCTGGTAATTATTTTAACCGAAAGTTAATTTTCAGAAGTTTACAACAACTTGCAAACTTACAATATTTTAATGTTGAAAAACTATACCAAAAAGGAATTGATTATCAACCAGTTAGCGATTCTACAGTAAACTTGGTTTATAGTGTCGAGGAACAATCAAACGATTATTTTAATGCTTCTGTTGGATATAGTGGAAGTTATGGATTTAGCGGTTCTATTGGAATAACTTTATCAAACTTTTCAATTCTCGAACCATTTCAACTTGGCGGTGGACAAATATTAAATTTCAATTGGCAATTTGGTGTTGGAAATTATTATCGAACATTTAATCTCGGTTTTACTGAACCTTGGTTTATGGACACGCCAACAATGGTTGGATTCGACATTTTCGATACCCGCCAAAATTATGTTTATTCTTTAAGTCAAACTGGAATTAGTCTTAAAGCCGGAAGACGTTTAAAATGGCCTGATAACTTTTTCTATATTCAATCTGTGTTGAAATATCAATACAACAATGTTTTAAATGGTCGCAGTTGGTACTCAGAAGGTGTAACACATCAGTATTCGGTTGAAGCAACTATTTCGCGAAATGATATTGATAATCCAATTTTCCCTTCCCGAGGTTCAAAATTAATGCTAAGTGGCGAGCTTTCGGGCGGACCATTTCTACCTGGGAATGTAGATTATTACAAAATCCAACTCCAAACAGATTGGTATCGCAGAATTTTCGGAAGTCCGCGTTTAGCATTCTATTTCGGTATGAATTGGGGAATTTTGAAAGAATTGACAACTACGACTACAATTCAACCATTTGAATATTTTTATATGGGAGGCAATGGTTTAGTTGTTGCAACAACACCTTTACGCGGTTATGATGACAGAGCTGTTGGTCCCAGAAATTTTAACGGAGATGTAATTGGCGGTAGAGTTATGAGTAAATATACAGCAGAATTTCGTTCGGCTGTTACTCTTGACCCAATGCCACTTTATTTTCTTGTTTTTGCAGAAGCTGGTAATGTATTTTACGACATCAAATCCACAGATTTTTTTAATTTAAGAAGATCAGTAGGAATTGGTGCAAGAATATTAATTAATCCAATCGGATTAATTGGGTTTGATTATGGATACGGTTTTGATCGTAAAGAAGTACAAGGTTACGACCCAGAATGGCTGTTCCATTTTCAATTCGGACGAGGTTTATAATTAATTAAATATAAGGAAAAACTATGAAAGCTGTAAAAATTCTACTTGTTGTACTGATTGCTTCAGTATCAATTTATGCACAAAATGATCAAGTGAAAAAAATTGGATTTGTTGATTCAGAAGTGATTCTTTCGCAATATCCACCTGCAATTAAAGCACAAAGTGATTTGGATGGTTTGGTTGCTAAATGGAAAACACAATTGGATAGCATGATGACTGCTTACCAATCAGAATTAGCCACTTTACAAAAACAATTTCAAAGTATGGCACCAGATAAACAACAAGAAGCACAACAAAAAATGGCTAAAAAGGAAATGGAATATCAACAATTCCAACAACAAAAATTTGGTCAGCCAAATGGCGAAGTTTATGTAAAAAATCAAACTATGCTTCAACCAGTAAAAGAAGAAATTCTAAAAGGTATTGAAGAAGTTGCAAAAAACGAAGGAATGGCTTTCGTTTTTGATAAAAACCAAACCTTACCTGTACTTTTATACGGGGCAGAAGAATTTGATATAACATTCAAAGTTCTTGATCATCTTAAAAGAGGAAAGAAAAAATAATTAGAGAATAAAATGAAAAAATATATAATCATATTCGTTTTAGCATTTTTCAGCACTTCAATTTATAGCCAACAAAAGATTGGCTATATTGATTCACAAGCAATTATTGAACAACTTCCAGATGCACAAGACGCTCAAAAACAACTTGATGCTCAAATTAGCGAATGGAAAGAAGAACTGAGTAAAAAAGAATCATCTTGGAAAACAAAGTATGACGATTATCAAAATCGTAAACTAACTATGAGCAATAAGAAACGTTCTGAAACTGAAAAAGAATTGATGAAATTGGAAGATGAAATTAGTGATTTCCGTCAGAAAAAGTTTGGGGCAAATGGTGAACTTTTCAAATTACAAGAAGAAATTATGAAACCAGTGAATAATAAGATATTCAAAGCAATTGAAAAAATTGCACTGGATGAAGAATATGATTATATTTTTGATAGAAGTGGTGATTTAATATTTCTCTATACTAATGAAAAGCACGATTTAACTCTTCAAGTTTTAGAAGTTATAAAAGAATTAGGTAATTCCGTTGAAAGTAAGTGATTTAGCTCTTTTTCTAAATGCTGAAGTTGACGGAAATCAAGATTTAGAAATTAACAAAATCGCCAAAATCGGTGAAGCTGAAAATGGCGATTTGACTTTTCTTTATCTCGATTCTTATGCCAAACATATTGAAACAACAAAAGCAAGTGCCGTTTTAACAAACAACAAAATTGAAAGAACTCGCAAAGATTTAACCTACATAATTCATCCAAATCCGCATTATGCTTTGGTTCAAATAATAACTAAATTCTTTGATATTCGCCCGAATTTAGCACAAATTAAATTAATTGATGAATCTTCACAAATTGCTGAACAAGTTCAAATCGGGCTAAATGTTGTAATTGGAAAAAATGTTAAAATTGGAAAAGGGACTATAATTTCGCATAATTCTGTTGTATTGGAAAATTCCCAAATTGGCGAAAATTGTATTATCTATCCAAATGTTTCAATTCGCGAAAATTCAATAATTGGAAACAATGTAATAATACATTCAAATACAGTTATTGGTTCAGATGGATTTGGATTTATTCCAGATGCAAACGGAATTTACCACAAAATTCCGCAAATAGGAAATGTAATAATTGAAGATGATGTTGAACTTGGCTCAAATGTTTCAGTAGATAGAGCAGCACTCGGTTCAACAATAATCAGAAAAGGGGTAAAAATTGATAATCTCGTTCAAATTGCACATAATGTGGAAATTGGCGAAAATACCGTTCTTTCTGGGCAAACTGGAATTTCTGGAAGTGCAAAAATCGGCAAAAATGTAATTCTTGCTGGACAAGTTGGCGTTGCGGGTCATATTGAAATTGCAGATAATGTTATTGTTGCAGCAAAAGGTGGTGTATCCAAATCACTTACACAACCTGGGAAATATTATGGCGTCCCAGCAAAAGATATGAGTTTAGGTTTACGCTTGGAAGGACATATCAGAAACTTGCCAAATTATCTTGACAGAATAAAACAATTAGAAAATAAAATTTCTGAACTAACATCCAAAATTGATGAATTAAGGAAATAATTATGTTAGCGATGCAACACACTATAAAAGCACCAATCTCAATTTCGGGCTTCGGGTTACACACAGGAGTTGAAACAACTCTTACTTTTCGTCCCGCACCCGAAAATCATGGAATAATATTCAAACGTACAGATTTAGCTGGCGATGTTCGAATTCCAGCACTTGCTGACTACGTTGTTGAGATTGCACGCGGAACGACACTTGGTCTTGGTGACGTGAAAATTCATACTGTGGAACATATTTTAGCAGCCGTCGCGGGACTTGAAATAGATAATATTTTAATTGAACTTGATAATATCGAGCCACCTGTTTGCGATGGAAGTTCAAAACCTTTTGTTGATAAACTACTTGAAGTTGGTTTGATTAAACAAGATGCACCAAAGGACTTTTTGGTAATTGATGAGAATATTCACTATGCTGATGAAGCTAATGGCGTTGAAATTGTAGCTCTTCCATTAAATGATTTTAGAATGACCGTGATGGTGGATTATATGAATCCCGCTCTCGGAAGCCAACATACTGGAATGTTTAACATAAACGAATTTGTCTCAGAATTTTCTGCTGCAAGAACTTTTTGCTTTCTTAGTGAAGTTGAAATGCTTTCCAATGCTGGACTTATTCGTGGTGGAAATCTTGATAATGCCGTTGTAATTGTTGATAAAGAAGTTAACCAAACTGAACTTGACGAACTTCGCGACAAGCTCGGAATTGTTACTGAAATGAAAATAGGACAAAGTGGATTTATCAACGAAAAAACTCTTCGATATAAAAACGAACCTGTCCGCCACAAATTACTTGATATGATTGGCGATTTGGCTTTAGTTGGTGCTCCAATTAAAGCTCAAATTCTTGCTGCACGACCAGGACATAAATCCAATGTAGAATTCGCAAAGAAAATTCGCCAACTTTATCATCAAAAAAAATTAGAGAAAAAATTCCAATTCGTAAAAAAAGAAGGTGTTGTATTTGATAACAATGCAATACAACGAATTCTTCCTCATCGCTATCCATTTTTATTAGTTGATAAAATTATCCACCTCGAAATGGATAAACGAGTTGTTGGCGTAAAATCTGTAACAGTAAACGAACCTTTTTTCCAAGGACATTTCCCAGGACAACCAGTTATGCCTGGCGTTCTGATAATTGAAGCAATGGCACAAACTGGCGGAATTCTTTTGCTAAATTCATATTTCGACCCAACTACAAAACTTGTACTTTTCCTTGGAATAAACAATGCCAAATTCCGAAAAACCGTTCTCCCTGGCGACCAACTTGTTATGGAAGCAATCTTAAAAAGCAAGAAGAGAAACATTGTTACAATTGATGCAAAAGCTTATGTAAACGATAAAATAGTTTCCGAAGCTGAACTTATGGCTGCAATAGTTGATAAAGAATCTCAACCAAAAGATGAGAATTAATATGAATAATATTCATCCAACTGCAATAATTAGTGATAAAGCAAAAATCGGAGATAACGTAACAATTCATCCATTTGCAATTGTTCATGATGATGTTGTTATTGGCGATAATTGTTCAATTGGTCCGAATGCTGTTATTTATAATGGAGCAAGATTAGGAAATGGAGTTCAAATTTATCAAGGTGCTTCTATTTCAAATTCACCTCAAGATTTAAAATTTGGTAACGAAATAACATATTTTTTTATTGGAGATAATACAGTAGTTCGCGAATTTGCAACATTACATCGTGGAACTCACGAAACGGGACAATCTTCTGTTGGAAGTAATTGCTTAATTATGGCTTATGCTCACGTTGCCCACGATTGCAAAATCGGAAACAATGTAATTCTTGCTAATGCTGTTCAAGTTGCGGGACATTCTGAAATTGACGATTTTTCAATTATTGGAGGACTTTCTGGCATTCATCAATTTTGCAAAATTGGTAGAAATGTAATGTTCGGCGGACATTTTCGTACTACAAAAGATGTTCCACCGTATATTCTTGCTGGCGGAACGCCTCTAAAATTCGAAGGATTAAATATAGTTGGCTTGAGAAGACGTGGTTTTTCAAACGATGAAATTAATTCGATTAAAGATGCTTATCAAATAATTTATAATTCAAACTTATTAATTAATGATGCAAAGCAAAAACTTATTGATAAATATTCCGAAAACGACAAAGTAATGGAAATTGTCCGATTTATTGATAGAAGCAATAGAGGTTTAATTAGATAATGAAATTGGAGTTGCTCAATACAGGCAAGAACTCCGGCAATTACAATATGAATTTTGACTTAAACCTTGTTCATAACTTAAAAAGTGGACAAGGTTTTTTTCGTTTATACTATTGGGAACCATATTGTATTTCACTTGGAGCTAATCAAGCACAAACTGAAATAAATGAAGAACTTTGCAAAAAAGATGGAATTGAAATCGTAAAACGTCCAACTGGTGGAAGAGCAATTCTGCATGCCGAAGAAATTACTTATTCCTTTGTAATTGCAATAACTGATGTTTTTCAACCAAGAATTGTATATAAATTGATTTCAGAAGCATTAATCGAATCGCTTGCAAAGTATAATTCCATATTATCAGAGTGCAGTTTAGAAAATAATCAACCAAATTTTAGAAATTTACTTCAAACAAATAGCGGAATTGTCTGTTTTGCAAGCACTGCCCAAAATGAAGTGAATTTTCGAGGGAAAAAATTAATAGGAAGTGCTCAACGAAAAATTGATGGGAAAATACTTCAGCACGGCTCAATTTTAATTGGGAAAAGACACAAAGATTTACCAAAATATCTCAACATTTCTGAAGAAGAAAAGGCAAAATTATTCACAGAAATGGGAAACAAAACAACAGAAATTGAAACTATACTCTCCGAAAAAATTAACTATTCAAAATTAGAAGAAGCGTTACTTTCCACTTTCTCGGAAAAATTCAATCGATAAGTTAAAAATCTGAAAAGTCTAAGATTCAAGAATATTTAGCCTCTTTTTATTGCAGTTGGCTTTAGCCCACTGATTTGAATAATAAAAATAATTTGGCTTTAGCCTCATTTTTATTTTTAATTTTAGATATATCTAGTTCTGTTAATTGATATAATTTGTAAACTAAAGCATCTTTGATTTGGTAATTCGGTTGTGTCTGCTTTGGAATTTTTTCTTTAGCCGATTCTATTTTTCTTCAATAAATTCCCACCCATATTTTTTCATAAAATCATTAACTTCTTCTGTAAAAGATTTTATTTTATGAT
>DYLK01000035.1 GCA_020722065.1 Melioribacter roseus
CGCTTTAGTGAACTGATAAAGAAAGAAAATTAAAAATTGGCTTTAGCCACATAGATAACGAAATAAATGATTTTCTTATTTGATTTGCAATTGATAAATTAGATAGTAACTAAATAATATTAAGTTGCAAAATGAAATTTGGGAAAATTATATTTCTCTTTTTGATAATTGGGAATTTTGTTGCTCAAGATTTATCAGACACCACCGCCGAAGAGCGACAAATAGACAAAATGGTTTACAAACTTTACAACTTAACTTATGAAGAAGTACTAATAATTCAACCCAACTTCACCGAAATAATGAGCAAAAAGAATGTCGGCTCAAAATTTTGGATAAGTTTAGAAATAAAAAAGTCTGAAAATTAATTTCTTAAAATTCAGACTTTAGTGTTTTCATTAATACGAACAAAATTTATAATTTGAACATATTTAGGAATTTATCATCAACAACAACTTCTGTGATTTTTTCGGAATTTAGAACATTAAAGTAAGATTTGATATTGTCAATTAGCTTTTCGCCATCTACATATTCGTATTTTACGCGATTTAAGAAAAGTTCAACTCTTTCAACTGGTTGTCGCATCATATCGAAAGATAATTTAGCAGATTCAAGCTTGTTTTGATTTACCCAATTTATAGCTTCTTTCAATTCGTTAAGAAATAATACTGATTCTTCTTTGTTGGCGTTGTAAAACTCTTCTTTAATTACAATACCAGCATTTGGAAAGCTACCATAATTTGGATTAACTTGATTCCAAAGTTCGTTGAACGAAATAATAGAAATTTCTTCACCCATTTCTTGGAGAATTTTAATAGCAAAACTTGCTTCTGGTTCGCGAAGAATACAAGTGTCGGAAGTACCACGAACAAAATCTGCATAAATTTGTTCTGGTCTGCCAAACGGTTTTCCGTAAACAAATGTAAAATCATCAGAATTATAACCAAGTGATTTCATTAAGTATTTAGTGATTTTCGTTGGCGGAGCTTCTTCGAAAAGTGGAGTATTTATCTTTTTCCCGATAACGTCAGCAAAAGAAGTTGCTTTGTAACGAGTAAGTAGATAGAAATTATCCCAAACAAAAAGTGCTGGAATTTTGATGTTTGAATTTTTTAATTTAGCTGCTGTAATCAGAGCTGAAAAGCTAATATCGGCTTTTCCGCTTGTTATCCAAGCGAGATGCTTTTCGGTTTCTTCCCAAATTTTTAGCTCTTTGATGTTGAAAGTTGAACGAATTTTATCTGATTGCAATAATCTCATAATTACAGGATAAGCAACTGGAGTAGCTGATTGAATGATAACATCTTTTTTACTGCTGTTTGATGTTTCTCCTTTTTCTGTAAATTTTTTGTAGAAAAAAACGTAGTTCTCCGAATCGGTAACTCGCTGTACTTTGTGGTCAAATCCCATTTCAGTCAACATATTGATTATTGGAAATGGCACAAATCTTTGGATAAGGATAAATCCGCTTCCTTCTTCAGTATTATATGCAGTTTTGATAATAGTATCGAAAGGGTCAGTTGTGAAAAATCGAACATCAAGCACAGGAAAAGTAGAAGCTATTCTTTCCCAATTATTATTCATTTCAAGATTAACAGATTTTGGATTAAAAATTGAAATTCTATAATCTTTTCCTTTTTCGATATTAAATTGATAATCTAATCCTTTGGCAACTTTTAACAATTCAATTGGGTTGTTTACAGAAATTATTACTATCGATTCTTGCGGGTTAAGATTATTTACTCGCTCAATAATTTCAGGCATTGTGTCGGAATTATAAATAAATCTGTCGTTATTTTCATTCCAAGTAATTTCATTTCCTAAAAATTCATCTTCCAACTTTACTTCTTGTGAAATGCAATCTGGGAAAATTTCAGTTAACTTTTTCTCTTTTCCAATTGCTTTGTTCAAAGTGTGTAATATTTCGCACACAGACAAACCAGTTACGTTAGCAGCATCTGCAAAAGTAGCAAATCTTGCTAAAGTGTTATAAAGTATTGGATTTTGCATTTTCTTAAATTTTGGAGAAAGCGAAACAAGAACATCTTTTAATTGTGGATATTTATCCAAAGTTTCTTTGATATTAGATTTTGCAGTTATAATATCTGTCGTATCGATTTCTACATCAATGAATTTTGAAATTTGTTGCTGTTTTGATTTTTCTTTTTCATCATTTGAAGAAGGTTTTTCTGTTTCTAAGTTAAGCTCAGTTTCCTCTTCAATATATTTTATTGCATTAACTGGGCAAGTTTGAATTGCGTCATCTGCTAGTTCTACTTCAAGTTCGGTTAAAGGTTGCTTTGTTACGAAAGCAAATGAGTTTTCATCATTCATTGCAAAAATTGTATCGGCAACATCAACACAAGCTTTGCAAGCAATACATTCATTTTTATCTACGATAAGCATTTTTTTCTTTCTATTAAAAAAGAGGACTGATTTTACTCAGTCCTCAACTAATTAACTATTTTTTTTTGCAAAATAAGTTTTTGTAACTAAATCATAAAAGATAGTAAGTCCACCAAGAATCATCAAAGAATCTGGAACAATTCTAAACCACATCCAACCTTTAAGTGGCTCAACAGCCGAACGCAATCTTGTGTAGAAATAACCCATTTCTTGTGCAATTCTTGTCTGTTCTATACCTATCATATAAGTTGGTAAAGCAAATAGAAGAACTCCAATTGTTAATAACCAGAATCCGATTTTGCTTATTTTTTCATCCCAGACTAAGTTGTTTGCAAGTGAGTTTGTACGAGAAGCCATATAAACAAAGGCTAATGAGATATAACCAAAAGCACCAAGCAAAGCAATGTGTCCGTGAGGCATAATTAAGTAAGTACCGTGAGAATAGTAGCTTATTGTTGGAGTGTTAATTACCATTCCAAAGAAACCTGCACCAATCCAATTTAGAATTGCAGAACCAGAAATCCACATAAAAGGAGTTGAGAAATTAAATCCTTCGGCGCTGTGAACTTTTTCACGATAATTTTTCATTGCTTCTACAATCATTAATGCAAGTGGAAGCGGTTCAAGAGCGGAGAAAATTCCACCGATTGCTATCCAATATTCATCAAGACCTTGCCACCAATAGTGATGTCCAACACC
Source organism: Melioribacter roseus (assembly GCA_020722065.1). Classification (GTDB taxonomy): domain Bacteria; phylum Bacteroidota; class Ignavibacteria; order Ignavibacteriales; family Melioribacteraceae; genus WGAL01. The sequence continues at coordinate 3,103 of DYLK01000035.1, forward strand.
AAGTGTTCCGCTCATCATAATAAGGAAAAGCTCGAAGAACATTACTCGAACAGCGGTTTTGTTTGAAATTAGACCTAACGAAACGGTAAAGAAAGCGATAACACCAGCTGCAAAAAGTTCGAATGTTAATTCTACCCAAAGGTGAATTACCCACCAACGATAATAATCATCAACTGTAAAGTTTGGCATAACTTTGTGGACAGGCATCATTCCAGCAATGTATAAAGTTGCAATTGCGAAAGCCGACCAAATAATTGTGCTAACAATTGGATTGTTTGTGGCTGCTTTTTTGATTAAAGAAATAATTAGCAAGAACCAGAAAACCAAGCCGACAACAAGTCCAATATCCCAAAGTCTTCCAAGGTTTACAAGCTCTCTACCTTCGTTTCCGAGCCAGAACCAAGTATCTCGCATTTGTCCTGTTGCACCCATATATAATCCAATCAAACTACCGACAGCAACTACCAAAAGAGCCGTCCAAAGTACATCAACCAGCCAAGGAAATTTGTGATCTTTATTTGCAACCCAAGGAGCAATTAATAAACCTCCAACTAACCAACCCACTGCAACCCAAAGAATAGCAAGTTGAGTATGAATTGAACGTAAAACATTAAATGGTAAAATTCCTTGAGAAACAATAAAATCTTGAGTCGGTTCAGTGTAAAGATGAGCTAAATATCCGCCAATAACAAGTTGAGCTAAAAATAATCCAGCAACAATTGGAATATATTTCATCAACTTTTTCTGTGATTTGAACAAACTTGTTATTTCCATAGGTTTTTCTAAATCTTCTTTTGCGTCTTTTTTCAACAAAAATTCATAGGATAAAAAGATTACAATTATTGTCAATGTCCACAATATTAGAAATTCCCACAATGAAATTTTGTGTGATACGAATGTTACATTTTGGTCTAACATTGGTTCAGGTGGCCAGTTGTTTGACCAAGTTCTGTTTGTTCCAGGTCTCAAAGAAGAAGCAACCAATTGCGACCAATCAACAAATGCAGCAATTTTTTTAGCTTCATCTGGTCTAATAACGCCGCCAGGAAAGGCTCGTTCTTTATCACCATTTACGAGAAGATTTGTTAAATATTCCACATTTTTGTGATAAGCAAGAGCCGAAGCATCGGTGTAAACAGTAGTTGTTTCAAGCAGTTTTGTTTGTTTTTTAACATCTTGTTTAACTCTTTCTTTTACAGCACCACGTTCAATAGCTGTAAGTTCTTTGTTAGATTTATTATACAATTCTTTTGCATAAAAATCATACAAGAATTCAACTCTGTAGTGCATAAAATCTGTTGAAAAATCGGGACCCATATAAGCTCCCATTCCCAACATTGTTCCCCAATCCATTAAATCGAACTGTTGAAAATAACCTTTACCTTCAACAACATCGTTGTAAGTATAAAGAACTTCACCACTTACTGATTTTACGGTACTTGGTATTGGAGGAACTTCTTTTTGCAAAGTTGCGGTATAGTAAATCAAAGCACTTACCATAAAAATTGCAATTATCCAAAAAGATACATAAAGTCCTTTTCGACTCATGAACTTATCTAAGAAAGTTTCTTTCATATAACTCCTTATATTTTATTTTTAGTTAATTTGTTAATTAATTAAATACTACGATGTTGTAGTATTTAATGACAAAAAAAATCAAAATTTTAGTATTTGTTCAACTTCAATATTTGATAGATTAGTTGTTTTCAAAAATTTTATCAAATTGCTTCGGAATTCTTTCCATTTATAATGAAAAGCACAAGGATTTTCGTCAGAACATTCTTCGAAGCCCAAAACACAACCCGAATATTTTTCAAGTCCTTCAAAAGCATTTATCACATCTGCAATTGAAATATCTTCTAATTTTTTAGCAAAAAAGTAACCACCTTCCTTGCCTTGGACACTTGTTATAAAGCCAAATTTTGTTAGCTGTGTCATAATGCGGCGTAAGTATTTATCTGAAATATTAAGATTTTCAAGAATAGATTTAGCAGTGTGAATTTTTTCACTTTCTTTTGCCATGTAAATTAGAATTCTTAGCGAATATTCTGTAGTTTTTTGTAATTTCATCTATATGCTACTTGTTTGTAGTATTTAATTTTTTCGTTGATGAAATTATAATAAATTTTGATAATGTAAGCAACTAAAAATTTACTTTGTTGGAAAGTTCGTTTTTATCATCTGATTTAATTGGAAAATGCTCAGCTAAAACATTTCCCATTTTTTCAATTCCGCTTAAAATTCCTTCTGTAAAATTTCCGCGAATAAAATATAATTGAATTTCATCACGAATTTTATCCCAAGTAGATTGTCCGACAATATTATTAATTCCTTCGTCAGCTACAATCTGAAATTGCTTTTCTTTAAGAAGTAGTAATAGTAAAATTCCAGTTTTGTCGATAGTTTTATCCATCCGAAGATTGTAGAATTCGTTCAGTGCAATTTCATAAAGGGACATTTTTTTTTGTTTTATTGTTCGAGTTTCTTTTATACTTACACGAACTTCGCCCGATGTTTTTGATTCAACTTCTTTTATTTTTGTTGATATTTTCAGAAAATCATCTTCGTTAAAAAATGAATATAAAATCTCGTTATCTCGAAACATTTTTCCTCTAAATTTCAGTTATTAAACTTGTGTTTTGTCAAATTTGAGAATTGTAATGAAGCCAGTTTTGACTTAAAAATTTACTCGTTTAACCAAAAATACTTAACTTGTACATTATATTAAAAAAAATCTTACGGAGAATTATGTTTAGAAAAGAAATCTATATAGAACGAAGACAAAAATTAAAATTAGACATAAAAAATGGGGTTGGAATTTTTCTTGGAAATTCAGAAAGTCCGATGAATTACGCAGGAAATACTTATAATTTCAGACAAGATAGCAATTTTCTATACTTTTGGGGAATAGATGAAGTTGGTTTTGCCGCAATAATCGATTTTGATTCGGGCGAAGAAATAATTTTTTCAGATGATCGCTCAATGGACGATATAATTTGGATGGGACCAACTCGTTCGGTTGCTGAAAAAGCAGAAAATGTTGGCGTTACAATTACAAAACCATTTCGTGAATTTGAAAAGTATATTTCCAAAGCAATTGCACACAACAGAATAATTCATCTTTTGCCACAATACAGAGCAGAAAATTCAATTTTTCTTTCTGAAATATTTAATTGTAAACCTAATGAAATCAATAAAAAAACATCTTTGGATTTAATAAAAGCGATAATCAAACAACGTTCAATAAAATCTCACGATGAAGTTTTTGAGATAGAAAAAGCTCTTGAAACAAGTTTTATGATTTATAATTACGCTTTTCGAAAAGCAAAACCAGGCATTCGTGAACAAGAAATTTCGGGCGGAATTGAAGGAATTGCTCATTCTCGCGGACGAGGAGTTTCTTTTCCAACAATTTTTTCAATTCACGGGGAAATTTTGCATAATCATCATCATAAAAATATTATGAGAAATGGCGATTTGGTTGTTTTGGATTCCGGTGCTGAATCTTTTATGCATTACGCAAGCGATATAACTCGAAGTTTTCCAGTTTCTGGGAAATTCACATCTGTGCAAAAAGATATTTATCAAATTGTTTTGGAAACTCAAACTGAAGCTATTAAAATACTGAAACCTGGAATTTCATATAAAGAAGTTCATTTACATGCAGCAAAAACAATTGTAAAAGGAATGAAAAATATTGGTTTAATGAAAGGGAATACCGAAGATGCTGTTGAATCTGGAGCACATGCTTTGTTTTTTCCGCACGGATTAGGACACATGCTCGGGCTTGATGTTCACGATATGGAAGATTTGGGCGAAAACCTTGTCGGTTACGATGACTCAACTTCTCGAAGTGAGCAATTCGGTTTGGCGTTTTTGCGACTTGCCCGCCCACTTCAGCCGGGATTTGTGTTAACAGTTGAGCCTGGCGTTTATTTTATTTCAGCTTTAATTGACCAATGGCGAGCAGAAAATAAAAAATCTGAATTTATTAATTACGAAAAATTGGAAAAAATGATTGGTTTTGGTGGAATAAGAATTGAAGATGACGTTCTTATCACAGAAGATTCATGTCGAGTTCTCGGACGCCCAATTCCAAAATCTGTTGAAGAAATTGAAGAAATTTGTCAGAATTAAAAAGGAGAAAATATAATGTATAAAGTAGTACTTCTACGACACGGAGAAAGTGAATGGAATAAAACAAATCTTTTTACTGGTTGGACAGATGTAAATCTAACAGAAAAAGGAATTGAAGAAGCCAAATTTGCGGGAAAATTATTAAAAGAAAATGGATTTACTTTCAATTTAGCTTATACTTCATTGCTAACCAGAGCAATTAAAACTCTTCATCTTGCTTTGGAAGAAATGGGTTTGCTTTGGATAGAAACAATTAAAAATTATAGATTAAATGAACGACATTACGGAGCTTTGCAAGGTTTGAACAAAGCCGAAACTGCTGCAAAGTATGGTGATGAACAAGTTACTATTTGGCGAAGAAGTTATGATACACCACCGCCAGCTTTGGAAAAAGATGACGAACGTTCACCAGCAAAAGATGTTCGTTATGCAAATCTATCAGAAAGCGAAATTCCACTCACTGAAAGTTTGGAATTAACAGTTGCAAGATTTGTTCCTTATTGGGAAAATACAATTGTTCCTTCAATTCTTGCTGGAAGAAAAGTAATTATTGTTGCACACGGAAATAGCTTGCGAGCTTTGGTAAAACACTTAGATAATATCTCAAAGGAAGAAATCATTAAGCTAAATATTCCAACCGGAATTCCTCTTGTTTATGAATTAGATGAAAACTTAAAACCAATCAAAAGCTATTATCTTGGCGATCAAGAAAAAATTAAAGCCGCAATTAACTCTGTTGCAAATCAAACAAAACAGAAATAAAATGCCCAAAAACAGATTTTTTAGAATTTCATTTTTAATCAATTTTTTCTTTTTGTTGATTGGGAATTCGTTCTCTCAAGTAAAAATTGATAAAATTGAGCCGCCAAATTGGTGGAAAGGAATGAAATTCAACAATATTGAACTAATGATTTATGGCGAGAATTTTAAAGATGTTTCTGTTTCTTTTAAAGATGAAAAAGTGAAAGTTGGAAAAATAACAGAAACAGAAAGCGGAAATTATCTTTTTGTTGAATTAGATTTATCAAAAATTGACACAGCGGGAAATTATCAGTTCGAAATTAAATCTGCTGACAATTCAACAAGTGCAATTTTCCCGATAAATGAAAGAGATTTTACACCAGAATCTCACATGGGATTTTCGCAGAAAGATGTTATCTATCTAATTACGCCAGATAGATTTTCAAACGGTGATATTTCAAATGACAAAAATATTGGAAATCTCCCGAATCAATTTAATAGAAACGGCAGACTTTCGCGACACGGCGGCGATATTCAGGGAATTATTAATCATCTTGAATATCTTAAAAATCTTGGAATTACCGCAATTTGGATAAATCCGCTTGTCGAAAACAATCATCCAATTAGTTATCATGGTTATGCTGCAACAGATTTTTACAAAATTGATGCTCGCTTCGGAAATAATGAACTTTACAAAACGCTTGTTCGAGAAGCACATCAAAAAGGCTTAAAAATAATTTATGACCACGTTTCAAATCACATCAGCAATAATCACATTTGGGTGAAAAATCCACCATTTGCTAATTGGTTACACGGAACGCCCGAAAATCATATAAATGCAAAACACGAAAAATCAGCCTATTTCGACCCAAATGCTTCGCAACAGACAATTAATAATTTGGAAAAAGGTTGGTTCGTTTCTGAAATGCCAGATTTGAATCAAGAAAATGAATTTCTTGCAAAATATCTGATTCAAAATACATTGTGGTGGGCAGAATTTTCGGGTTTTGATGGAATTCGTGAAGATACTTATCCTTATTTGAATCCAGAATTTGCTTCAAATTGGGCTAAAATATTGCTTGAAGAATATCCAAATTTTAACATAGTTGGCGAAGTTTGGACCGGCGAAAGTAGTTACCTTGCGGGATTTCAAGCAAATTCCAAAGTGAGAAATTTTCAAACAAATTTGCCCGTTGTAACTGATTTTGCAATTCGAGATGCGTTTGCCGACTTTTTAACAAAAGATAAGTCAATCAACGTTTTTTATAATTTAATTGCTCACGATTTTCTTTACCAAAATCCTAATAATTTGCTGACTTTTGTTGACAATCACGATGTAGAACGACCAATGTTGTTGGCAAAGGAAAATCTTCAGAAAGTAAAATTGGCTTTTGTCTTTTTGCTTACGGCAAGAGGAATTCCACAATTATTTTATGGCGATGAAATTGGTTTAGTCGGCGGTTACGATCACGGAGACCTTCGTCAGGATTTTCCAGGAGGTTGGGAGGAAGATTCCCACAATGCATTTTTGGAGAAAGAAAGAAATTCAGTTGAAAATGAAACATTTAATCATCTTCAAAAATTGATTAAAATTCGTAAAGAAAACGAAGCTTTTTCAATCGGAAAAACCGAACATTTTGAACCAATTGAAAATGTCTATTTCTATTTTAGAACAGAAAAAGAAAATAAATTTCTTGTAATTTTGAATGGAAATGACAAAAAAACGGATTTTGATTTATCAAACATTATTGATTTTGAAAACAGTAAGTTGATAGATATTTACAATAAAAGAAAAATAGATTCTAAAATAATTGAATTATGTAGTTACGATTTTAAAATAATAAGAGTAAAATAAATGTTAGACCCAAAATTGCTTGAAATCCTTTGTTGTCCCGTTACAAAAGCGGATTTAGTTTATTTCGAAAATTCGTTAATTTCAACCGACAAAGAAACACGTTATAAATATAGAATTGAAGATGATATCCCCGTTTTGCTTTCAGATGAAGCGGAACAACTTTCGCTTGAAGAATGGGAAAAAGTGATGCAAAAATCAAAAGCCGTAAAATGATTTTGCATAATTAGTTTTTCGTCAGAATGATTATTAATTCAAATAAATCCCAAATTCTTGATTTTCTTGTTGACGCCGCAAATGTTAAAGGTGATTGCGATGCTGTTTATTTTCCCAAAACAGCACAAGAAATTTCAGAAATTTTAATTGAAGCCAATAAAAAGAAAACGAAAGTTACAATTGCTGGAAATGGAACTGGTTTGACGGGCGGAAGAGTTCCACAAAGCGGAATTGTAATTTCGATGGCGAAGTTTAATGATTTTGAAATAGACGAATCTCGCAAAATTGCCAAAGTTGAAGCTGGAGTTTTACTTTCGGAAATTAAATCGAAAGTGGAAGAAAAAAATCTATTTTATCCACCAGATCCAACTGAAAATAATTGCTTTTTAGGTGGAACAATTGCCACAAATGCTTCTGGTGCGAAATCTTTCAAATATGGTCCAACTCGAAATTTTATTAATTCTATTGAAATTGTTTTGCCAAACGGCGAAATTCATAAAATTAGTCGAGGGGAAATTTTTGCGGTTGATGGAATGCTAAAAATTGGAGATTTTCAAATAAAATTGCCCAAAATACAAATGCCCAAAGTAAAACACGCTGCAGGATTTTATATCAAAAAAGATATGGATTTGATAGATTTATTTATCGGTTCGGAAGGAACTTTGGGAATAATTACTGAAGCTGAAATTCGCTTGATAGAAAAGCCAGAGAATTATTTTTCGGCAGTTTTATTTTTTGACGATGAAGTTAAATCTCTTGAATTTGTAGCCGAAGTTAGAGAAAAGTCTATTAGAAACAGAAATTTTGATGACGAAATTAACGCACTTGCAATTGAATATTTTGATTTTTTTGCACTTCAATTTCTTAAAATAGAATTCCCAAAAATTAAAAATCATCATAAAGCCGCAGTTTGGGTTGAACAAGAAATTAATTCCGCAAATGAAGAAATACTAACAGAAAAATGGCTTGAAATTATAGAGCATTTCGAAGCAGATATTGAAAATTCGTGGATTGCCACTGATGCCAAAACGAGGCGAGAATTTCAAGATTTTCGACACGCAGTTTCATGGAAAATTAGTGAATACATAACTCGCAAAAATTTTAGGAAAGTCGGTACGGATACTGCAGTTCCAAATGATAAATTTGTTGAATTTTACAATTATTCACGAAGTTTGGTGGAAAGCCAAAACATTCATTTTGTCGCTTACGGACATTTTGGTAATTCGCATTTACATTTGAATATGTTGCCCGAAAACGAGGTTGAGTTCACAAAATCAAAAGAAATTTACAAGCAAATTTGCCAAAAAGCTGTTGATTTTGGCGGAACAATTTCTGCTGAACACGGTGTCGGAAAACTAAAAAGAGAATATTTTGAATTGATGTTTTCGGATGAAGAAATTAGAGAAATGGCGAAAATCAAGAAATTGCTTGATAAAAATCTGATTCTGAATTTTGGCAACATTTTCTCCGAAAGATTTTTCAATTAAAATGAAAAAAATACTTTTACTATTATTTTTTAGCGTTTCTATCGCTTTTTCGCAGATTCGCGATAATTCCGACCAACTTTTTCTGATGGCACAAAATTACGAGCAAGTCTTTGAATACGAAAAAGCTAACAAAATATATCTGGAATTGTACAATAAAAACAATCGAAATTATAGCTATTTTAATGGCTTCGTGCGGACTTCACTTGCGTTAAAAAAATATGATTTGGTCGAAAATATCGCAAAAAAGAAAATTTCAGAAAACAAATTAGATGTTGACGCATTCGGAATTTTGGGAACAGTTTTTCATCGGCAAGGAAAATTTCAACAAGCCGATTCAATTTGGCGTTTCGTAATTTCACAAAATCCAGAAAATGAAAATATCTACAGAGCAATTGCTAATTATGCAATACAGAATCGAGATTTTGCAATTGCTGAGGATATTTTAACTTCTGGAAAACAAAAATTTAACGATAAGTATATGTTTTCTATGGATTTAGCTAATTTATTTGCGTTAAATATGGATTACGAAAAAGCCGCAATTGAGTATTGTGAGATTCTGAAAAACGACAAAAATAAATTAAGTTTTGTAAAAAATAGCATTTTGAGATTAAATCAAACCGAAACGGCAAAACAGCAAATTGGACAAGTTTTAGAGCAATATTATGATGAAAATCCAACAATAGAATTCGCTGATTTGCTAACTGCACATTATTTATCAAATTCGAACTTTGAAAAAGCATTTGATTTAGTGGTGCAAAATGATGAAAAAAGGAATCAGGCTGGACAAGGAATTTATCGCTTTGCAGAAACGAATTTGAAAAGCAAAAATTATAAAATCGCCCAAAAATCTTACCAATATTTGATTGATAATTTTGAAGAATTTCCATTTATAGAAAACGTAGAATTTGGTTTGGTGAAATCACAAATTGAGATAAAGAAAGCTAAATTTTTGGAAAATGAATATTGGAAACCAATTCCAAATTCTTTTGATAATCAAATTGACTTAAAAAATGAATTATCCATTTTATCAAATCTTTCAAAAACAGCAAAAAATCAGTCAATTTTGTTGCAATCTAAAATGGTTTTGGCGGAAATATTAACTAATTACTTTTTAGATTTTGGCAAATCAATAGAACTATACAACGAAATAATAAAATTAAAATTTGGAACAGCGGAATACTACAATTCAAATTTGAATTTAGCTAAAATTGATATTATGCAATCTAAATTCGAATCAGCACGGCAAATACTTAAAGAAATTGAAAAAGCACCAAAGAATTTTGAAAGTCAGCAATTTGAAGCAAGTTTTCTATTAGCAAAAATTACTTTTTGGCAAGCTAATTTCAGTAAAAGTCTGGTGGAATTTAACAAAATTGCATTTTCTAAAAACAACTTGTATGCAAATGACGCAATAAGTTTGAAACTTTTGATTTCGACGTTTAAAAAAGATTCAGTAAATCTTGCAATTTATGCAAAAGCAGATTTTGAAATATTTAGAGGAAATTTTGTGCTTGCAACCGAATTGCTTGAAAATCTATCACAAAACAAAAAGTTATTTATCTTAAATGATATTGCAGAATTAAAATTAATTGAAATTCTAATTGCAAATAATAAAATGGAAGTTGCTAAAATTCGATTAAACAATATTTTAGCAGAACGGGAAATAAAAATTTTTGCTGATAAGCCGATTATGTACTTGGGTGATATTTATTTTTATGCAGAAAAAAATTATTCTAAAGCTCGAGAGATTTATAATAATTTCCTTGATAAACATAGTGATTCGTTATATCTTAATAAAGTAAGAGAAAATATTAAAAAAATGGAAGAAAATGGACGAAATAAATAAAAATGAAAGCGTTATTAAATGCTCTTTTTGTGGAAGAGAAGCCAGCGAAGTAACAAGTATGGTTGCCGGACCAGATGTTTATATTTGTGATATTTGTATTAAAACAAGTGTTGACATTCTAAAAAACAATATGGCGGCTTATCAATCTCAACAAATTGCAAAGGGAATTTTAACACCACACGAATTAAAAGAAAAACTTGACGAACATATTATCGGACAAGATAAAGCCAAACGAGCATTATCAGTTGCAGTTTATAATCATTACAAAAGAATAAACACAAAAGGTACTTTTTTTGAATTAGATGACGTGGAAATTGAAAAAAGTAACATTTTACTGATTGGTCCAACTGGCGTAGGTAAAACATTAATAGCACAAACATTGGCAAAAATACTTGACGTCCCATTTGCAATTGCCGATGCCACAACTTTAACAGAAGCTGGTTATGTTGGCGATGATGTGGAATCGGTTCTTGTTCGGTTATTGCAAGCAGCAGATTACAATCTTGAAAAAGCTCAAAAAGGAATTGTTTATATAGATGAACTTGACAAGATAGCAAGAAAAAGCGAAAGCACTTCAATTACACGAGATGTTTCGGGCGAAGGAGTTCAACAAGCGTTATTGAAAATTCTTGAAGGAACCGTAGCTGGTGTTCCCCCAAAAGGAGGAAGAAAACATCCTGAACAAAGTCTAATAAATGTGAACACAAAAAATATTTTATTTATTGTTGGCGGAGCTTTTGAAGGAATAGAAAAAATAATTTCAAAAAGAATTAACCAAAATTCAATGGGTTTTGGAGCAGAAGTAATAGGTAAAACCGAACTTGAAAGCGATGAAATAATTGAATTATCTACTCCAGATGATTTGATAAAATTTGGGTTAATTCCAGAATTGGTTGGAAGGTTGCCAGTAATCGCTCCGTTACATTCGTTAAATCACGAGGCGATGATAACAATTCTAACAAAACCAAAAAATGCAATTCTAAAGCAATTTCAAAAATTATTTAGAATGGAAGGTGTTGAGTTGGAATTTGACCCGCTTGCTTTGGAATCGATTGTTGATATGGCAATGCAAAGAAAAACTGGAGCTCGGGCGCTTCGGTCAATTGTAGAGGATATTCTTTTGAATATTATGTATGATATTCCTAACATAGAAAATGTTGAAAAATGCTTAATTACTCGCGATACAGTTTTGCAGAAATCCGAACCAATTTATATAAAATCTGACCGCAAAATTGCTTAATAAATGGGCGTTCTTTTGGAACGCCTTTTTTTTACCTAAAAATATCTATTAACGAGGAAAAAATAATGTTAAAATTAGTATTTACATGGATTTACGTAATTTCGATTGTTATAAACGCACAACAAACAAATCAATTAGTTGATTCTTTTCAAAAACGGACTTTTTTGCAAGATTCTACTACAATTCCATTTAGACTTTATATTCCTCAAAATTACGATTCAACAAAAAAACATCCACTTGTTTTGGCGTTGCACGGTGCTGGAGAAAGAGGAAATGACAATCAAAAACAAATTGAATTGTATGGTTTAGCAACAACTTGGGCGGATAGTTTGGCTCAATCAATTTCAAATTGTTTTGTAGTTGCTCCACAATGTCCAGAAAACAACCGCTGGGTTGACTTAAATTGGAAATTAGGTTTTTACGATTTTGAAACTACACCAATCAGCAACGAATTAAATGCAGTTGTTGGAATTTTAGATTCACTTTCAAAAGAATTTAATATAGATGAAAATAGAATTTATGTTACTGGACTTTCGATGGGTGGTTATGCAACTTGGGATTTACTTGTCAGATTCCCTAATAAGTTTGCCGCAGCAATTCCAATGAGTGGTGGCGGAGATTTTAATTCGGTTCAAAGAATGAAGAATATTCCATTGTGGGTTTTCCATGGAGCAAAAGACGAAGCCGTTCCAGTTGAAGGTTCAAGGAAAATGATTAAATCGCTTGAAGAAAAAGGTGTTTCTGTGATTTATACTGAAAATTTGACCGAAAAAAAATTAAACGAAGAATTGCAGAAAAATCCCAAACATCTTTATACTGAATATCCAAACGGGGAACATGTTATTTGGAGCAAACCTTATTCCGACCCAAATTTGATAAAATGGCTCTTTTCTCAAACACGCAAGGAAAATTAATTTCATTTGTTATTTTATAATATACCTTAAAAGTGGAATCCAAGGAAAGACAACTACACAGCAAATTGACAATGAAAATGGAATATTAAACTTGAAATGAAAAAAGAAATGAAGAGCTAACGCACAAAACAGCACATTTGCTTTTGCTCTGACACACAAGGAAAACGCTTCGGCAAAATTAAAAAGAGCCAATTTCTTGCTAACCATCATTTTTTTATTACTTTTAAACTTTTAATTAATTGAATTTGAAATGCTTCAGACAATAATAGAATATCATAAAAA
>DYLK01000057.1 GCA_020722065.1 Melioribacter roseus
TCGCCTCAAACTTCTTCACGGTTTGAAAGTGATGTGCTCCGAAATCGGCAGCAAAAACATACCGCCAATCCGTTACAAACAAGCGTAAAAAATAAACACACAACAATTGTAAAAAAAAACTAATTTTGTAAAAAAGAAATTTTGAAATGACATTACAAGAATTTAAACAAAAATTTAAGACACTTAAAGCAAAAGGGTTCGTAAAATCAAGACGCAAGGGACCGACAGGAGTCGGACATACTTTAGAAGTTGAGTTAGGGCTAACAGAAAATAATCTTGACCTTCCAGATATTGACGATTTTGAATTGAAAGGACACCGCATCAACTCAAGCAGTATGATTACGCTTTTCACTTTCAACAGAAAGGCATGGCAGATGAAAGCAATTCAAGCAGTAAGAAAATACGGCAGTTTAGACAAAGACGGCAGACAAGGTTTGTATTACACAATGTCATTGAAACCAAATAGTGCAGGAGTTTTTCTTTTCGTTGACGATACAGACATGTATGTACGTCATGTATCAGGAGAAATAATTGCGAAATGGAATTTAGATTCTGTTGCAAAACAATTCAAAAAGAAAATGCCAGCATTACTTTTTGTTTCTGCATTTTCAGAGGAGAGAGACGGTGTAGAGTATTTTCATTATCAGCGTGCTCAACTTATGACAGGCGTTTCACCTGAACTTATTGCTGAACAAATCCGTTCAGAAAATATTTTAATTGATTTACGACTTCACGACAAAGGAACTGAAGGTGCTAGAAATCACGGAACAGGTTTTCGTGTGAAAGAAGATAAACTCCCTTTACTATTTCAAAACATTTCAGACCTATGAAATATAAAGTAATTAGAAATGAAAAATATGACTTCATTGGGCAGTCATATGCTACGAGTTATCCGAACTTACACAAGTATCCCGCTACAATGATACCACAAATTGGAATTGAACTTTTTAAAGAACTTGATATTAATAAAGGAAAACTCCTTGACCCATATTGTGGTTCAGGTTCTTCTTTTACTATAGGTTTAGACAGGGGATTAAACGAAATGTATGGTTTTGATATTAATCCTTTAGCTGTTTTAATTTCACGAACTAAATTCACAAAACTTGACATAGAAAAAGTTAAATTAATTAGACAGAGATTAAGAAATAAAGTTTATGAATTTGTTAAAAACGAAGAAAATGTAAATGGAATTGAAATACCACAACATTACAATATTGATTTTTGGTTTTCAAAACCCGTATTACAAAATCTTTCTATTATTAAGCATTTCGTTGATAAAATTGAAGTTAATATGAGAAGAATATTTCTCGTTCCATTGTCAGAAAGCATAAGAGAATGCTCATATACACGAAATCACGAATTTAAACTTTATAGGATTAAGCCTGAAGAATTGATACAATTTAATCCAGATGTTTTTAGTGTTTACTTTGACAAATTAAATAAAGTAATTGACATCTATGAAAGATATTACTTACCCAAAATAAATGGAGCAAAGATTGACATAAGTTATAGTAAATTTCCTAAAAAAGAAAATGAATTTGATGTTGTTTTAACAAGTCCACCTTATGGCGACAGTTTTACAACAGTTGCTTACGGTCAGTTTTCTATGTTTAGTAATCAATGGTTTGGTGTAAAATATGCGAGACAAATTGATAATCTATTAATGGGGGGAAGTACAGTAAAAGAAAACTATCCTAATAGCTTAATAACGGAATATATTAATGAAGTTGGAAAACAATCTAAAAAAAGGGCATTAGAGGTTTCTTCATTTTACTTTGATTTAGATAAGTCAATAAAAGATGTTGCAAATAGCATTAAAAAAGGTGGTAAAGCAATTTATGTTGTAGGGAATAGACGAGTTAAAGATGTGCAATTACCCACAGACCAATTTGTAGCCGAAAAGTTTGAGCAAAATGGATTTAAACATTTATTTACATATGAAAGGCTACTTGGTAATAAAGCCATGCCATCTCAAAATTCTCCTTCAAACAAGACTGGACAGAGAAAAGGTACTATGACAAAGGAATATATTGTTGTGTGTGAAAAATAGAAAAGAGATACGCCAGTTTGTAACAAAGGCTATATGCCATAAGGGTTTCAGTGCGTATTCAAGCATTGTAGCCCGCTCAAACTTTCGTGTTGGTGGACAGGTAACTGCTCCGCAATCCCTTACGGCACATACACTCAACCGTTAGCGGTTGCTAATTTTTAATAAATTTGCAAAAACTTTAATTTAGATGTAT
>DYLK01000016.1 GCA_020722065.1 Melioribacter roseus
TTAAAAAATGATAAATTAATCCGATTATCTTTTTGAAAATAAAATACTTAATAATACTCAAAAAATCTTATAGTGGATTTGCTGTAAATAGCCATTAAAATACTTAAATTATTTATTAATAGAATTATAGAATAAATTTATCAAGATAGATTAAAATATTAACAGAAGTTTATCATAAGTCAAAAGGAGAAAAAATGAAAATTTTTAACAAAATTAGTCT
This sequence comes from Melioribacter roseus, assembly GCA_020722065.1. Classification (GTDB taxonomy): domain Bacteria; phylum Bacteroidota; class Ignavibacteria; order Ignavibacteriales; family Melioribacteraceae; genus WGAL01. The sequence continues at coordinate 221 of DYLK01000016.1, forward strand.
TTTTCACAAAATTATGTCGTTATCAACACTATTTTTAATACTTATCTTTAGTGGTTCATATTTTTTTGCTTTACCAGAACTTTATAACCTTATTTATTCTGAACGGGAATTAGGAATTAGAGAAAATGTAGAAATAGCATATTCGATTATTGAAAATGAATTTAATAAATCTCAGCAGGGCGAAATAACAGTTGAAGAAGCAAAAAATAATGCTATTGCTCAAATAAAGGGGTTACGTTTTGCAAAAAATAGTGGTTATTTCTGGATTAATGATTTTACCCCAAATATGATTATGCATCCAATTAAACCAGAATTAGATGGAAGTAATCTTAGTGGTAATGAAGACCCAAATGGGAAAAAATTATTTATTGAAATGGTAAATGTTGTTAAAAAAAGTGGCGAAGGTTATGTTGATTACCAATGGTCAAAAGTTGGGTCAAGCATTCCAGTAGATAAAAGATCTTTTGTAAAAGGCTTCACTCCGTGGGGTTGGATTATTGGTAATGGCGTATATGTTGATGATATTGAAAAAGTTATTTCTGAAATAGAAGGAACAATTTTGTTAATATTTATAGTCATATTTATAATAATAATTGGTGCAGCTTTAATTTTTGCTAAAAATATTTCCTCCCCGATTAAGGAATTGCAATTAATAAGTAATAAAGTAGCCGAAGGTAATGTAGATGTTTTTGTTGCTGAAAATAGAGAAGATGAGTTAGGGGCATTAGCAAAATCTTTTAATAAGATGACGTTAAACATAAAAACTCTTTTAAATGAAGTAGAGCAAAAAGGAAGAATTGCAGAACAAGCGGCAAATGAAGCACATAAGTTACATAAGGAATCGCAAAAACAAGAAGAATATCTTGACCGGAATATTAAAATATTATTAGAAGAAATGGAAAAATTAGCTCAAGGTGATTTATTAGTTAAGGTAGAAGCTGAAAAACAAGATGATAATATTGCTAAGTTATTTAATGGATTCAATTTAACAGTAGAAAATATTAAAAGTTTAATTACACAAGTAAAAGATTCAGTAGAAGCAACGGCAAGTGCAAGTGCCGAAATTTCAGCGAGTGCCGAACAAATGGCTGCTGGAACGCAAGAACAAGCATCTCAAGCAACTGAAGTTGCAAATTCAACACATGAAATGCTATTATCTTTCCAAGAAAATAACAAAATGGTAGAAGAATCATATAATAAAGTAAAAGAAGCAGGGGAAGTTGCAAAAAATGGTGGTAAAATAATGAATATTACAACATCAGACATAAATGAGATTGCCGAAGTGTTTAATATTGCAACAAATTCTGTTAAGGAACTTGGGAATAATAGTGATAAAATTGGAGAAATTATCCAAGTGATTGATGAAATTGCTGACCAAACAAATTTGTTAGCACTAAATGCAGCAATAGAAGCTGCACGAGCTGGCGAACAAGGTAGAGGTTTTGCAGTAGTTGCAGATGAAGTTAGAAAATTAGCTGAAAGAACTACCAAAGCAACAAAAGAAATTGCAGATATGATAAATAAGATACAAAATGATACTAATAATACTGTATTAAACATCGAAAAAGGAAATGAAAAAGTAGAGAGGGGAAAACATAATGTCCAAAATGCTTCGCAGACACTTGGTGAAATTATTAATAAAACAAACGAAGTTGTGGAAATTGTTGCAAGTATCGAATCAAATAGTAAGAATCAAACAAATGTAGTACAGGAAATAAGTAACAGCATTTCAGGCATTACAACAGTAACTGGTGAAACTGCGTTAGGAATTCAACAAATTTCGCAAGCAAGTGATGATTTGAATAAACTAACCGAACGTTTGCAAGATTTAATTTCAATGTTCAAAATTGATGAAGGTTCAAGAAGAAATACAAAATTTCTGAGATAATATGAGTTTAATATTTTCGAAAACTTGTGAATTAGCTTTTCAAGCAACTATTTTCTTTTCGACAAGGGAAGAATATTATGTTTTTACTGCAAAGGAAATTGCAGAAAAATTAGAAGTACCAAAAGAATATTTGGCGAAGGTTCTTCAGATATTAACAAAATTAGAAGTAATTGGTTCAAAAAAAGGCAAAAATGGTGGGTTTTTTCTAAACAAAAATAAATTAAATCTAAAATTGATAGATATAGTACGTGAGGTTGATGGATTAGAAGTATTTGAAAAATGCTTACTTGGTTATCCAGGTTGTGGAGTAACCGATTACTGTCCAGTTCACGATACTTGGGGAAGAATAAGAGATGAAATTTATCAACTACTTGAAAATACAACACTCGATCAATTAGAAGGAAAAACTTACGAAAGACTTAAATTAATTTAAAAAATATCTTTTGACTTTTATATCTTATTTGTATATTAAAACAAGAAAAAAAAATCTGATTTAAAAGAAAATTATATATGGCAAAAAAAATAAAATTAGACGAAATACAAAAATCCAGATTGTTGGTTCAGTTAACATTCGTTTTATTATCAATTTGGATAGGAATTGAATTTTATTTTTTCGTTTCATTTTTAGAAAGTGGAAACTTAGTTAATTATGTCGTAAAACCTGGTGGAGTTGAGGCTTTTCTTCCGATAAGTTCATTGATGAGTTTTTATTATTTTGTTTTAACTGGAGTAGTAAATTCTTCACACCCAGCAGGTTTATTCATATTCCTTTCTGTTGTAACAATTTCGCTCGTTTATGGAAAATCATTCTGTAGTTATGTTTGTCCGATAGGTTTTATTTCGGAATACATTGGTGAATTTGGCGAAAAAATAAAGAAAAAAATATTCAAAAAACCACTAAGAAAACTCCCCCGAATTTTAGATTATCCGCTTCGAAGTTTAAAATATCTATTATTGTTTTTTTTCGCTTGGGGAATATTTTCAATGACTGATGAAGCGTTAGAATTGTTTTTGGATAGTCCATATAACAAAATCGCTGATGTGAAAATGTGGTACTTTTTCGCCGAAATAACTCAATTTTCACTAATTGTAATTACTATATTGTTCCTTTTATCAATTGTAATAAGAAATTTTTGGTGTAGATATTTATGTCCTTATGGAGCATTGCTCGGAATAGCCTCATTGCTAAGTTTGAATAAAATTAAAAGAGAAAAAAGCACTTGCATTGATTGCAAACTCTGCACAAAAGCCTGCCCATCATCAATTCAAGTTCATAAAGTAAATTATGTAATTTCAGATGAATGCACAAGTTGTATGAGTTGCGTTTCTGCTTGTCCAGTTGAAAACACACTTTTCATTCAAAATATCATAACAAAGAAAAAACCAGGGAAATATACAGTTCCAGTGTTCATTCTAAGTTTATTTTTGATTGTAAATCTTGGAGCGAGAATTTCGGGGAATTGGTTTTCGAATATTTCACCAAAAGAATATTTATTGTTATATGAAGGTATTGATACTTACGATCATATAAGAAGTGTAGAAGATGTCGAAAAATTAAACAAAGTGGCTGAAAAAAATAAGAATGTAAATAAAGAAAGCAAATCACTAAACAACAAACAAACAAACAAGGAGTCAGTATGAAGAAGTCAATTAGTATTCTTTCTGCATTTCTTTTTCTACTTTTTTTGGCAAATATAAGTTATGCTGAAACATGGTATGCAAAAGGAAATGATGCGTCTGGAAAGTGTATGACATGTCATAAAGAAAAGACGCATGGTCTTTATAATCAGTGGAAATCTTCAGCCCACGCACAACATAATGTTACTTGTATTGATTGTCATAAAGCAAAAAGTGGCGATCCCGATGCATTTCAACATGAAGGTACGTTAATTGCAACTTTAGTTACACCAAAAGATTGTGGTGTTTGCCACAAAAAAGAAGCTGCAGAAGTGGAAAAATCACATCATGCAACAGCTGCTTTAATTCTTGAATCTAATGATGCATATTTAGCACATGTTGGCGGTGGAAATCCAGTTGCAATTACAGGTTGTGAAAATTGCCACGGAAGCAAAATTGTTATCGACAAGAATCAAAAAAACAAATTATCTAAAAAAACTTTTCCAAATTCTGGGGTTGGAAGATTAAATCCTGATGGTTCAAAAGGCTCTTGTACAGTTTGTCATACACGACATTCATTTTCAAAAGCTCAAGCTCGTCAACCAGAAGCATGTTCAAAATGCCATTTGGGACCTGACCATCCACAAAAAGAAATATATGAAGAAAGTAAACATGGTAATGCATATTTTACTCATTCAGATGAAATGAACATTAAATCTGATAGATGGATAGTTGGACTAGATTATTTTGAAGCTCCAACTTGTGCTACTTGCCACATGTCAGCAACGACAAAGCAAAAAGTAACACACGATGTTGGTGCAAGAATTAAATGGTCAACTCGTCCAGCAATTTCGAAGAAATTAGATAATTGGCAAAAAAAACGAGCTAATATGAAAGATGTTTGTAGCACTTGCCACTCTGAAACTTTCTATAATGGTCATTTTTATCAATATGACGCTCTTGTAAATCTTTATGATGAAAAATTTGCTAAACCAGCAACAGATATTATGAATATCATTAAAAAGAATAAATTATTAAAAGTTAAAGCTGAAATGGGAAATGAGATTGAATGGTATTATTGGGAACTTTGGCATCACGAAGGAAGAAGAGCTCGTCACGGCGCTGCTATGATGGGTCCTGATTATACTTGGTGGCACGGTATCTATGATGTTCTTCACAATTTCTATTTTGAATTTATTCCAGCTGCAAGAGCTTACAAAAATAAAGAAGTTAATGCTTATATCAACAAATTGTTCAAAGAAGACAAAATGCATCAGTGGTTAAGTAAGAATACACAAGATTTGAAAAAAGATATAAAATCTGGAAAACAGAAAGAGATTTACGAACATTTATTCAAACAATAAGTGAGTAGTATTATGAATCTTAATAAGAAATATCAAAAATTTCTTAAGAGTATTTCAATTAACAAATTTGCAAAATATGGGGTGATACTTATGGTATCATCCTTTATTATTTTCTTTGTTTTAGAATTTTTGCGATTTGTTGGAATACTTGAAAGTGCTTTAGTTGGATTATATTCTTATCTCTCTTCACCTACTTTGTTTGTAATTGGTCTCTTGTTAATTCCTTTTGGTTGGTATAAAGAAATGAAATTAACGGGCAAACCACTTAAAGAATTAATTTCAAGTAAATTTGATGACACAGAAACAAGCGGAACCTTTTTTGGTTCTAAACTTTTTTTAACACTTTCTGGCACTGTTTTAGCAAGTGTTATTTTTCTTGCTTTTGCCAGTACTAGAATGTTAAGTTTTATGGAAGAACCAGTTTTTTGCGGAACTGCTTGCCATTCAACAATGACACCTGAATGGACAACTTACCAAGAATCGCCACACAGTCGAGTTCGCTGTGTTGATTGCCACGTTGGCGAAGGAGTTGGTGCATTAGTAGATTCCAAAATTAACGGTACTTGGCAGATGATTTCTGTTTCACTTAATTTGTATGAAAAGCCAATTCCCACACCAGTTCATAATTTACGACCTTCTCGTGAAACTTGCGAGAAATGTCATTGGCCAGAAAAATTCTACGGAAATCGTTTGAAAACAATTACAAAATACGATTTTGATGAATTTAGTACTCCAAAATACACAACGCTTAGTCTAAAAATTGATTCTGGTGAAAAGACGGGTGTTTCAGGAATTCATTGGCATGTAAACAAAGATATTAAAGTTACATATTCATCAATTAATGATAAACGAGAAGAAATTCTTTGGGTAAAAGTTGAAGATAAAAAAGGTAACATCAGAGAGTTTAAAAATAAAAATTATGTAAATCAATTTGCGGATACTGATGCTGACGAACGTGTAATGGATTGCGTCGATTGTCATAACAGAGCAACACATATTTATGAAAATCCTGAAAAGGCAATAGACCAAAGAATTGCAACTGGTTTATTAGATAAAAGATTGCCATTTATTAAACGAGTTGGATTAGAAGCAATTACAGGTTCATTTGCAGATAAAGAATATGGATTAAAATTTGTGAAACAGCATGTTGAAAGTTTTTACAGCAAAAATTATGCATCAACATGGATTGGATTTTCTGAATCAATTGATAAAGCAGTAAAAGTATTACAATCAGTTTACAACAGAAATATTCATCCAGAAATGAATATTGATTGGGGAACATATCCTAATCATATCGGACATGAAAAAGATGGCGGTTGCTTCCGTTGTCATAATAATGATATGGTTGATAACAAAGGGAAAGCAATACCTTATGATTGTACTACTTGTCATTCAATTCTTGCTTATGATTCCAAAGAACCTTATCAATTTTTAAGTTCTAAGGTTAGTGATGTAGCAGATTCTTCTCTCCACAAATATTTACAGACCGAGTTTTTGAATAGCATCCAAAAGTAATTAAAAGAAAACCTTCCTCGAATTTTTTCTTGGAAGGTTTTAATTTTAATTGAGTAAAATTTATTTATTCAGAATAGTAACAAAATTCAATTCAATCAACTAACATATTAATGAACAATTTTACCTATTCTGCTCCAACGAATAGAACTAAATAACGCGATAGGTTCTGAAAATGGAATTTCTTGTGGCCACGACCAATAAATCATCCACGCTTGACCAACAATATTTTCGCGAGGTACAAATCCCCAAAATCTGCTATCGGCACTATCATCTCTGTTGTCGCCCATCATAAAGTAATAATCTTGTGGAATTGTAAAAGTTTCTGCGATTTCTCCGTCAATTTTAATTTTGTTCCCATAAATTGTTACTACATTTCTTCCGTAATGACGATTGATTAAAGTTCTGTAAGTTTCAATATTCTCGAGTGTTAACTTAACAATATCACCTTTTTTAGGAATGACAAGCGGTCCGTAATTATCTTCATTCCAGCCTGAATTTTTTGGGAAAATATATGGCATTGAAAAACCAGCAGGAATTGGCATTTGTTTTTTATATTGAATGAAAGGTGGAATCCAGATTTCTTTTCCGTTAATAAATACAACTTGGTTTTTAATTTCCAAAGTATCGCCAGGTAAACCGATTAATCTTTTCACATAACTCATTACAGTTGTTGAAATTAATGCATCTCTATCGCCTGGATAATCGAATACAACAATATCAAATCTTTCAGGCTCACGTATTCCTGGGACTTTGAAATAAGGCAAACGGATGTCAGTATATGGGATATTTCTTGGAGATGAAGAACCGTAAATAAATTTATTTACAAATAGGAAATCACCTACAAGAATTGTTTTTTCCATTGAACCAGTTGGAATTTTTGAAGTTTCCAAAATAAAAGATTTAATTAATATTGCTGCAAAAACAATAATTAATAGGTTTTTGATGGAGATTAATATTCGTTTTAAGTTCATTAGTTTCTCTTTTTTAATCATCAATTTGAAGTATAGATAAAAACGCTTCTTGAGGGATTTCGATATTTCCAACTTGTTTCATTCGTTTTTTCCCTTCTTTTTGTTTTTCAAGAAGTTTACGCTTTCTGGTAATATCGCCACCGTAACATTTTGCAAGAACATTTTTTCGCATGGCTTTTATATTTGTTCTAGCTATAACTTTGTTCCCAATTGAAGCTTGGACAGCTATTTCAAATAATTGCCGTGGAATTAAATCTTTTAATTTTGCGGTAACTTTTCTGCCCCAATCAAATGCTTTTTCTCGGTGAACAATTACTGATAGTGAATCTACAGTATCGCCATTTAACATTATATCAAGTTTAACTAAATCAGAAGGACGATAACCAATAAATTCATAATCTAAAGAAGCATAACCACGGGAAATAGATTTTAATTTATCATAAAAATCGAAAATCACTTCGGAAAGAGGAAATTCATATTGCAAATCTGCTCTTGTTGAATCAATATAACTCGTATTTTTATAGATTCCTCGTTTTTCCATAGCCAATTTCATCAAACTACCAACATAATCGCTTGGTGTAACAATTTGTGCTTTAATATATGGTTCTTCAATTCTGTCAATTTCCATAACATTTGGCATATCAGCAGGGTTATCAACAATTAGTTGAGTCCCATTTTTTTTATAGATAATATATTCAACGTTTGGTAAAGTTGTAACTATACTCTGATTGTATTCACGTTCCAATCTTTCTTGCACAATTTCCATGTGCAACATTCCCAAAAAACCACAACGAAAGCCAAACCCCAATGCTGCCGATGTTTCAGGTGTGAAAACCAAAGCCGAATCGTTTAATCTAAATTTTTCTAAAGCATCACGTAAATTTTCAAAATCTTCAGTGTTTGTTGGATAAAGTCCAGAATATACCATCGGTTTTATTACTTGATAACCAGGAAGTGGATTTTTAGCTGGGTTTTTAAATGTAGTTATTGTATCGCCAACTTTTGTGTCGTGAACGTCTTTAATACTTCCAATAACGTAACCAACATTTCCAGCTGAAATTTCTTTTTGTGGAATTTTCTTTAACCCGAGAATTCCAACTTCTTCTGCCAAAAAAGTTCGATTGTGTGCAAAAAACTTAATTTGATCTTTCGTTCTTAATATTCCATTCTTTACTCGGATGTAAGCTATTGCTCCGCGATACGAATCAAATATAGAGTCAAATATCAATGCTTGAAGTGGAGCTTCGGGATCGCCGACTGGTGGGGGAATTTTTTGAACAATTGCTTCAAGAATTTCTTGAATTCCAATTCGTTCTTTGGCACTTGCATGAATAATATCTTCCTTTTTGCAACCAAGTAAATCCATAATTTGTTTTGATACAACTTCCACTTGTGCACTTGGTAAATCAATTTTATTCAAAACTGGAATTATTTCCAACCCAGCATCAAAAGCAAGATAAAGATTGCTTATTGTTTGAGCTTCAACACCTTGTGCAGCATCTACAACAAGAAGTGCACCTTCGCAAGCAGCAAGTGAGCGTGAAACTTCATAAGTAAAATCTACGTGTCCGGGAGTATCAATTAAATTTAAAATGTATTCATCACCATCAATTGACTTATAATTCATTTGAATTGCGTGTGATTTTATTGTGATTCCTCGTTCTCTTTCTAAATCTAAATCATCTAAAAGTTGATTTTTAGCTTCTCGCTGGGAAATTGTTCCAGTAAATTCTAACAAGCCATCAGCTATTGTGGATTTTCCATGATCTATATGTGCAACAATGCAAAAATTTCTAAAATTCTTCATAACCTACAAAATTTAACGTGAAAATATACGGATAGCAAAAGGGAAATCCAATTTGCGATTAGATTTGTAACGAGTAAAAACTCTATCTATAGTAAACAAATATTGAAAAATGATTCAATCAAAAAATAATTTTGGGAGAAAAATGAATTTCTGAAAATGCAAAAAGAAAGTGCATTTTGCTAAAAAATGGAATTTTATCATTTATTCAAAATCTGAAATTCTGTTAATAAAAAAAAGTAAGCCAAATTGTTTGTTCATTTTTAGATGTATAACTTACTCGATGTCTTGTTTCTGCGGGAATAATTATATAATCGCCAGGCAAAAGTTTGGATTTTGGAAAGTTCTCAAATTCTATTTCAGCTTCGCCTGAAATTAAATAAACAAATTCATTTTTATCTTGGTTAAACCAAAAATTGTTGGGTGAGATTTGCCCTTCACTAATTATTCTTTCAATTTTAATATTTTCAGAAGAGAAAATTTCTTCAATTCTCTCTTCTGATAAATTTTTGGGTAAATTCTTTAAAAAATTACCTTTTTTAAGATCTTCAAAATTATTTTTCGATAGCAATTAATTCTACATCAAAAATTAGAGTACTATTTGGTTTAATTACATCGCCTGCACCACGTTCGCCATAAGCAAGTTCAGATGGAATAAAGAGTTTGAATTTTGAACCAACTGGCATTAATTTTAAACCTTCTGTCCAACCTGGAATAACACCAGTGAGCGGAAATACAACTGGTTCACCTCTTTGAACTGATGAATCAAAAATTGTTCCATCAATTGTTGAGCCAGTGTAATGGACTTTAACTTTGTCATTGGAAGTTGGTTTTGGACCATTCCCCATTTTTATAACTTGATATTGCAAACCGCTTGCTGTAACTTGAACTCCAGCAACTGATTTGTTCTTTTCAAGGAACTCTTTCCCAGCTTTCAAATTTTTCTCACCATCTTTTTGGGATTGTGCTTGTTTTTCAGCAATTAATTTTTGTTGGAATTTTTCCAAAATTTTAGCTATTTCATCTTCTTTAATAGTTCTTTTTACTTTTGTTGTATCAGAAGAATATTCATAAAAACCTTTATAAAGAGCTTCGGAATTAACTTCAATACCTGTTCTTTTGAATGTACGTGCAATGTCTGCACCAATTGCATAGCTTGAACTATCTTTTTGATCTTTTAATTTTGATGATTTGTAGCCTTCTTGCGAGCAAGAAATTACGGCAAATAGAACTGTAACTAACAGTATTTTTTTCATGTTTATCCTTATTATTTAAAGTTGGTTGCAAAAATAGTTAAAAATTTTTGGAATTTGTAATTGAATCTTGATTTTCACGATGATAAATGTATGTTTGAAAATTTACTTCTTTATAAATGAATTTAGTTGTTTTCAATCTTTCAAAGAAATCGGAATCTTCGCTGTAGGAAATATCACGAAATCCTTCTAAATGAGTAAAAACTTCCTTTTTCCCAAAAAAAGTTCCACCAATAACACATTTTGAAAGATGAATTAATTCTTTCGGATTCCATTTATTTGGGACAAATTGTGACCCAATTATTTCAACACCGCCCATTAAAAAATCTGTTTGTGGGAATTGTTTCAGAAAATCAATTCTTTTTTGTAAATGATCGGATTTATACTCATCATCACTTCCCAAAAAAGTGATAAATTTTCCACAAGAAATTGAAATTCCAACATTTAGTGCAATTGGTAATCCCATATTTGTTTGTTTGATATATCGTATGTTTTCGTGGTAATTCTGGAAATTTTTCACAATTTCAAATGTAGAATCTGTGCTTCCATCATCAATAATAATCAATTCCCAATTAGGAAAAGTTTGTTCGATTACTGAATTTATTGCTCTTTCAAGCAGTTTTTGACGATTGTAAGTTGGTAGAACTATCGAAACTTTCGGTATGAAATTTTTGTATAATTGCATAGTAAATTATTAATTTAATGAGTTTTACAAAGTTAAAAGAAAAATCTGATGAAAATTCTGTTAGTAAATTGGCGAGACATAAAAAATCCAGAAATGGGCGGAGCTGAAATTCATTTACATGAGATTTTCAAGATAATTGCCAAAAAAGGGAACGAAGTTGTTCAAGTTTCGCACGCATTTGGGAACTCACCAAAAGAAGAAATTATTGACGGAATTAAAATTATTAGAATAGGAAATAAGTATTTGTTCGACAAGCAATTCAAAAGGTTTTATCTGAAAAATCTTGCAAATGAGAAATTTGATTTGATTGTTGACGATATTTCAAAAATTCCCCTTGAAATTCCAAAATATGCCAAAATACCAGTTGTCGCAATTATCCACCATATTCATGGAAAATCACTTTATCGAGAAATTGCGTTTCCTTTGGCAAAATACATAATTTGGAAAGAACAGAAAATCCCAAAAAGTTATTCAAAAACGCAATTTTTTACAGTTTCTGAAAGTACAAAAAATGAACTTATTCAATTAGGAATAGAAAGTAGCAAAATTGATTTTCTTTATAATGGGATAAATCATACAATTTTTGAAAATACAAAAGTCGAAAAGTCCGAATTTCCACTGATTTCATATATTGGGCGAATAAAAAAATATAAGCAAATTGAAAAAATTATCGATGCACTACCGCTTGTTTTAGAAAAATTCCCAAATATGATATTTGTAATTGGTGGAAAAGGAGATAATTTGAATAATTTGGAAAATCTTGTAAAAATGAAAAACCTTGAGGGAAATGTGAAATTTTTAGGATTTTTATCTGAACAAGAAAAAGCAAAATATCTTGGGAAATCGTGGATATTTGTTACGCTTGCAATGAAAGAAGGTTGGGGAATTACGGTAATTGAAGCAAATGCGATGAAAACACCTGTAATTGGAGCAAATGTAGAAGGTTTGCGAGATTCAATTCAGAACGGAAAAACTGGGTTTTTGGTAAATTCTGAAGACAAAAAAGAAGTTGCAGAAAAAATAATTCAACTTTTAGAAAATAAAAGATTAAGAGATGAATTATCTGAGAATGCGTTTGTTTGGTCAAAAAATTTCACTTGGGAAAAATCAGCCGATAATTTTCTTGAGAAAATACAATCAATTTTATAAATCAATCGGAATGTTAAAAACAACATATATTTTCTTATATTTTGCGGTCAATTTTTAAGGATTATGAGTTACAGAGAACAGAAAAAATTATTTGAAGATTTAAGAAGTTTTGAACATAAATTTAGTTCTGCTGATAAAGATTTGTATAAATCATTTTTGAAGCGACATAAAGATGATGAAGATTTGGATACAATTTCAATGAGGAAACTGAAAGAAATGTATGAAAAATACTATCAAAATCAACCAAAACGCGACTTAAATTCCCTATTCAAGAAAGAGGTTGAAAATTGATTTCTTGGAATGATTATTGGAAAACATATTCCACTTCTAAAGCAGAAAAATGGTTAATTCTCGAACGTAATAAAATCTTACAGAAATATTTTAATATTATTGAAGGAAACGAGAAAAGCGTAATAGAAATTGGTTGTGGTTTCGGCTCAAATATTTCCTTATTAAAAGAAACATTGCCAAACTGTAATTGTTTTGCTTTGGATAATAGTATTGAAGCTGTAAATTTGGTTAAACAGAGAATCCCAAATACAGTTTTAGCTGATGCTTCTGATACAAAATTTGATAATGAAACTTTCGATTTGGTTTATAGTTCTGGATTAATGGAGCATTTTCGCGATGAAAAGCCGCTAATTGATGAATGGAAACGTATTCTTAAACCAAATGGAATTATGGTTACTTTTATTCCAGCAAGGTTTTCACTTTGGCAATTGTATCAAATTATGCACTTTGGCAATTGGCAACACGGTTACGAAAAATCGTACACACAAAAAATGTTAATAGATTTATTTTTATCAAACAATTGGAAGATAATTGATATTATCGGAATTGATCCTTTTAGTATGAATGGTTTTGCGATGAAATTATTTAATATTTCATTTCAACCAATATGGAAAAAATCATTTCTGAAAAGTGGTTATACCGAATTGTGCATTATTACAAAAAAATAATTTTAGGTGAAAAATGAATTCAAAATATATTAATTATGCAATAGGGACTTTAGTATTTCTTGTATCGCTTATTGTCGGATTACAAACAGTTCAACCAAGCGTTCCTTTTTGGGATTGTGGAGAATTTATCGCTTCTGCATACGGACTGCAAGTACCTCATCCACCTGGAACACCGTTTTTCTTAATTCTTGGTAGAATTTTCGCAATGCTTCCAATTGATTTGAATATTGGACTGAAAGTAAATTTAATTTCTGTCTTTTCGAGTGCTTTTTCGGTTTTATTCCTTTATTTAATTGTCGTAAAACTGATAAATAATGCTAGAAAAATCTCTCAGAAAGAAAATTCACTTTTCGAAAATATATTGACTTACATTTCTGCCGCAATCGGAGCTTTATCTTTAAGTTTTAGTGATACTTTTTGGTTCAATGCTGTTGAAGCTGAAGTTTATGCACTTGCTACATTTTTGATGGCATTTGCAGTTTATTTAGTTTTAGTTTGGTTTGAAAAAGCTGAAGAAGAAGGTAGTGATAGATATATTTATTTTATTGCTTATTTAATGGGACTTTCAACAGGCGTACATTTAATGTCGTTACTTGCTATTCCTTCGATAATAATGTTAATTTATTTCAAGAAATACATTACAGATGAAAAAATTCTAAAACAATCTGGTTATTATTTATTGATTCATTCTGTTTTGCTCCTAGGAATTGCAATTGCACTTTGGACAACTTTTACAAACACAGTTGCACCTTCACCAGATGAATACAGAGCAACTGACAAACGTTTTGTTTTCATCTTTTTAGGAGTTTCGGTAGTATTTATTGGAGTTTTCTTCAAAAAATTATTCAATAAAAATTCAATCTATTTCCCAATTGTTTTTGGTGGGTTAGGACTTGTTCTTGTTTATCCACTAATCGTAAAATATGTGCCAAACGTCCTTCAAGCAGTTGGAACTGATAGTCCTTTTATTGATATACTTATTTTTATGTTATTTTTTGTCGCCACAATTGGTGGCTCATTTTGGGCAAAAAAGAAAGGGTTGGAATTAGTTCGTGTACTTTTGCTCAGCGTTGCTTTTGTCTTGATTGGATTTACAACTTATACAATGATAATTATTCGTGCAAATCAGAATACTCCAATCAATTTAAATAATCCAAAAACATTTAACGGTTTTATGAGTTATTTAAATCGAGAACAATATGGCGAAGCCCCAATTTTCCGAAGAAGATATTCCGCCGAACCAATGCACCGAGAAATGTACACAAAATATACCAGTGATTTTGATTTCTTTATAAATTACCAATTCCAACACATGGTTACAAGATATTTATTATTTAACTATGTTGGAAGAGAATCAACAGAACAAGATACTGGAGTTGATTTTAATCAACTTTGGGGAATTCCATTTTTATTTGGATTATTAGGTATTTATTGGCATTTCAGAAAAGATTGGAAAATGGCTTCAGTTTTTATGCTGTTGTTTTTGATGCTTGGTTACATAATGGCAATTTATTTTAATAGTCAGGAACCACAACCGCGTGAAAGAGATTATTTCTATGTTGGAGCTTATTTTGTCTTTTCAATTTGGGTTGGCTTGGGAGTTCGTGGTTTAATCGAAATGATTCAAGATGCTAAACAATTGTCAAAATCTTATAAAATACTTGCAATTTCTACTGCAATTGCGGCATTCATTCTTGTCCCTATAAATATGTTGATAAAGAATTATCCTTCTCACGATAGATCAAACAATTATTTACCTTGGGATTATGCTTACAATTTATTACAAAGTGTGGCACCGAATGCAATACTTTTCACAAATGGCGATAATGATACTTTCCCACTTTGGTACTTACAAGATGTTGAAGGAATTCGTCGAGATGTTAGAATAGCAAATTTGAGTTTGTTAAATACACCTTGGTACATTGACCAACTGAAAAATCAAAGTCCTTATGGTGCAATGAAAGTTAAATTTGCGCTTACCGATGATGAGATTGCACAACTTACACCATCAAGATGGGAAGAAATAACAGTTTCGATTGATGTTCCAAAAGAATTGAATTTAGATTCAAATTCACTAAATAATGCAAAAATCGAAAAAATTATGCAGGGGGATGAAATAAAAACATCGAAACCCACTAATTCCGTATGGCAAAAAGTAGATAAAATTGTTTGGAAGATGAAACCTACTTTAAATTATGGAACTGTTCAAGCTGTACGTGCCCAGGATATTGCTGTTTTAGATATTGTAAAAAGTTTTAATTGGGAAAGACCAATTTATTTTTCTGTTACTTGTGCTGATGATGCCAGAATTGGATTGGATAATTACATGAAAATGGAAGGATTAGCATATCGGTTAGTCCCAGAGCGATCAGAAAATGATTTAATTTTTATTAATGAACCAATTATGAAAGCCCAGCTATTCGATTCAAATCCTGAAGAATATTCTGCAAATTACCGACCAGGGTTAAAATTCCGTGGTTTATCTGACGAAAGCGTATTTTTTAATGAAAGTGAAATGAGATTAGTTCAAAATTATAGAAATTCATTTATCCGACTTGCTTTGTATTATCTTTATGTTGAAAAGAATAACGAAATGGTTACAAAAACTCTTGATAAAATGGAATATTACCTCCCAAGAAAAAGAATTGAACTTGATTATCGTTTACTTTTTGACGTAGCTGGAATTTACAGACAAGTTGGTAATTATAAAAAATACAATGAAATTTCCAAAGAAATTGAAAAACTTGCTTGGAAGATGATAGAAACTAATCCAAATAACTTAACAAATACTTATAATCCATACAGATTGTTATTTGAAATCTATGAAAATACAAATCAGTACGAAAAAGCTTTAAAAGTTGTTGATAAGTTAGAAAAACTTATTCCAGGCGATCAAACAGTTGATGGATTGAGGAAAAAATTCACAGCTCTAAAAAACAATAAATAATCAATTTTGATTAGGAAAGGGCGTCTTTTTGACGCCTTTTTTATTATTAATACGTGTAAAAAATCATAAAAAAATAATTGTAAACTTAATTTCCAAATATTCATATTTTTGCTAAACTCTAATCTTTCGGATTTAATATGCTAAAATTCAAACATCCAAAAAATGTAAAATTCATTTTTGTTACTGGTGGCGTACTTTCTTCATTAGGAAAGGGAATTACTGCTGCGTCGCTCGGACTTCTACTAAAACAACGAGGTTATTCTGTAACAATTCAAAAACTTGATCCTTATATAAATGTTGACCCTGGAACTATGTCGCCGTTTCAACACGGTGAAGTTTTTGTTACTGATGATGGTGCGGAAACAGATTTGGATTTGGGGCATTATGAACGATTTTTAGATGTTAGTATGACGAAAAATAACAATACAACAACAGGACAAGTTTATTACGAAGTTATTTCAAAGGAAAGGCGAGGTGATTATCTTGGTGCCACTGTTCAAGTAGTTCCTCATATTACTGATGAAATTAAAAGAAGAATGTATCTTTTAGCTGATACTAAAAAATATGATATAATAATAACTGAAATAGGCGGAACAGTTGGCGATATCGAAAGTTTACCATTTTTAGAAGCAATTAGACAAGCTGTAGTTGAGTTGGGAAAAGTTAACGCAATTTCAATTCACGTAACTTATGTCCCCTATATTCAAGCTGCTGGAGAATTAAAAACAAAGCCAACTCAGCATAGTGTAAAGAATTTATTGGAATTAGGTATTCAACCAAACTTTTTAGTCTGCCGTTCAGATGAAGAATTACCTAAAGAAATAAAAGAGAAAATTGCGAATTCCTGCAATGTTCATAAAAATAATGTAATTTCAGCATTCAACGCATCTACAATTTATGAAGTCCCTCTCGTTTTAGCTCGCCAAAATTTCGATAAAAACGTATTGAAAGAATTAAGATTGAACGATTCAAAACTTAATATTGATGAATGGAAAAATTTTGTAAGAAAGATTAAATCGCCAAGCGGAGTTGTAAAGATTCTTGTTGCAGGAAAATATGTCGAAGTTCCCGATGCCTATAAAAGTATAATGGAAGCATTTGTTCATGCTGGTGCTGAAAATGACGTTGTTGTAAAAGCTGATTATTTTAGTGTCGAAGAAATAAATGAATCGAATGCAGAAGAAATTGTTAAAAAATATGACGGAGTTTTAGTGCCAGGTGGTTTTGGCGATCGCGGAATTGAAGGTAAAATCTCAGCAATAAAAGCTGCACGCGAAGGCAAAATCCCATTTTTTGGAATATGTCTTGGGTTACAAACTGCGGTTATCGAATTTGCAAGAAACGTTGCTGGTCTGAAAAATGCAAATAGTACTGAATTCAAAAAAACAAAATATCCTGTAATTGATATTATGCCTGGACAAAGAAATCTGAAAACAAAAGGGGCAAATATGCGACTTGGTGCATATCCTTGCGAACTTGTGAAAGGGACAAAAGCATTAAAGGCTTATAAAAAAACAACAGTTTCTGAAAGACACAGACACAGATATGAGTTTAACAACAAATTTCGGATAGATTTAGAAAAAGCTGGTTTAATAATAAGCGGTACTTCTCCAGATGGAGAATTGGTTGAAATGATTGAATTGAATAATCATCCTTGGTTTGTAGCTTGCCAATTTCATCCCGAATTAAAATCACGAGCAACCCAAGCTCATCCACTTTTCCGTGAATTTATTTCGGCAGCCAAACAATTTGCACACGAAAAGGAAAACAATTGAAACGATTAATTCTAATCTTTCTGGCTTTTCAAATTAATTTTTCTCAAGATGTGAAAAAAATGGAGAATCTTTATCACGAATTTCTTCTAAAGGCATATAATTTTGAATTTAATGAAGCCGAAAAATTAGCTGATAAAATGATTAAAGATTTTCCAAATTCACCTTATGGTTACCACGGAAAATCGATGCTTACTTCGTGGTATTATTTTGGGACAAGGAAAAAAGAATATGTTAAGATTTTTAAAAAATATTCTGATTTGTCAATAGCAAAGTTTGAAGCTTGGCTGGAAAATAAAAGTTCATCGGAATTACTTTTCAGATTAGGTGAACATTATTCTTATAAAGGAATTTTATTAATAATTAGCGAAGAAAATCTCGATGCTTTTTGGAATATAAAAAAAGCGATTGGGTTTTTTGAAGAATCACTTGAGCAAAATCCAAAATTCTATGATGCCTATACTGGAATCGGGGTTTTCAGCGTTACACTAAGTATGGCGCCATCATTTGTAAGAACAGCACTTTCTACTCTTGGTTTTAACTCTGATGCAGAAGAAGGTCTAAAACAACTTAAATTAGCTGCAAAGTATGGTGAAATCAGTAAAATTGAAGCTAATTATCAATTAGGCAAAGTTTATTCCGATTTTTATAACGAGCAAGATTCATCAAATATATATTTATATTCGTTAACAAAGCAATTTCCGAAGAATATATTTTTCAAATATCAGTTGGCAGTAAATAAAATTAAACAGAAAAAGTATTCAGAATCTGAGAAAATTTTGCTTGAACTAATTAACTCAAAAAGTAATGAAATGCTACAAATTGTAGCTTTTTCTCATTTTTTACTTGCTGAAATTAAGTTCTCCCAAAATAATTACGATGGAGCGATTAAGCATTATAATTTCTTTTTTGATAAAACACAGGGTATAAATTTTCTTGGTTACGCAAATTATAAAATTGCTCAGTGTTTTTTAATGAAAGATAATCAGAAAAAGGCTGAGGAATATTTGTTTTTGGCGCAGAATGGTGAAGAATACAACACGAAAGATGTGGAAGCAAAAAGGATAAGTTTGAATCTGATTGAATCAAAGTATAAAGATTTCAATAAAAATTTGGTTTTTGCTCAAAATGCGTTGGAAATGAATAAATGGCAAGATGCAATTAAGTTAATCGAGAATATTAAATTGTATGGAAATGAAGCAAACCAGCAGAAAAATTTAATTTTAGGAGAAAGCAATTATTATCTTGGAAAAACTGCTTTAGCTGAAAACTATCTGAAAAAAGCAATACAATTGAAAAGTAAAAACAATAATCACTTAGCAAGAGCTTATTTGAATTTGGTTAAAATATCATTAAAAAATAGAAAAAGAAGCCAAGCGAAAAAATATTTTGAAGAAGCAATTGATTTAGAAACAGTTGATTTAGAGATAAAATCACAATTACGGGGTATTTCGAGAAAACATCGATTGTAAAATCATCTAAAAATATCTAAAATAATTCTTCAAAGTATTTAATTGCTTCATTGTAAATTTCCAAAAAATAAGGTTCTAATTCTTATATTTCTATTCCAAAAAAATCAATTTGAGATTATAATGAACATTCTAAAAAACACAAATTTCCCAAAGCTAAAACTCGTAAAACAAGGTAAAGTACGAGATATTTATGAAATTGAAGATAAATATTTGATAGTTTCTACTGACCGACTTTCAGCTTTTGATGTAATTATGGAAGATGGAATACCACAAAAAGGTAAAGTTTTGAATAAAATATCTGAATTTTGGTTTAAAATGACTGAAGATATTGTGGAAAATCATTTAATTACAACAAACGTTGAAGAATATCCTCAAATTACAAAAGAATATAAATCAGAACTTGAAGGTCGTTCGATGCTTGTTAAAAAAGCAGAATTAATTCCATTAGAATGTATTGTACGTGGTTATCTTAGCGGAAGTGGTTGGAATGAATATAAACAATCTGGTGAAATTTGCGGAATTAAATTGCCACAAGGTTTGGTTGAATCGGATAAATTACCTGAACCAATCTTTACTCCTTCAACTAAAGCAGAAATTGGGGTACACGATGAAAATATCTCTGAAGAAAAAGCAGTTGAAATTGTTGGAAGGGAAACATTCGATTCGCTAAAGCATTATACTATTTCAGTTTACAAAAAAATTTATGATTATGCCTATTCCAAAGGGATTATTATTGCTGATACCAAATTGGAATTTGGATATTTTAATGGGAAAATTATATTAATTGACGAAGTAATTACACCCGATTCTTCCAGATTTTGGCCGAAAGACGAATACAAGCCAGGAAAATCGCAAAATAGTTATGATAAACAATTCGTTCGTGATTATCTAATTTCAATTGGGTTTAATAAACGTCCTCCATCACCAAAATTACCCGCTGAAATTATACAAAAAACATCAGAAAAATATCTTGAAGCAGTTAAAATTTTAATTGGGGGAACTCTTTGATAAATCCATTAAAAATAAAAGTTGAAAATCAGAAATTTCTCAATATTCTTTGGGAAGATAATTTAGAAAGTAAAATTGACCTCAAAACTCTTCGTTCTGCTTGTCCGTGTGCAGTTTGCACAACCGGAAAAGATCCAAATAAAGATAATTTGCCATTTCAATCATTAAAAATTGGTGGTGAATTAGAAATTGCTGACATAAAATTAGTTGGCAACTACGCACTAAATATTTTTTGGAAAGATGGGCACAATACTGGCATTTATGAATTTTCACTTCTCCGAAGGCTTGGAAAATGATTTTACCAAATCAATTAACGGTAGCAAGAATTGTATTAACGCCAATCTTCCTATATTTATTTTTAAGTGAAAATCCATTATTCAATTTGATTTCAGTATTTGTTTTTGTGATTGCCGCACTTACAGATTGGTATGATGGTTGGTTAGCAAGAAAATACAATTACATCACAAATTGGGGAAAATTCCTTGACCCATTAGCCGATAAAATTCTTACATCAGCTACATTTATTGGATTTGTAATATTAGATCAAATAGATCTTTGGATGGTGATTTTAATAATATTTCGGGATTTTCTTGTTACTGGAATGCGAATTTGGGCGGAATTCAACGATTTAGAATTCAGAACGAGTTACATTGCAAAAGTTAAAACATTTCTTCAGATGCTGTTTTTGTATTATTTAGTCCTTATCTTTTTCCTTCAAAACATATTATCACAAAACCAAATAGCATTAGATTATCTTCAAATTATAGGAAATAAAACTATATATTTCTGGGTTCTTCTTGGAATAACCATTTTAACTTTGTACACATTATTTGATTATTTTACCTATAATCAAAAACAAATAAAAGAGTTTTTTAGAAAGTGAAATTAACTACATTCGAAAAATTAATTGGTAGCGGATTTTTTTCAGGCTACATTCCAAAAGCAAGTGGTACTTTCAGTAGTTTGATAGCAATCCCATTCATTTATTTTGGGGATGAAATTTTATTGATACTAATTATAACTTCGTTAATTTTTGGGGGAAAAATTGCGGAAAAATTTGAAGCAGTTTATGGTAAAGATCCAAAAAACTACACTCTTGATGAATTTATAGGAACTTGGATAAGTTTTTTATATGTTAATGTAAGTTTAAATTCAATAATTATTATTTTTCTTTTATGGAGAATATTTGATATTTTAAAACCATTCCCAATTAATCGATTAGAATTAATAAATGGTGGATGGGGAATAATTTTGGATGATGTTTTGGCGGGAATTTTTGCAAATATTGTTGGACAATTAATAATTTATCTTATAATATAAATCAGTAAAAAAATATGAAAGCACAGATAATTAGTATTGGCGATGAAATTCTAATTGGTCAGATTGTAAATAGTAATGCCTCTTACATTGCAGAAAGATTGAACGAAATTTCAATAGATATAATTAAAATGTCAGTTGTCGCAGATGATGTAGAAAGAATTAAAACTGAATTGGCCGATGCATTTAAAAATGTCGATTTAGTTTTAATGACAGGCGGTTTAGGACCAACACATGATGATGTAACTCGAAACGCAATTGTAGAGTATTATAAAAGTGAATTAGTTTTTAATGCAAAAGTGTTTGAAAAAGTTACAGAATTTTTGAAAAATCGGAATATTATAGTCGATGAAATTCATAAAACACAAGCATTAGTCCCAAAAATTGCTGAAGTTCTTCCTAATTCATCAGGAACTGCGCCTGGGATGTGGATAGAAGAAAACGGTAAAATACTTATTGTAATGCCAGGTGTCCCAAGCGAAATGAAAAGTATAATGAATGATTCAGTTTGCACACGTTTACGCACACACGAAAATCTTGGAAAGAAAACAACAGTTCGAAAAACATTACTAACAACAGGAATGCCAGAGTCTGAATTATTTATGAAACTTGGTAATCTCAATGACCTTTTGGAAGGAGCACAACTTGCATTTTTACCAAACCAGTTTGGCGTAAGAATGCGAATTACAGCTAGTGCGGAATCCAAAGAAGTAGCAAATGATTTGTTACTTTCTGTAGAACAGAAAATTAGAAGTAAAGTTGGAAAATATATTTATGGAAGTGATAACACAAAACTTGAGGAAGTTGTAGCTCGATTACTTTTTGAAAGAAATCTAACTCTCTCAACAGCCGAATCTTGTACAGGTGGTTTAATAGCATCACGGTTAACCGATATTCCTGGTTCTAGCTCTTTTTTTGAAAGAGGAATAGTCAGTTACAGTAATGGGTCCAAAGTTGAATTATTAAACGTAAGTGAAGAAGTTTTACAAACTTACGGTGCAGTTAGTAAAGAAGTTGCTGAACAAATGGCTGTGGGATTAAGACAAAGTTGTGGAACTGATTTAGCTTTAGCAGTTACGGGAATAATGGGACCAGGTGGAGCTTCGATAAATAAACCTGTCGGGTTAGTTTATATTGCACTTGCTACTGAAAATGAGTGCAAAGTACAAGAATTTCGTTTTGGAGAAGATAGACTCACCAATAAAGATAAAACATCGCAAAAAGCACTCGATATATTACGTCGATATTTACACGGAATTGATGAATAAAAATTTCTAAATTATAAATAAAATTGTAAACCATCGATTTTTAATGATAATTTAGATAAAAAGTAAAGAACAAATAAATGAAATTGTATAATTCATCCACATCGTTTTATTGACAGAACAATTTTATGTTTCAACATTGATTTCTAGAAATCATATTTAAAGAAACAGATGTTATAAAAATATTAAAAATTAATTTAGGAGAATAAAATGTTAGAAAATTATGATAAACAAAAAATGGAATTGTTAGAACAAACAATAAAAGGTCTGGAGAAAACTTACGGGAAAGGTACGATTATGCGTCTTGGAGACCATGTTGAGAATAAAATTGATACTATTTCAACAGGTTCCCTTTCAGTTGATTGGGCGTTAGGTATCGGAGGGCTACCACGTGGAAGAATTATTGAAATATTTGGTCCTGAATCTTCTGGAAAAACAACAATTTGTTTACATGTAATAGCAGAAGCTCAAAAAAAAGGTGGAATTGTAGCATTTATTGATGCGGAGCATGCACTTGATGTTAGTTATGCCAAAAGACTAGGAGTTGATGTAAATAATTTACTACTTTCACAACCGGACTATGGCGAACAAGCACTTGAAATAGTGGACACACTTGTTCGAAGCAACGCATTAGATGTTATAATAGTAGATTCAGTAGCTGCACTTGTTCCTAAAAGTGAACTCGAAGGAGATATGGGAGATGCACAAATGGGAGTGCAAGCTCGATTAATGTCGCAAGCTCTACGAAAAATAACTGGAGTAGTAAGCCGTTCTAAAACAATAGTAATTTTTACCAACCAACTTCGAAGCAAAATTGGAGTTATGTTTGGAAATCCTGAAACCACAACCGGTGGGAATGCTCTAAAATTTTATTCATCAGTTAGAATTGATATTCGAAAAGTTAATTCAATTAAAGATGGTGAAGAAGTAATTGGTAGCAGAACAAAAGTAAAAATTGTTAAAAATAAAGTAGCTCCACCATTCCGACAAGTTGAATTTGATATTTTATATAATGAAGGAATAAGTAAATTAGGGGATTTAGTTGATCTTGGAATTGATAATGGAATTATTAAAAAAAGCGGTTCTTGGTTAACTTATGGAGAAGAAAGATATCAAGGAAAAGAACAGTTCAAAAGAAGATTGGCTGAAAATGTTGATTTTCAAAATTCAATTGAATTAGAATTGAAACAAAAACTTGGTATGATAGAAACTGAAAATGCAACAAAAGTAGAGTAAATAGTTCTTGAGAGTTGAGAAGATAACTTATTATAAATCAAAAGTTTATGTACAGTTTGATGAAATTAGAGTTGAATTAAATCAAGAAGTATTCAAAAAAAATATTTTGCTTGTTGGGAATGAATATTCTGAAGATGAAATTAAAGTAATTCAAGATGTTAATGAAAAATTTCAAATACGAAGAACTATAAAAAATTTAATACAGAGACGGGAGCATAGTAAAAAAGAAATTATTGACAAGTTAAAAACAAAAAAGTATTCCATAAAAAATATCAATGAAGAAGTTGAAGAATTTTTAAAACTTGGACTCATTGATGATAATAGATTCGCTAAAATGTTTACTGAAAATCGAATTAATTTCAAGAAAAAATCACCAAAATCAATTGCTTATGAACTGATGATAAAGGGAATTAATAAAGAACAAATTTCAGAAAACCTTAAAAATATTAATGAAGAAATAATTAGAGAAAACGCTTTAAATATTGGCATTAAAAAGCTTTATACGCTAGAAAAATTTACTAAAAATGACAAACTAATGAAAATTCGAAATCATCTTTTATACAAAGGTTTTAGCATTGAAGTTGTAAATTTTGTCTTAACAAAGTTGAAAGGGAAATAATAAATGAGTTCAAAAATACTTGATTATTATTCTATTGAAGATTTACTTACACACGAAGAAAAACTTATTCGAGATACTATTGCAGAATTTGTTGATACTGAGTTCATTCCGATTATTGAAGAATATTATATGAAAGGAGAGTTTCCAAAATATTTAATTCCAAAACTCGGTGAATTAGGTATTTTTGGAATGACATTACCCGAAGAATATGGTGGCTCGGGAGCATCTAACATTGCTTATGGATTAGCGATGCAAGAACTTGAACGAGGTGATAGTGCTTTAAGAAGTTTTGCCTCTGTACAAAGTGCACTCGTGATGTATCCAATTTATGCTTTTGGTTCAGAAACTCAGAAAAAAACTTACTTAAAAAAATTAGCTTCAGCTGAAATTATAGGTTGTTTTGGTTTGACAGAACCAGATTTTGGTTCAAATCCCGCAGGCATGCTTACAAAAGCAGAAAAAATAGATGGAGGTTTTCTTCTAAACGGAACTAAAATGTGGATTACAAATGGGTCAATTGCTGATATTTCAATAGTTTGGGCTAAGTTAGATAATGTTGTAAAAGGATTTATTGTTGATACAAAAACTAAAGGATTCTCTGCTCCAATTATGAAAGGAAAACTTTCATTACGTGCTTCAATTACATCAGAATTGATTTTGCAAGATGTATTTGTTCCAGAAGAAAATATACTCCCAATGTCTAATGGTTTGAAAACACCCTTAATGTGTTTAAATCAAGCAAGATATAGCATTGCTTGGGGAGTTATTGGAGCAATGTTAGCAACGTATAAATCAGCTCTTGATTACTCAAAAACCAGAATTCAATTCAAAAAACCAATTGCAAGTTTTCAACTTACGCAAGAAAAACTAGTAAAAATGGCTACAGAAATTACAAAAGCCCAATTATTAGCTTTTCAACTTGGAAAATTAAAAGATATGGGAAAAATTAAACATACACATATTTCAATGGCTAAAAGAAATAACGTAGAACAAGCTCTAAATATCGCAAGAATTTCAAGAGAAATACACGGAGCCAATGGAATATTGAATGAATATCCTGTTATGCGACATGCTGCGAATCTTGAAACTGTAAAGACTTATGAAGGAACACATGAAATGCATACATTAATTATTGGAGAAGATTTAACCGGAATACCGGCTTTTGAATAAAGGAGATTATATGGAAAAAATACTTTATGAAGGTTTAACTTTTGATGATATTTTGCTGCTTCCAGCGGCTTCTTCCGTCTTACCAAGGGAAGTAGATTTGCGTACAAAATTGACAAACGAAATTATGCTGAATATCCCATTTCTTTCAGCAGCAATGGATACTGTAACAGAATCTAAAATGGCTATTGCAATGGCTCAAAATGGTGGCATAGGAATAATTCATAAAAATATGACTCCTGAAGAACAAGCAAAAGAAGTTGATATTGTAAAGCGTTATGAAAGTGGAATGATACACGACCCAATTACTTTAACTATTGATAAAACAGTTGGAGACGCAGAAGAAATTATGAGTAGATTTAAAATTTCGGGCATACCAATTATTGATGCAAATAATAAATTAATTGGTATAATAACAAATCGAGATCTTAGATTTGCTCCAAATTATTCATTGCCCGTCTCTCAATTAATGACAAGTAAAAATCTAATTACTGCTCCCGTGGGAACAACTTTAGATGGAGCAAAGGAAATACTACAGAAATATCGCATCGAAAAATTACCAGTTGTTGATGAAAACAATTTATTAAAGGGACTTATTACTTATAAAGATATTCTTAAAAAAGAAAAATACCCGAATGCAGCAAAAGATAATTTGGGGAGATTAAGAGTTGGAGCGGCAGTTGGAATTGCTAGTGATACTTTAGATAGAGTAGAATGTTTGGTTAAAGCAGGTGTCGATATTATTGTTATAGATACTGCTCACGGACATTCTAAAGGCGTTATCGAAATGACTAAGTCTATCCGTAATAAATACAAAGATTTACAATTAATCGCTGGAAACATTGTTACACCTGAAGCAGCAGAAGATTTGCATAAAGCTGGAGTAAATGGAATCAAAGTTGGAATTGGAGCTGGTTCAATTTGTACAACAAGAATTATTGCTGGCGTTGGAGTTCCGCAAATTTCAGCAATATTAAAAGTTTCAGAATATGCTAAAAAAGCAAATTTACCGCTTATTGGAGATGGTGGAATTAAACAAACTGGAGATGTTGCAAAGGCAATTGCCGCCGGAGCAGATACTGTGATGATTGGTGGAATGTTTGCTGGCGTTGATGAAACTCCAGGAGAGAAAGTACTTTTTGAAGGTAGAAGTTTCAAAGTTTATAGAGGAATGGGTTCTTTAGGAGCAATGAAAAAAGGAAGTAAAGATAGATATTTTCAAGATATGGAAGATGATATAAAAAAATTAGTCCCCGAAGGAGTTGAAGGTAGAGTTCCATACAAAGGTTCACTTTCAGATACAATTCATCAATTTATTGGAGGATTACGTTCATCAATGGGATATGTGGGAGCACGTAATATTCAAGAAATGAAAGAAAATACACAATTCATAAAAATTACAGGTTCGGGTTTGGTTGAAAGTCATCCCCACGACATAATTATAACTAAAGAATCACCAAATTATCAATCGACAAAAAAATAATGTATAAAGTTTTAGTTGTAGCATACTATTTCCCACCTATTGGACTAAGTGGAGTTCAAAGAACACTGAAATTCGTAAAATATCTGCCAGAATTCGGTTGGCAACCTACCGTAATAACTTCTGGAAATATTGCATATTTTGCGCACGATAATTCACTTATTAAAGAAATTAAGCCGAATATTAAAATAATTAGAATAGAAGGAAATGAGCCAAATTCCAAATTAAAGAAGTTTGGTACAATTCAATATCCTAGAGAAAAAATTAGAAAGTTATTAAATAGAATTTCTCAAACTTTTTATTTGCCTGATAACAAAAAATCATGGTCGATAAAAGCTAAAGAAGCGGTTGAACAAGAACTTAATTCTGAAAGATATGATATTGTTTTTATCACTGCTCCTCCTTTTTCAGCATTTTCAGAAATCATTAAGTTAAAAGCAAAATTTGAAATTCCATTTGTATTTGATTACCGAGATTTGTGGTTTGAAAGTTACTTTTCATTTTACCCAACTCCAATGCATAAAAAATATATTAACGAATTAGAATATGCTACAGTTAGAAATGCTGATTTGGTTACAGTAACCAATCGAAATATTAAAGAAAAACTTATAAAAAACTATCCATATTTAAACCATAGTCGGGTTGAAATTATTAGCCATGGGTATGATCAAGAAGATTTTGATTCTGCTTCAGTATCTAAAAAAAACACAAACAAATTACTTTTTGTACACTCAGGCAATTTTATTGAATACACTACACCTAAATATCTCTTAAAAAGTTTAGTAGAATTAAAGCAAATGTATCCTGATGTTTTTGGTGATATTGAGGTGCATCTTGTAGGAATTTTAGACAAAAGTAATAAAAAAAGAATTAAAAAATATGGACTTGAAGAAGTTGTGAAAGTTTTTGGTTATTTGGAACATAGCGAAGTTATTAGCAAAATAAAAGGAGCAGATGTACTTTGGTTCATGATTTCCGAAAGAAAAAATATTGATGCAATTTTACCTGGAAAAGTTTTTGAATACGTTGGAGCTAGAAAGCCAATTTTTGCAAACATTCCTAAAGGAGCAGCAGAAAACGTTTTGGAAGAGTATAAAGGAAGCTATATTACTTCTCCTTATAATATTAAAGAAATTGTAAATAAAATTGTCGAAATTTATTCAGATTACAAAAAAAATAATTTTCCTAAGATTGATTTAAATTATGTAGAAATGCATGATAGAAAAGTTCTAACTGAATTATTGGCAAAGAAATTCCAGTTTTTGATGCGGGTAGAAGAATGAAAATACTAATAGTTGGCAGTGGTGGCAGAGAACATGCAATTGGAAAAGCACTCAAACGAAGTTGTTCTGAAAATAAATTATCATTCCTCCCTGGAAATGGAGGAACACTCGAGATTGGTGAAAACATAGAAATCAATATCAACGATATTGATTCAATAGTTGACTATTCTCGATTAGAAAATATTGAATTAGTTGTTATTGGACCTGAGCAACCTTTAGTTGATGGATTAGCTAATAAATTAAGAAAATATGGAATTCCAGTTTTTGGACCAAATAGCGAAGCTGCAATAATTGAAGGGGAAAAATCCTTTTCGAAGAGTTTGATGAAAAAGTATAAAATTCCAACTGCTGATTACGAAGTATTCCATAAAAGTGAATATCAAAAAGCTATAAATTATTTAGAAAAAAGTGTTTATCCGCTTGTAATTAAAGCTGATGGTTTAGCTGCAGGAAAAGGGGTTGTCATTTGTAATTCGTTTGAAGAAGCAAAAAGGGAACTTATTGAATACTTTCAACATGCCAAATTTGGTGTTGCTGGAGAAAAAATAATAATTGAAGAATTTCTTGAAGGTGAAGAAGTCTCAATATTTGCTCTTACAGATGGAAAAAAATATTATATTTTACCATCTTCACAAGATCATAAAAAATTATTGGACAATGATGAAGGTCCAAATACTGGAGGAATGGGAGCATATTCTCCAAGTAGAATTATTACTCAAGATTTAATATCTAAAATTGAAAATAGAATTATTATTCCAACACTAAAAGCAATGGAGACTGAAAATCGACTATTTTCAGGTTGTCTTTATTGTGGTTTAATAATTGACAAAAATGAACCAAAAGTAATTGAGTTTAACGCAAGATTTGGAGATCCTGAAACAGAATCTGTTCTATCATTAATTGAAGGAAGATTTGATAAATTATTGTTATCAATAGCTTTAGGTGAAATTGATTATTCAGAAATTCAGGTGAAAAATGAAGTTGCAATAAATGTAGTTATTGTAAGTGAAGGTTATCCAAATACTTACAAAAAGGGAAAGGAAATATCCATTATTGATAAATTATCAGAAAATGTTGATCTTTTCCACATGGGAACAAAATGGGATAATGGCAAATTAGTTACTTCTGGTGGAAGAGTTTTGAGTTTGAATGCTACTGCTCCCAATTTAGAATTGGCTACAAAAACTGCTTATGAAAATGTTTCAAAAATTCAATTTGAAGGAATGTTTTATAGAACCGATATTGCAGCAAAGGCAATAAAAAAATAGAAAATTATTTATTCTGAAAAAAATATAATAAAGGATAATGAAATCTATTTGCCCAGGCTGACTCAAAATGTTCGGCTTTGTAATCTTTTATATAGTATAAATTTTCATTAAGATTGTAGTTATTATCATAAAGTACTTCAAGCATTTTATCAATTCCAAGCTGTAAAAAAGTTAGAAAGATAATTAAGGAAAAGAAGTGATTTTTCATTTCAAACTCAGAAATGTGTTAAAAATTTAAGTGTGCAAAAAATACAGATAATTTATAGATTAGCGATTATTTCAATAATTTTCTTTTTAGAAAGAGACCACGCTGCCAATGTCATTCCATCAGTTAAAACATTATTTTCTATCAAATTCTCAATTTCTTCGAAACTATATTCCAACAATTCAAATTCTTCATTTTCGTCTGGTTTTAGAGGATTATTTTTAAGATTCCAAGCTACAAACACATAACATATTTCATTACTGACGCCAGAATAAGGAACAAAGCTGGCAACTAGTTCAAGATTTTTTGCTTCGTAACCAGTTTCTTCCCGCAATTCTTTTTGAGCATTTTCATGTATAGTAAGATTTTCCTCGAGTACTCCGCAAGAAAATTCAAGTGCTTCTTTCTGAATTAAATATCTGAACTGATTTACAAGTAAGATTTTTTTTGATGGAAGAATAGGAATAATCAAAGTTGAACCATTTGTGTGAACATAATGATATTCACCTTTGCCGTTTGGTTCTATTTCAAACTTATCTAATTTGTATGTCCAATGACTATTCCTATTAATAATCTCTTCCGAGATTTTATTCCATCTTTTTAACAATTATAAACCGTAGTTTTCTAATAATTCTTTGCGAGAAAAGAAATGTAGTATTTCCTTTGCTGCATTCTCATCTGAATCGGAACCGTGAATTATATTTGCTTCGATACTATCAGCATACATTTTTCTTATTGTTCCTTCTGCAGCATTTTGTGGATTTGTAGCACCAATCAAAGTTCTAAAATCTTCAACTGCGTTCTCTTTTTCCAATGCAATTGGTACAACTGGACCAGAAGTCATATATTTTACTAAATCATTATAAAAAGGTCTTTCTTTGTGAATCTCATAAAAACCACCAGCAGATTCTTTTGTCAAATGAGTCATTTTCATTGCTACAACCTTAAATCCTGCTTCAGTAATATGTGTAATAACTTTTCCAATTAAATTTTTTTGAACACAATCTGGTTTTAGTATTGCTAATGTTCTGTTTCCCAATTTATTTCTCCTTTGTTATTTAAAAAAAAGGTTGTTCCGATAAGAACAACCTTTGTATTTGAAAATCAATTAATTATTTATTCTTTTTAACTTCTTTTTTCTTTTTTGAATCTTTTGAAATCTTCACTTCAGATTTTTTAACTTTATTAGTAGTTTTTTTTGGTTCAGATTTTTTATCTGTTTTGGTTATTTTCTTTGTTTCAGATTTCTTTTCAGATTTATCAATTTTAGTAACTTTTTTGGCAGTTTTTCTACTTTCCAAAGCCATTTTCATTGTAATACCAATTTCCGCTGGGCTTTCTGAAACATGAATGCCTGCAGCTTTCATAGCCTGTATTTTTTCTGATGCAGTTCCTTTGCCTCCAGCAATAATTGCTCCAGCATGTCCCATTCTTCGCCCAGGAGGTGCTGTTCTTCCAGCAATAAATCCAACAACAGGTTTTTTAACATGCATTTTGATAAATTCAGCTGCTTCTTCTTCGGCAGTTCCACCAATTTCACCAATCATAATAATTCCTTCTGTATCAGGATCTTCATTGAATAACTTGATAATATCAATGAATTGCGATCCAATTACAGGATCTCCACCAATTCCAACGCAAGTTGATTGGCCAATATTTAAATCTGATAATTGTTTAACAGCTTCATAAGTCAAAGTCCCAGAACGAGAAACAACGCCAATTTTTCCTTTTTTATGGATAAAACCTGGCATAATTCCAATTTTAGCTTTTCCTGGGGAAATGATGCCTGGACAATTTGGACCAATTAAACGCACATCTTTTCCTTTGATAGCATTATAAACTTTCACCATATCTTTTGCAGGAATTCCTTCTGTAATACAAACAATAAGTTTGATGCCTGCATTTGCAGCTTCAAGAATTGCATCGGGAGCAAAAGATGGTGGAACAAATATTGCAGAAGCTTCTGCTTTAGTTACTTGAACAGCTTCAGCCACTGTATTGAAAATTGGAACAACTTTTTCAAATTTTTGTCCACCTTTTCCAGGAGTAACTCCAGCGACAACGTTTGTGCCATATTCCAACATCTGCATAGCATGGAATGATCCTTCACTTCCTGTAATTCCTTGAACAACAACTTTCGTTTTTTTGTCTAAAAGAATACTCATTTTTTTACCTTTAAGATTTCATTAATTAATGTCAAAAATTTAGTTATTTATTTATAAAATTTGAGATAATCGATTCAAATATTCCACTTCCATCTCTATTCCCGAGAATGCTTTCACTATTTCGTTCAGGATGTGGCATCATTCCCAAAATATTTCCTTGCTTATTGATAATTCCAGCAATATTCAATTTTGACCCATTTGGATTAAATTCATCCGATACAATTCCATCTTGTGAAGAATATTGTAAAACAATTTGATTATTTTCTTGCAACTCAGTTAGAACTGAATCTTCTGCAAAATAATTCCCTTCACTATGTGCAATTGGAATTTGTAGAACATCTTTTTCAATTTTGGATGAAAAAAACGTGTTTTTATTTGTAACTTTTACAAAAATATCTTTACTGATAAATTTAAGTGAAGTGTTTTTTAACATAACTCCTGGCAACAAATTCATTTCAAGTAAAATTTGAAAGCCGTTGCAAATTCCCAACACAATTCCGCCATTATTTGCAAATTTAGCAACTTCATTCATAATTGGAGAAAATTTGGCAATTGCACCGGTTCGGACATAATCTCCGTATGAAAAACCTCCAGGAAGAATTATTACATCGCTTCCTTTAATATCAGTATCTTTATGCCATAAGAATTCAGTATGGGCATTAAAAATTGTATTTAATACATAAAAAGTGTCGTAATCACAATTTGAACCTGGAAAAACGACAACACCGAATTTTACTTTCATTAAAATTTTTCCAATTTGAATTCGTATTCTTCCATATTCGGATTTGTAAGAATTTTATCGCAATATTGTTTTAATTCTTCTTCAGCTTGAGAAATTTCATCAACATGTATTTCGAAACAAATAAATTTATCAATTCTGGTTTGCTTGATATTTTCAAACCCAAGTAATTTGGCTCCTTGTTGAGCTGCTTTTCCTTGTGGATCTAAAATTGCGGGTTTTCTTTTTACAATTACAGTTGCTTTGAACAAGGTTACCTCGTGCTGTTTTGTTTTTTTGTAAAAATATACTTTTCAATTTTCGAGTTGACAAAACCCGAAAGTACTAAAATTAGAAAGTAAAAGAAGATTGACCTTCCTTTTGTGATAAAAACCGAAATTAAAAAACCAACTGTTATTACAAAAAAAAATGTTTTTGTCGGTTGCTTCATTGTAAGCAATTTTGACATTGCAAAATATTTAATTTCAGATACCATTAATACACTTAAAATAAGAAATAATCCAACTGCAAAATAATCATAAGGATTTGAGATTGTTGGATTTGGTTTGACCCAAAGCATAAATGATGAGAAAGTTAATGCAGCCATTGGAATAGGCAAACCTTTAAAATCTGGTTTTGAATTGATATTATCCAACATTATATTGAAACGGGCAAGTCTGAATGCACCAAAAAGAAGAAAAATTGTACTGAAAATTGTACCCCAATAACCATATTGAAAAGAAAATGAATAATAAAATAAAGCTGAAGGTGCAGCTCCAAAACTAACAACATCTGCTAAAGAGTCAAGTTCGATACCAAATTTGCTGGAAGTCTTGAACAACCGAGCTACTGCCCCATCAATTGCATCAAAAAGTGCAGCTACAAAAATTAGATAAATTGCAATTTGGAATTGATATTGGCTCGCAAAAATAATTGATAAAAATCCACTTGCTAAGTTTAAAGTAGTAAATGAATTTGGGATAATTGCTTTTGTAGGATGAAATTTTTTCATTTTAGCTCAAAAATTATTGTTTCGCCAGCAGTAACTTTATCTCCAACTTTTACAATTGGATTCCATTTCTTTGGCACTATTATATCTGAACGACTTCCAAATTTTATCATCCCGAATCTTTTTCCCGCAATTACGTTATCACCAATGTTTACCTCTGAAACAATTCTTCGGGCAAAAGCACCAGCTACTTGCGTGAATAAAACTTTTCCGAATTCGGAATTAATTCCAATTACGTTTCGTTCATTTTCTGAATCGGCTTTATCATCAAATGCTGCTAAAAATTTTCCAGAAATATAATTAATGTATTCAACTTTGCCGCTTATTGGAATTCTATTTACATGCACATCAAAAGGGGACATAAATATTGAAATCTGAATTGCTTCTTCTTTTAGGAATTCATTTTCTTCAACTTCTTTAATTAAAAGAACTTTTCCATCTGCAGGAGAAACAATTATATTCGGTTTTGTTGGTGTTGTACGTTCAGGATCTCGGAAAAAATAAAGTGTAAAAACAAATAAAATTGTTAAAAAGACGAAAATGGAAAAACGAATCCAATCAATTTTAATAAAAAATGAAAGAAAAATTATTAGAAATATTCCAACAGAAATTGCAACAACTGTTGAACTACCATATTTTGTCATTATAAATCTACTATTTGTGAAAAATATCTTAAAAAAAATTATATTTCAAAATTGAAGTCAAAAAATAATAAAATTATATATCTAAAACCTAAAAGAAATTTGGAGTTTATATGTTCAAAGGTGGTATGCCAAATATGCAAGGAATGATGAAACAAATTCAGAAAATGCAAGCTGAAATGGAAAAAAAGCAAGCAGAATTAAAAAATAAAACGGTTACTGAAGAAAGTGGTGGTGGAATGGTAAAAGCTACAGTAAACGGCGCAAAAGAAGTAATATCAATATCTATAAATCCTGAAGTAATTAATTCTGATGACAAAGAAATGTTGGAAGATTTAATTGTTGCTTCGGTAAATAAAGCATTAACTTCAGCCGGCAAATTAGCAGAAGATGAAATGTCTTCTTTAACAAAGGGAATGATTCCTCCGGGACTAAATATTCCAGGATTTTAGCAAATGCAAGTAGCTATTCCTTTACAAATTGCAATTGAAGAATTGAGTAAACTTCCTTCAGTGGGCGAAAAAACTGCTCAAAGAATTGCATTACATTTGCTTAGTCTTGATGAATACAATGTACAGATGTTAGCAAAATCATTAATTAATTTGAAAGAAAAACTGCATTTTTGCAAAAGATGTTACAATATTACAGAAAAGGAATTTTGTGAGATTTGCGAAAATCCAAAAAGAGATAGTAATTTAATTTGTGTCGTAGAAAATATAAATGATGTTATATCAATTGAAAAATCTAATGAATTTAACGGTTTATATCATGTACTCGGTGGAGTTTTAAATCCGCTCGCTGGTATTGGAATTGAAGATATTAGAATTAAAGAACTTGTAAAAAGAGTTCAAATTGAAAAAATTGATGAAATCTTTTTAGCACTAAATCCAGATACCGAAGGCGAAACAACTACCTTATATTTAACCAAAGTTCTAAAACCATTTGGAAAGAAAATTACTAAAATTCCAACTGGGTTACCTGTCGGCGGAGATTTAGAATTTACTGATAGAGCAACGATAGGCAGAGCAATTTTGAGCAGAGTTGAAGTTTGAAAAGTAAAATTTTGATTATCAGTATTTTATTCCTATTAGTTTCGTGTGAAATATTCTCAATCCGCGATTCTGAATTACCAGATTCTGATAGTGACGAATTTTTGCCTGCAACAACTCCAACAATACTCTTCGATAATCTGAAAAAATCATTTGAGAAGAAAAATGTTGAAAATTATGTGGAGTGCTTTGCTAATTCATCTTTTACAAATTTTCAATACAGATTTTATCCAACAGTAAATGCAGTAGGAACTTTCCCTGTATTTGTAGATTGGGATATTTCTTCAGAACAAAGTTATTTCACAAATCTTGTCTCAAGTCTTTCCGAACAAACGCCAATTACTTTAGCATTAACAGAGCTTGGATATAATCAATACGCCGATAGTGCAGTTTATAATTTTGCATACAATTTGCTAATATTTCCAAATCAAAATGAAAATATTTCAGAAACATATAAAGGAAATCTCAAGTTTACAATTATCCAAGATTCGAGGAATCAGTGGGTAATTTATAAATGGTGGGATTATGAAAATGATAATCCATTAACATTTAGTCAGTTGAAAGGGGATTATTATTGAAAAAAGGAGTTATAATTATATTAATTACTATTTCAATAACATCTTGTTTTAATCCATTTTCGCCAAAATATGATGAGAATATTGGTAACGGAGACGCATTGATTTCAAACCAAAAATCTATTGAAGGTGTATTTCAGAATTTTTCATATTCTTACACTTTTCAAGATACTTCAATATATGGGAAACTATTGGCGAGTGATTTTCAATTTACATATCATGATTATGAAAATGGTGTTGATGTTTCGTGGAATCGTGATGAAGAAATGAGAATTACAAACTCGTTATTTAACAATACCTCAAATTTAGATTTAGTATGGAATAAAATTATTTCTATTTCTGAAGATTCTACAAATGTTGTTCGAAGTTTTAATTTGACAGTTACTTTTAACCCAACAGATGTTATTTTTGTTGATGGAAAAGTAAATTTGTTGTTAAAAAAGGACGCTTCAGGTAAATGGTTAATTGAAAATTGGATAGATGATTCGAATTTTAAATGATTTTTTATATTAAAGAAACATATCGTATAATTCGTACAAACCTTGCTTCATTTCTATTGATTGCAATTTTTACTACAATTACTTTGATTTTTTTATCATTTGCAACTTTATTCTTAGCTAATTATGGAAAAATTGAAGCAAAAATTAGTAATTCACTTGAAGCTAAAATTTTTCTAAAAGAAAATATTTCCCATTTTGAAGCAAAAACATTTGAACAAGAAATAAACCAACATCCGATTATAAATAAAATTCATTTTGTTGACAAATCAGAAGCCAAAGAAATAATTACAAAGAAAATGAATTTGAAAAAGGAGAGTTTGTCTGAAATTGAATTCCCATATTCTTTTACTTTGAATTTCAAGACAACAAATTCCCAAGATTTATACAAATTTTTGGATGAAATTACACGCAAAAGAATAGTTGATTCTGTTATTTACCCAAAAGTAGTATTAGTTAATGTATTGAAAAATCTTAAAATTATTCTTATTTCTTTTGTTTTTATGGCTTTATTTATATTTTTAGGTGTCGTTTTAATTAATAAAAGACTTTATATCTCAATATTAAATAATGATAAAGATATACTTCAGATAAAAGAATATGTAGGAACTGATTTTTTTAAGGTAATTATTCCATATTATTTAAGTTCGTATTTTATTGTTATATTTGTATTAATTTTGCTTAATATCACATCTATTTCAATAAATACTATTATTTTTGACAACTTATTAAAAATAATTACTTTGGATAAATTTTTGATTTTAATTAATATTGTACTCTTTTTTTTCAGCCTAATGTTGGGCTTATATCAAATACCAAATAAAACAATAAACAATATTTTGGGAAAATAATGCGAAAAATTCTATTAATCATGTTTTTTATAATTCCGATACTTACTTTTTCACAAGATGCTAAGTATGAAATCGGTACACGAAATTCAGATATACAAAGGTATAACGGAGGTTTTTATGATTATTCCGTCCCAGGCGGAGTAAATATAAAAGTTAGCGTCTGGGGATTTGTTCGTTATCCTGGCAAATATATCGTTCCAAATTATACGAACGTTTTAGATTTGCTTTCTTATGCTGGCGGTCCAAACGAAGAAGCTCATCTTGATGAATTACGTATTATAAGAATAAATCCAGATTCTACTCAAGCAATGCTTAAATTTAATTTAGAAGATTATTCTTGGAATGACGCTTTATCAGAGCAAGTTTTAAATGTACCAGAATTAAAAGCAGGTGATATTTTATCTGTTCCTGGAAGTCAGAAATATTATTTAAGAGATTGGTTGTCAATGGCATTATCAATCTTTTCTGCATTAATTTCTTTAGCAATTTTATTAACAAGATTTTATTAACAAGATAATTTGGGATTCAATTGGAAAATTTTGAGCAAAATCGTTTTGAAGAAACTAATAGTTTAAGAGATTATCTTTTACTATTAAGGCAATATTTAACACCAATAATAATCATAACTTCTGTTGCATTAATTGTAGCAATTGTTTATGCAATAACTGCAAAAAACATATACTCGTCAACAACTTTATTAAAAGTGCAAAAACCAAGCGGAAGCATTCTTGATGCACCACTTATTCCAGAATTTCAAGATTTTGGTAGCGATAGATTTATTGCAAATGAGATTGAAGTACTTAAAAGTTATACAATTAGAGAAAGAGTTGCAAAATATATAACAGACTATTTCAATACAATTAATCAACCAGATAGTTTTTCTATTATAATTAATGATAATTTTCTCGAGGGTGAGCAAGATACAAATAAAATTTACCCGATATTTGAATTAGCTAAAATGTTCGAAAAAATAATTACAATCGAACAAAAACGAGGTTTGGATATTGTTGAAATAAGTGTAGAATCTCATGCCCCGTATGAAGCAGCTCTTTTAGCTAATTTGTATGCAAAAGCTTATAAAGAAATTAATCTTGATTATAACAGGGAACAATTAGTCCTTGTTCGAGAATTTTTGGAAAACCAACGTGCTAGCATGCAAACTGCATTAAAAGATGCTGAGAACAAACTGAAAGTTTTTCAAGAAGATAAAGGAATTATTGAACTTTCTGAACAGGCAAAAGCATTAATTGAACAAATTACAGATATGCAAACCAAAGTAAATGAAGCTAAATTGAACTTAACCATTTCTGAAAAAAGTATTGCCATTTTGAAGAAACAATTAGCTGATCAAGATCCAAAACTACAAGCATATTTGGATAATTTTGGAAATGAAGCTTATGTCAAAACACTTCAAGAACAAATTGCGCGTTTGGAAGTACAAAAAGATGTAGCAATTTCATCAAAACAGAATGACCAAAATATAAGTCAAATTCTTAATGATTATGATCAAAAAATCAATGAATTAAAAGCTAAATTAGATAAAAAGATTTCAGTTTTCAAACAAAGTATTTTTGCATCAAGTCCAGAAGAAGTTAAAGAGTTAACACAAAAATTAATAGAAGAAGAAGTTAAATATCAAGGTTTAAAGTCGTCTGTAAATGAATTACAAACACTTCTTTCAAAACTTGAACGTGAATTTAATTCACTCCCAGCAAGTTCGATAG
The DNA here is from genome assembly GCA_020722065.1 of Melioribacter roseus. Taxonomy (GTDB): domain Bacteria; phylum Bacteroidota; class Ignavibacteria; order Ignavibacteriales; family Melioribacteraceae; genus WGAL01. Next base: position 39,694 of record DYLK01000016.1, read on the forward strand.
AAATTGCTAGACTTGAACGAGAAAGATTAGCCAACGAAAAACTCTATCTACTCGTTGAAGAAAAGTATCAAGAAGCTCAAATAAATGAGCAAGCAACACCAGGCAATGTTTTAATTATTGATGAAGCACGCCGAGCAACTGAACCTTCGAAACCTAATAGAAAATTAATTGTATTAATAGGTTTAGTTTTAGGATTAGGTTTTGGATTTAGTTATGCTTTTATTAGAAATTACTTCGACAATACAATCAAAACTCCAGAAGATATTCAAAAAAAGAACATTAACGTACTTGCATGGATTCCTGAAATTGAAGGTCTTGACGAAAAAAATAAAGACTTCGAGTTTATTGTCTATAAAAAACCAGATTCAATTCCAGCTGAAGCATTTAGAGCATTAAGAACGCGATTACATTTCTCGAAAATGGCAAATGATAAAATAAAAACAATTTTAGTTACATCTGCGGCTCCAAAAGAAGGAAAAACTACAGTTGCCGTAAATCTTGCTGCTACAATTTCTTTAGCACATAAAAAAACAATAATAGTTGATTTAGATTTACGAAAACCGAGAATGCATCACATGTTTGAAACGCAGAAAACTCCTGGAGTAACTAACTATCTCTTTGGTGATATTGAATTAGAAAAAGTAATCAGAAAATCACATTTAGAAAATCTTTACTACATACCAGCGGGAACAATTCCGCCGAATCCATCTGAAGTACTTGCTTCTGAACAACTTGAAATGCTTATTTCAAAGCTAAAAGAGCAATTTGATACTGTTGTTCTTGATTCACCTCCAATTGTTGCAGTAACTGATGCTGAAATTATTTCAAAAATTGCTGATGCTACCATTCTTGTTGTTGCTGCAAATTTAACTGAAATAGATTTAATGCAGAAAGCTGCAGAGCTTTTATCAAGTAACTCTGGTTCATTTGTAGGTGTTTTATTGAATAGATTCAGTTATCGAAATGGTTACGGGTCTTATTACAAGTATTACTATTATTACTCACGCACTGAAACAAATAAAAAGAAAGAGTTAAAATCCTAATGAAAAGAGCTGTTGTTACTGGCGGAGCTGGATTTCTTGGCTCACACTTATGCGATAAATTACTCGCAAATGATATTGCAGTAGTTTGTATTGATAATCTACTGACTGGCGATTTAAAGAACATTGAACACCTTTTTGGAAACCCAAATTTTCAATTCATTAAACACGATGTTACAAATTTTATCCACGTTCCTGGTAATGTTGATTACATATTACATTTCGCTTCTCCAGCAAGTCCAATTGATTATTTAGAATTACCCATTCAAACATTAAAAGTTGGTTCTCTTGGAACTCACAAAGTTTTAGGATTAGCAAAAGAAAAAAATGCAAGATTTTTACTCGCTTCTACATCCGAAGTTTATGGTGATCCAGAAATTCACCCGCAAAATGAAGAATATTGGGGAAATGTTAACCCAATTGGACCACGCGGAGTTTATGATGAAGCAAAAAGATTTGCTGAAGCAATCACAATGGCATATCACCGCTATCACGGAGTAGAGACAAGAATTGTTAGAATTTTTAATACTTATGGACCTCGAATGCGATTGAATGACGGAAGAGCTTTGCCTGCATTTGTTTCACAAGCTTTAAAAGGAGAAGATATTACGGTTTTTGGAGATGGTTCACAAACAAGAAGTTTTTGTTATGTATCGGATTTGATTGAAGGTATTTTTAGATTATTGATGTCTGATATTTCAGATCCTATAAATATTGGAAATCCATCTGAAATAACAATCAAAGAATTTGCTGAAGAAGTTGTTAGTATTATGAATTCAAACAGCAAAATTACTTATAAACCTTTGCCAGTAGATGACCCAAAAGTAAGAAAACCAGATATTACTAAAGCAAAGAAATATTTAGATTGGGAACCAAAAGTAGATAGAAATGAAGGATTAAAGAAAACTATTGAATACTTCCAAAGTGTTGTTTAAAACATTAAAATAATAGAAATTTAAAAAAAACCGATTCTTATGAATCGGTTTTTTTGTTAATATTAGATTTAATATTAGTACATTCCGCCCATACCACCCATACCGTCCATACCACCAGCAGGCATTGGAGGCATTTTTTCGTCTTGTGGTTTTTCAAAAATTACAGCTTCAGTAGTTAACATCATAGATGTAACTGAAGCAGCATTTTCAAGTGCGGTTCTTGTAACTTTAGTAGGATCAATAACACCAGAAGTTATTAAGTTTTCAAAGACTTCAGTTGCAGCATTAAAACCAAAATCTCCAGTTCCTTCAAGAACTTTATTCAAAATTACAGCGCCTTCCAAACCAGCATTTGTAACTATTTGTCGTAATGGTTCACTAAGTGCTTTTTTAACAATATTTATACCTGTTGTTTGATCATGGTTTGCACCTTCAAGAGTCTCAAGTACTTTTGAAGCTCTTACTAAAGCAACACCGCCACCAGGTACTATTCCTTCTTCAACTGCAGCACGAGTTGCGTGCAAAGCATCTTCAACACGAGCTTTCTTTTCTTTCATTTCAACTTCAGTTGCAGCACCAATTTTTAGAACAGCTACTCCACCAGAAAGTTTTGCTAATCTTTCTTGTAATTTTTCTTTGTCATAGTCAGAAGTTGTGTTTTCGATTTGAGCTTTAATTTCATTTACTCTTTTTTGAATATCTGAAGTTAAGCCACTTCCTTCAACAATAGTTGTGTTATCTTTATCCATAACAACTTTTTTAGCTGTTCCAAGATATTCCAAAGTTGCGTTATCTAATTTGTAACCACGTTCTTCAGAAATTAAAGTTCCATTGGTAAGTATTGCAATATCTTCCAACATTGCTTTTCTTCTGTCACCAAATCCTGGGGCTTTACAAGCAGCTACTCGCAAAGTTCCGCGTAATTTGTTTACAACTAAAGTTGCAAGTGCTTCGCCTTCTAAATCTTCAGAAATAATTACAAGTGGTTTTCCTGTTTGAGCAACTTTTTCAAGAATTGGAAGAAGATCTTTCATAGAAGAAATCTTTTTATCATGGATTAGAATGTAAGGATTATCAAGAACGGCTTCCATCGATTCAGAATCAGTTACAAAATATGGTGATAAGTATCCTCTATCAAATTGCATACCTTCAACAACTTCTAATTCTGTTTCCATGCCTTTTGCTTCTTCAACAGTTATCACACCATCTTTGCCAACTTTATCCATTGCATCAGCAATCAATTTTCCAATTTCTTTATCATTATTTGCTGAAATAGAACCAACTTGAGCAATTTCATCACTTCCTTCAACTTCTTTGCTCATTTTCTTTAGTTCTTCTATTACTGATTTTACTGCTTTATCCATTCCACGTTTTAAGTCCATTGGGTTTGCACCAGCGGTAACGTTTTTCAAACCTTCACGATAAATAGCTTGAGCCAAAACAGTTGCAGTTGTTGTTCCATCACCAGCAATATCACTAGTTTTTGAAGCAACTTCTCGAACCATTTGCGCACCCATATTTTCAATTGGGTTTTCTAATTCAACTTCTTTTGCTACAGTAACACCATCTTTAGTAACTGTAGGTGCACCGAATTTTTTATCGATAACTACGTTTCGTCCTTTTGGTCCTAAAGTTACTTTTACAGCATTCGCAAGTTTATCAACTCCAATTTTGAGTTCATTTCTTGCGTCACTTCCGTATTCAACAATTTTTGATGCCATATTTATTATTCTCCTTTATTTCAATTAATCAATTATTACAGCTAAAATATCATTACGTTGGATTATTTTATAGTCATGTCCGTCAAATGTTAGCTCTTCGCCACCATATTTCCCGAATAGAACTTTGTCTCCAACTTTAATGTGTTGTTGCAAATCTTCGTCTGTTCCAACTGCTACAACTTTACCAATTGTTGGTTTTTCTTTTGCTGTATCTGGGATTATTAATCCACTTGCTGTTTTTGATTCTTGTTCAACAAGTTCTACAAGAATTCTGTCGTCCATAGGCTTTATTTTTAAGTCAGCCATTTTTCCTCCTGAGTTTATTATTATTATTAAATTATTAGCACTATTATTTTGGGAGTGCTAAAATAAGTTAAAAAAAATTTTTTGTCAATTAGTTCTAAATTGTTAAAATTAGCTTAACACTAAAAAATGGTGATAAAATGTCAAAAGCCAAAAAATGGAAAGAACAACTAAACGCTAAAAGTGATTTACCGAAAATTGTTGTTTTAGATGAATCGAGAATGCAAAGATGGGGCGGAAAAACGATGGTAATTCCTCATCCAAAAGATGTTGAGGAAATTATGGCTTCAGTTACTTTAGGGAAATTAATTACTGTGAACGAAATCAGAATTAAGCTTGCAGATAAATATAAAGTTGATATTGCTTGTCCGCTTACTACTGGGATTTTTACTCGAATTGTTGCTGAAACCGTTGAAGAAGATAAAAATGCTGGAATTAAGAACAAAATTGCTTGGTGGAGAACATTAAAATCTAAAGGAATTCTGAATGAAAAATATCCTGGCGGAATACAAAATCAAATAAATTTACTGCAGAGCGAAGGATTTTCAGTTCTTGCAAAAGGCAAAAATATCATTGTGGAAGATTATGAAAAATACATTAAATAAATATTTTGGTTATTTAGATTCGCCAATTGGTACTTTGAAAATATCAGCATCAGAAAAGGGAATTACAGCTATCAATTTTGTGGAAAGTAATAATGAAGAAGAAAATGAAAATTCATTTATCAGAAAGGCAAAAGATGAACTCGAATTATATTTTCTTGGAAAGTTAAAAAAATTTTCGGTGAAGTTAGATTTATCTGGTAGCGAATTCCAAATCCGAGTATGGAACGAATTGATGAAGATAAAATATGGGGAAACAATAACTTATGGCGAAATCTCAGAAAATCTTGGATATGGTAAAAAAGCCTCGCGGGCTGTTGGATTAGCAAATAATAAAAATAAAATTCCAATAATTATTCCGTGCCACAGAGTTATTGGAATTAACAAAAAATTAGTCGGATACGCTGGAGGAATTGATAAAAAAAGATATTTACTCCAAAAAGAACAAGATTTTTTGAATTAACACATTTATGTATTTATTTTAGTTTGCTGATAAATTGGATAAAAAAAGACGGTTAAAAAACCGTCTTTTTTGTTTTAAAAATAAATTAATAAGGCTATAAATTAGCAATAACTGCATCTGTAATTTGTTGAGTTGTTGCAGCTCCTTGATTAATTACATTTTCACCGCCACGTAATTTCATCATATCATAAGTGCGAACTTTTCCTTCTTCAACAACTTTTGCTATTGCATTTTTAATTTTAGTTGAAATCTCTTTTTCGCCAATATGATCAAGCATCATACAAGCACTCAAAAACATTGCAATCGGATTAACAATACTTGGATTTAGATTTTCGTATTTTGGGGCAGAACCGTGAGTTGGCTCGAAAACAGCAACATCTTTTCCAATATTAGCCGAACACGCAAAACCTAAACCTCCGATTAATCCCGAAAAACCATCGGAAATTATATCACCAAACATATTTTCAGCAACTATAACACCATAATCTTCAGGATTTTTAGTTAACCACATCATTTGTGCATCAATGTTTGTGTCCCAAAGTGCAATTTCTGGATATTCCTTTGCAATTTGTTTAGCGATTTTTAAATACATTCCCGAAGTTTCTCGCAATACATTTGGTTTTTCGCAAACAGTTACGCTCTTGTATCCATAAGTTTTGGCATACTCAAAAGCAGCTCTAAAAATTCTTTCTGTAGCTTTTTTTGAAACAATTCTTGTCGAAATTGCTAATTCTTCACTTGGAACGTGAGCAAAATTTTTCATTTTGGGATGTGTTTCAAAAGCTTGGCGGACTTGTGCTGGTGGATTTGTCCATTCAACTCCGCCATACAATCCTTCTGTATTTTGTCGAAAAATAACTGTGTTTACAATTGGTTCTTCGAAACCACCATTAGCAGTTTTTCTGATAAAATTTAGTGGATTTCCTTTGAAAGATTGACAAGGACGAATGCAAATATCCAAATCAAAATGCTGGCGTAAACCAATAATTGGGCTAAAATAAACAAAACCTTTTCCTTGTAATTCGGGAGCTAATTCTTTCGCCGCATCGTCTTTTGGTTTGGATGTAATTGCTCCAAACAAACCGATTTTATGCTTTTCTAATAAATCGATTGTTCTTTGCGGAAGAGCGTTTCCTTCTTTTTTCCAAAATTCCCAACCAATATCTCCGTGAACATATTCAGCTTTAAAACCAGCAGCATCTAATAATCTGATTGCTTCTGGTAAAACAATTTTACCAATTCCATCGCCAGGCATCGAAACTATCGTTCTCATAAATATCCTTATTTTATTTATATTTTATTAAGTTTGAAGCCAAAAATATTGAGTTTTATTGAAAGAACAAATTGTTAAAATATTCAGTCAATTTGCTGATGAAAGAATTGTAAAAATCGAAGAAATTCCCGAATCGGCTTCTGCAAGGAAATATTTTCGAATTTACACGAACGACAATTCCTATATTTTTTGCAAGAATGATAATCTTGAAGAAAATGAGGCATTTTTTCATTTTACTGAAAATTTTAATCGAAAGGAAATTCCTGTCCCAAAATTACTTTTTATCGATTCGATGAAAAAAAATTATATTATTTCAGATTTAGGAAATGTACGTCTGAATGATTTTCTTGAAAAAAACAAATTTGATGAAAGAACAATGAAAATTCTGTATCAAATTATTGATGAATTGTTAAACTTGCAATTTTCTGGTTTGGATAATTTGAATTTGGAATTGGCTTATCCAAGAAAGGAATTTGATAAACAGTCAATTATGTGGGATTTGAACTACTTTAAGTATTATTTTCTAAAATTGTTTGATTTTGATTTCAACGAAAATAGGTTGGAAACAGATTTTGGTAATTTTGCTGATTTGCTTTTGCAAGCCAACTCAAATTTTTTCTTATTTCGTGATTTCCAATCAAGAAATATTATGATTATGAACGAAAAACCGTATTTTATTGATTATCAAGGTGGACGAAAAGGTGCTTTGCAATATGATTTGGCTAGTTTTTTGTTTGATGGAGTTGTAAATTTCAACGCGGAAATTCGCCAAATTCTGCTACAATATTACATCAAAAAATTAAAAGATAAATCTGAAATCGAAGCAAATCTATTTATGAGATATTTTTATCATTTTGCAATTGTGAGACTTTTTCAGGCACTCGGAGCTTTTGGTTTTCGCGGAATTATTCAGAAAAAACAGCAATTTATTGATTCAATTCCAAATGCCGTGAAAAAACTATTCGAAGCATTTGAACCGATTAGTGAGGAATTTCAGTTTGAAGAAATCAGAAATATTTTGGCTCAAATTAAGGTGAAATTCAATTTATGAAAACTGCGATGATTTTGGCAGCGGGTCTGGGAACAAGACTTCAGCCAATTACAAATACAAAACCAAAAGCTTTGGTTGAATTTCAAAAAATTCCGATGATTGTTCATACAATAAATAAATTAGTCAGTTTTGGTTACGAAAAAATAGTTGTGAACGTTCATCATCATCGCGAAATTTTGATTGATTTTCTAAAAATGAACGATTTTGGAGTAGAGATTGTAATTTCTGACGAAAAAGAAGATCATCTTCAAACTGGTGGTGGAATTAAAAATGCAAAGCATCTTTTTGAAAGTGATAATATATTGGTGCATAATGTTGATATTATTAGTTCGCTTGAGATTGATAAGTTAGAAGAATTTCACTTGAAAATGAATAATGAAATCACGCTTGCAATTCGAAAAAAGAATGATAACAGAGTACTTCTTTTTGATGAAAATCTTAACTTAGCGGGTTGGAAAGATAAAGTGAAGCAAATTAAAATTATATCAAAAAACTCAAGTATTTTAGAAGAATTCGGTTTTACGGGAATTTATATGATTTCGCAGAGGTTAATTGAGAAATTTCCATCTGAAAGAAAGTTTGATATAATTCAATTTTTGCTTAAATATTCAGAAATGAATCGAGTTTCTGGATTTATAGATAATTCGCAATTTTGGTTCGATTTAGGCTCTGAAAAACAAATTAATGAAGCTGAAAATTATTTTGAGAATATAAAATGAAAATAAAATTTGTAGCAATATTTTTAATAAACATTACACTTTTTGCACAAACTGGAATTGTAAAAGCATATTATCCAAACGGGAATTTGCGTTCGGAAGAATCGTGGGTGAAAAGTGTTCTCGATGGAACGTCATTCTATTATTTTGAAAATGGAAATCTGAAAGCAGAAAAAACTTTTTCAAATGGTGTTTTAAATGGTTGGTTACGACTTTATTATGTAAATGGTTTGTTGCGTGAAGAATTTTATATTGATAACGGCGTTCGAGATGGAGTTGATAAAATATATTATACAAATGGGGCGTTGGAAGAAATAAGATTTTACAAACAAGGACGGTTAGATAAGAAAATTCAACTTGATTTTGATAAGAATTTTGTTGCTCCAACTGAATCTTATGTTGGAAGTATGCAACAGAGAATTAACGAAAAGAAGAATGCTATAAAATGTGATGCCGATGTTTGTCCCGTTCCAATCGGTGGAATTACGGAAATTGAAAAGAAAATTGTTTATCCAGAAAATGCAAAACTTTACAATTTAGAAGGAAGAGTTTTAGTCGCAGCAACAATAGATACTTTGGGAAATGTACTTCAAACTGCTGTAATTCACGGATTAGGTTTAGGTTTGGACGAAGAGGCTGAGCGTGTTGTAAAAGCTACACAATTCATTCCAGCAACCAAAAACAAAAAGAAAGTTCAATCAAATGCAACAATTCCGTTGAATTTTAGGATGAAGCCTTCAGAAATTATTGTAGCGAAAAACTCGGTAAATGATCAATATTTCCCAGAAATAATAGAAGAAAAGAAAGAAGAAAAAATAGATTTAACACAAGATTTAACTAAAAATGAGCCACAAATTGCTGAAAATGAAGTAGAAATTCAGCAGCAAAATGAAGTAAAACCAAAAGTTGAAGTTGTTCATAAAACTACCAAAGAAAAACAAATTTTAGCACAGAATGAAGAAAAAAATGTCGAGCCAAAAGTTGAGAATGTAGCTCAACAAGAAATTATTAAATCTAATGAATTTATCAATTGCTCAGAAAATACTTGTGCTGAACCGATTGGCGGTTATCAGAAATTATTGGAAAATTTCAAAATACCGAAACGAGTAATTGAGAAAAAAGTTACGGGCGAAATAATTGTTATTGCTGAAATTGACAAAAATGGAGATGTGAAAAGTACTTCAATTAAAACGGGTTTGCCACACGGAGCAAATGACGCTGCTGAAGTTGCTGTTTTGTACACTAAATTTAAGCCAGCAATACATAATGGGATTCCAGTTGATAGTAAAACAGAAATTAAATTCGTAATTAAGTAAGAGCTAAAAGTTAAAAGTTAAGAGTTTCATTGCAAAATAATATTACAAAAGTTAGGGCATTACATTTGCAAAATATTGGTGAAAAATTTCCATAAAATTGAATTTATTGTTTAATCCAAAATCAATTTATGAAAACAAATTATCCATTAGAAAATAATGCTGTTTCAAAATGAGAAAATGAATTGAAATAATTCTCATAATATTCCACGGAAAAATCATTCCAATTAAAAAACCTCGAAATTAGAATAAAAACGCAACTTTAATAGTTGGCACTAGACTTGTTTTAACAAAGCCAAAGTTTGAAAAAAAGTTTAATAAAAATGAATATCAGAGGTTCAAATGAAAAAAATATCAGTACTTTTCGCAATTTTGGTAATGTTCTTCAGCATGAATAACGCACAAGTTGTTGTTCAAGGAATAGACCAAGTTACAACCGTAAGTATGACAAGTCCAATAAGCGGCAGTTTTAGTGCTGGAACTTTCAGAGCTACTTTAAACGGACAAAATGAAAAAATGTATTGCGTAGATTTATTCCACACAGTTCAATGGAACACTACTTACGTCCCAGATGGCAATACAAGTCCAGAAGTAACATATATCCTAAATAATTATTATCCTTATGTAACAAATAAACCTGGTGCTTTATCTGATGTTAGACGCGAAGCTGCAGCAGTACAAGGTGCAATTTGGACATTCGTTGATGGAATGACAGGTTTTACTTCTCCAGCTGATGTTGAAGCAAGAAGACTTGAAATTGTTGCAGATGCTATCGCGAATGCAGGAGCAACCACACCAGCTTTAACATTAGTTATTACTCCACAATATCAAGCACTTCACGAAGGTGTAGATGCAGCATTTACAGTTGAAGTTTATGATGAAACAAACGCTCCAGCAGAAAATGTAGTTGTTACATTATCTACTACAGATGGAACTTTGAGTAGCACAACATTAACAACTGGCGCTAATGGAATTACAGATACAGTTTATTTAGTACAAGGAACTTTAGAAGAAGCAACAGTTACAGCTTCAGCTCAAGTTGTTATTCCACAAGGGACAAGATTTGTAAGACAAGATGCTCCAAATAGTTATCAAAAATTAGTTCTTGCAACTCCAACAATTGATACACGTTTTGTTGTTGCAAACGTTCGTTGGTTTCCTGAAGTTGACTTATCATTAGTAAAAACAGTAGATGAAAGTGAACCAGAAGATGGCGATGTTATTACTTTTACAATTACCTTAAGCAACTTAACTCAAGAAAATGCTTATGATATTCAAGTTACTGATGTTTTACCTGACGGATTCCTTTTTATGTCTTCTTCAGCAAGTGTTGGAAGTTATGATGAAATGACTGGACTTTGGACATTAAATCAATTAGACGGAAATTCACAAGCTACTTTACAAATTACAGTTCAAGTAGATTATGCAACAATGAACAACGCAACTTTGAATTTAGGTCCAGTAGCTGATTTTAATTTATTCGTTTTGAATAATCTAACACAACCTTCATCAGATACTGAAGGGAAAGTTGCAGTAGGAAGAAATGCTACTTTGTCAAATTATAGCATTGGTGATAAACTAACCTCAAATGGCGAAGATGTTTTGGTAGTTGGAAACAAACTTACTTATACAAGTGGGCGAGTTTATAACGGAAATGTAGTTTATGGCAGATTTCAAGATATTCACCCAACAATGGTTAGTGTTGATGAAGGAACAATCAGACGCGATACTGTAATTGATTTTCCAGCAGCAAAAACTTATTTGTTAAATTTATCAAATACTCTAAAAGGTTACACTGTAAACGGAACAACACGATTTGAATGGGGTGGTTTAACTTTAGTTGGTACAAATCCTTTCTTAAACGTATTTAATGTTGATGGAAATGAATTATCAGCAGCAAACAACTTCGAAATTAATGCTCCAAATGGTTCAGTAGTTATTGTAAATATTTCCAGAAGAAACGTTTCTTGGACTGGTGGTGCTTCAGTTGTTGGTACAAGCAAAGAAAATGTAATTTACAATTTTTATCAAGCCAACAATTTAACAATTCAAGGAATTGCAGTACTTGGAACAATATTAGCCCCAAAAGCAAGCGTAAATTTTGTAAGTGGTGTTCAACACGGACAAATGATTTGCAAAAATCTAACGGGTCAAGGGCAATTCAACCTTGCTAATTTTATTGGAAACATTCCAGTTGATCCTTATATAACAAACGTTGCAGAAATTACGGCTTTAGCAAATCCAGAATCAAACGTAGCAAATAATTCATCTTCAGTAACTGTTCACGTAAACTTTGGAGCAAATGGCACCAACAACAATCAAGGAAATTGGGAATTATATTCTCAAGTTGGTACAGAAATGATTTGGTCGATGACTTATGATAACAGCGGAAATTCACTTTTCGGAACTGTTGGTGGAAAATTATACAGAAATAATGGAACTGAAAACGTTCTTTTGAATGAAGGAATGAATGTCGGTTTTATATGGGATATTGCAGTTGATAGAATTAACGGAAAAATTTGGATTGCAACAGAACGTGGTGTTTATATTTCACGTGATAACGGTGCAACTTGGGAATTACGTGGTTTAGATGGAGTTGATGTTCGTGCAATCGTTTCAGCTGGCGAAGATCATGTATTTGCTGGTACGTGGGGACAAGGTGTTTACGAGCTTTCAGCTTCAACTGGTTACTTATTTGTAGCGGTAAACGATGGTTTAACTCTTCCAATAGTTCACGCACTTGAAATAAATGCAAATGGCGATTTATTTGCTGGTACTTTTGGAATGGGAATAATGAAATTAACACACGGAACAACAACTTGGTCGCAATTACCAGTTGGTTATAATTACATCTGGTCTTTAGCAAAAGATAGTCAAGGTAAAATTTATGCTGGTACTTATGGTGGCGGCGTTTATTTTAGCGATGATAATGGAAGTTCTTGGATTCCAGATAATGATGGTTTAGCAAATAATTATATTTATTCACTTTCCGTAAATCCTTCAGATGAAGTTTTTGCTTCAACTTGGGGAGCTGGTGTTTATAGACTTGAAACATCAAAATCAAACAATTGGGTAACAATTGGTTTGGCTGGAATGAACGTAACATCAATTATTACTGATTCTAAAGATGGTTCGATTTATGCAGCAACAGAAAATGGGAATATCTACAAATTTATCGAAGGTGTAACTTCTACTGAAGATTTGTCAAATGTTGAAAAATTTGAATTAAGCCAAAACTATCCAAATCCATTCAATCCTTCAACAACAATCAATTTCAGTGTTGCTAAAACTGGAAATTATAAATTAGTTGTTTATAACTCACTTGGCGAACAAATAGCTGAATTAGTTAATAGTCAATTAACAAATGGTAATTATAATGTACAATTTGATGCAAGCAAATTATCAAGCGGAATGTACCTATACAGATTGATTGGTGAAAATGTGAATATTACAAAGAAAATGATTTTAATTAAATAATCTCATACCCTCTTCGTAGGAATTAAATCAAAAGCCCGCTATTTTCAGCGGGTTTTTTTATTTAAAAGTTTTAAAAGAGTTTATTTCTTTTTTTTGAAAATACTATTTTGCAAAGAAGAAAATGAAGTTTATTATTAAAAACAAGCAGAAAGGTATAAGATGAAAAAAATATTAGTAATTTTTGTTGTTTTTGCAGTTGCTCAAATTAGTTATAGCCAGGATAAGGGACAATTTATTCAACCTAAAAATGAGTTTTGGGAGAAAATAGAAAAAAGTCTTGCTGAATTTCATAAAGTTGAAAAAGAAGAAAAGACAAGTTTTAAGATGGATTTTTCTGGTAAGAAATATCCAACTGACATAACAAAATACAAGCAATTTTGGCATACTTCTCCAATTTCTCAAGGAAACACTGGAACTTGCTGGTCATTTTCAACTTCTTCATATTATGAATCTGAGGTGAAAAGGTTACATGGAATTGAAGTCCGTATTTCTCCAATTTATAATGCATATTGGGAATATGTTGAAAAAGCAAAGCAATTTATTGAAAAAAGAGGGAATTCATATTTCTCACAAGGTTCTGAATCGAATGCTGTAGAAAGAGTGTGGCGTAAATATGGTGCCGTCCCAACTGAAGTTTATTCTGGCTTGTTAAATGGGCAAGAATACCATGATCATACTGCAATGTTTGCAGAAATGGAAAGCTACTTGAATTCAATTAAAGCAAATAATTCATGGAATGAAGAAGAAAATATAGCAACAATAAAAGCAATTATGAATCATTATATAGGAACTCCACCCGAAAAATTCACATATCAAGGAAAAGAATACACCCCAAAATCATTTTTAAGTGATTACCTAAAATTAAATCTTGATGATTATGTCGAAGTGCTATCATACATGCAAAAACCATATTGGGAAAAAGTTGAATATCAAGTTCCCGATAATTGGTGGCATAATTCTGATTATTACAATGTTCCACTTAATGAATTTATGAAAATTATTAAGAAAAGTGTAGATAACGGTTACTCAATTTGTATTGGCGGTGATGTTTCAGAAGCTGGTTACGAAAGCCACGCAGAAGTCGCGGTTGTTCCAACTTTTGATATCCCATCGGAATATATTGATGAAAATGCGAGACAATTCCGTTTTAGTAATGGGACTACAACAGACGACCACGGAATTCACATTGTAGGTTATACAAAAGATGAACAAGGGAAGTATTGGTTTTTGATTAAGGATTCAGGTTCGGGGGCACAAAATGGGACAAATATTGGATATTATTTCTATCATGAGGATTATGTAAAATTAAAAATGATGGGAATTACAATCCACAAGGATATGGTTAAAGATATTCTGAATAAATTTGAATAAAGAAGAATTTTAGATTTTCTAAATAAAAAAATCCACGAAAGTGGATTTTTTTATTTGTTATTTGTAGAGCGGGAGACGGGACTCGAACCCGCGACATCAACCTTGGCAAGGTTGCGCTCTACCAACTGAGCTACTCCCGCATTTCGTTATTTCAAACGAACTATCAATATTTTGAGTTGCAAATATAAGTTGTGCTTCTATTTTTTACAAATATTATTGTAAATTTTCTTTTAAATAATGAATATTATCAATCTCAATTGGGTCTTTTCCTCGTTGAACTGCATGATAATAAGTTACCCAATCCGCAAAGTAAATTATGTCAAATAATCTCTCTTTGAATTCAGATTTATTACTTGTAAAAGATTTGACTTCGCAACCCATTTTTGAAATAAGTTGTTTTGTTATTGCGATCCTTTTTTGAATTTGAGGATGGTAAGATTCATCTTCAATAATAATAACTTTTGCATTTATTTGATTTGCATTAAAACTTTCCCAACCAATAATTTCGTTATGATTAAGTTCGGCAAAATTGTTGTAGAATGCGTGTAATTTGGAGTTTTCGTTGAATTGTCCTTTTATGCGTATTGCAACAGAATCTGTTCTACCAGAAACACCATAAATTATTGGAATAAAACCAATTAAATCACGTGAAAATTGTTCGGCTTCGTTCGTTTCTTTTGTGAATTCTAAAGACATTTCCTTCAAATTTGTAATGATTTTATTTGTAGTAGAGTTCTGAAAACCGATTAAGCTCAATTCTTGTAATATTTTTAGAAGAGCGAAAAAACTTGAGTAAAGTGCAAATCTTGGTTGGAAACCTTTCATCAATTTAAAAATTGGTAGTTTATTAAATTTTGCAACTTCTTCTAATTTGCCACCAGTTGTAACGCAAACAATTTGAGCATTTCTCTCAATTGCTTCGTTTAAACTAGAAAGTGTTTCTTCTGTAAAACCAGAATAAGAAGAAGCGATGAAAAGTGTATTTTCGTTAATGTAATTTGGGAGCGAGTAATTTCTATTAACTTGAAAAGGGAATTTAAGTTCTTCTCCCAAAAAAGCGGGGAGCAATTCGCCACCAATTGCCGAGCCACCCATTCCCGCAACAATAATATTCTGAATTTTGCTTACATCGATATTATTACTTTCCAATTTCCCTTCCCACGCAGTTTGTATTTGCAGATAGGAATCTCGCAAAACTTGAAATTGATTTTGTAAATCGTATTTGCTAATTAAATCTTTATTTGTCATTGTCTTCCTCGAAAATTTTATCTTCAATGCTAAGTGCATTTGTTTTTAAGAAATTGTTCAAAATAGCCATTATTTCTTCGTGAGTATCAAGTTTTTTGATTTGATCAACTAAAATTTGGCAATCTTGAATTGATACATTATTTATTAATTTTTTTATATATGGTATTGAAGAAGGTGAAACACTAAACGAACGTAAACCAAGTCCGAGCAAAAGTGGTGTTGCTAAAGTGTCGCCAGCCATTTCTCCGCAAAGTGTAACTTTTAGATTGTTTTCAGATGCTGTTTTGAAAATATAACCCAAGGTGTCAATTACCGAAGGGTGAAATTCTTGATAAAGCTCAGAAACAATTTCGTTTGTTCTATCAACTGCAAGAAGATATTGAATTAAATCGTTTGTTCCGATGCTTAAAAAACTAATTAATTGTGCAATTTTTGGGATTAATACAACGATTGCTGGAACTTCAATCATTACCCCGACTTCAAGATTTTCATCATAAGGAATGTTTTCTGACCGAAGTTGATTTTTGCAATTATTTATTAATGTAATTGTTTCTTTAACTTCACTAACCGTAGTAACCATTGGTAAAAGCAATTTAACTTTTCCAAATGCTGATGCTCGGATAATTGCACGGAGTTGATCTTTGAAATAAGGTTTATTTTCAAGTAAAAATCTTATTCCACGCCAACCAAGGAATGGGTTTGTTTCTTTTATATCAATAGGCAAAACTTTATCACCGCCAACATCAAATACGCGAATTACAACTTCTTTTCCTTGCATTTGTTGGACAATGTTTAAATATTGTTCAAATTGCATTTCTTCAGTCGGTAAAATTTCACTTTCAACAAAAACTTGTTCAGTTCTTACTAAGCCAATTCCATCTGCATTGTGTGCCTTTACCATCTCAATTTCTTGTTCAACATCTAAATTCCCTAATAATTCGATACTATGTCCGTCCTTTGTGATTGTTGGTTTTTGTGCTAAATCGTTAAATTCGCCTTCAATTGAGTTCACAATTTTAATTTTGCGTTCGTATTTCGACAATGTGTTTTCTGCTGGATTGACAATTACGCGTCCGTAATATCCGTCAACAATTATTAAATCATCTTCTTGAATTTCGATAGTAGCATCGTGCAAACCAACTACCGCTGGAAGATTTAACGAGCGTGCAAGAATTGCAGTGTGCGAAGTTAATCCGCCAAAATCAGTTACAAAACCTTGTGCATCTCGTTTTGAGAAAAGTATTGTGTCAGATGGAGTAAGTGATTCGGCAACAATTATTCTGCTGAATGGAATTTTTGATTTCCATTTTTCCTTACGAAGATTACGAATAATTCGGTTTTTAATATCTTCGATATCGTGAGCTCTTTCTTGCAAATAACTGTCTTTTGATGAACTGATTAATTTTGTGTACTTAGTCATTTCATCTTCAACAATATAAGCTGGGGTAAGTTTTTCTTCACGAATTCGGTTCTCAATTGATGTAATCAAAAACGGGTCATCTAAAATCATAATTTGAGCTTCAAAAATTACAGCTCTATCTTTGCCAATTTTATCAATCGCTAAATCGAGAATTTTTTTCAATTCTGATTTTGATTTATCTAACGAAAAGCGAAATTGTTCAATTGCTCCATCAATATCAGTAATTTCAAGTTTGATTGCTTGAAATACTTTTTTATCAAAAATGTAGGCTTTCCCAATTTTTATTCCGTGAGCAGCGGCAACTCCTTCAAGGATTACTTCCTTTTTGATATTAAAATCAGAATTAGAGTTCATCGAAACCTCGCTCAAAATAACCGATTATTTCCTCAGCAGCTTCTTTTTCATCATTTCCTTCAAATTCTAAAATGATGGTAGAACCTTTTTCGGCTGCAAGTGTCATTACGCCAATTATACTTTTCCCGTTTATTTTCATTCCGTCTGTGTACATATAGAAATCACATTTGTACTTTGAGGCTAATTTGACTAAAGTAGCTGCTGGGCGAGTATGCAATCCAGCATTATTTAGAATTTTAACTTCTCGTTCAATCATTAGTTTTTTCTTTTGATTAGTTGATGAATTAGCCATTGTAACATTGCTTTTGCATCGCTTTCTGGAATATTTTTTAATGATTCTTCAGCTTTTTGGGAATATTTAATAATTTCTGATTCTGTAGTTTCAAAAACCCCGAGTTTTCTGAACATGTTTATAAATTCTGGAATTTCATCTTCTGTAATTCCTTTATTCTTAACAAATTTCTGAAGTATTTGTTGATTCTTTCCTTTTGCAATTTCTATTGCTTTAATAATAAGATAAGTCTTTTTCCCTTCCAATAAATCGCCGCCGACTTTCTTGCCAATTTCATTTTCATCGCCAAGTAAATCGAGCATATCGTCTTGAATTTGAAAAGCGAGACCAATATTTTTTGCATATTCTGCTAAAGCATTGATTTGTTTTTTGCTTCCACCACCTAATTTAGCTCCGATTTTGCAAGCGGTTTCAAGTAAAACGGCTGTTTTTTTGTGAATCATTAATAGATAATCTTCTAAAGAAAAAACTGTGGAGTTCTCCAAATCTTTATCGTAACTTTGTCCTTCGCATACTTCAATCATTGCTTGTGTGAAATCTGCAACAACATCAATATTCTTCGATTTACAGTCTTTTAACAAATATTGATATGCTAACGCAGTTAAACCATCGCCTGATAGAATTGCAGTGTTAATATCATATTTTTTGTGAATTGTTACTAAATTTCTTCTTTTATCTGCATTATCCATAATATCATCATGGACAAGTGTAAAATTGTGGAATAATTCGATTGCAACTGATGCATTATATACATCATTAAATTTACCACCTACAGCTTTAGCCGATAATTGAACAAGTAGCGAGCGAATTCTTTTTCCCCCACTTTGCGAAATATATGCAGCGGGTTCATAAAGAGAAGTAGGTTGCAATCCAGAAAATACTGAGTTAATTCTGGTTTCAATAATTGCACGTTGTTTTTCGTAAATCTTAGAAAATTTTGAATCGCTCATAATCTTTCTTTTAATTAATTAGCCAAATTTAAGAAAAATAATTTACCAAAAATATCAAGTTTAGAATTTCTGAAATACTATTTTGAGATAAATTAATAAAATTCAAAGTTATATGTTTGTTTAATAGGATTTAATAGTTGAATTGTAATATCAAAAATAAATTGGTAATTTTGAAAAGACAAAATATTATGTGGTACGATAAGAAAAGGACAAATTATTTTTATGGAAGTTACAGATAACAAAGTAAGTAAAAAGATATTAATTACTGGCGCTGCTGGTTTTATTGGTTTTCATTTAGTTGGGAAAGTAATTGCTGATACAAATTGGCAAATTATTGGGATAGATAATATTAACGATTATTACGATGTTAATCTCAAGTATGCTCGGTTGTTGGAATGTGGGATTAAGTCTGAAAATATCGAATATAATAAGTTGGTGAATTCAGAAAAGTACTCAAATTATCAATTTATTAAAATGGATTTAACAGATAAAGAAAGTTTATTTAAGCTCTTTGAAAACGAACATTTCGATTATGTGGTAAATTTAGCGGCACAAGCTGGTGTTAGATATTCGCTTATTAATCCAGATGTGTTTATTCAGAGTAATGTTTTAGGTTTTTACAATTTGATTGAAGCAATTAGAAAGACTAAAATTGAACATTTTGTTTATGCAAGTAGTTCAAGTATATATGGTTTGAATTCAAAAACTCCTTTTTCTACTTTGGATAATGTTGATCATCCAATTTCACTTTATGCGGCATCAAAAAAATCTAATGAACTTTTTGCTCATACTTATAGTTATTTATATAACATCCCAATGACTGGGTTACGGTTTTTTACAGTATATGGACCTTGGGGAAGACCAGATATGGCGTATTTTAATTTTACTAATTCCATTCTTAAAAAACTTCCAATTAAAGTGTATAATAATGGTAATTTATTCCGTGATTTCACCTACATTGATGATATTATTGATGGTTTGTTTAGAGTGATAAATTCAATTCCAAGTAAAAATCCAATCGGTACTAAGTTAAATCCATCAATATCTTTGGCTCCATATAAGATTTTCAATATCGGGAATAATAATCCCGTGCAACTAAAAGAATTTATAAATATTTTGGAAGAGATAATAGGGAAGAAAGCTGTTTTAGAATTTGTTGAGATGCAACCTGGCGAGGTGTTTACCACACACGCAGATATTTCTCCAATTAATGAAGAACTTGGGTTTGTTCCAGTTACTTCATTAAAAGACGGTTTAGGTAAATTCTATAATTGGTACATTAATTATTATAATAACATTTAATTAGATGTTTTTTTATTTCACGAAGTTCCCGCACCAAAGGTGGGCAGGTATGAAGTAATATTTTAAGAAAGTGGCGGATGGTT
>DYLK01000017.1 GCA_020722065.1 Melioribacter roseus
TCTTGAGAAATAGATTAATATAAGAAAGATTCTTCACTTCGTTCAGAATGACATTAGAATTATGAATTGGTTGATTGGGTGATTGATTGTTCACTCATTACTCGTTACTGATTACTGATCACTAATCTTCTCTCGGATAAATTCTCCAGCGTTTTTTTATTTAACATTTCAAATAATGTTACAAAAAAAAATATATTTTCTTATTTTTGTCCGCTTCAATTATTTATATAAATAAAAAACACACAAGGTGGTGAAAAAAATGGTTGGTATCGTTGTTCATGAGAACGAGAATATCGACAGAGCTCTCAAGCGATTTAAGAAAAAGTATGAACGTTCTGGAATTCTTAAAGAATATAAAAAACGTACAGTTTTCGTAAAACCTTCAGTTGAAAAGCGTATGACGAAAATCAAAGCTCAACGTAGAATCGCTAAAGAAAATAGAGCGAGATAATTTGAATAAGGTTAACATTTGTTAGCCTTATTTTGTTTTAAAGCGTCTCAAAAATTCTCTTGTTGTTTCGCTCAAAACTAATTTTGCACTTAATTCTGCACGGCGATTCATAATTTCTCCCCAATTATTTGTGTCAGATTTCATAATATTTTTAATTTGAAATATTGCTTCATTACTGTAATTCTCAATTTTCTTTAGTAGAATATTTATTTCAGTCTCAAGTTCAGTTACATCATTAAATATTTTATTATATAATCCTTTCTGATTTAACCAATTTGCACTTTTCCATTCTGTGTCAATTGTCATTTCGGCAAAAGCGGATTTCCCAATTTTTCTTTCAACTGCTGGAGAAATAACAAAAGGGGCAATTCCAACTTGTAATTCGCTAAGTTTGGCTGTCGAATTATTCGTGGCAAAAACATAATCGCAAGCCGAAAGCAACCCAACGCCACCGCCAACTACTTTTCCGATAACTTTTGCAATTACTAATTTTGGAGAATTGATAATTGCTAAAATTAATTTACCAAAACCGCTGAAAAATTCAATAGCAGTTTGAAAATCTGAGATTTCTAACATTTCATCGAATGAAGCACCGGCGCAAAATGATTGATTCCCCGTGCTCGAAATTACAATTGCGATAATATTTTCGTTATTTGATAGCATTTTAATTTCATTTTCTAAATCAATTAACATTTTGCTTGTTAATGAATTAGCTTTCGGATTGTGGAATTCAATTGCAGCTATTTTCCCATTTACAAAAGATTTTACATATTCATTTTCCATTATTTCTCCATCATATCTATTAAATCCGATAAGTCGTGAATAAGAAAATCGGGTTTCTCAATTTCCAATTTTTCCAATTTTCTATAACCAAAAGTTACGGCAATTGTCTTTGTGTTTGCGTTTTTGCCGGTTCTAATATCAATTTCTGTATCGCCAATCATAACTGTTTCAGAAGCATTTGTTTTAAGTGATGAGATAATTTGCAGTAATTGAGCTGGATTTGGTTTGTTTGGTAGATTTTCCTTTTTTCCACAAACAACATCAAAATATTGTGTTAGATTGAAATATTTTAAAATGTATTCTGCTTGGTCTTGTCTTTTTGTAGTTAGCAAAGCAATTTTCTTCTTTTTAGATGACAAATATTGAAGCAAAATTTCTACATTCGGGAAAAGAGTTGAAGTATCAAGAATTTGTTCATAGTAATTCCGATATGCAGTGATAAAATTATCAAAATTAATATCGGTAATGTTAAATTCCCTAAAAATATCATTAAAATGAAGTCCAATCAGTTGTTGGAATCTTTCTTCATCAAGTTCGTAATTATAATTCAGTTGTGCAAAAGCAAGTTTTGTGGCTAAAAATATGGTTTTGTGCGAAGAAACAAGAGTTCCATCTAAGTCAAAAACAAAAAGTTTAACATTATTCATTAAGGTTTTTTATCTATTTTGAAAATGGTTAGAAAATTAATGTTTTTTTGATTGGAGTTTGAAAGCGAATTAAATATTTTTTCATTAGTATTTTAAAAATACTTTAACAAACGACTTCACTTTTCAGGAAATTCATTTCTTCTAATTTTATGTCGCTATTAAATTCACTTTAATTATCAGTTTATGATATTTTATATAGATGTAGATTAACTTATGAAAAAATGCTTACTACTTGTTATTTTTCTCTTGTTAAGTTGTTCTGACGAAAATTCAGATAAAATTGCAATTTTGAGCGGGCAAACGATGGGGACAAGTTATTTAATCAAATATTTACCCGCCGATTCATCTGCAAATTTTCCAGATAAAAACTTAGTTCAAACCAAAATAGATTCAATTTTGATGAATATCAATCGACAAATGTCAACTTATCTGAAAGAATCTGAAATTTCTCAATTCAATTTGCAAAATTCAACTGATTGGTTTAATGTTTCTGCTGACTTTGCTTTGGTTGTAAGGCAGGCAATTGCAATTAGCGAATTTTCCAACGGTGCTTTCGATGCTACAATTGGAAAAATTACCGACATTTGGCAAAAAAGTAGTTTGAACTCAAATATTCCTTTTCCCGCGGATTCAACTCTAAAATTGATGTTAAAAGATGTTAATTTCCGCGATTTATCAGTTAGATATTTCCCCCCTTCAATCAAAAAAGAAAATCCAAATATTTATCTTGATTTATCTTCAATTGCAAAAGGATATGCAGTTGATAAAATTTCTGTTTATTTAGAATCTATCAAAATCAAGAACTACTTTATTGAAATTGGTGGGGAATACCGAGTTAAAGGAAAAGATTACAATAATAAAAATTGGTTTGTTGAAATTCCTTCTTCAAAAAATGGGGAGTATGAAAAGTTGACAGTGGAAAATAAATCCGTTGCCACTTCTGGTGGAAAGGTTAAATTGCAACCAAATGGAAAAGCGAAGTTTTCATCAGTGATAAATCCAAAAACTGGAAAACCAATTAGTAATTCAGTTTATTCTGTAACAATTATCACTTCAAGTTGTATGATGGCAAACGGTTTTGCAATTGCGATTCATGTTTTGGGTGAAGAAAAAGGAATGGAATTGGCAGAAAATCTTAATCTTGCAGTTATGATGTTAGTTAAAAAGGATAATTTTCTTGAAATTAAAATGAACGAGCAGTTTCAAAAAATAAAAAATGGCGAGAAATAAATAATGAAATACAATTTTACAAAGCTAACCGGAGCGGGAAATGATTTCATCGTTTTTGACGGTATTTCAAACAAATTACCAAAACTAAGAAAGTCTGAAATTCAGAATTTATGTAATCGACATTTTGGAATCGGGGCTGATGGAATATTGTTGCTCGAAAAATCTGAAAAATATGATTTCAATCTTCTATATTTCAACTCTGATGGAAGTTCTGGAATGCTTTGCGCCAATGGTGGAAGAAGTTCGATTTATTATTTTTCTGAAAAGTATAAGAAAACAAGACTTATTACTTTTGAATGTTGTGGAAAGGAATATTCGGGGAAAAAAATTCAACAAAATGAAGCTAAATTTAATCTACCGAATGTAAAAGTTCCATCTGAAGAATGTTTTGATTTCGACGAAACAAGAAAATTCAAAATATATAGATTTGATACAGGTTCCCCGCATTTGGTTTTGGAATTTGAAAATCTGAAAAAACTAAAGATTTTAGATGAAAATGATGAATATGAGAATTTCAATTTTCATCAGATTGCTGAAAAAATAAGAAATCATAAGTTTTTTGGTAAAGGCGGAATAAATGTAAATATTATCCAAAAAGGGGAAAATATTACAAAAATAAGAAGTTTTGAGCGTGGAGTTGAAGGTGAAACTTTAGCATGTGGCACTGGAATTATTGCAACGGCATTATTTTTGAATGTAATTAATGCTCAAAATTCTCCAATTGCAATTTTTTCAAAGAGTAATAAAAAATTTATCGTAAATTTTGAGAGAAATTTATCGAATTTTGTTAATCTTTCGCTAATTGGACATTCTCAAATTCTATTTAGTGGTGAAATTGAAATAATGGAGAAACTATGAGCAAAGTAATATTTAGTGTATCTTATGTAGTAAAAGAAGAATATCGAGATGATTATTTTATTATCGCAAAAGAATTAAAAAATCTTATAAAAGCTGATGGATTACTTTACTACGATATTTATGAAGAAAAAATGCGAAATCATTTTCGTGAGTTCTATGAATTTGCAAATGAGGAAGCATTTGAAAACTACGATGATTCCAATGAACTTGTAGCAATCTTGAATGAGAAATTATCTCAATTAATTGAAGAAAAAACTTTAGCATACAAGACCTACAAACCAATTTTTGAATAACAATGTTTGAATTTGTAGGCGCAATACATATTCATTCTAATTATTCTGATGGAACGGGCGATGTTCGTACAATAGCCGAAATTGCATCTGAAGTTGGGTTAGATTTTATAATTTTAACTGACCACAATACTTTGCGTGCAAAAGATGAAGGTTTTGAAAGAATGTATGGAAATACAATGCTACTTGTTGGAGTTGAAATAAACGACAAAGAAAACCTTAACCATTATCTGGCATTTAATGTTGAAGAAGCATTTTCAACACGTCAACTTGCAGTTGAATACGTAAAACAAGTAAAAAATTCGGGTGGAATCGGGTTTTTAGCTCATCCGCACGAAAAAAGAAATTCAATGCCCGAGCATCCTCCATTTCCGTGGACAGCGTGGGAAAGTGAAGATTTCACTGGAATTGAGATTTGGAATCACATGTCTGAATGGATGGAAACTCTTACAGAAGAAAATAAATACAATCATTTTATTCATCCGCTAAAAACAATAAAAAATCCACCGCAAGAAACTTTGGAAAAATGGGATGAATTAAATCAGAAAAGATTAGTTGTAGGAATTGGTGGAATTGATGCACATGCACATAAAGTGAATCTTCTTGGATTTTTTGAAGTGGAAGTGTTTCCGTATAAAGTTCTTTTTAAATCAATTAGAACTCATATTCTGACAGAAAAGAAGCTATCAAAGCAAAACACAACAAATTCTAATGAAAAAAACAAACAAATAATATATAATGCATTAGAAAAAGGAAGATGTTTTATTGCAAATTCATATTATGGAGATGCAAAAGGTTTTCGCTTTGTTGCGGAAGTTGAAGGAAAAATATTTAATATGGGAGAAACAATTCCACTTTCGGAAAAGATTTTACTCAAAGTTGAATCTTCTGACGAAAATTCAGAAATTAAATTAATTCGTAACGGAAAATTAATATTTGAAGAGGTTGGGAAGGAAGCTAAATTTCTTGTAAATTTAAGTGGTGTTTATCGGGTTGAAGTTTATAAGGAAAATTCCGCTTGGATATTCTCAAATCCGATTAGGATAGGTATTTAGGATTTATTAAATTCAACATTTAAAATTTATAACATTGATTAGGTGATTTATGTCTGACAACAAAAAAACAGTTCATGCAATTGAAACAAAAGGAGATAACATATTAAATAGTTTCTTAAAATTGAAAGAGCTAATAATTAAAAACCAAAAGATGGTTTTCATAGGAATAATTGTAGTAATAGCACTTGTTGTTGTTGCAATTTTGGTGAACAACCGAGCAATTGCAAATAAAAAAGTGGCATCTGAAAAACTTTCTGCAATTATGGAAAATTATAGCAATTTTAATTTTAATAAAGCATTAAATGGCGATTCACTTCAAGGAAAAGACGGTTTTGTAAAAATTGCAGATGAATATGGTTCAACAAATTCTGGAAATATTGCAAAATTATTGGCTGGAAATTCCTACTATGCACTTTCCAATTTTGATAAAGCAATTGAATATTACGAAGATTTTTCAGGTTCAAGTAAAATGTTAAAAGCCGCTTCAATTGCTGGACAAGCTGCAGTTTATGAAGCAAAAAGGGATTTTGCAAAAGCTGCTGAATATTATTTAATTGCTTCAAAAGAAGACGAATTTAATCCTACAAATTCAGAATTGCTTCTTAAAGCATCAAACAACTTCATTAAAATAGGCGAATTAGAAAAAGCAGAAGAAATATTAAATACAATTAAAAAAGATTATCCAAAAACAAAAGCATCTCGCGAAATTGAGCGATATCTTGGAAAAATATCAGTTAAAAAATTAGGTTAAGGATTTACAATGGCAGATACTTCAGATCTCAGAAATGGTCTTATAATTAAATTTAAAAATGGTTTATATGTAGTTACTGAATTTCAACACGTAAAACCTGGGAAAGGTGGAGCATTTGTTCGAACAATGCTAAAAAATCTTAAAACTGGTAAAGTGCTCGACAATACATTCCGTTCGGGTGAATCACTTGATGTTGTGCGTGTTCAAAGAAAAAAATATCAATTCTTATACAAAGAAGCTAATGGATTTGTGTTGATGGATAACGATACTTACGACCAAATTACTGTTCCAGCTGAAATTATTGGAGATGCTTCACAATATCTTAAAGAAAGTACTGAACTTGATATTTTATTAGACGATAAAGAAGAAATAATTACAGTCGAACCTCCAATATTTGTCGAACTTACAGTTACTTCAACCGAACCAGGATTTAAAGGTGACACTGCAACAAATGTTTTAAAACCTGCAACTATGGATACTGGTGCAATTATTAGTGTTCCACTTTTTGTAAACGAAGGAGATATTCTTAAAATAGATACCAGAACTGGTGCCTATGTAGAAAGAATTAAAAAATAAAAGGTTCAAAATGGATTTAGAATTAATCAAAAAACTAATTAAAGTTGTTGAGAAAAGTGAAATTACTGATTTAAGCGTAGAAGAAGGCGACTTAAAAATAAGTATTTCTAAGAAAAGTGAGAATGTTAATTATGTTTCTATTCCTCAACAAACTGCAGTCCAAGTTCAGCAACCGCAGGTAAACCAAAAAAATCATACTGAAATAATTGAACCTGCAACTTCCACTCAAACTAAAAGTTCTGAAGAGGTAATTTCCACACATGAAGTAAAATCACCGATAGTCGGAACGTTTTACCGAGCTCCATCACCAGATGCTGATCCATTTGTTAAAGTTGGAGATCACGTTAGCGTTGGAACAACTCTTTGCATTGTCGAAGCAATGAAGCTAATGAACGAAATTGAATCTGATGTAAGTGGAACTATTCTAAAAATATTGCCAGATAATGCTACCCCAGTTGAATACAATCAAACGCTTTTTGTAATAAAGCCAGATTAATCAAGAGGTTAAATTTGTTTAATAAAATTTTAATTGCAAATCGCGGGGAAATTGCATTACGTGTAATTAGAACTTGCAAAGAAATGGGAATTAAAACTGTTGCGGTTTATTCAGAAGCTGATAGAGATTCAATGCACACAATGTTTGCTGATGAAGCCGTTTGCATCGGGCCCTATTCAAGTAGCGAAAGTTATCTTAAAATTCCAAACATACTTTCTGCTGCATCAATAACTGGAGCAGAAGCAATTCATCCAGGTTATGGATTTTTGGCAGAAAATGCTGAATTTTCAGAAATTTGTGAAGAATCAAATATAAAATTTATTGGTCCATCGCCAGATATGATTCGCAAAATGGGAGACAAAGCTTTTGCAAAATCAACAATGAGGAAAGTTGGGGTTCCTGTGGTCCCCGGAAGTGATGGGGTGATTTCCAATGCTGATGAAGCTAAGAAAATTGCCGAAGAAGTTGGGTATCCTGTGTTATTAAAAGCATCGGCTGGTGGAGGCGGAAAAGGAATGCGAATTGTTAAAGCAGAATCAGAGTTACATAAACAATTTCAAGCTGCTTCTAACGAAGCACAAGCCGCTTTTGGAAATCCAGATATGTATCTCGAAAAATTTATAGAAAATCCGCGACACGTTGAAATTCAAATAATGGGAGATTCACACGGCAATGTTTACGCTTATGGCGAGCGTGATTGTTCCATACAAAGAAGACATCAAAAATTAATTGAAGAAACACCTTCTCCAATAATATCTTCTGCAACGCGGGAAAAAATGGAAAAGGCTGCAATCCTTGGAGCAAAATCGGTAAATTACGAAGGAGCCGGAACAGTTGAATTTTTGGTTGATAAATATCAAAATTTTTATTTTATCGAAATGAATACACGAATTCAAGTTGAACATCCAATAACAGAAATGGTTCAAAATATCGATTTAATTAAAAATCAGATAATTGTTGCATCTGGAGGGGAAATTGAAGATCCGCCTCGAGTTCCGATTGGACATTGTTTCGAATTCAGAATAAATGCTGAAGATCCAGATTTTAACTTCCGCCCTTCGCCAGGTAAAATTGAAATGATTCATTTCCCAGGTGGTTTTGGAATAAGGAACGATTCACATGCATATTCTGGATACACAATTCCACCTTATTACGATTCACTTATTGGAAAATTAATTGTCTGGGGAGTTGATAGAAGTCACGCAATTTCTCGTGCAAAAAGAGCTTTTGAAGAATTTTTAATTAAAGGCGTAAAAACTACAATTCCATTTCATCAAAAAGTTTTAGAAAACAAAGATTTTTTAAATTCAAACTATGATACATCATTTATTGAAAAAAATTTCAAGTAAATTATTAGAGGCTTAATATGAATATTCCATCAGGATACAAATTTTCAACTGACCACGAATGGGTAAAAGTTGAAGGAAATGTTGCTATAATTGGCATTTCAGATCACGCACAAAGCGAACTCGGTGATATTGTTTTTGTTGATGTTGACCCAGATATTGCAGAAACCTCAGCGGGAAGTTCATTTGGAACAATAGAAGCAGTAAAAACAGTTAGCGATTTGCTTGCCCCAGTTTCAGGGAAAGTAATTGAATTGAATTCAAATTTAGAAGATGAACCACAAATAATTAACTCCGAACCATATACAGATGGATGGATTATTAAAGTTGAAATGTCTGATTCTTCAGAATTAGAAAATTTAATGACACCTGAAGAATATTTAGAATTTATTGGTGCTTAGTATTTAATGACCACAAACGAAACCGTATTAATTTTAGATTTCGGTTCGCAGTACACACAACTTATCGCTCGTAGAATTCGAGAAAGTAATGTTTTCTCGATTATCAAACCTTTCAATTTTACAATTACTGAAATTGAAAAATTGGCTCCGGCTGGAATTATCCTTTCAGGCGGACCAATGAGCATTTATGATGAAAATTCTCCCAAAATTGATAATAAAATTTTCGAGATGGGTATCCCAATTCTTGGAATATGTTACGGTTTGCAGTTAATTAGTTATTATTTTGGAGGAAAAGTTGAACCAGCCGAAAATCGCGAATACGGAAAAGCAGTCCTTCAGATAACTAATCTTGAATCAAAAATATTTAAGAATGTAAGAAATCAATCAGTTGTTTGGATGAGTCACGGTGATTATGTTACAGAATTACCAATCAATTTTACAGTTACTTCCAAAACTGAAAATTCCCCCGTTTGTTCAATTGAAAACGAAGAAAGAAGAATTTACGGTGTTCAATTTCATCCAGAAGTTGCGCATTCATTAGATGGAGAAAAAATAATCCAAAATTTTTTATTTGATGTTTGTAAACTTAGCGGAAATTGGACTTCTCAAAATTTTATCGCAGAATCAATAATAAAAATTAAAGAAACTGTTGCAGATAATAAGGTTTTACTTGCTTTAAGCGGTGGTGTCGATTCGTCGGTAGCCGCCATTTTAATGCACAAGGCTATTGGCGAAAATCTGATTTGTGTTCATGTTGATAATGGTTTGATGCGGAAAGATGAAAGTAGCCAAATTGTTAAAATGTTTGAAGAACAATACAATTTGCATTTAATTCATTCAGATGCTACAGATGAATTTCTTTCTCAATTGGAAGAGATTGAAGACCCTGAACAAAAGCGAAAAATCATCGGCAAAACTTTTATTGATGTTTTTGAACGAGAAAGTAAAAAATATGATGCCAAATATTTGGTGCAAGGAACTTTGTATCCAGATGTAATTGAATCAATTCCTGTGCAAGGAGCAAGTGTAACTATAAAAACACATCACAATGTTGGTGGTTTGCCTGCTCGAATGAATTTAAAATTAATCGAACCTTTCAAAGAATTATTCAAAGACGAAGTTCGGCAAATAGGAAGAGATTTAGGTTTACCTGAATCTTTTATTGCTCGCCATCCATTCCCAGGACCAGGACTTGCGGTAAGAATTCTTGGAAAAATAACAAGGGAAAGATTAACAATTTTGCGGGAAGCAGATGAAATTTACATCGAAGAGTTGAAAACACACAATATTTATAACGAAATTTGGCAAGCTTTTGCAGTACTTTTACCAATTAAAACCGTTGGAGTAATGGGCGATGCGAGAACTTATGAAAATGTAATTGCATTGCGAGCCGTTACTTCCACAGATGGAATGACTGCCGATTGGTATCCGTTAGATTATGGAATAATGGAAAAAATTTCAAATAAAATTATTAGAAACGTAAAAGGCGTCAATAGAGTTGTTTACGATATTAGCTCGAAACCGCCAGCAACAATTGAATGGGAATAATGGATAATTTATCAGACAAATTAAATTTTGCTTCAAATTTAGAAGCAGAAGGAAATTATTTGCATGCAGTACAAATTTATCAGAAAATTCTTTTAGTTGAAGAAAATCGGAAAGTAATACTTCGTTTAGCAAATTTATATGAAAAAATGAATCATTCTGAAAAGGTGATTTCAATGATTTCTGAGTATTTACAAAATAATCCGAATGATTTTGAAGTTAAAGAAGTGTTTGCACAATTTCTACTTCGAATAAATAAACCTGAATATTTGATTTCTAATTATCTTGATGATGACATTTCGCCAATGCTAACTTATTATTGTGCAATAGCTTATCTCAAATTGAAAGACAATGAAAACGCCTTGCTATATTTCAAAAAAGTAATTGAAATGAAAGTTGAGAATGAATATTTAATTAAATCATACTTCATTTTAATTGAGTTACAAATCCAAAATCAAGATTTTTCAAATAGTTTAGTAAATCTTCAGATTCTGGAAAAAAAGTCAGATAATTTAGCTGAAGTTTATTTTTTATTCACAAAAGTGTATTTTCTAAAAAATCAATTCTATTTTGCTCAAGATTTTTGGCAAAAAGCAAAAAATAATGGTTGTAATAAAGCAGAATTTTTATATTTAGGCGGAAAAATTCATTTAGAATTAAAACAATACGAAGAAGCCGAAAAATGGTTTGAATTATATTTGAAATACAAAAAAAATAATTCAGAAATATTCTCGTTACTTAGTTACACAAATTATCGTCTCGAAAATTTTGAAAAAGCTGAAAAATATCTCGAAAAAGCTCTAAAAATTGATCCAAACAATAAAACAGCAAACCAATTAAAAAATCAATTAATTAATTTTTAATATGTCAAAAATTCAAGATTTACCTTCAGAAGATAGACCAATTGAAAAATTGATTCACAAAGGCTCAAGTTCTCTTTCAGATGCTGAGTTACTTGCAATTTTACTAAAATCTGGTTTGAAAGGAAAATCAGTTATTGAGATTTCGCAAGAGATAATAAAAGAAGAAAGAAATATTGCAGGACTTTCTCTTCGAAGTGTTAAAGAATTGGCAAAAATTAAAGGAATTGGATTAAAAAAAGCTGCCACAGTTTCTGCAGCATTTGAAATTGGAAGGAGAATAATTTCTCAAAGTAAATGGCTAATTAATCAAAAATTTAATTCTCCCGAAGACTTTGCGAATGCACTAATTCCTCTCTTTCAATCGGAAGTAAAAGAAAAATTTATGGTGGCTTGTTTGAATAAATCAAATAAACTTATTGATTTAAAGGAAATATTTGTCGGAAGTTTAGATGCAAGTATTGTTCATCCACGCGAAATATTTCGGGTCGCAATTGAAAATTCGTCAGCTGGAATAATTTTGATACATAATCATCCAAGCGAAAATCCCGAAGCAAGCGATGCAGATATTAAAATTACTAAACAAGTAATAGCGGCAGGAAAAATTCTTGATATTCAAGTAATTGACCATATTATTATTGCTGGAAATAATTATCTTAGTTTTGTAGAAAAAAAATTATTTTAATAACATAAAAAAACAAATTAATAAATCCTTATGGAGGAAAGATGTTAAAATCAAGTAAATTAGTTAAAATCGGCTTGGCTGCTCTTTTTGTAGCTTCAAGCATTGGTTTTACTGGTTGCACCGGAGTGAGCGAAGAAGAAATGGCTCAACTTGATGCATTAAAATCAGAAGTTTCTGCCTTAGAAAATGAATCAAGTAATTTACAAGGCGAAAAATCTAAACTTGAAAGAGATATAGCTGAAAGAAAAGCAGCTCTTGAAAAATGCAATCAAACAAAAGAACAATTAAACCAAAACCTTAATAAAGTAAGTAAATAAGGAGGAAAACATGAAAAACATAAAATTATTATTGATTTCCTTCTTAACACTTGCTTTTTCTGTGAATATTTATGCTCAAGAAGCAAAAGAAATGACACATGAAGAATGGGAATCTGAAATTAAACGATTAGGAGAAAACAAAGTTGAATTATCAACTGAAGTTGCTCAATTAAAAGAAGAAGTTGCTGCATTAAAAGTTCAATATTCTTCATTGCAAAATCCTGCCGATTGCGAAAAAGAACTTTTAGCTATGGTTGGTACAACAAGCATGGAAAAAGCTGCTTATGCAAAACAAGTTGAAATGCTTGAAAAGAAAATTAACGATAGAAACGGCAACAAAGAAGATTTACAAAATGAATTGAATACATTGAAATCTTCAATGATTAGTGCTTGTCCTGGATTGTTCGACAAAGTACATAATCAATTACAACGTAAACTTGACGCTTGGGTGGACGAAGCTCCAAAAGAAGTTCTTTATACCGTTGTAAAAGGCGATTGTTTGTGGAATATAGCAAAGAAAAAAGAAATTTATGGAAATGGTTTTGCTTGGCCAAAAATTTATAACGCAAATAAAGACCAAATAAAAAATCCAGATTTAATTTATCCAAAACAAATCTTCAAAATTCCAAACCTTACTGAAGAAGAAAAAGCTAAATACGATAAATTAAGACAAAACTACAAACCTGCTCCAGCAAACTAAATTTTATTAGTTTTTATATTAAAGCTTTCCTTGTTTTTACAGGGAGAGCTTTTTTTTTAGGATTTTGAAATAAATGAACATAATTGAAAAAAAAATTGAATTAGAAGATTTAGATTTAGTTTCGTATTTGGGTGTAAATGATTCCAACATCAAACCAATAGAAGATAACTTTTCGGCATTTATTAGTGTTCGGGGAAATCAAGTTTACTTAAAAGGTATTGAAGTAGAGGTTTTAGCAATCGAAAAAATACTTAAGGAAATGAAATTTTCGTTAAATACCACAGGGAAATTAACACAGGAAGATGTACAAACAATAATCCGATTAAAAATTTCGGGAGATGAAATTGTACGAACTGAAGAAAGCGAAAATGTCATTCTCTATTCAAGAAAAGATGTAATAAAGCCAAAAAATAAATCGCAAGAAGAATACATGCGGGTTGTTCGGTCAAACGACATTATTTTTGCGATTGGTCCCGCGGGAACTGGAAAAACTTATTTAGCAGTAGCTTTTGCAGTTGGAGAGTTAAAAAAATCGCGTGTACAAAGAATAATTCTTGTTCGTCCCGCAGTTGAAGCTGGCGAAAGTTTGGGTTTTTTGCCTGGTGATTTTAAGGAAAAAATAGATCCGTATCTAAAGCCACTTTTTGATGCACTGCAAGATATGTTGCCCGCTGACCAACTCCGAAGTTATTTGGAAAAAGGTGTAATTGAAATTGTTCCACTTGCATATATGCGCGGTAGAACTTTGAATAATGCATTTGTGATACTTGATGAGGCACAAAATACAACAGAAATTCAAATGAAAATGTTTCTTACAAGATTAGGAGCTTACTCGCGGTCAATAATTACTGGAGATATCACACAAATTGATTTGCCAAATAAGCAACCAAGCGGTTTAATTCAAGCCTCCGAAATATTACGTGGAATAGAAGGAGTTGGATTTATTCAATTTGACAAGAAAGACGTTGTTAGGCACAGACTTGTTCGTGAAATAATTGATGCTTATGAAAAGCACAATTCTGTAGAAAATTCAAAAATAAATGGCACAAAGAAATAAGATTTACGTCAATTATAAAAAATTTCAATTAATTAAAGGAAAAGCTATGAATTACAATAATTTTAGTAAAAGTGTAAAAGTGGTTTTGTTGTTTTCAGTTTTAACAACTACTATACTATTCTCACAAAGTATATTTTTTAATCCAGATACTGTAAAAGCCACAAAGTTTGATATGGGTAAAATGTGGACTTTTGAAGATGCTCCCATTGAATACTTTGACTCGGTTTACCAATTTAAGCCAAATGAAGATTGGTTGCAAAAAGTGCGACTTTCTGCCTTAAAATTCGGTTCTTGGTGTTCAGCTTCATTTGTCTCGGCAGATGGCTTGGTAATGACAAATCATCATTGTGTTGATTTTATTACTGAAAAAATTGAAGAAGCTGGCGAAGATATTGCAACTAATGGATTTTATGCTCAAACTTTAGCTGACGAGAGAAAAGTCCCAGGTTTATTTGTAGATCAATTAGTACTTATAGAAGATGTAACTGACGAAATTAATTCTGCTATTGAAGAAGGTAAATCAATTGAGGAAAAAACCGAAAAAAAATCTGCAAAAATTGAAGAAATTGAAAAACGTTTTGCAGAAGAAACGCAACTTATATGCAAAGTTACTGAACTTTATCAAGGTGGAAAATATTCGCTATATGGTTACAGAAGATACGAAGATGTTAGAATGGTTTTAGTAAATGAACGTCAAGTAGGTTTATATGGTGGAGATCCTGATAATTTTACTTATCCACGTTATGATGCCGATTTTGCATTTTTGCGTGTTTATGAAGATGGAAAGCCGTTAAAAACTGATAACTATTTCAAATGGAGCCCAAATGGGGCAGTTGCTGGGGAACCAATTTTTGTAATTGGAAATCCTGGAAGTACAGATAGATTAAAAACTGTTGCTCAAATGGAATTTGAGAGAGATTTTACTTATAGATTTACATCTTACTTACTTTCTAATAATGTGAAAATTCTATTAAACGAAATGAAATTGTTCCCAGAGAAGAAAGCTAAACTTGAAGGACCAACTTTCTATTTAGCGAATTCTGCAAAAGTTTATGAATACATATATAAATCATTACAAGATCCATATTTAATTGCAAGAAAAAAAGCATTTGAAAAGGATTTTAAAACAAAAGTTATGAGTAACCCAGAATTATCTTCAAAATACGGACATCTTTGGGAAGCAATTGCCGAAATTCAACAAGAATATAGAAAATATTCTGGTGAAATTTCTGCTTACACAATTAACCCAAGATTGGCACCAGTTTACTTTAATTTGGCAAGCAAAATGGTAAGTTACGCTAAACAAATGCAGCTTCCTGAAAAAGAAAGAGACGCAAAATACAAAGGCGATAATCTTGTAAAAACTAAAGAATCAATTAAAACAACAGAAATTGACGATTCTGTAGAACTTCAAAAATTGAAAATTCAAATTGATGTATTAAATATGGCTCTCGACAAAGATAATTGGGTTATTTCTAATTTCCTTGATATGAAAACAGGGAAAGACGCTGCACAATATTTACTCTCGAAATCTTTTTTAACTTCGCAAGAAAAAATCGAAAAATTCCTTGAATTGTCGCCTGAAGAAATTCTTAATTCTAACGACCCATTTATTCAATTCATTCTAAATACACAAGAAAAATTAGCTGAACTTAAGAAAATTAAATCTGAAACGGCTAAAACTGAAGAAGTTCTTGAAAATACACTGGGAAGAGCAGTTTACGATGTTTTTGGAACAGACATTCCACCAGATGCAACTTTTACTTTAAGAATAAGTGATGGTGTGATGAAAGGCTACAATTATAATGGAACAGTAGCTCCATATTTTACAACTTTTTACGGCTTATATGATCGATTCAATTCGCACAATAAGGAATATCCTTGGAATTTGCCTGAGCGTTGGGCAACTCCACATAAAGATATGAATCTTGCAACACCTTACAATTTCGTTTCAACAAATGATATTGTCGGAGGAAATTCTGGAAGTCCAGTGATTAACAAAAATGCCGAAATTGTTGGAATTGCTTTCGATGGAAATATTGAATCACTTCCAGGTTCATTCCTTTATTCAACAGAAGCAAATAGAACAGTTTCAGTTGCTTCGGAAGGAATTATTGAATTACTCAACACAATTTTGGAAGCCAAACGACTTTCTGCCGAACTTGAAAATGGCGAAATTCCCGCAGATTATAAATAATTATTACAAGGTTGTTTAAGTATAAAACTTAAACAACCTTTTTCTTCGAGGTAAATGTGAAAAAAATCCTATTAATATCAATTCTTTTATCAAATCTAATTTTTGCTCAAAAAGAAATTTATTATGTAAATGATAATTGTGAAAATTCTTTCTCTTTGAATGATTTTGGGAATATGTGGACTTTTGATTCCGTTCCCGTTGATTCATTTTATGAACGATATGGTTTTAAACCAACTCAAAATTGGCTGGAGAAAGTGCAGAAATCAGCTCTTCAATTTGGAAATGGTTGTTCTGCTGCATTCGTTTCAGAAGATGGTTTGATTATGACAAATCATCATTGTGCAAGAAACTCTTTGTATTTAGTTGAACAAAAAGGAGAAAATTTACTTTGGGATGGATTTTATGCAAATTCATTAAAAGAAGAACGTAGAATTCCAGAAATTTTTGTAGATCAACTAATTTCAATTTCTGATGTAACTCAAGAAATTCAAAATTCAATGCAAAATGGAAATTCCAATGATGAAAAAATTGCTCGAAAGAATGAAAAAATTTTAGAAATAGAAGAAAAAAATTCCAATGGGAAAGATATTATTGCAAAAGTAATTAGTCTTTATCAAGGAAATAAATATTCACTTTATCTATATAAAAGATATTTTGACGTAAGATTAGTAATGTCGCCAGATTTTCAGATAGCCGCAACTGGTTGGGATTGGGATAATTTTACTTGGCCTCGTTATGAATTGGATTTTATGTTTTTCCGTGCTTATGATGAAAATGGAAATCCAATTAAAACAAAATATTTCTTTCCACTTGCACAAAAACCAATTGAAAATGGTGAAACTGTATTTGTAATTGGAAGACCCGGCAGTACTGATCGTTTAATTTCTGTGAAGGAATTAGAATTTTTGCGAGATTTCACTTATCGACAACGACTTGCTGGTTTTAATTCACTTTACGCAACTTATTTTTATCTTTTTGAAAATTATCCCGAAAAACATTCAGAATTACTAAATATGGTTATGGGAATGGGAAATGGAAGAAAATCTTATGGCGGTAGATTATTTAATCTTAAAAATGAAAAATTATTAGCAAGAAAAGTTGATTTTGAAACGAAATTGATTGAAAATTTACGAAAAGATGAAAAATTATCTGAAAAATATCTCCCAATCTTTGAAAAAATTAACAACACAATTGATGAGATGAAACAATTGTCAAACGAAGTGTTTGTGTTGAAAAATTCAAATTATTTTCAACCTTATCAAATGCAAATTGCAAATTTTATAAAAACTTTAATTTCCCAAATGAATTTGCCTAAAGAAGAGAGAAAATCGGATTTTTCTGATTCAAATTTACAATCAACAATCGAAAAAAATATTCAGAAAACGAAGTTCGTTGGTTATGAATTTGAAAAGGAAAAGCATCAAACCGAGAATTACATTACTATGTTATATGAAATTTTGGGGGAAAATCATCAAATAATTAAGGAAGTTTTTGGCAATTTGAACCGAAACGAAGCCACTAAAAATATATTGAATTCCTTTTTATTTGATTATGAAGCTACAAGGCAAATAGTTGATAATATTATCAATAAAAATAAGTTCCCAGAAAATAATTCATTTTTGAAAATAACAGAATTATCCAGAAGTAATAACATACTAGAAAAAGCTGAAAAACTAACAAAATTAGATAATGATCTAACAATTTATAATAATTTGTACGCTGAAGCAGTTTTTGAAGTTTTTGGACAAAAAATTTCTCCCGACGCAACTTCAAGTTTGCGAATTTCTGATGGACAAGTTTTGGGTTACGAGTATAACGGAACTTTAGCCCCAGGGAAAACCACATTTTATGGTTTGTGGGATAAATATCTATCTTTCGGCTCAAAACCTTATCCTTGGGGATTACACACAAAATGGCAAACTCCACCAGTGGAATTAGATTTATCTACCCCAATTGGAATATCTTCAACAAATGATATTGTCGGCGGAAATTCAGGAAGTTCGATGATAAATCAGAAAGGTGAAGTTGTGGGTTTGGTTCACGATGGAAATTTAGAATCGCTTGCAGGACATTTTATTTTTGATAAAGAAAATAATCGGACAGTTGCGACAGATATTTTTGGAATTATTGAAGCATTAAAGTTCATTTATAAAACGCCAAATCTTGTTTATGAATTACAAAACGGGAAATTAGAGGATTAGAAATGCTTGAAAAAGGTTATATACAAGTTTATACAGGAAATGGAAAAGGCAAAACAACGGCTGCTTATGGAATAATTTTACGTGCATTTGGTAATAAAATGCCCGTTTTTTGTCTTCAGTTTATGAAAGATTATCCATATTCCGAAAAAGAAGCATTCGCTTTATTATCAGAATTTGTAGAAGTTGAGCAAGTAGGGAATGACGATTTTGTGTTTCGGAAAGAATATCCTAATGAAAAAGAGAGAGAAATTGCAAAATCTGGTTTGGAATTAGTAAAAGAAAAAATGTTATCGGGCAAATATGATATTATAATTATTGATGAAGTTTGTGTGGCAATTTATTTCAAATTAATTGAAGAAGCAGAAGTAATAGAATTATTGAACGAGAAGCCAGAAAATGTTGAAGTTATTTTAACAGGGAGATATTGTCCAAAATCAATTTTGGAAAAAGCAGACTTAGTCTCGGAAATTATGGAAGTAAATCATTATTATAAAAAAGGAATTTTAGCAAGAAAGGGAATTGATTCGTAATTAATCGATCGAATCGTAAAACTTTTTGAAATCGCTTTCAATTGTAGTATTACTCTTTCCAACAACTTTATTTGGATCTATTTTCGTGCTTTCATCTTGTGTGTGATTAAGTTTGTTCAAAATTTTAATTCTTGCATCGCGATTTGGTATTTTCTTTTTGGGTTTTGGTATTTTAATTTCAACTTGTTCATTATTCGAATGTCTATCAAAATTTCTTGACCTCTTTTCGTCCCGAATTTTCTCTTCATACCCTCTACTTTCAGATCTTTTGGGATCTTCTCTTCTTTTATGGGAATCGTGTCGAGAAAAGGAAGAAGTGTGATGTTCTTGTCTGCTTTCTTGGTTGTGTGGTTTTCTTTCTTTCGAAGAGTGATGTGCATTTGAATTATGAGTGGAATCTATCTTTTTATCTTCTGAAGTTTTTGTAGTTGGTTTGATAGAAGAAATTGACCCTTTTACAATTTCTTTGTTTGTTTTCGAGTCTTTAACAGTCATTTTTAATTCATTAGAAGTATCAGCTGCTTTTTCGTGAGGTTGAAGAGCATCCTTTGTTTTAAACTTGTATGAAACGTAAGAAAAAACTAACACTGCAATGGCTAACACACCAAAAACTTTTACAGCAGTATATATAATAGTAAGTAAATCCATTTATCTCAAATAAATAACTTTAAAAATTCAATTTTAATTATACAAAAATAATAAACAGAAATATAAAAAATATTCATCTGTGTTAGTTAAATTGTTGAAATGAAATAATTTGTAAGGAATTTGTTGATTAAAATTTTTGAAAGTTGAAAATAAATTCGTTATCTTTTCGTCCCTTTTTATAAATATATGTGAGTAGTAATGTCCTTAAAAATGACAAAAGCTGATATTGTAGAGAAAGTAGCTTTAGGAACAGGTTTAACCAAATTAGAAACAGAAGCTATTATTGAAGGTTTTATGAATACTATTATTGATTCTTTGCGAGAAGGCAAAGGAATTGAAATTCGAGGTTTTGGGAGTTTTAAAGTAAAACAAAAAGAAGGAAGAAATGCAAGAAATCCAAGAACAGGGGAAAGTGTCTTTGTAAATAAGCATTTTGTGCCCGTATTTAAATTTTCAAAAGATTTTAAAATTGCGGTTGATAAAGGAAACAAAACAAAATAATGCCAAAGATTATTTGTAAATATTGCGGAAAAGAGAACCCAAATGAGGCAATATTTTGTATGCAATGTGGAAGTCGGCTACGCGGAAGTCAAGAAAATCATCATGACACAATCACAAAACCCAAAGAATTGAATATAAAATTACTTTTAATCATTATTGCAATTACGATAATTATTGCTTTAGCCGTTTTGTACTTTGCTGGAATATTTGATTCTCCAACTACACAAATTTCCCAAGTAAATCAAAATGAACAAGTTCAGGAAGAACCAACACCACAAATATTTGACTTAAAAACAGCACAAGAAATTAAGTCAATGGAAGATTTTGTCAGTACAAATCCAAAAGATTATCAAGCATTATTGCAATTAGGGAATAAGTATTTTGACACAAAACAATTTGAGAAAGCAATTGCTAAATATCAAATTTATTTAGCAAATAACGAACACGAACCAGATGTTTTGGTTGATCTTGGAGTATGTTATTATAATCTTTCTGATTTTGTTAATGCAGAAAAAAATATGCGAGAAGCATTAAAAATTAATCCAAATCACCAAATAGGAAATTTGAATTTAGGAATAGTTTTAAGTGCAGCAAATCATAGAGAAGAAGCAAAGTTATTTTGGCAAAAAGCGTACAATGCCAACCCAAATTCAGATTTTGGACAAAGAGCCAAAAGTTTTTTAGAAAATAAATAAAGGAGGTTATCATGCCTTGTGGTAAAAAAAGAAAAAGACATAAAATGTCTACGCACAAACGAAAAAAACGTCTAAGAAAAAATAGACATAAAAAGAAATTAGGTAGATAATTTTATTCAAAGCCGACTTAGCTCAGTTGGTAGAGCAGCTCATTCGTAATGAGCAGGTCATCGGTTCAAGTCCGATAGTCGGCTCTTACCAAAACTATAATTTCCATTAAAAATACTCTTTTCTTTCCCCACACATTTCTACAAACAAAAATCATTACCTAAAAAAATTTTTTTCTAAAGTATTATTTCGTAAGATATTCTATAACAAGAATTTAACCTAATTTACTTCATTCTAAGGATTGAATTTTTTCTCCTAAATATATTTGCATAATCCATAGAAATGAATTATAATTGCATAGTAGTGGGGAAAAATGTTGAAAAAAGAATAAAAAAGTAGAAAATATGTTTCTTGGTAGCTTTAAATATTCAGTTGATTCGAAAGGCAGAATTGCTCTTCCAGCGAAATTAAGAAAATCTGTAAATCCCGCAGCTTCGGATAGATTTATAATTACACGAGGTACAGATAAAAATATTGATATATATCCTTCTGATTACTGGGATGAATTAACAGCTGCCAAACTAAATTCACTAAATACTTTTGATCCTAATGATATGTTGTTTATTCGAATGTTTTTACAGGAAGCTACTGAAGAAACTTTGGATTCTCAAGCACGAATCATTTTACCCAAAAACTTGAAAGAATATGCGTCAATCGAAAATGATGTTTTGATTATTGGAGCGGTTAAAAAAATTGAAGTATGGTCACCAATAAAATATGAAGAATATCTCTCCAAGGTTTCAAAATCTTACGAGGAAATAGCATTTGAAGTTATGAAAAAGTAATTAGAATGAATTATCATAAATCAGTTTTATTAAGTGAAACAGTTGAAAATCTAAATGTTAAAAAAAATGGAATTTATTTTGATGGAACTTTAGGATTTGGTGGATTAACAAACGAACTTGTGAAATTGTTAGGAAGTGAATCAATTGTTATTGGAACTGATAAAGATAAAGTTGCATTTGAATTTTGTCAAAATAAATTTAAAAATGATAATCGTGTAAAATTATACAATACGTCTTTTTCAAACATTGATATAATTTCTAAGATTGAGTTCATTGACAAGTATGATGGAATTACAGCTGATTTGGGAGTTTCATCTTTTCAGTTAGATAATGCAGTGTCTGGGTTTTCTTTCAAAGAAAATGCAAAGCTTGATTTTAGAATGGATAAAACATCTGAAATTACAGCAGCTGATGTGTTAAACACATTCAATGAAAAGCAAATTGCTGATATTATTTATAATTTTGGTGAAGAAAAAGCCTCACGAAAAATTGCAAAATTGGTAGTTGAAGCAAGGAAAGTTAAAAAGTTTGTTAATTCAGAAGATTTAGTAGAGATTATTAAAAAAGTTACTCCTGCAAATATGCTTAATAAAAGTTTATCGCGTGTTTTTCAGGCACTTAGAATTTACGTCAATGATGAACTTGGTGAATTGGAAACTTTTTTGAAAAAAAGTGTTGATTTACTCAAACCTGGTGGAAGAATCGCAATAATTTCCTTTCATTCACTTGAAGATAGAATTGTAAAAGAATTTTTTAAGTACGAAGAATCAGATTGTATTTGTCCACCAGAAAGTCCAATCTGCAATTGTAATAAAGAACAAAGACTAAAAATTATAACGAAAAAACCAATTATACCATCAGAACAAGAAGTAAAAGAAAATAGAAGATCACGGAGCGCCAAATTACGAGTCGCAGAAAAAATATGAAAAATCTTTTTGCCTTGAACCGCAATTTTCTAATTGTTGCATCAATTGTATTTGTAATTGCAGTAATTATTCATATTCTGAACATCAAGAATATTGATGAAATTGAAAAGATACTTCTCGAAAAAGGAAAAGAATTACAAAGTGCTATTTCAAAAATTGAAGACTTGAATGCTGAAAAACAGACTCTTCTATCATTAGAAAGAATTGAAAATATTGCGACAACACAACTTGCATTAATTCCAAATGCAGTTCAAAGTAAAAAAATTAAAGTAAACAAAAGAGAAATTGATCACATAAACAGTGGAATAACTGATAAATATGAATCGAATTAAATCCCGCACATATTTCATTGGCTCTTTTGTTGCCTTATTGTTTATCTTTATTGTTAAGGAATTGTACACAATTCAAATTGTAAAACATGATCATTTTACTTTCTTGGCAAAAAATCAACAAAATGTTTCCGTTGAAGTTGAAGCACAACGAGGAAGTATTTTTGATAGAAATGGGAAAATTCTTGCATTTACTCGCAATGAAATAACTTTTCAAATTGATAAAGTTGCATTTGCAAAATTAAAAAAATATGAAAAGGATAGCCTTTTCGCTCGACTTGCACACGTTTTTGGAAAATCAAAGCAACATTACTTATCACTTATTAATCAAAGTGTTAGAAGAAACGTAGTTATTGAAAAATCTGTTCCGTTGCATAAATCATTTTTAATGTCAGATTTTGTAAATTCAGCATTAAAGCGAGAAATAGACAATTCCCGTGTTTATCCAAATGGTACTTCGGCGGCACATCTTTTGGGATATTTGAATAAGGATAATTTTGCTGAAAATGGCATTGAAAAAGAATATAATAGCATACTAAAAGGGCAAAATGGTATTTTAGTAAAGAAAAGGAATGCGAAACAAAGAATTTTGGGAATAGATGAAGAAAGTTCAATTTTTCCAATAAAAGGGAATGATATTGTTTTAACTATCGACATTGATTATCAAAAAATACTTGAAAAATCGATGAAAGAAGGAATTGATAAATTCGGTGGAAATTCGGCTGTTGGGATTATACAAAATCCGGAAACAGGAGAAATTCTTGCTTTGGCAAATCTACCGACTTACGATCCTAATTCATTTAACGAATTTGATGCTAATAATCTTAAAAATAGAGCAGTCGCAGATGTTTATGAACCGGGATCTGTAATTAAGTCATTTACAATGGCGGGATTATTAGAGAATGGGATTATTAATGG
The DNA here is from genome assembly GCA_020722065.1 of Melioribacter roseus. Classification (GTDB taxonomy): domain Bacteria; phylum Bacteroidota; class Ignavibacteria; order Ignavibacteriales; family Melioribacteraceae; genus WGAL01. The sequence continues at coordinate 23,887 of DYLK01000017.1, forward strand.
TAATGAAATTATAAATACAGAAAATGGTGTTTGTACAATTAACGGAGCAAAATTTGTTGATGAACATTCTTATAGCCAACTAACTTCAGTAGAAATACTACAGCATTCAAGCAATGTAGGAATGGCAAAATTATCAGATAGAATTGAAAATGGAAAATTTTACAAAAATATGCGGGATTTTGGTTTTGGAATTAAAAGTAACGTAGATCTACCAAGCGAAATTTCTGGGAATTTAAAAACTCCAGATGATTTTTCAGGTGTATCAAAATATTATATGGCTGTTGGATACGAACTTCTTGCAACACCGATACAAATTGTAACGGGTTATTCAGCTTTAGTAAATGGTGGAAAATTACTAAAACCATATATATTGAAAGAAATACTTGGAAATGATGGCATTAAAACAAAGCCAGAAATTATTAGAAATGTTATTTCCGAAAAGACTTCTACAAAACTAAAAAAATGGCTTGTTGGGGTTGTTGATGATGGAACGGGGAAAGCTGCAAAAGTTGCAAATTTATCTATTGGTGGCAAAACAGGCACTGCCAAAATATTGGTTAATAAACACTACCAAAGTAGAAACAACAACACAACTTTTGTTGGATTTTTCCCTGCAGAAAAACCAAAAATAGTATGCTATATATGGGTTTCTTCTCCCAAAAATCAATTTTTTGGTGGAACAGTTGCTGCCCCAATATTCCAGGATGTTGTTTCAAACCTTGTTACATTATTCCCAGAATTGGGCTCAAATAAGCAACAAAATACTCCACAATCTTATCAGGAAATGTTTGCACAATCTCAAAAATCAAGTGGGAATTTGATGAGAACGGCAAACGTTGGTGATGATAAAAAAACAACTTTTGCAAATGAAAATAATATTAGAACGCTAATGCCAAATTTGGTTGGAAAAAGTAAAAAGGAAGTTGTTTCAATTCTTTCGCCAATTGGTGTAAATTTTAGTTTTAAGGGAATTGGAACCGTAAAATCGCAATCGGTTCAGCCTGGGACTCCATTAAAAAAAGGAATATCAATAGTTTTGGATTGCAATAGATGATAAAATTAAGTGAAATATTGAATAAAATTTCATCAATTCAAGTAATTTCAAAAAATTATGATGCAGATGTTAGCAATATTACTTCTGATTCGAGGAATGTGAATTCTGGTTCAATATTTGTTGCAATAAGTGGTTTTAAGTTTGATGGACATACATTTTTACAAGATGTAATAAATAAAGGAGTTGCGGCTGTAATAATTGAAAAAAATGTGCTTCCCGATGAAATTTTTCTTCAGTCAAATGTAAGCAAAGTTTTAGTTCAAGATTCAAGAAAAGCTTTAGCGGAAATATCAAGCGAATTTTATGGAAATCCATCAAAATTGATGAAAATCTTTGGAATTACTGGAACAAAGGGAAAATCTACAACAGCAATTTTTCTTTATGAAATAATTAAACATATCGAAGAAAAAGCTGGTTTAATTGGAACAATTGAAAATCGAATTGGCGATAAGAAAATTCCATCCAAATTAACAACGCCCGAATCTCTACAAATTAATGAATATTTAGCTGAAATGTTAAATTCAAGAATTAAAAGTGCTGCAATTGAAATATCTTCACATTCTCTGGAGTTAAAAAGAGTTTTTGGGTTAGATATTAAAATTGCTGGATTTACTAATCTTGCTTCGGATCATTTGGATTATCACAAAACGACTGAAAATTATCTAAACGCTAAAAAAATATTATTCGATTCACTTTCTGAAAATTCAATTGCAATTGTAAATGCTGATGATGAAAGTTCATCTAAATTAGTAAAAAATTGCAAATCAAAAATCTTAACTTATGGTACAATAAAATCAGATTTTCAGATTCTAAATATTAAAACATCGCTCAATGGAACTTCATTTTCAATTAAAACAAAAGAGAATTTATACAATTTAACGACCAAATTAATTGGAGAATTTAACGCATTTAACGCCACTTTAGCTTTTGGAATGGCTACTTCAATTGGGTTTGATGTTCAAAAAACAATTGAAGCGATAAAAAATACACCGCAAATTCCAGGTAGATTTGAAGTGGTTCAAAAAAACGGTAAAACAGCAATTATAGATTACGCACACACGGCAGGAAGTATGGAAGCAGCATTAGTTTCTTTGCGAAAAATTGTTGGAAATGATGTTAAAATATTCACAGTTTTTGGTGCTGGTGGCGATCGCGATAAAACCAAACGTCCAGAAATGGGAAAAGTTGCTGAAAAATATAGTGATAAAGTTTTTGTAACTTCTGATAATCCACGAACTGAAAATCCAAATTTGATAATAGAAGATATTCTTGCTGGAATGAAAAATGTTCATTTTCACAATTCTGATAGAGAAATTGCAATTAAAACTGCTATAGACGAAGCGGATAATAAAACAGTTGTTATTATTGAGGGAAAGGGTCACGAAACTTACTCCGAAGTAAATGGAATTCGTACACACTTTGATGATAAAGAAATTGCGGAGAAATATTTATGAGAAAATCATTCTTTACAATTTCAGATTTATTCAATTTGTCTGGTTCTGTGATTTACAATCCCGATTCTTATCGAACAACTAAAAAAGTTGAAATAGATAGCCGAAAAGTAACAAAAGGAAGTATTTTTGTTGCAATAAAAGGGGAAAAGTTTGATGGACATGATTTTGTTGATGAAGCAATAAAAAACGGTGCAAAAGCGATAATTGTTAATTCAAAGAAGCTTAAAAAGTTTGAAGATTTGGAAATTCCAATAATTACTGTTCCTGATACTACAATTGCATTTGGGGAACTTGCAAGAGTAAAAAGAGAAAAATTAAATTATAAAATTATTGGAATAACTGGAAGTAACGGAAAAACATCAACAAAAGATATTCTAACCGAAATTCTTTCAGCAAAGTTTATTGTGTATAAAACTCAAGCAAACAACAATAATCATATTGGTGTGCCACTTACAATAATGCAAGCAAGTTCAGACTGTGAAGTTTTAATTCTGGAATTGGGAACAAATCATTTTGGTGAAATTGATTACATCTCGAAAATTGCTCAACCCGATTATGGATTAATAACCAACATTGGAAAATCACATCTTGAATTTTTGGTAGATGAAAATGGCGTTTTGAATGAAAAAATTGCATTGTTTTCGGTTGTTAATTCAAAAAATGGCACAATATTTCTAAATATTGATGATAAAAAGCTGGCAATGTTTTCCAACAAATTCGAGAAAGTTATCACAATTAGTTTTGAAAAGGAAGCAACTTATAAATTTGAAATACAAAATTATGATGAATTTGGTTTTGCTGAATTTACACTTACAACAAAAGGGGAAAAATCGAATTTCAAGTCAAGTTTAGTTGGCGAAACTAACGTTAAAAATCTGGCTTTTTCAATTGCTATTGCATTAGAAATGGGACTTTCTATTTCTGAAATAAAAAAAGCTATTAAAAATTTGCAAGTTACAAAAGGAAGATTCGAACAAATAAAAATGAGTAACTTCCTTTTAATTGATGATACTTACAATTCTAATCCAAATTCAGTAAAAGGCGGGTTAGAAAATCTGAAGCACATCAAAATTCCAACAAAAAAGATTTTGATTTTGGGTGATATGTTTGAACTTGGTGAAAATTCTCAATTATTGCATCAAGAATTGAGCAAAACAATCAATTCAGTAAAATTTTCTGAAATTTATTTGATTGGGAAATTGACCGCAAGTTTACAAGGAAAGCTTAAAGCAAAGCACTATCATTTTAACACAATAACAGAGTTTTTATCTGAAATAGGGAAAATTAATTTTTCAGATTCAGTGGTTTATGTAAAAGGTTCTCGTGGTATGAGAATGGAACAAATTGTTAATTATCTAAAACAGGAATTAAAATGATTTACTACATTTTTGATTACATAAACCGAAATTTTCCTTTTCCAGGAAGTAATTTATTCAATTATCTTACTTTTCGTTCAGCTTTGGCTGCAATAACTTCACTTTTTCTTTCGTTTTATATTGCTCCGAAAGTAATTAGATATTTGAAAAATAGACAAATTGGAGAAGAAATAAGAAAAGAAGGTCCCGAAACTCATTTTGCTAAAGCTGGAACGCCAACAATGGGTGGAATTATTATAATTATTTCAATTGTCGTTCCTGTTTTGTTGTGGTCAAATATTCTTAGTGTTTACATTTTGTTAACTTTGTTTGGAATGATATTTTTAAGCGTTGTTGGATTTTATGATGATTATCTAAAAGTAATCAAGAAAATGAAAGATGGTTTAATAGCACGTTATAAACTCATCGGACAAGTTATGGTAGGTTTTTTTGTTGGTTGTGTAATTTACTTTTTCCCTGAATTTCAGAATTTTGCTACTTTAACTACTGTCCCGTTTATCAAAGATATGAATTTAGATTATTCAGTTTTATTCATTCCAGCAATGATTTTTATTATTACCGCAACTTCAAATGCAGTAAATCTAACTGATGGTTTGGATGGGCTTGCGAGTGGCTTGCTTGTTATTGTTATGTTGGCTTTAGCATTCATGAGTTATGTATCTGGAAATGCAATTTATGCTGATTACTTGGATATTTTATTCTTACCTGGGAGTGGCGAACTTACAGTTTTTATATCTGCAATAATTGGTGCGCTATTGGGATTTTTGTGGTACAATTTTTATCCCGCACAAATATTTATGGGCGATACTGGTTCTTTGGCACTTGGCGGAGCAGTTGGGATTATTAGTGTTTTAATAAAAAAAGAACTTTTGCTTCCAATTCTTGCTGGTGTTTTCTTTCTTGAAACAGTAAGTGTGATAATTCAAACATACTATTTCAAATACACAAAGAAAAAATATGGTGTAGGAAAACGAGTTTTTAAAATGGCTCCGATTCACCATCATTTTGAAAAAGTTGGTTGGGCAGAACCTAAAATTGTTATGCGATTTTATATAATTGCTGTAATTTTAGCAATCATTAGTATGGCTTCATTTAAGGTAAGATAATGAATATCAATGGTTTACATATTGGAATTATTGGTGCTGTACGAAGTGGAGTTTCTGCTGCATTACTTTGTAAAGAGAAAGGTGGAATTCCATTTGTAAGCGATTTTAGAAAATTGGAAGAAATGCAAGAAGTTGCCGAAAAACTAAAATCTGAAAATATTGATTTTGAATTTGGTGTGCATTCCGAAAAACTTTTCAATTCTGATTTGATAATTACAAGTCCAGGTGTGCCTACAAATTCCTATCCAATTCAAGAAGCACTGAAAAGAGGCAAAAAAGTAATAAGTGAAATTGAATTTGCTTATCTTTTTTGTAAGTCAGAGATAGTTGCTGTTACAGGTACAAACGGAAAAACAACAACCACGAGTTTGATTTCGCACATTTTGACTGAAGCTGGGAGAGAAAATATAGCTGCGGGCAACATTGGATTTCCGTTTTCGCAAGCAGTTAGAGAAATTAGCGAAAATGGTGTAATTGTGCTTGAAGTATCAAGTTTTCAGCTTGATTTCGTTGAAAAATTCAAACCGAATGTCGCAATTCTTCTAAATATTACTCCCGATCACATGGATAGATATGAAAATAATTTGCAAAAATATATTGATTCAAAAATGCGAATTGTTGAAAATCAAACCGAAAATGATGTTTTTATCTTTAATGCAGAAGATGAAGTTATCTTAAGAAATTTGCCAGCAAATAAAAGTATGAATTATGGATTTTCTTTGAAAGAAAAGTTGCTTAATGGAATTTATCTTGAAAATGGAAAATTTATAATATCAGAAAACGGAAAAACTGAAGAAATAGCAGAATTATCTGAATTATCACTCCGTGGCGAACATAATTGGATGAATGCAATGTCGGCAATTCTAGCAAGCAAAAAAGTTGGAATTTCAAATATCAGTATCAAAAAAGCTATTTCTTCATTCAAAAGTGTTGAACATAGATTGGAATTAGTGAAAGAAGAAAATGGAATTAAATTTATTAACGATTCTAAGGCTACAAATCCAGATTCAACTTATTTTGCTTTGCGAAGTTTTGATGGAAATATTAAACTTGTTTTAGGTGGAAAAGACAAAGGAAATGATTATTCGCTAATTGAAGCTGAAGTTCTAAAAAGAGTGAAAAAAATTTACGCCATTGGCTCATCAGCTCAAAAAGTATATGATTATTTTAAGGATAAAGTTGAAGTTGAGCTAATTGTTGAATTTGCTCCAGCAATAAAAAAAGCTATCTGCGAATGCAAACATGGGGAAGTATTATTATTTTCACCAGCTTGTGCAAGTTTTGATCAATTCAATAATTATGAAGAAAGAGGAAGAGAATTTAAGAAGTTGGTATTGGAAAATGAATAAAGAAATATTACGAAATATTATCATTTTCATTGTGTTAATCTTAATTGTGTTCGGGGCTTGGATGGTTTTATCGTCAAGTGCAGGATTTAGTGCGGAAAAAGTAGGTGGATTTTCGAAGTTATTTTTCAAGCAAATAATTGCTTTGTTGGTTGCTATATTTATGTTTTTCATTGGATTTGGAATGAACTACAAAGTGCTATCCAAATTTAGTATTTATCTTTATTTTGCTGCAGTTATATTGCTTGTAATTACTTTAACAAGTGGAAGTACGGCAAAAGGTGGAACACGTTGGTTAGATTTGGGAGTATTCTCATTCCAACCATCAGAATTTGCTAAAGTTGCTTTGATTATTCATCTTGCTACTTTGGGAATTCGAAAAGGCGAAAAGTTAAGATTGTTCAAAACAGGTTTACTACATCCATTAATTTTCATTGGAATAATTTCTGGATTAATAATGTTTCAACCAAATTTTAGTACTGCAATAATTGTTGGAATTTTGGGATTAGCTGTTTTATATGTTGCTGGTGCAAGATTCCTTCATCTCGCAGGAACGATTGCTGTTTTGGGTTTAATAGTTGGATTTTTATTAATGACGGTTTCGCACACGAGAGCTAGAATATTAAATTGGTTTAATTCTTTTATTTCTGGTGAAGGCGAATTGCATTACCAAGTTCAGCAAGCTCATATTGCTTTAGGAAGTGGTGGACTTTTTGGTTTGGGCGTTGGAAATAGTCAGCAATCAAATCTTTTTGTTGCAGAAGGTTACGGCGATTTTATATTTTCAATTGTTGGTGAAGAATGGGGTTTTTTGGGAACAGTTGCAATTGCCTCACTTTTTATGTTATTCTTCATTACCTCAATTTTGCTTATAAACGAAGTAGAAGATGAATATGGAAAGATTTTGATATTTGGGTTGAGTTTTAATATTACAATTTCTGCTATTATAAATATGATGGTTGTCCTAGGAATTGCTCCAACAACCGGAATTACATTACCTTTTATTAGTTACGGGGGAACTTCTTTAATCATATTTGCCTATTCGGTTGGAGTAATCTTAAATATTTCTCATGATGGTAAAACACTAACTTTTAATAGAAATTCTATAATGAACAAAGCGAAGGAAATATTTGAAAGACCAGAATAAATATCGCTTTATAATTGCTGCTGGTGGAACTGGCGGACATCTATTTCCGGCAATTGCTGTAGCGGACAAACTGAAAATTGTTTCTCCTAATTCTGAAATTTTGTTTGTTGGTACAAAAGACAAAATTGAATCGCGTGTTGTACCACAAAAAGGTTATAATTTTAAACATATAAGTGTAGTTGGTTTTGCTCGAAGATTTTCAATCAAGAATTTGTTTTTCCCATTCAAATTGCTGTTTTCCATCTTGCAAGCTTTAGTAATTTGTATGAAATTTAAGCCACAAATTGCAATAGGAAGCGGGGCTTATGTTTCTGGTCCTGTTTTATGGGCTGCAAAAATTATGGGTGCCAAGTTAGTTTTGCTCGAACAAAACAGTTATCCAGGGGTTACAAATAGAATGTTAGAAAAGAACGCAAGTGAAATCTATTTGAGTTTTGAGGAGTCGAAGAAATATTTTAGAGAAAGTGAAAAATTGTATGTTACTGGAAATCCAATCAGATTGGAATTACATTTGATTGAAAAGCAAATTGCTTGCGAAAAATTAAAAATTGATTCAAATAAAATTACTTTATTTGTTACTGGCGGAAGTCTCGGAGCAAAATCCATTAACGAAGCTGTCCGAATTAATTTAGAAAAATTAGAAAGTTTGGGAATTAATATTTTATGGCAAACGGGGAAAAATTATTATGAAGAGTATAAAAACTTTTCCTCAGAAAGTACATTAATTTGGCCATTTATTGAAGATATGCAAGCAGTTTATTCTGCGGCTAATATAATTGTGGCACGTTCCGGAGCTTCGACAATTGCCGAAGTTGCTAATCTTGGAAAAGCAACCATTTTTATTCCTTCGCCAAATGTTGCTGCAAATCATCAATTTAAGAATGCTGAGGCATTATTTAATAAAAATGCAGCAATTCTTCTTAATGACAAAAACGCTTCCGAAAAGTTATTTGAAATAGTTAAGTCGTTAGTTGACAATGACTTAAAAATTAAAGAGTTAGAAAATAATATTACTCAATTTGCAAATGAAAATGCAGTTGATGTAATTGTTGAACGAATATTAAAATTAGCGAGATAGAGTTTTTTATGATGCAAAAATTTATAAATAAAATACATTTTGTTGGAATCGGCGGAATTGGAATGAGCGGTTTGGCTGAAATTTTATTAAGTCAAGGATTTCAAATTTCAGGTTCTGATTTAAATGAATCTGAAGTTACAGAACATTTACAAAATCTTGGTATTGAAATTAGTTTTGGACACAAAGCAGCAAATCTGAAAGAAGCTGATGTCTTAGTTTATAGCTCGGCAGTTGGAAAAGAAAATCCAGAATTACTTGAAGCACAGAAAAGAAAAATTCCTGTAATAAAAAGAGCTGAATTATTAGCCGAAACAATGCGAATGAAATATGGAATTGGAATCGCTGGAACTCACGGTAAAACAACAACAACTTCGATGGTTGGTCTTGTGCTAACTGAAGGTGGAATTGACCCAACAATAATAGTTGGTGGAAAATTAAGTGGGCTTGGCGGCACAAATGCTCGTTTAGGGAAAGGTGAATATATTGTTGTTGAAGCTGATGAGTTTGACAGAACATTTTTGCGTTTAACTCCAACAATTGCTGCTATAACAACTTTAGAAAAAGAACATCTTGATATATATAAGGATTTGGACGACATAAAAGATGCTTTTGTCGAGTTTGCAAATAAAGTGCCATTTTATGGATTTGTTACTTTGTGTTTAGATGAACCAGCTTTGCAAGAAATTATACCGTTAATCAATAAAAAAATAATCACTTACGGAATAAATCCACAAGCGGATGTTCGGGCAATTGATATTAACTATGATAACTATAAATCTAATTTTACTGTAAACTATTTTGGTAAAGTTTTGGGAGAAATAACTCTTCAAATCCCTGGAGAGCATAATGTAAAAAACTCTCTTGTTGCAGTAGTTATAGGAATGCAATTAGGATTAGAATTTAATAAAATTAAACAAGCTTTAGAAAAGTTTAATGGTGTATATCGCCGTTTTGAAACAAAATATTCCAATGGAATTCTTGTAATTGACGATTATGCACATCATCCAACAGAAATAAATGCAACATTAAGTGCGGTTAGATCTGGTTGGAAACGTCGATTAGTTGCAGTATTTCAGCCTCATTTATTTTCCAGAACACGTGATTTTTACAAAGAATTTGGACGAGCTTTTCTAAATTCAGATATTTTTATTTGTACGGATATTTATCCAGCAAGAGAAAAACCTATTGAAGGAATAACTGGCGAAATTGTTGCTGAAGCCGCAAAGAAATTCGGTCATAAAAATGTAATATATGAAGCAGATAAAAATAAAATTGCTGAATTACTTTCTGAAATAGTAAAAAAAGATGATATTGTTGTTACTATGGGTGCTGGCGATATCTGGAAAAAAGGAGAAGATTTTATCAAATTATACAAAGAGAAGAATTCTTGAGTAAGATGAGAAAAATATTTGGAATTTCAGTATTATTCCTTATTACTTTGGTGATTTTCTACATTGGATTCGCTTTCGATGTTGACGAACCTTATGAAATCGAGTTGATTGAAATTGACCCAACTTATTATCTCCCAACGGAAGAATATTTTAAATTTGCCAATTTGGTTGATAAAAATCTATATTCAGAATTAACTCTGCCAATTCTTAAAACAAGATTTGAAAAGCATCCTTACGTCGAAAAAGCAGATATCCTTTATGAAAGCGAAGGCAAAATTAAAGTTACTTTGACTGAAAAAAAGTTTATAGCTATGATTTTAAACAAAGGGAAAAATTTTGTAATTAGTTCAGATTTTGAACTTTTACCTATTTTACCTTTTAGTCAGAATATGATGTTGCCAATTATCAACAATGAAATTGATAACGACCTTAAAAACTTTGAGATTGTTTCTAAAAACAAAAATTTTATAAAAGCTTTTAAAATATTAGATGCTGCAAGAATTATAAATCCTGTTTTATTTGATAAAATTTCAGAAGTTGATTTACTAAAAGATAAAAGTATTGAAATATTTTTTATCTATTACGATTTTCCGACAAAACTTGGCGAAAAGGATTTTGTTGAAAAATTATATACTTTTAATATTCTATGGAACGAAATTACATTACAAGCCGATAACGGAACTATTCAATATGTTGATTTAAGCTATAAAAATAAAGTATTTGTAGGTTTTAATACTAACGATTTTGGGAATATTAACTAATGAGTAGAAATATAGTAACCGCTTTGGATATTGGAACAACAAAAGTTGGTTGTGTTATTGCAGAAAAACTTGAAGAAAAGTTAATTGTAATTGGTGCTGGCGTTGTCCCATCAGAAGGAATGAGTAGAGGTACAATTACTAATATCGTTAAAATTACCAATGCAATAAGTGAAGCTGTACAAATTGCTTCAAAAGAAGCGGGAGTAAATGTTTCTTCACTAAATATTGGTGTTTCTGGAGAACATATTCAAACCATCCGACATCATGGTTACGTAACTATTGAATCCGAAGATAACGAAATAAAGCAATCTGACGTTGATAAATTAGAATCAGAAGTTAGAAAATTACAGAATTCAGCAAATTTAGAAATTCTTCACATAATTCCTGAAAAATATATTATTGATGGGAATGATGATATTTCTGATCCTGTAGGTATGATTGGGAGAAAATTAGAAGCTGATAATAATGTTGTAATGGCTTCAATTTCAGCAATAGCAAATTTAGAAAGAGCAGTACAAAGAGCTGGTTATTCTGTAAAAGCCAAAGTACTTCAATCGCTCGCATCAAGTTATTCAGTTTTAACAGAGGAAGAAAAGCAACTTGGTGTTTTATTGATTGATATTGGAGGCGGTACAACTGATATTGCAATTTTTCATGATGGAAGAATGAAATTTAATGGAATAATTGGAAAAGCTGGAATTGAAATCACAAAATCAATTAGCGATACTTTTAACATTTTGGAGAAAGATGCTGAAAAAATTAAAATTGATTTTGGATTTGCCTCGCAAAAATCGATTGTAACTAATTATGAAGTTACAATCAGAAATGATGGAGGGAATAATCCACAAAAAACAGATGTAAGTACAATTTCACAAATTATTTCACCTACTATTTCAAATCTTTTTCGTTACATCGATATGAAATTAGATCAGCATAAAATAAAAAAATTTGTTCGTACAGGAATTGTAATAACTGGTGGTGGTTCGAAAATGCGTGGAATTATTGATTTTGCTAAAGAAATATTCGGGAAAAATGTTCGCTTGGGAATTCCTAGAAATATTGAATCAAGAGTTGGAATTAACATTTTGCATCCTGAATTTTCTACATTACTTGGATTAATTCAGAATGTACCAGCTTTTTCAGTTGAAAGTAAAGTTGAACAAAAAGAAAATAAGAAAAATATAGTAGTCAAAAATATTTTAGATAAAATTAGACAAATATTTAGTGAATTATAATATTCAGGAGTAAAAATGGAGAATAAAAGACGTTATTTTATGTTTGATAATGCGGATAGTCAAGTAGAGAAATCAGCCGCAAAATTAAAGGTAATCGGTGTTGGAGGTGGCGGTTGCAATGCTGTAGATTTTATGATTTCAAAAGGTTTGAGAGGTGTTGAATATATCGCAGTAAATACTGACCTTCAGGTTTTGGAAGTCAGTAAAGCTCCCAAAAAAATATCAATTGGAAAGAATATTACTCGAGGACTTGGTGCTGGAGCTGACCCTGAAATTGGGAGAAAAGCTATCGAAGAAAATCGTGAAGAATTGAAAGAAGTTCTTACTGGAAGTGATATGGTTTTTATTACAGCTGGAATGGGTGGTGGAACAGGTACGGGAGCTTCGTCAATTATTGCTGAAGAAGCTAAAAGTCTTGGAGCTTTAGTTGTTGCCGTAGTAACCGAGCCATTTAGTTGGGAAGGCAAGCAGAGAATGAGAAATGCCCAAGAGGGTATTGCTGCGTTAAGAAAGCATGTTGATAGCTTAATTGTAATTCCAAATAATCGCCTTCTAAATAATATGGAAAAAACAACTTCAGCTTTTGATGCGTTTGCACGACCAAATGAAGTTTTATTTGAAGCAACACAAGGAATTGCAGATATTATTAATATACGAGGAATTATTAACGTAGATTTTGCCGATGTACGTAAAGTAATGATTTCATCTGGAAAAGCCTTAATGGGAAGAGGAACAGCTCACGGAGAAAATCGTGCTATTGAAGCTGCTCAGAAAGCAATTTCTTCACCACTTTTAGAAAGTGTAAGTATTAAAGGTGCTAAAAAAGTACTTGTTAATTTTACAGGTTCTTCAAATCTTAAAATGGAAGAAATTGAACTTGGACAAAAAGTAATTACAGAAGCTGTTGGTGAAGATGCAGATATAATTTTTGGCTGGGTAATTAAAGAGGATATGGAAGAGTCGGTTGCTATTACTGTTATTGCTACAGGTTTTGATGAAAAATCAATTGAAATACAAAGTGAAAAACTTATTGTAAAAGAAACGCAAAAAGTTCACAAACAATCTCATAAAGAAGATACTCTTTTACAAAATACAATTTTTGGAGAATTAGAAAAAAACTCCAATTTCCCTAAAACTGCAGAAAGCTTATTAGATTATCAAGAAAGATTTATTTCAGTTGAAGAAAAAGAAAATGAAGAAAAAGCTAAAAATAATTCAGAAAATTCTTTCAAAAATCCCACTAATTTTTTAAAAATTCTTTACGATTAAAATTCTCTCAATTTTGCCCCTGAATATAGTGCAATCAAAATAAATTTTGGTTGCACTCTCCTTTTTCTTCCTTTTTTATTTCTTACTTTATTAACAGTATTTGTGATGTTTTGTTTTATATTTGCACCTAATTCTAATTAAAATTTGGAAAAATAATGCGAAATATTTTAGTTACTGGTGGTGCTGGTTTTATTGGTAGCAACTTTATAAATCATATTCTAAAAAGTCGAGATGATTGGTTTATAGTAAATTTAGATAAATTAACTTATGCTGGAAATCTTGAAAATCTCACAGAAATTGAAAATAACAAGAATTATCAATTCGTTCGCGGTGATATTTCGAACCGTGAATTAGTAAACTATCTATTTGAAAAATATAATATTGATTCAGTAATAAATTTTGCAGCAGAATCTCATGTTGACCGAAGTATTCTTGGTTCCGAAATCTTTTACAGAACAAATGTAATTGGAACAACTGTTCTTTTAGATGTAGCAAAAAAATTTGGTGTCGAAAAATTCCTTCAAGTTTCAACTGATGAGGTTTATGGAAGTCTTGGAGCAACTGGATTGTTTACTGAAAACACGCCAGTTTCGCCAAATTCACCTTATTCTTCAAGTAAAGCTGGTGCTGATTTAGCCGCTTTATCTTATTATCATACTTTTGGTGCTCCAGTTACAATTACAAGGTGTTCTAATAATTATGGTCCACTGCAATTCCCAGAAAAATTAATTCCTTTAATGATAATTAATGCTTTGCATAATAAAAAACTACCAGTTTATGGCGATGGATTGAATGTTCGCGATTGGATTTACGTAATTGACCACAATCGTGCTATTGAACTTGCATTTGAAAAGGGAAAAATCGGTGAAGTTTATAATGTTGGGGCTTCGCAAGAAATGAAAAATATTGAAATTGTAAAGTTGATTTTGGGAATTTTAGGGAAAAGCGACTCACTTATTGAATATGTGAAAGATCGCCCAGGACACGATAGACGATATGCAATTGATTCTTCTAAAATACAAAATGAACTTAGTTGGAAGCCAGAATTTAAATTTGAACAAGCAATTGTTAAAACTGTTGAGTGGTATCTTGCAAACAAATCTTGGTGGGAAAGAATTATTAGAGGCGATTATTTGAAGTATTATGAAAATCAATATGGTAAAGTATAACCACAAAGGTTACAAAGAAGGCACTAAGATATGACCAAAGATAAAATTTGAAATATTGTTCTTGGTTAAGCGATTAAAGTCGAAAAACAGAAACCGTTGCCATTAATTTATGAAAAGATATAAAATTAGAAATAGGTTATAGAATAGATTTAATTATTGAAATAAAAGTAGATGATTCTCTTAATGACGTACATTTAGCACAAATTTTAACATATTTGAAATTATCTAATAAAAAATTAGGATTATTAATAAACTTTAATGAAGCAAAGCTCAAAGATGGCTTAAAAAGAGTTGTAAATTAACTTTGTGCCTTCTTTGTGTTCTTTGTGGTTAAAAAAATAAAGGAAAAAATGAAAAAAGCATTAATAATAATATTCATTAGCATCTCTGTTTATGCTCAAGATTTGAATATAAGTAATCCACAACTATCAACAATGATATTATCGCAAATATCAGTAACAATTGGTGGAGATTTTGTAACAGAAGGAACATTTGACGCAAGTTCAAGCGAACGAGTTGATCAGCTTGTAACTAGACTTTTTAACCTCACAAGACAAGCAATGTATTCCACAGCAAGAGACAACCAAATGTTGAAACAAGTGCAGCAGAAATATGATAATTATGCTAAAAGAAACATAGAAATAAAACATATTGATGGAAGTTCTCAAAAAATTGACTTAGCAAAATTCCGTTTAGATGGAGATTATATAAATAATCCATACCTAAAAAATGGAGATGTGATAATTTTTCCTACATTAGATTTAGATAGGAATTTTATCTCAATTGACGGTGCAGTAAATAATCCAACCAAAATTCAATTTGTAGAAGGGGACGACTTACAAACTGCAATATTCTTTGCAAGAGGAATAAATTTAGCATATAATGATGTTACAAAAGCTGAAATTTCAAGAATTTCAGATGATGGAAAAACTGAAGAAACCAAAATTGTACCAATAAATGAAAAATATCCACTTAAAAGAGGGGATAGAATTCGTGTTCTGTTTACAGAAAATAATAAAAGAGATTATAAAGTTCTTGTACTTGGAGAAGTTAAAAGTCCAGGATTTATATCAATTACAAAAGACAACACAAAAATATCAGAAGTAATAAAAAAGGCTGGAAATTTCACAGACGAAGCTTCAAAGGAATTCGGGACAATATTAAGAGGTTATTCATCCACAAAATATTATGAAAATGTGATGATAAAAAATCAATTCAGCACAGATATTTATTCAATGAGTTCATTTAATTATCTATTTGAAAATGAGAAATTAGAGTATTTTAAGATGCTTCGAACTGCAAACTTGACACTTGAAGATTCATTAATGTTTGCTATCGATAACAATTTAAGATCTATGGAATTTAGTCCAAATTTCAATTTCGCAAATATTGATAAAGAAGGAACTTATGAGAATAATTTTATAGTAAAAGATGGCGACATCATATTTATTCCGACTGAAGAAAATAGAGTTTATGTTTGGGGTGGAGTAAAAAATCCAGGATATTATACATTTTCGGAAAATTTGAGTATCCAAAACTATTTAGAACAAGCTGGTGGTTTTACAGAAACTGCAATTGGTGAAGATGAAATATATCTTATAAAAGGGAAAAATAGAGATTGGATAAAAATTGAACCAGAAATGAGTAACTATAAAATAGAATCTGGTGATTATATTTATGCAAAAAAAACACCAACACGTAGTTTCGATTTCTATTTACGAAGAACTGGGGCAATTGCATCAATAGTTGGAACAGTAATAACAACATTATACTTAATTTATACAGCAACAGGAAAATAAAATATGAAGTTTACAGATTATATGTCAATTTTACTTAAATGGAAAAAGTTTTTAATAATAAATTTATTAATTGTGGGAATAATTACTACAGCTATTTCGTTAATGCTCCCAAATAAGTATAAAGCAACTTCAACTTTTATGATTCCTGCTGGAAAAGATTTTGGATTAGGAGGATTGGGCGGGTTACTTTCTGGACAATCATCTGCTCTTGATATTGGAACAAGATTACTTGGAGTTACTGGAACAAACGAAGATATGATTTTAGGATTTATGAAAAGTAAAACAGTAATTGATAAAATTGCGAAAAAATATAACTTATATGAATATTATGGAAATGAAGATAGAATTTATGAAGATTTATTTTTATCAATTAATGAAGATTTAATGTTTGATGCGAATGAATACGGTTTTATCGAAGCAAGCGTGATTCACGAAGATTCTGTAACTGCAAGCAAAATGGTTCGAGATTTTATTCATTTAGCCGATAGTATGAATATCTATTTTAATTTAGTTCAATCAAAGAATTTTAAGGAATTTGTAGAAAATAGATACAATCAAAATTTGCAAGATTTGAAAAAAGCCGAAGACGATTACTATGATTTTCAGAAAAAATATGGTGCATACGATATACCAGAACAAGTTAAAGCTTTAGTTTTAGCTTCTTCGCAGTTAGAAGCACAAGTTATTCAGAATGAGCTACTTTTGGCTAATTTGGGCAATTCCGTTGGGAAGAACACCCCAACTTATAAGGAACAACAGAATAATTTAGAAGAAATTAAAAAACAATTGAATAAAATATATCAAGGGAAGAATAAAGATGATTTTTACCTTTCATTGAAAGATATTCCAGATTTACAAATTGAATATATCAGAAAATACAGGGAATTAGAAATCCAAAATCAAACATTAAAGTTTACATACCCAGTTTTAGAACAGGCGAGAATGGATGAACAAAAAGAAATTCCAACAATTCAAATTATAGATGAAGCATTTGTTCCGCATAAAAAATATTCACCTCGCCGCAGTTTTATTGTTATTGGAGTAGGATTTTTTAGCTTTATTGTTTTAATGATTGTTATACTTCGAGCAGAAAAAAAGAGTACAATTGAACCTTCCAATAAATTTGAAGAAATGGAATTCTCATTTTACAAGAAAATTGCAAGAAAATATAAAATAAGTTTATGATATCACTTTGGCTTTCAATTTTCTTTGTAACATTTATTTTCTTCGGAAAATTTATTTATAAAAGATCTTTCAACCCAATCTTTCTTTATGTAAGTGCGTGGTCATTTACCATATTTCTTTATTCTCTTAAATTGATTGATTTTTCTGATATTTCAAATTTCACTTGGTTTATTGTAATTGCAGTCTTTTTTGCTTTTTTATCGGGTGTTATTATCAATCGATTACTATGGAATAATTCAATAAATACGTTGGAATATGATGAAACTTGGTGGCTTTCGAAAGAAACTAATATAAAAAAAATCATTATGTACACTTCTTTAGTAGGTTTTTTAGTTTCTATTCAACATTGGTACGTTTTAGTTAAAGAATTTGGGAGTATTCCTATGGTACTTCTAAATGCAAGTCAAATTTATGATATGCGAGTTGAAGGCGACCATTTAGGAAAAATTCCATATTTGGATCTTTTCTCTTATGTTGGTGTTTTTTTTAGTGCAATTTATTCAGCACTAAGAAATAAGTTTTCATATTTAGTCATTTTTCCACTTATAAATGTAATTTTAACAGATGCTGCAAGTTTAGCGAGAGCGGGTGTTTTTTTTGCGTTTGTACTTTTTGGAATTACTTTTATCACGAGTAGATATTTTTTTAAGTCAATATCAAAAAGAGATATTTATTCAAATAATACTAATATCATAATTACAACATTTCTCATTATAATTTTAGCAGTTGGAAGTGTATCATTAATTAGGTTAATAAGAAATCCTTTAGGTGATTTCAAATCGACAAGTATTGAATTAAAAAAACTTAGTGAAACAGGAATAATTTCTTCATCAATTTATCTATATTTTAGTTCACCAGTAGCTGTATTAAATGAATATCTTGATAAAAGGAAAGAAGTCGCTGTTTTCGGTGAAAACACTTTTTATCCAATTTATAATAATCTTAACAGAATTGGCGCCGAAGTGAATTTAAAACCATATCCGAAAGGATATTTTATCCCAATGTGGGTAAATTCGGCAACGTATATAAGAGAATTGGATGTTGATTTCGGACCGTTGGGAGTATTCATTTTCCCATTTATACTCGGTTTTCTGTCAACGCATTTCTGGAAAAAGTTTTTTGATACTGGGAATTTAGTCTATATAGTTCTTTATTCATTTACCACAATATTAATTATCTTTTCAATTTTTTATATAGGCACAAGACTTACTTTTTGGCTTTTTGGGTTAGTTTTTACAATAATTACATCGATTTTTTTAAAAAGAAAAGGTGAAAAATCTCTAAATACTTAAAAAATATTATTTCAATTATTTTTGGAAGAGTTGGAGAACTAATTTTAACTTTTTTCTCAATTACTTTGCTAGTAAGAAGTTTGGGAGTAGAAAGCTATGGTACCTTTTCAGCAATAGTTGCTTCAACAACAATTTTATCCAAATTAATCGATATAGGTTTTTCACAAATAATATTCCGAGAATTTTCGGAAAAAATATCAAAAAAACATGTAATTAGCACAGCACTAACTATCAGAATTGTTCTATTTTTTATCTTAATTATTACATATAATGTTTTCTGTGTTATTGCCAACATTTCAGAAATTGAGCAACTAATAACAAACATTATTTTGTTAAACATAATATTTTCTGCAAAATATAGGAATATTAGAGACATTATAGAAATTCCATTTAAAACCATTTTTAAGATGGATTTGGTAATGCTGGGAACATTTTTAGATTCTCTCTTTCTTGTTGCGTTTTTACTTCTTGTTATTAATAATGACTATTCGATTTTGCAGATTGCAATTTTTTATACATTATCAAACTTGCCTGGCTTCATTTTATTGATATATTTCATCAGAAAAAAGAAACTTTTCAGCTTCTTTTTCACTTTTAAGGATTGGAAATGGCTTGTAAAGGAATCTTTACCATTATTTGGAGCAGGATTATTAACTACAATTTACTTTCAATTCGATGTAGTTTTATTAAATATGTTGGTTTCAGCAAAAGAAACTGGACTTTATTCAGCAGCACTTAGAATTGGAGTCCCTTTAAGCATTTTGCCACTTTCTATTGTTACAACAATTTTCCCCTACATTGTTAAAACAAAGGATGAAAATAGAGAAAGAGCAAGAAAAATTATTGAAATTTCACTAAAAACATTAATTATTACCTTATATGTAATTTTCATTATTACTTTATTTAAATCGAACGAGATTCTCAATCTTTTATTTGGAAGAGAATTTAAAGCAGCAAATTTAACTGTGGTAGTTCTGTTTGCATCTTATATCTTTTATCACTCCGCAATTCTTTTGCAAAATTTAAGCACTATTCTTAACCAACAAATAGAAAATCTATATTATTCAGTAATATTAGTAGTTTTTTCGTTGATAGTATTATTTTTAACATTAAATGAATATGGGAATTTTGGTGCCGGAATAGCAAGATTAGTAAGTTCTTTTTTGGGATTTATTTATATGTATTTAATGATGAAAAAAACAGATTATTTCATAAATATTTTTAGAATAAAGTACCTCATTTTGTATATAACAATTGTTTTATTTGGTTTTATAACTAAAGATTTTAATCTATTTTTCTTTTCAGCAACATTAATTTTATTTTCTATCCTTTTTGTTTATCTTCTAAAATTTTTAGATGCAGAAGATTTTTTAATTATTTATAAACTATTGAATGAGCCTAAATGGATGAAATTTCTAATAAAATAGATTTGTCGATAATAATTATAAATTTTAATTCCTTCGAACTTTGTAAGCAAACAATCGAAACATTATATTTTCATACAAAAGATGTTTGCTTCGAAATAATTATTGTTGATAACAATTCCGTAGATGATTCATTTGAAAAACTGAAAGTTCAATTCCCGAATTTATTATATATAAAAAACAATGAAAATCTTGGCTTTGCAAAAGCAAATAATATAGGGATGAAAATCGCAAAAGGAAAATATTTATTGTTTCTGAATAATGATATAATCTTTTTGGAAAATTCATTAAAACAATTAATTGATTTTCTCGAATCAAAACAAAATCAATCAATATTAATTGCACCGCAACTACTAAACATTGATTACTCTGTTCAAATGTCAATCTACTCTTTTCAAACACTTTGGCTAACTTTTACTACGAATTTCTTCTTATACTTATTATTTCCCAAATCAAAATATTTTAACAAGTACTATTTTTTTAATAAACAAAAATGGGAAATCGCTGAAGTTGATACAATTACAGGAGCATTTATTCTTGGGAAAAAGGATGAAATCCAAAAACTAAATGGATTTGATGAGGATTTTTTCTTTTATGGAGAAGATAATGATTTATGTTATAGATTTAGAAAAAATGGCGGAAAAGTTGTCTATTTTCCAAAAACAAAAATAATTCACTTGAAAGGCGGTTCTACGAAAGGAAATTCTTGGTTTGTCAGTAAAAACCGAACAATTGCTATGTATAAACTTTTTGAGAAACATTTCAATTCACCCAAACGAGAAGTTGCAATTATCATTACTTATTTGGGAAATATAATTCGATTGTTTATTTCTTTTATTTTTGAATTTATAAACAAAGGAGAGAAAGTTACAACTCAAAATTACTTTAAAACACTAAAAATCAATCCGTTTAAGCCATGAAAAAAATCTTAGTTTTAACAACAGTTCATAAATGGAATGATAATAGAATCTTATTCAAAGAAATTGAGTCTCTGAAAAAACTCGATGCTGAAATACATTATTGTTGTCAGCATGAAAAAGATACTGATTTTATAGAAAATGGTGTTTATTTTCATCCATTACCCAAAACAAATTCATTGTACAAAAGGCTTTTTCTGCTTCAATATTTAACATTTATTAAAATTGGAAGAGAAAAATTTGATATTATCCATTTTCATGATCCCGAATTGATAATTTTAATGTGGATTGTAAAATTTCTTTTTAATACCAAAATTGTTTTTGATATACACGAAAATGTTTCAGAATCGCTCAAAACAAGAAAATATATTCCCAAAATACTTAGAAATTTTGTTTCAAGTTTGTATTCACTTATCGAAAAGATGGTAATATCGTCTTTCGATTCTTTAATAATTGCTGAAAAATCTTACAGAAAAATATATGGTGAAAAAGCAATAGAAATATTAAATTATCCAAGAATTCCAGAGAAGACTATAGATAAAGATTTCACTAGACTCATAAACTTTGCTTATGTTGGTAATATAACTGAATTAAGGGGAATATTTTTTATGCTCGAGATATTTAAAAAGATTTTTGATTCTAGGAAAAATGTAAAACTGTTTTTAATAGGACATTTTTCACCTCCCTTATTAGAAAGAAAAGTTGAAAAATTTATTAAGGAGAATAACTTAGAAAAAGGAGTTGTTATTTTGGGACCAAAACATATTCTGGAAGTATATAAAATTTTGGAGGATGTGCATATAGGTTTTGCAATGCTAAAACCTATAGGTAATTATATTGAGTCTTTACCAACAAAGATATTCGATTATATGGTTAGTGGAATCCCAGTTGTTGTTTCAAATTTTGATATTTATGATGAATATGTTACTATTCCTAACACTGGAATAAAAGTGAAATATGGTGACATTGAAAATAGTACAAAACAAATTATTGAGATACTAGATAATAAAGAGAAATTAAGAATAATGAGTGACAATGGAGTTATATTAACAAATTCAAAATGGAATTGGTTGAGCCAGGAGAAAAAGCTATTGCAACTTTATGTGTCACTTTTGACTAAAGACTGTTAAATCAGTCAACAATTGAAAAATACCAGCTTATGAAAAAAAATATTAAAATCTTACTTTTAACAGAATATTTCCCTCCTGAAACAGGGGCTGGTGCAACTAGAGCTTTTGAACATTCAAAGAGATGGGTTAATGCTGGAGCAGAAGTTACAGTATTAACATGTATGCCTCATTATCCAACAGGAATTATTCCACCCAAATATAAAGGGAAATTGCTTTATAGAGAGGAAATTGAAGGTGTACAAATTATAAGAACTTTTACATATGCCGTTGCAAGCAAAGGGTTCTTTAAAAGGTTTTTTGCATATTTTGCTTTTATGGTCTCAAGTATTGTGCAAGGAGCAATAGTTTTAGGAAAACACGATTTATTAATAGCAACAAGTCCACCATTTTCAATAGGAATAAGTGGACTAATTTTAAGTAAGTTAAAAAATATTCCATTGGTTTTGGAGGTACGTGATTTATGGCCTGAATCACTTATTCAATTAGGACATATAAAAAATAAAACACTTATCAAACTACTTGAATGGATTGAATTGAAAATTTATAATACTGCAGAATTAATTATAAGTGTTACAGACTCATATTGTCCAATCATTTCACAGAAAGGTATTGATTCAAATAAAATTAAAGTAATTAAGAATGGTGTTGATGTTGATTTTTTCCATCCCTTAGAGAAGGATATAGAATTAATTAATGAACTCAAATACAAAGAGAAAACTATTATTTCATACTTTGGCAATTTTGGTTTATCTCAACCAATAGATAAAATTATAGATGTTGCTAGAATGATTAAAGATAGAAAAGAAATTCAGTTTTTACTTATTGGTGATGGTGAAAGAAGAAGAGAAATCATCAGTTCTATAGAAAAATTTGATTTGGTGAATGTTACAATTCTTAATTCTGTCTCAAAAGAGGAACTAAGAAAATATTATTCAATTTCAGATTTAATGATAGTTCCTCTGCAAAATATACCACTATTTAAAACTGTTATACCATCAAAAATATTTGAAATAATGGCAATGGGTAAGATGATACTTTTAGGAGTCGAAGGGGAGGCGAAAAGTATTGTTGAAAGTGCAAATTCAGGACTTTTTTTTGAACCAGAAAATGCCGAGGAAATGAAGAATAAAATTTTAGAAATATCTAATTCAAAAAATTCTATTAAGAAGTATGGGAATAATGGGAGAGCTTTTGTTGAAAAATATTTTGATAGAAATAAAATAGCAATAGATTATTTAGAATTATTAAAATGCCACATGCACAAAAGGGAAAAATCATAAAGGTAAAATTATGAAGAGAAGAGAACACTTAGAAAAAGCACTAGATTTTATAGAAGAAAGTATTGATCCTGTTACATTTGGAAGTAGAGCTTTCTACTCAAAAATATATTATCCGATTAATAATTGGTCTGGGTCATACCCTGAAACAACGGGCTATATAATTCCAACATTATTAGAAGTATCTAAAAAAAATAAATCTTATTTAAGATATCAAAATTTAGCAATTAAAATGGCTGATTGGATTATAGAGATACAATATGCTGATGGTGGATTACCTGGTTTAATCTACAAAAAACACACTAATAATGAACCAAGTGTTTTCAATGGTGCTCAAATGATAAAAGGATTATTAGCTGCTTATAAACAAACCAATGATAATAAATATTTAGAAGCTGCATATAAAAATGCAAAATGGATTGTTTCTTACCAAGAAAACAATGGTTCATGGATTAAGTATGCATATAACAATGAATTTTTCCCAAGCTATTATACTAGAGTTGCTTGGCCCTTGCTGTTAGTTGGTAAAATTCAAAATGACCAAAATATAATAAATGCTGCAAAAAAAACACTTGAGTTAATATCGTCAAAACAGCTTGAAAATAGTTTCATTCAAGATTCCGGATTTAAACCCAATAGCTATGCTTTTTTACATACAATATCTTATACAATTAGAGGATTTTTAGAATCCTCCAAACTACTCGGTTCAGAAAAATATTTTTTAATTGCACGTGATTTTGCTGAGCATTTTCTCAATATATTTAATAACTATGGTAAATTGTCTGGGGCATATTATGAAGACTTTAAACCAGTTAATTGGTTTAGGTGCTTAACCGGTGAGAGTCAAATGGTCATTATTTGGCTAAAACTTTTTAATGAGACAAATGATTTGAAATGGTATGATGCATCAACAAAATTATTAGATTCTATTTGTCTTACTCAACCAATGAATGATTCGTTTCTGTTAAAAAAAGGTGGTTTACCAGGTTCGAAGCCATATTATGGACGTTATATTTCATTTAGACAACCAAATTGGGCTAGCAAATTCTTTATTGACGCAATTTTACTAGAAGATAAAATGAGGCCTTAATTTTTGTTAACTTTGAAAAACCTAAAATTAAAATAAATGAATATATCGATTACTAAAATACTGAAAGATTGCATTCAGCATTTTATTTAACCCCTTTGGATTTTTTATTAAATAAGATTAGAAATAAACTACAAATTAGAGTTGGAATTGGAAAATACTAAAGATATTAGAAGTAATTATTGACTAATTTGTAAACAATAGTCCATTTTTTTGATGAATCATGGCAACAAATATATTCAAGCTACACTTTCTTTAGTAAATGACGAAGTAAAAAAACATAAATTTCGGAACTTGCAACAACATTAAAACTTAAGAGAAAACTTTTAAGCGATAGTGTTACAACTTTAAAACTGGATAAATTTTGGATATAATCAACATTATGTGGAGTAACTTTGAACTATTTTACTCGTGAAATTTATACAAAAAAATTGAACCATTCATTGGCAAAAATCTAATTAAAGTTATTGTTGGTAAACGTCGTACATGCAAAAGTATTTTTTCGTGAGTTTTGACGCCCAGTTAAGAAAATTTGTTATAAGCACCTATTTCTTTATTAAATGGCTAATTCCCACATTATTCGACAAAAATATATAAAATCTGTCGAATACTAATCGACAAAATTATATAAAATTTGTCGATTAGGATTTTGTTTAATGATTTTAAGTTTTTATTTTTGCCTATGATTTTTGAACGAGAAATAGAAAAACAGCTTTTTGAACAAGTTGATACAAAGCAAGTTATTGTTCTAACAGGTATGCGAAGGACAGGTAAAACAACTGTACTTAAATCCATCTTTAATAAAATTCCTTCGCCAAATAAATATTATTTTGACATCGAAAATATTATAGAGAGGAAAACTTTTGAGGAAAATGATTACAATAATATTGTGAAAAATCTAAAAGCGTATGGAATTTCACCAAATGAAAAGGCGTACATTTTTATTGATGAAATTCAACTTATGCCGAATTTAACTTCTGTACTAAAATATCTTTACGATAACTACGATATTAAGTTTTTCGTTTCAGGGTCAAGTGGCTTTTATTTGAAAAATTTATTCCCAGAATCGCTTGCCGGAAGGAAAATAATATTTGAACTATTTCCGCTAACTTTTCGAGAATTCCTAAAATTTAAGAATATTTTAATTGAAAATTATGATGATTTTCAATCCAAAGTATTAAATAAAAACCGAATTTTGCACGAAAAACTAACCAAATATTATGATGAATATTTGAAATATGGTGGATTTCCACAAGTTGTTCTTGAAGAAAATGTTCAACAAAAGGGATATATCTTGTCTGATATTTTTTCATCATATTTTCAAAAAGATTTGATGAGTTTAGCGGATTTTCGGAAAGTTGATTCGTTCAAAAAGATGATATTTTTGCTTTTGGAACGAGTTGGCTCAAAAATCGACATCACAAAACTTGCCTCACTTGTAGGAATTAGCCGAGATTCGGTTTATTCTTTTCTGAATTTGCTCGAAGGTTCGTATTTTATTCATTTTATTTCTCCATTTACAAAGAATAAAGATTTAGAAATTAGTGGTACTCGAAAATTCTATTTTTGCGACACAGGATTGATTAATCAATTTTCGTCAGTTTCTGAAGGAGCAATTTTAGAAAATTCAGTCTTTCTTAATCTGAAACAAAATGGAACAATAAATTATTTTCAAAAACGAAATGGAATGGAAATAGACTTTATTCTTAACGGAAAATCTGCTTTTGAAGTAAAAAAAACAGGTGATTTTTCGGACATAAATAAATTACATAAACTTTCAAATAAAATTGGAATTGACCAATATTTTCTAATTTCTGCGAATTATCTCGATTTTGAAAATACAATTCCAACAACTTTAATATAACTATGAAATCAGATATTATAATAATTGGTGCTGGAATTGTTGGTTTGGCAACGGCATTGAGCATTTTAGAAAAAAATCCAAAATTAAAAATCATTATTCTCGAAAAAGAAAATCGAGTTGCGTTTCATCAAACAGGACACAATAGCGGAGTAATTCATTCTGGAATTTACTACAAAACTGGTAGTTTGAAAGCAACAAATACACGATTAGGGTACGAAAAGTTGCTCAATTTTTGCGATGAAAATCAAATTAAATATGAAATTTGTGGAAAAGTGATTGCTGCAACAAAAGAAGATGAAATTCCATATTTGAAGATTTTGTTTGAACGAGGAAAAGCTAACGGTTTGCAAAATTTGGAATATCTAGACGAGAAATCAATCAAAAATTATGAACCAAATGTTGCGGGAATTCAAGGAATTTATGTCCCACAAACTGGAATTATTAATTACACCGCAGTTTCGGAAAAATATGCTGAAATAATCGAGGAAAAAGGAAGCGAAATTCATTTCAATCAGAAAGTTATTGGTATTTCAGAAAATCTAAATTCAATTGAAGTATTTACACAAAATGGGAAATTTTACGCCGAGAAATTAATTTCGTGTTCGGGACTTTTTTCAGATAGAATCTCACAAATGACGCAAGGAAAGATTGATATTCGCATAATTCCGTTTCGCGGGGAATATTATAAATTATCAGAACAAAAGAAAAATTTAGTGAAGAATTTGGTTTATCCTGTTCCAGACCCAAATTTCCCATTTCTGGGAGTTCATTTCACGCGAATGATTTCGGGCGAAGTTGAAGCTGGTCCGAATGCCGTTCTTTCGTTCAAGCGAGAAGGTTACAAGAAAACAGATTTCGACCTAACCGATTCACTTGAAACATTTACTTGGCCTGGTTTTAGAAAGGTTGCTAAAAAATATTGGAAAGTTGGAATTGGCGAGTTTTATCGTTCATACAACAAAAAAGCATTTGTTTCAGCTTTGCAAAGGTTAATTCCATCAATTCAAGAAGAAGATTTAACGCCAGGTGGTTCTGGAATTAGAGCACAAGCTTGCAAAATTAACGGTGAACTTTTGGATGATTTTGCTATTTTGCAAGACAAAAATGTCATTCATGTTTTAAATGCACCTTCGCCAGCAGCAACAGCAAGTTTGGCAATTGGTGAGAAAATTGCCAACTTTGTTTTATAGAACTATCCAAAAAATCATAAAAATCTATGAATAAAACACTTGAAAAAATATCACTCATTTTTATTGATTTCTTAACAATTAATCTCGCTTGGATTTTCTATTACTATTTTAGAGTGGAAAGTGGTTTATTCGAAATGGTTATTAAGCCTTCTTATTTTTTGCCGATGTTGGTGATTTATTTTTATTGGGCTTTTCTCTTTTTCGCAGTTGGAATGTATCGTTTGTGGTTTGCAAATTCACGTTTCGAAGAAATTTCCAAATTGTTCAAAACAACATTTATCGGTGTTTTTGTACTTTTTTCACTAATATTTTTTGATGATATTGGGCGTCCAGGTGTTACAAACACTCGTTATTTAATTTTGATTTATTGGGGAATTTTAACATTCGCAGTTTCACTTGGAAGATTATTTTTTAGAGCTTTACAAAGATATTTGCTAATTGCAGGTTACGGCAGAAGAAATGTCCTTATTATCGGATTTAATAAAAAATCAAAAGAGTTGCTAAAATCCATAATAAGAAATCGTCCACTTGGTCTGGATGTTGTTGGATTTATCGCTGTTGAAGATAAAAATATTGGCAAAAGTTATAATACAGTAAATGTTCTCTCAAATCTTGATGGAATTGAAGAACAAATTAAATTGAATAACATAAAAGAAATAATTATCTCAATCGAAGAAACGAATCACGATGAATTGATAAAAGTGATTTCTCGATGCGATTCACTTGGAGTTGTGATAAAAGTTGTTCCAGATATTTATCAAATGCTTACGGGACAAGTACGTTCGGCGTCAGTTTATGGAATTCCACTTATTGAAGTAAATCCTAAATTATTATCAGATTTTGAAAGAAAAATTAAAAGATTGATGGATATTTTAATTTCATTATTCTTATTAATCTTCTCTTCTCCAATAATTCTTTTAACCGCAATTGCAATAAAATTGGAAAGCAAAGGACCAATTATCTACAAACAAGAAAGAGTTGGTTTGAAAGGGAAAAAGTTTACCATATTCAAATTTAGATCGATGGTTCAAGATGCAGAAAAAAATACAGGTGCAATTTGGGCAAGTAAAATTGATTCGAGAATTACAAAAGTTGGGAATTTCATTCGAAAAGTGAGAATTGACGAAATTCCACAAATGTATAATGTATTAAAAGGCGAAATGAGTTTAGTTGGACCTCGACCAGAAAGACCAATTTTTGTGGAACAATTTGCCAAAGAAATTCCATTTTATAAAAGAAGATTATTGGTAAAACCAGGTTTAACAGGCTGGGCTCAAGTAAAACATAAATATGATGAAGATATTGAAGATGTAAAAAACAAGTTGAATTACGATCTTTTTTATATTGAGAATATCTCTGTTAGAATGGATTTGAAAATATTATTTAGAACAATTTTTGTTGTAATTTTAGGAAAAGGACATTTTGAAAAATGAGAACAATTATTATAATTCCAACATACAACGAAATGGAAAACATTGAAAATCTTTTGAATGTGCTTGGAGAATTATATCCAGATTTTAATATTCTTATTGTTGATGATAATTCTCCAGATAAAACTTGGGAATATGTTGAAAATAGAAGCAAAATAAACGAAAAAATTCATCTATTGAAACGAATGGGGAAATTAGGACTTGGTACTGCTTATGTTGAAGGATTTAAGTTTGCAATAAAAAATCAGTTTGATTATGTTGTTCAAATGGATGCCGATTTTTCTCACGACCCGAAAATGATTGCGGAAATGATTGAGAAATTGAGCGAATTCGATTTAGTTATCGGAAGTAGATATATTGAAGGCGTGAATGTTATAAATTGGCCAATTTCGAGATTGTTGTTAAGTTATTTTGCAAATCTTTATACTCGGATAATAACTCGTTTACCAATTCACGACGCAACCGCGGGTTTTAAAGCATTTAGAATAAAGGTTTTGGAATCAATAAATCTTGATAAAATTCGTTCAAACGGTTATGCTTTTCAGATTGAAATGAATTTCAAAGCGTGGAAAAAAGGATTTAGACTGAAAGAAATACCAATTGTTTTTACAGATAGAAGCGAAGGCACTTCAAAAATGTCGAAATCAATTGTTTATGAAGCCGTTTTTATGGTATGGAAATTACGTTTTAGAAGTATTTTTGGACTTCTTAAATAATGAAAGACATCTCAATTATAATTGTTAATTATAATGTAAAAGAGTTCGTATTAAACTTAATTTCATCTATTGAAAAATCTTCAAAAAATCTTGCAGTTGAAGTAATAATTGTTGATAATGCATCGAGCGATGGAAGTGTCGAACTAATTAGGAATCGATTCCCAAATGTAAAATTAATAGTAAATTCGGAAAATATTGGTTTTGGAAAAGCGAATAATCAGGGGATTGAAATTGCAAAAGGGAAATTCATACTTTTCTTAAATCCTGATACAGTTCTGAAAGAAGATACACTTCATAAAATGGTAGATTTTCTTAATTCCAATCCCAAAATTGGAATGGCAACTTGCAAAGTGCTAAATCCAGATGGAAGTCTGCAACTTGCTTGCCGAAGAAGTTATCCAACTCCTTGGGTTTCGTTTACAAAAATTGCTGGTTTAAGCAAAATTTTTCCTAAATCAAAAATATTTGCTCAATATAATCTCACTTATCTTCCAGAAAATGCAACTTATGAAGTTGACGCAATTTCGGGTTCATTTATGTTCTTGAAAAGGGAAATTTTGGATAAAGTAAAAGGTTTTGATTCAGATTTTTTTATGTATGGCGAAGATTTGGATTTGTGCTATCGAGTTCGAGAAAATGGTTACAAGATTTTTTATTTCTACGAAACAGAAATAATTCATTATAAAGGCGAAAGCACAAAAAGAAGCAATATTGATGAAACACGAGTTTTTTATAATGCGATGTCGCTTTTTGTTGAGAAGCATTTTTCATCATCATTTTTAGTGAAAATTATTCTTAAAGTCGCAATTCAGATTAAAGAATCTTTGGCATTTTTATCAAAAAACAGAATAGCAATTTTGCCAGCTTTACTCGATTTTTCCCTATTTGCTTTGATGCTTTTTATTGCCGAAAATTATTACAAGAAGAACACAACTTGGGTGGGTTTTCCAAATGAAATAAAACCTTGGATTTTTTTAATTCCAGCCTTTTTTCAAGTAATTTTATCATTTTTTGTTGGCGTTTATAAATCTACAAGTTTAAGTGTTAGTAGAACAATTCTCGCACTTTTTATCGGATTAATCTTAATTTCTTCCTCAACTTTCTTTTTGAAACAATACGCATTTAGTAGAGCTGTAGTTTTAATTACATATTCTCTTACGTTTTTTGTTTACGCAGTTTACCGAATTATACTTAAAATATTTTTTCATGTTGGGAATAAAAGCCATTTTTCTAGAAAAAGGGCGTTGTTGGTTGGCTCGGAAAATGAATTGTCAATCTTCATTGAAAAATTAAAGAAAAATTATCTTTTTAAAGATGAAGTGATTGGGTTGATTTCAAAAAATATGGACGAAATTGGGAAAGTAATTTTCGACAAAACCATTCTAGGAACTTTTGAAAACATAAACAAAGTAATTCAAAGTCACAAAATTGGAAAAGTGATTTTTCTCTCGAAAGAAATTGATTTTACTCAGATTTTCAATGTAGTTGGCTCGGCGAAAAGTAGCGAAATTGAATTTATGATTGCTGGCGATGAACTTGATTATCTCGTTGGAAAATCAACGGTTACAATTCTTGATGAAATATCTTTCCATAAATTGAATTACAATATTTCACAAGATTATCACCAAATTACTAAACGTATATTAGATGTTACAATTTCTTTACCAATTTTGGTTTTAATTTTCCCTTTTGTATTTTTGAAGAAAATTTTTGGTTCAAAAGGCTTTTTTTCGGAAATTATCATGGAAATACCATCTGTATTTTTTGGGAAAAAATCACTTGTTGGACCACGAAAACAAGATTTAACAGAAGAATTGTACCTTGGTAAAGTTGGACTTTTTGGACTTTGGTTCACAGAAAATGTGCATCAAGAAGATTCTGAGGAAATTAATAAACTGAATTTATTTTATGCAAAAAACCAAAATATTTGGTTGGATTTAGATATTCTTGGTAAGTCAGTTTTGAAAATATTTTATGGAGAAAATAATGGCTAAAACAATTTTGGATTTTGAAAAACCTATCATTGAATTAGAAAATAAGATAGAAGAAATGCGACAATATCAAGAAAATTTAGATATTGACGAAGAAGTTGCAAGTCTTGAAAAGAAAGTAGAAGACTTAAAACGCTCAATTTATCAGAATTTAACAAGATGGCAACGCGTTCAACTCGCTCGGCATTCCGAACGACCTTATACTCTCGATTATATTACAATGATGACAGAAGATTTTGTGGAATTGCACGGAGATAGACTCTATAGAGATGATAAAGCAATTGTTGGTGGTTTTGCTAAACTTAACGAACAAAAAGTTATGATTATCGGACATCAAAAAGGAAGAGATACAAAATCAAATCTTTACAGAAATTTTGGAATGCCAAATCCAGAAGGTTACAGAAAAGCTTTGCGACTTATGAAGTTAGCAGAAAAATTCAATATACCAATTGTAACTATGATTGATACTCCTGGTGCTTTCCCTGGTTTAGAAGCAGAAGAAAATGGACAAGCCGAAGCAATAGCTCGTAATTTGTTTGAAATGTCGCAATTAACTGTTCCAATAATTGTAGTAATTATTGGTGAAGGTGCTAGTGGCGGAGCTTTGGGAATTGGTGTTGGAGATAGAATTCTTATGCTTGAAAATACTTGGTATTCTGTGATTAGTCCAGAATCATGTTCAAGTATTCTTTGGCGTAGTTGGGAGTTCAAAGAACAAGCTGCCGAAGCTCTAAAACTTACTCCAACCGATCTTCTTTCTCAAGGAATAATTGATAGAATCGTTGAAGAACCACTTGGCGGAGCTCATAAAAATCCAAAATCAATGGCTAATACATTAAAAAATGTGCTGCTTGAAGAAATTACTGAATTAAAAAAACTTCCGAAAGATAAACTTGTAAATAAACGGCTTGAAAAGTTTAGTGATATGGGGGTTTTTGTTGAATAACTTGTTTTCACGCAAAGTACGCAAAGAACCGCAAAGGTCGCTATGAATGAAAATGAAATTGCTTATAAAGTTATTGGAATTGCAATCCAAATTCATAAGGATTTAGGTCCAGGTATTTTTGAATCTGTTTATGAAAAGGTTTTGCAATATGAATTAATTCAAGCTGGATTGGAAACTCGTTCTCAAGTTCCACTTCCATTAATTTATAAAGGAATTGAATTTGAAGCAGGATTTAGAGTTGATCTTTTAATTGAAAATAAAGTCATAATTGAAATTAAATCAATAGAAAATATTGCTCCAATTCACTTTTCGCAATTATTAACATATTTAAGATTATCGAATATAAAATTAGGATTACTAATAAATTTTAACACAAAGATTTTGAAAGAAGGCATACATCGAGTTGTAAATAATTTATAACTTAGCGGACTTTGCGAAATCTTAGCGGACTTTGCGAGAAAATATGATAGTACACAGACATGAAATACGGGTTAGATACGCCGACACAGATAAAATGCAATTTGTATATAACGGCAAATATTTAGAATATTTTGAAGTCGGACGAACAGAATTATTACGCTCATTAGGATTGCCATACTCAGAAGTAGAAAAGCGTGGTTATCAACTACCACTTGTTGAAGCAAATATTAAATATAAATCAGCAGCATTTTATGATGATTTACTAATAATAGAATCAAGTTATCAGCTTGAAACAACACCAATTATCCAAATAAATTATACTATTTACAGAAAAGAAACAATGGAAATTATTGCTGAAGGTTTTACCAAACATATCTTTATAAAAGAAGAAACAAAAAAAGCCGTTAGACCGCCAGAATTTTACATACAAGCTATCCAAAATGCAGAAGAAAATGCTCGAGAAAATTAAACAACTTACAAAAGACACAGCTATTTACGGAATTAGTACAATTGTAGGCAGATTTCTTGGCTTTTTGCTTGTTCCATTTTATACAAATATTTTTCCACCGGATCAGCTAGGAATTTACTCAAACATTTATGCTTATTTAGCATTTTTTAATATTGTTTATATTTACGGAATGGATGTTGCATTTATGAAATATGCTTCGTTGGAAGAAGAGAGCAAAAAAATTATAACCATTTTTTCAACGACTTATTTTACAATTATCTTCTCTTCAATTTTGCTTTCATTTATACTTTTTCTCTTCAAGAATCCTATTGTGGAATTTTCAAAAATATCAGGCAATCTTGAGATAATTTTATACTATTTGCTCATAATTCTGTTTTTTGATACACTCGTTCTTGTTCCTTTTGCACATTTACGATTACAGCGAAAAGCCAAAAAATTTGCTTTTTTGAAGATAGTAAATATCGTTGTAAATATTGCCTTAAATTATGTTTTAATAGTACATTATAAAATGGGAATTGATGGAATATTTTTAGCAAATATGATTTCCTCAATACTCACATTTTTAATGCTTATTTCTGAAATTCTTAAATATCTACAATTCTCATTTGATTTCTCATTCTTAAAAATGTTGTTCAAATTCGGATTTCCTTACTTACCAGCAAGTTTAGCCGCAATGATTGTCCAAGTAATTGATAGACCCTTGATGCTAATTTTGTCAAACGAAACACAATTGGGAATTTATTCTGCAAACTACAAATTGGGAATTTTTATGATGTTGGTTGTTTCGATGTTTCAATATGCTTGGCAACCATTTTTCTTAAATAACGCAAAAGAAGAAAATGCAAAAGAAATTTTTGCAAAAGTGATGTTACTTTATATTGTAGTTGCAAGTTTAATTTGGTTTTCGGTTTCATTATTTATCCCCGAAATTATTCATTTAGAGTTTTTCCCTGGCAAATATTTAATTGGTGAGAAATATTGGTCGGGAGTAGGAATTGTACCAATAATATTACTTGGATATTTGTTCCACGGAATTTATGTAAACTTTCAAGCAGGAATTTACATCAAGGAAAAAACCAAATTTTTCCCATATATAACATTTTCTGGAGCAATTGTTAATTTGGTGATAAACATACTTTTCATCCCAAAATATGGAATTTGGGGCGCTGCATTTGCAACATTATTAAGCTATTTTACAATGGCTTTAATTGCGTTCATTTTCTCGAATAAAACATATCCAATAAATTACGAGTATAGAAAAATTGGAATTGTTTTACTACTGATAACACTGAGTTTTATTGGATTATATTCTTTTGATATAAATTCAATTTTAGTAAAATCGTTATTACTGATTGTTTTTTTATCATTTCTCGTCATTACTAATATTTTGAATGTAAAAACAATAAAACAAATTATAAGAAAGTAGAGACGGGACTTGTCCCGTCTTGAAAGATAAAAGTGATTTTTTAAAAGACGCCACAAGTGGCGTCTCTACGGATAATGTAACTCTTGGGAATATTGA
>DYLK01000003.1 GCA_020722065.1 Melioribacter roseus
TAGCACACTTCGGCAAGCTCAGTGCAAGTGCGGATCCACCCAACAAGACGGCGGACAGGTTGAAAAGATTAAAAGCAAGTACGAAATGTAGATTAGGATTATGAATTAAGATTAAGAAAAAGGAAAAGACAAAATAGCACGCGGGTTTAACGGATGAGACCGATAAGAACAGAAAATTGTATTTGTTTATGTAGCACAGAATTGCATTCTGTGTTTTTTGTTTTAGCAATAATATTTTGGCTTTAAGCATTAAATACTGCTCCGCCGTAATATGTTATATTGATATTATATTCTTATAAATTATCATTATCACAAATTAAAGTATAAAAAATGGTTAAAAATTATATAAAGAAAGCACAAAAAAGATGTTTATATGTAAAAATAAGAGTTCACTACTAAATATGCACACTTCAACAATAAAGATATTTCTTTACTTATTACTTTTCACCTCAAATCTATCGCTTCTAATTGCCCAATCAACGTACGAACCAGTATATAACAAGGAAATCTATTCATTTCTTGATAAACAAGCAGAAAAAGGGATAATTACTTTTTTTGATGATGTGCGTCCAATTACGAGAGAAAAAATAGTTAGACACTTATTAAGATTATCATATAATTTAGATAAATTAACTCCAATAGAGAAAGAACAGTTAGAATTATTTAAAAAAGAATATGCCTTTGAAATAAAATTTATAGAAAAAGATACTACAAAAATTGATGAATTTTTCAAGTTTGGTGTAAATGATAGATTTAATGTTTATAAGTATTATGATAAAAACTTCACTTTTGATATTGACCCAATATTTCAGATGAAATATGATTTATTGCAAGAAAATTATCTTCAATATGGTGGAATTAAATTTAAAGGTAGAATAAGTGATTTTGTGGGATTTTATTTCTCCTATCGTGATTTTATGGAAAACGGAAAAAATATTGATGTTTATAAGTATTTTACCTCAACAACAGGAGTTAAAAATCATAGAGCAACTCTAAATAAACATTCAGAGTATAGTGAAACAAGGGGTGGAATTACACTTGGTTGGAATTGGGGAAATTTTACATTTGCAAAGGATTGGTTAAACATTGGTTCAAGTTATCAATCCTCAGTAATTTTATCAGATAAAACTCCATCGTTTCCACATATTCGTTTGGGAATAGAGCCAGTTAAGTGGTTTAAGTATAATTTTGTTCATGCTTGGTTGGATTCACAGTTAATAGATTCAACCACTATAAGATATACTGGTGTTGAGTCAGATGTATTAGATCGTTCTCAAAGTTTTTCCAGAAGATTTAAGTATTACGTTGCTCACACATTTTCATTCCAACCATTTAATAATTGGTGGTTAACGTTTGGCGAATCAATTATATATGGTGATAGATTAGAACCAATTTATTTTATTCCATTATTTTTTAGACTCGCTGATCATTATAATAGTATTGACGGGGCAGATACAGGAGATAACGCACAAATATTTTTTAATACATCCTATAGATGGACAGATATTAAAAGTAAGTTTTATATATCGATTTTTATCGATGAGTTGTCAATAAAAGATTTATTCTCAGGTGGCCCAAATGCACAGGTATATGCTATGACTTTGGGGGATAGATTTGAAAATCCATTTTGGAAGAATTCAACACTTACTTTGGAATATAATGCTATTCGTCCATATTCTTATATGAATGCAGATCCATTACATCAATATACTAGTTCAGATTATCAACTTGGGCATTGGATTGGAAGCAACGCAACACAATTATATTTTTCATTTGAACAATATTTTACAAGAGCTATTAAATTAGAAGCATTTGTTCAATTTATTCAAAAAGGCTCAAAAGAAGACATTAATGATTATTACAATAGAAAAACTGAAACATATAAGTTGTTATTTGGAGATATAAGTAGGTTTACGGAACTTGGTGGGAGTATTTCTTACAATCCATATCATGAGTTTTTTATTGACATAGATTATAATTATATTGCAACTTCAACTAATCGTTTTATTAATGAATATAGCAGAGAAAAAGGACATTATCTTGCAACTTCATTGCGGTATGGTTTCTAAATAAATGACACTTATAATAATATTCTTTCTAAGTTTATCATTAAGTATAGTGGCTACACCACTTCTAATTAGTTATTTTATTAGAAAAGGTATTGTAGATAAACCAGAAGGTGAACGTAGGATTCATAAAGTTACAACTCCTAGGATGGGTGGTATTGTTATAGTTGTATCTGCCATGATAATGGTTTTTAGCTTTTATCCAAATTTAAATGATTCTTGGCTATTTATAGTTGGCTTGTTGATTATCACTATTATTGGCGTAATTGACGATGTTATAGGCATTAAATATAGCTATAAGTTTGTGTTCCAGATTTTGGTTGCATTTTTAATAATGTTTGACTTAAAATTGTTTAATCTTTGGGTTAATATTTTTACAATATCATTTTTCCCACCTTTAGGTAGTTTAATAATAGTTTTATTTATTGTAGGAACTATAAATTCCATAAACTTAATGGATGGTTTAGATGGATTGGTTTCTGGATATTCAATTCCAAAGTTTTTGGTATTTATTGGTATAGCAATAATTAACCAAGATGAATTTTTAACAATTTTATTAATTGCTTTGTTGGGGAGTATTACTGGTTTCCTAAAGTACAATGCAAATCCAGCGACAATTTTTTTAGGTGATACTGGCTCGTTGTCAATTGGGTATTTTCTTGTTTATTCTGTGCTTAAAATATCGTTATTCAGATACAATGTTAATGGAAGTTTAAACTTGACATTTGCAATAATGATATTGTCTGTCCCAATATTAGACACATTAAAAGTTATGCTTTTGCGATTAGCAAATAAACAAAATCCTTTTGCTCCAGATAAAACTCATTTACACCATCTTCTTTTTGGACAAAATTTGAAACATAAAACGGTTGTATTTGTAATTCACCTTTTCTCGTTGGTTTTTATATTTGTTGCTTTAATTTATTATAAGGAATCTGAAAAATATGGTATTATTTTTTGGTTGGTTACTTCAGTGTTATTGCTAAATTCAAGGAACATAATAAGATATTTCAAAGAGCAAGGGTATTTCCCACCAATTTTTGATGTAATCGAAAAATATGTTGGGAAAAGAGTAATTGTTTCTAAGAAAAATCTTATAAATTTATCAATTATACCAACAGCATTTTTGTTATTTTTTTCAGCTTTACATCGGCCAAACTATGACCAGAATATTATTATTATTGCCATAATATTTGGCGGGATATCTTTTTTTATGTCTCTTTTCTTGAATAAACGTTATAAATTGAATAACTATATTTTTATTTATCTAAATTTGACAATATTTTTCTTTTTTTCATTCTTCAGAAGTAAAATGTATTTTGGGGATTTAATAGAAAACAACCAAATAATTTTAATCTCGTTAATTTTAATAATGTTTCTGATTATTCTTTTCTCATTTGCAAGGAAAAAACTAACATCTAATGTCGAAATAGTATTTTCTGGATTTGATTTATCAATAATAGTTTCCACAATAGCAGTGCTCATAGCAGATAATTTTTTCCTCCCACAATCGTATTCTTTTATAGCTCTAAGCTTAGTTTTGTCATTAACTTTATATCTATGGGTTAAAATAGTTGTAAATGTAGATAAAAGATTTGATAAGGTCGTTTATTATGTATCTTTTATTTTACCATTTATCATACTTCTTTTTTCAATTAAATAAACGGGGCATTTAAAATTTAGTTTACTAATCGCCGAATAACAAAATATAATTCTGTTGGTTCATAAAATAATAGCAATTCAAATTATTGATATTTTTAATGAGGGCTGTCAGAATTAGGATTTATATGTTTATAAGATTTTAGGATTAAACAATTAAAAAAAATCTTTTTGGGAAACTATTCAAGCAGCACCACGTTTAGATTTCGTCAAGTTACCCCTCTCGAAGAGGGGGATTTTTTTTGGTGAAAGATGTAAATTTCTATAATCTCATATTTTTATAGTCGGTGAATAGTTATCAATCAATTTGTTTACTGATTTTCTGAAACTTGTTTATTCATACCTTCGAGGGACAAGTACCTCGAAGGAAAACAAAATTAATCTTAAAAATCCGATAATCTGATTAATCTGTGATTCAGACTTCTTTAATTTGTATTTGTCAGACGAGGACGTCTGACCCACCCGTCTGACCTACCGAGGGTAACGATTTTCTGTATGTCATACTGAGCTTTAGCGAAGTATCCTAAAAAGTTGATTGACAAGAAGAAAGATTCTTCACTTCGTTCAGAATGACAATTTTGGACTGTGAGACTTGGTGACTATGAGATTTTGTGATTGATTGGTTGGTTACTGTTTACTGATTAATTTATTGGTTGAATCTTAATCTTAAAACTGACTAGGCTATGATTTGTATGATATATATTAATAAGTTTTCTCTATTATAATTATTCAGATGATTATCAAATCTTTTACTTTTGGGCTTCTTTTTCCCTCCCTTAATTTATTCTTCTTATTTCTCAAGTAAAATTTAAGTAATTTTAAAGTCAAATTTTTTAGGATTATAAAACATGAAAGTCCCATTATTAGACCTTGTTGGTCAATACAAATCGTTAAAGACAGAATTAGATAACGCAATTTTAAGAGTTGCTGAATCACAATATTTTATTTTAGGTCCAGAAGTGGACAAATTGGAAAAATCACTTTGTGAATATTTGGGAGTAAAATCAGCGATTGGGGTTTCGTCTGGCACTGATGCTTTGCTTGTCTCCTTGATGGCAATTGATATACAACCAGGCGATGAAGTTATTCTTCCAACATATTCCTTTTTTGCAACGGCTGGAGTTGTTTCGAGACTGAATGCTGTGCCAGTGTTTGTCGATTCAGACCCAATTACTTTTAACATTAATCCAGAATTGATTGAAGAGAAAATTACATCAAAGACTAAAGCTATAATTCCTGTGCATTTATACGGACAATCTGCTGAAATGAATAGAATTATGGAGATCGCAAAAAAATACAATCTAAAAGTAATTGAAGATGGAGCTCAAGCAATCGGTGTTCAATATGAAGATGGAAGAATGGTAGGAAGTATAGGTGATTTGGGTTGTTTCTCGTTTTTCCCAAGTAAGAATCTTGGAGCTTATGGGGACGGTGGTTTGGTTGTTTCAATGGATGAAAAACTTGGTGAAAAGGTGAAATTGCTTCGTGTGCACGGAAGTCATCCAAAATATTATCACAAAATAATTGGTGGAAATTTTAGACTTGATGCTATTCAAGCAGCTGTTTTGAATGTAAAATTGCCACATCTTGATTCTTGGTCAGAAAAGAGAAGACAAAATGCTGCTCTTTATACAAAATTATTCATCGAAAAAGGTTTGGCAGAAGCTACGGGGAAAACCACTTTTGATGAACGAAATAAAGTCCTTTTGCCAAGAGCTATTTATGAATCGAATAAAGACAATGTAAAAAACTATCATATTTATAACCAATATATTATTAGAACGCAAAATCGAGATGAATTAAGAGCTTTTTTACTTAAGAATGAAATTGTTACTGAAATTTACTATCCAGTTCCATTTCACAGACAAGAATGTTTTGCTAATCTTGCTTCTTCGAAAGGCAAATACCCAGTCGCGGATTTTGCTGCAGATAATTCAATAGCACTACCAATTTTCCCAGAACTTTCTACACAACAGATTGAGTTTGTTGTTGAGAAGATTGCAGCTTTTTGTGAAAAGTAATCAGATTGATTGGTTGATAGCAGTGTATCAGAAAAGCAGTTTAAGTTTAAGACTAAATTCAAGTCTATGAAATTTAGGTAGGTTAGACGTCCTCGTTTGACAAATACAAATTTAAGAGATTCCCGCTAAAAACGTGTGGGAATGACAGAAAGATACTAATCGGTTTGGAAAAGAGAAAATAAACGAAACAAAACAAAACGATAAAAAATTGAAGTTATTCTACAATTTCTGTTCACTCATTACTGGTTACAATGTAAATAACACTAAAGAGAAGAATAAATGAAAATAATTTCCGTAGTTGGTGCAAGACCAAATTTTATGAAAGTGGCGCCATTGCACAAAGAGTTTAATAAACATCAAGATAAAGTTAAACATCTTATTTGTCATACTGGGCAACATTACGATGAAAAGATGAGTAAAGTATTTTTTGATGAATTAGAATTGCCAAAACCTCATTTTTATTTGGGAGTTGGTGGCGGTTCACACGCTGAACAAACGGCAAAGATTATGATAGAATTTGAGAAAATTCTATTGATAGAAAAGCCAGATGTTGTGCTTGTGGTTGGTGATGTTAATTCCACAATTGCTTGCAGTTTGACGGCAAAGAAGTTGAATATCAAAGTAATTCACGTGGAAGCTGGTTTGCGTAGTTTTGATATGGAAATGCCTGAAGAAATAAATAGAATTTTGACAGATAGAATTTCAGATTATCTTTTTGTAACTGAACAAAGTGGTTTGGATAATCTAAAATCAGAAGGAGTTCCAAGTGAAAAGGTATTTTTTACTGGAAACGTTATGATCGATTCGTTAGTGAATTATCAAGATAAAATTAATAAATCGCAAATACTTGAATTTTTGCAACTCGAAAGAAATCGTTTCGTACTTGCAACACTTCATCGTCCAAGTAATGTTGATACTGAAGAATCGTTAATTGGTTTGATAAATTTTTTGAATAAAATTGCTGAATTAAGAAAAGTTATATTCCCAATTCATCCACGGACAAAGAACAATATAGAAAAATTTGGTTTGATTGAAAGATTGAATAGTCAAATTATTCTAACTGAACCAATTGGATATATCGATTTTCAGTCGCTTGTGCAGAATTCCGAATTAATTGTTACAGATAGTGGCGGAATTCAAGAAGAAAGTACATTTTTGGGAGTTCAATGTATTACGTTACGAAAAACAACTGAACGACCGATTACTGTAGATTTGGGAACTAATCAATTAATTGGAACAGACTTAATTAAAGCTGAAAAAGCTTGTTTAGAAGTATTAAATGGTAAATTAAAAAAAGGCACAATCCCACCATTTTGGGATGGAAAAGCTGCCGAAAGAATTGTAAATAAAATATTAGAGGTATTTAATGTATAAACAAAATTTATTGAAGAAAATTGAAGATAAATCTGTAGTAATTGGGATTATAGGTCTTGGTTATGTTGGTTTGCCACTCGGGTTGGAATTTGCAGAAAAGGAAGTTCATGTTATAGGATTTGATGTTGATGAAAAGAAAATCCCAATATTGATGTCTGGGAAAACATACATAAAACATATTCCAGCTGAACGAATTGCAAAAGCTGTAAATTCTGGGTATTTTCAAGCAACATCTGACTTTTCTCACTTGCCTGAAGTTGATGCAATCTTGATTGCCGTTCCAACTCCACTTGATGAACATCGCGAGCCAGATATGAAATATATTGTTTCTTCAGTTGATATTATCAAAAAATATCTAAGAAAAGGGCAATTAGTTACTTTGGAATCAACAACTTACCCTGGTACAACACGCGAATTGATGCTCCCCGAATTTGAAAATACTGAAAAATATCAAGGGAAAGAAAATCCAACAAAATATGTTGTTGGCAAAGATTTCTTTTTAGCTTTTAGTCCCGAAAGAGAAGATCCAAACAATCCAAATTACAACACAGCAACAATTCCAAAAGTAGTTGGTGGTGTAACAGAAAATTGTCTGGAAGTTGCAAGTAAAGTTTATGATTTAGTAATTGTGAAAACGGTAAAAGTTTCGTCTGCAGAAGCTGCAGAAGCTACAAAGATTGTTGAAAATGTTTTCCGTTCTATAAATATTGCTTTAGTAAATGAACTTAAAATGGTTTTTGATAAAATGGGAATTGATATTTGGGAAGTAATCGAAGCAGCTAAAACAAAACCATTTGGATTTACTCCGTTTTATCCTGGTCCAGGGTTGGGCGGACATTGTATTCCAATCGATCCATTTTATTTAACTTGGAAAGCAAGAGAATTTGAAGTAAACACTAAATTCATCGAACTTGCTGGTGAAATAAACACATTCCAACCATATTATGTTGTACAAAATGCACTTGAAGTGATGAATCTACACGAAAAATCTTTGAAAAATGCAAAAGTATTAATACTTGGAGCAGCATATAAAAAGAATGTAGATGATATGCGAGAATCACCATCTTTGAAATTGATTGAAATTTTTCGCGAAAAAGGTTCAATTGTGGATTATAGTGACCCTTATATTCCTGTTCTTCCTAAAACTAGAAAATATGATTTTAATATGAATTCAGTTGAACTCAGTGCTGAAAATCTTTCAAAATATGATTTAGTAGTTTTAAGTACTGACCACGATGATTTTGATTATTCATTTATTCACGAACATTCTAAAATAATATTAGACACACGAAACGCATTTGGCAAACACGGATTAAAATCGGAGAAGATATATAAATCTTAATTTTTATTATTTCTTGAGGTTTTCTATTAGATTCAAGAAATTATTTAGAATAAGCAAAAAGAGTAAAATATATTGATTTTGAAACTTATGACGATATTGATAAAAAAATAAAAGAAATTCACCTATCAATAAATTAATTAATTAAAAACGTTGAGAAGTAAAAACTAATTTTCAACCTCAACCTCAACCTTAAATTTATGAAAACATTCGCACTTACTGGAGCCGCTGGATATATAGCTCCAAGACATTTTAAAGCAATAAAAGATACAGGCAATGAGCTTGTTGCTATGCTTGATATTCACGAATCAGTTGGAATAATTGATTCTTTTTTCCCAAATGCTGCATTTTTTAAGGAATACGAACGTTTTGAACGTCATCTTGAAAAATTAAGAAGAGAAAAAAAAGGAATTGATTATTTATCAATTTGTTCGCCTAATTTCCTTCACGATTCCCACATTCGCTTGGCTTTGAGAATGGGAGCTGATGCAATTTGCGAAAAACCGCTTGTTCTAAATCCATGGAATCTGGACGCACTACAAGAAATTGAGAAAGAAACTGGTAGAAAAATTTATAATATACTTCAACTTCGACTACACGATTCCGTTTTGGCATTGAAACGAAAAGTTGAGAAGAGTACAACTCGACATAAAATTTCTCTGCATTACATTACTTCGCGAGGAATTTGGTATGATTTTTCGTGGAAAGGTGATATTTCAAAATCTGGTGGAATTGCAACAAATATTGGTGTTCATTTCTTCGATATGTTAATTTTTCTATTTGGCAAAGTTCAGAAATCAAAATTGATTCTATCTGAAAAAAGAAAAATGAAAGGTGAACTTGAGCTTGAAAATGCCGATGTAGAATGGTTTTTGTCCATTGATTATTCTGATATTCCAGAAAAAGAGAAATTGGAAGGAAAACGAACTTTTCGCTCAATTTTAATTGATGGAGAGGAATTTGAATTTTCAGAAGGATTTACAGATTTACACACAAAAGTTTATCAAGATATTCTAAACGGGGGTGGTTTTGGACTTGATGAGACAAGGGCAGCAATTGAATTAGTTCATTCTTTGAGAAATCTATAAATAGCAAAAATATTGATTTTAGGTAGAATCTAATGAATTGAAAATAAACTCGTTTTCGAGATAATTACTTACTAAGTTCTACCTAAAACTGCTAACCGTTTTATTTCAATTGAGCGTAATATTTAATCTTTTCGATAAATTCTTTACTATCGATTGGTTTTGGAATGTAATCCGTTGCACCAGCATCTAAACATTTTTCACGATCGCCTTTCATTGCAAATGCAGTTAATGAAATAATTGGGATGTCTTTGTAATATTGAATTTTTCTAATTCTATCAATTGCTTCGAATCCATTCATAATTGGCATTTGCATATCCATTAAAATTATATCGAATTTC
Source organism: Melioribacter roseus (assembly GCA_020722065.1). GTDB lineage: Bacteria > Bacteroidota > Ignavibacteria > Ignavibacteriales > Melioribacteraceae > WGAL01. The sequence continues at coordinate 9,886 of DYLK01000003.1, forward strand.
TCTTTTTCAGCTAATTTTAACGCTTCTTCGCCATTTTCAACTATTGCAATATTTTCAAATCCGTTTTTCTTTAATAATCTAGTAACAATTATTTGAGAATGTTTGTAATCTTCTGCAAAAAGTATTTTTATTGCTTCATCGTTTGTTTCTTCAACTACTTCTTCAACAGTCTTTGGCTCTTCGTAACGATGTATCATTGATTTTATCGTTTCAGCTAAATCTTCAATATTTGTGCTTTTTTTGCTGAGTAATTCATCAAATAAGCCTTCAACTTCGCGTAAATCATCCCCAAAATTTTCCTTCCCAGTGTAAATGATTATTGGTAGATTCTTAAATTTTTCTATTGATTTAACCATTTTTATCAATTCAAATCCATTTGGGTGAGGCATATCTAAATCAAAAATTGCTAAATCAATATCTTTATCCATAATTAAATCTATAACTCGAGATGAAATATGCTCTGCAAGTGGTTTAAACCCCGCAGTGGAAATTGCTTGTGAAACAAGATTTAATGTTGGAACGTCATCATCAACACATAAAATTGTAGAATTTTTTCGCAACTTATAACTTTGTAAAACTTCGACTAAGTGATTATAATTTATAGGTTTAGAGAAATATTCCATCGCTCCCATCATAAATGCTTTTTGCTCTTCAACTTCTACCGAGCAAACAATTACGGGAACATTTTTCATATTTGGGTGATTATTGATTTTCCGTAGTAATTCCATTCCATTTATTTCGGGTAATTCAATATCAAGAATTACAGCCAGAAATTTTTTAGCATTTAACATTTGGAAGGTTTTTTCTTCATTATTCACAATTGTTGGCTCATATCCCCATTTAATTAAATAATTTGTAAGCAATTTTGATGTAGCGTAATCATCTTCAATTACTAAAATTGAATTCAAATCGGGAGATGCCATCGGAAGCATTTCCAATTGCGATTTAACTTTCGATTCAAATTGCGGTTGTATAGTAATTAGGAAGGAATTCCCATTTACAGAATTTTCTGAAAAAATTAATTTACCTCCAATTGAGCTAATTAATTTGGCAACGTAAAACAGAGAAAGTCCTGAAATTAAGGAAGTTTTTTCTAATAAATTTTGTATTCCAAAAGGTTGTAAAATCTGATTTGTGAAATTTGCAAAAGCCGCATTTGATTTATCTGAAATTTTCAATTCTATCAGATTATTCGAGGAAAAACTTCCTTCAATCGTAATTGTTCCAATTTTAATGATTTTAGCAAGAATTGTTAAAAATAAATTAATTGCAGATTGCAGTTTTGCTGCATCAACGGAGATTTTATCGGGAATTGTATCATCTAAAATCAAGCGAAAACTTACATTCGAGTTGTGCAATTTGGAATTTAGTATATCGATAGTTTCTTTCAATAATTTTTTTATTTCGACATCGGTTTGCTTTATCTGAATTTCTTGATTATAAATTTTAATTAATTCTGAAAAATCATTGACGGTTGCAAGTAATTTGTGGGAATTTTCTTTTATTGTTGATAAATATGAAAAAGATGTTGGCGAAAGACTTTCTCCATCGATAATTGAAGTTGAACCAACAATCGAATTTGAAAGAGTACGAATTTCATTAGTTGTTTCATTTAATAAAGCAAAAATTGTTTTTTCACTTGAAACAATGCCGTTTCGAGAATCTAACCAAATTTGGATAATGTTTTTTAGAAATTTCCCAAGTGATTTTATCGATTCAACGTCATTCGGTAGAAAATCATTCCTTTGAGCTATTTTAACAAAAATTGTGGTATCAATATTTGCACGGAATGTTAGACTTATTTCACTACTAGCAATATCACTAATTAGAATATTGCAATTATCGCTTTTATGTACAAAAAATTCATCAGTATTAGAAAAACCAGCACAATCATCGAGATTATATTTTTCGAATAATTGAAATGATTTTTTAACATTTGTAGAATTTCCTAATAAAAGGGCAGATTTATTTTCTAACTTGAAAACCGCAATTGCATAAACCTCAAATTCAGATACGATATAATTTGAAATATCGTTTAAGAAAGAATCTCTTCCCGATTTTGCTAAATTTAGCATTGTGTTAATCTGCAACAACGAACTTAATTTTGAACCTTGTATCATTTTCGTCCTATTACCAAAATCATAATTTTAATTTGAAATATACTTATTAATTTTTGTATGTAAAAGATGTATTATTTTGAAAATGTAATGTGGTAACAATGGTACTATCGGAAACAATCTTTTATGATTTTATTTGTTTCACTTAAAAATGAAATAAAAACTTCATAAAAAGTTAAAAATGGAAAAAATATATTGCTTAAATGAGAGTAAAACTATATTTTTACAACTCTTTTTTGCGAGAGTGGCGAAATTGGCAGACGCGCTAGACTTAGGATCTAGTATCGAAAGATGTGTGGGTTCGACTCCCTCCTCTCGTACCATTTATTTTCAAATCAATTCTAATTTATTCAAGAGGTTATATTGAATATCACTATAAATCAATTATCGGAAAATTTAAGGGAAATAACTGTACTACTAAATGCAGAAGAAGTAAAACCAGAAATTGAGGAAATATTCAAAAAGGAAAGTCAGAAATTACAAATTCCAGGTTTCAGAAAAGGTAAAGCTCCAATGTCAATGGTAAAAAAATTATACGGAGAAACCATTGAATACAGGGCAACAGAGAAGATTTCAGAAAAGAAATTTTGGGAAGCAGTTGAATCAGAAAAAATAAATCCAGTTAGCATACCAAAACTTACAGACATTGATTATTCAGCTGAAAAAGGTTTAACGTTTAAAGCTGAATTTGAAGTTATTCCAAATATTGAACCAAAAGAATATAAAAATCTTGATTTCCAAAAAGTGATTTTTGAAGTAACTGACGAAATGTTAGAAAAAGAATTTACTGAAATGTTAAAGAAAAAAGCAACTTATGAAGATGCTGATATAATAGATTCAACTAATTATGTTATTGAAGTAGAAATTAAACGAATTGACGAACATGCAAGTGAATCAGAACATGAGAATTCGCAACCGATGAAAATTGACCTTTCTTCAAATGTAAATCCAGAAATTGTAACAAATTCAAATGGGAAAAAAGTTGGTGATGTTTTTGAATTTTCATTTGTGGATGAACACAAACACGGTGAAGAAGTTCATAAAGTTGAATATAAATATGAAAATAAAATCAAATCTATAAAAAAAATAGTTCTGCCAGTACTTACTGATGAATTCATTAAAGAAGAGACAAAAGACAAATATTCTTCAGTTGACGAATACAAAAAATTCTTGAAAGATACTTACGAGCATTATAATAAATCCCAATCAGAAGAGATCTTGCTTAATTCAATATTATCTAAAATTTCTGAAAATAACCCATTTGAAGTCCCACAAGGTTATATTGATATTATGTATAAACGTTTGAATGATTATGAAAAAGAAAATGCAAAGAGAAATAAAAAACATTATGACGAACAATTGAGCAAAGAGCAAATGATGAAAAAATCAGAATGGACAGCTCGTTGGCAAATTTTAATGGAAGCAATTGCTAAAAAAGAGAATATTACCGTTACTGACGAAGATTTTGCAAAACTTGCAGAAAAAGAAGCTCCATTAATTGGACTTTCTGTTGATAAGTTAATCCAATATTACAAAGATTCAGGCCGTGAAAATGTTCTTTTGGAAGACAAAGTGATTGAATTTTTACAAGATAACAATAATATTAAAGAAGTTACACCTGAAGAATATGAAAAATCCAATAAATTAGATTAGTAGAGAAGGTTAAAAATGGAAATACAGAATAATTATTTGGTTCCTTACGTTATTGAACAAACTGGAAAAGGTGAACGCGGGATGGATATTTATTCCCGTTTACTACGTGAAAGAATCATTTTCCTTGGAACTGCGGTTGATGATCATGTGGCAAGTTTAATAATTGCTCAACTTTTATTTTTAGAAGCTGAAGACCCAGAAAAAGATATCAATCTTTATATCAATTCACCTGGTGGTTCTGTTTCTGCTGGACTTGCAATTTATGATACTATGCAATATATAAAACCAGATGTTGCAACAATTTGCGTTGGATTGGCTGCAAGTATGGGTGCAGTTTTACTTGCTGGTGGTTCTTCAAATAAACGTTCTTCTTTGCCAAATTCAAAAATTATGATTCATCAACCTTGGGTTGGTGGATTGCAAGGACAAACTACTGATATTGAAATTCACGCACGTGAAATGGTAAAATCCCGCGATAAATTATATTCAATTCTTGCTTATCACACTGGCAAACAACTTTCAGAAATTGCAAAAGATTGCGAACGAGATTACTATTTAACTGCTGATGAAGCAAAAGAGTACAAATTAATTGACTCAGTTTTAGATTCAAGAAAAAATAAGAAATAAGAATTAAGAAAGCTCCCAAAAGCTGTTTCAGAAGTTTATTCCTTTTTTGCTTTTGAAACAGCTTTTTTATTTTCCACACAAAGATTAAGCCCTTTTTAGAAGATTTTACAAAAAGATATTCCCGTCTTTTGTAAATTTGAGCTATGAAAAATCGTTTATTAAAACTAATTCTACTTTTTGTTGCTGTTTCGTTAATTTCAGGCTATTTTACTTATAGAGAAATTCAACAGGAAAGCACTATTCTTGCAGATTCCCTAACTACAAACCTTCATTATCGACAAAATCAATCAAATTCTAATTTTAATTATTCAATTTTTGCTGAGATTGATTCAACTTCGAATCTGAAAGCAAAGTGTATTTTCCGATTTATTAATAATGAGAAATTGAAGAAAATTAGTTTTTTGCTTCCAATGAATGGTTTAAAGAGCAATTCGACACATTTTGCAATTGATAAACAACTTTCAGCTGCTGAAATGACATTTATAAACATTCACAAAATTTCTATAAACGGAATTTCTGCCAAATATCATTATTTGATTGATTCTAATTTGGTGTATTTTGATAGTACTGTAATTGAACTTAACAATAATTCACTTTCAGATACTTTGAATGTGGAATTTACTTATTCAATAAAATTACCATTTGCGAAATATTTTATTGGGAAAGCGAGTGATTTAGATTTTCTTGTCCTAAAAAATTGGTATCCGATTTACATTAGAAATTCACACAGACAAAAATATTTTACGCAATTTGCTTCTTTAGATTTGTACAATTCAAATTTTTCTGCTCAAATAAAATATCCGTCCTCTTTAATTCCAATTACTTCGGCAAAAGTGATAAGTGATAAAAAAGGGGGAATTATAGTTAATCAGAATAATTCACACGAATTATTGCTTTTTTTTGCTGAAAAAGAGGAATTCCAATTTTCACAATCAGAAATTAAGAATCGAGAAATAAAATTTTATTATCAGAAAAAAGATGAGAATTATCTTGAAAGAATTTCAACTGCAATAGAAAAAACAATTGGATTTTATGATTCTCTTGGATTAACTTTGCCGAATAAACTAACTTTTGTTTCGTTACCGAGGACAATTTCAGAGAATTTCTCTTCTAAATCGCTTATTGGATTTCATATTCCATTATTTTCCCCAATTTTTACCAAAGAACCCGAATTCCAAATTATCACTGAACTTTCTAAGCAGATTTTCAGAGAGCAATTCTCGATCAATGAAAATTACGATAAATGGTTAATTTCTGGTTTGAGTGAATATTATTCCAACCGAATATTTTCAAATTATTACGGGAAAATCTCTCAATATTTCAATTTGTTTGGTTATTTACCATTAGAAGGTGAAGTTTTCTATTCATATAATGAAATTCCAATAATTTACAGATTTAGGAATTATGAATTTGAACCTTATTTGAATAATCTAAATGAACTTTACGATGCCAAAAATCGAGTTTCATTAAAGAAATCAGCTTATGAAATTTTTAATAAAGATTCTTTTCGATATCAAACAATTATCAAACCTTCTTTGTCGTTAAAAGTTGTTGAAAATTATTTTGGGAAGAAGAAAATTGACTCAATAACTCGCAGTTACTTTATCAATTACAGAAACTCAACCGTTTCATCTGATAATTATTTGTATCTTTTCAAAAAGTACATTGGAATTCAATCTGATGTATTTATTGAAAATCTTTATTACATAAATAGCAATTTTGACTTTTCAATTCTTGAATTAAACGAAATTAGACCTAATTTTTACAATTTGGTTGTTTCGCGAAATGGAGGCTCGTTTTTGCCAGTTGAAATTAATGTTTATACTGAAAATGATACTTTGAACTTTTCTTGGAACGGGAATGATGAAATAAAGCATTTCTTTTTTGAGACAAATTACAAGGTTATTGGTGCTGAAATTGACCCGATGAAGAAAAATATTCTTGATATTAATATCTCCAATAATTCAATTTCTACATCTAATAATTTTACAACGCCTTTTTCTTTTGCCATACATTGGTTTTTCTGGGTACAAAATAGTTTAATGTTTTTGGGATTATTGGGATGATAAAACGGGAATTGATTGAAAGTTTTAGAAATGTAGTTTACAACTTCAAGTTTGTGCTGCTTTTTTTTGCCACAAATTTCTTTATTGCATTAACTTTAAGCATCCAAGTATTTCAGACTTTGTGGGAAAATCTTTCAAAATCTCTAATTAGCCAACAAATGGTTACAAATTCCGATTTTTTATGGTATTTACAATTTAGGAATTTATATTCAACACAACTTGATAAACTTCCAACTACCATAATTGTTGCAGCAATTCTGTATATAATGATTCAAACATTTTTTTCTGGTGGATTGCTTACAATTTTCAACAACATAAAGAAAAATGACATAATAGATTTTTTCTACGGTGGCGTTAAATACTGGTATAGATTTATAAAAGTAACAATTATTGCAATTATTTTAATTGCGATAGCATTTGTGATTAACGATTTACTTGGTGATTTAATTACGTGGGCATACAGTAAAACTGATTATGTTTTAGGCGATTTCATTTTACGTTCTGCTCGATATACAATTTTAATCTTTCTAATTGGAACAGTTGTAATTATTTCGGATTATACAAAAGTTGATATTTTATTCCGTGATGAAAATTCAATTTGGGAATCGTTAAAAAGAGTTGTGGTTTTCCTAAAAAGAAATTTCTTAGTAGTTTTCCTTGTTTTTTTTGTGCTTTCGTTAATTAGCATCGGAATTGCAATTTTATACAATATTGTCGGGAATTACATTTCAAGAAAGCCATATATTTATATAATTATTACATTTACAGTGCAGCAAATCTTAATTATCTTTCGCTTTGGAATTAAAATGTTATTTGCTTCAACTGAATTAAATATTTACAAAGCATTAATAATTGAACCAATTCGAGTTCGATTTAATGAAGAAACAAAAATGGAGTAAAAATGCCAATTTTACCAATTACAGTTTATGGTGATTCAATACTTAGAAAAAAGGTTGCCCCAATTACACAAATTGATGATAATCTAATTTCAACTATTCGTGATATGTTTAATACAATGAGAAATGCTTATGGCATCGGATTAGCTGCAAATCAAGTAAATCTTAATAAACAAATATTTGTAATCGATATTAGCGAAATTGAATCTTATTCGCACATTAAACCAGTTGTAATGATAAATCCCAAAATTTTACTTTATTCTGATGAAAGAGTTGTTATGAATGAAGGTTGTTTATCGTTACCAAATTTGCGAGCTGACGTAGAAAGATCAAAAATGATAAAAGTACAATATCTTGATGCAGACGAAAATATTCAGGAAATTGAAGCAGATGGATTATTTGCTCGAGTAATTCTTCATGAATATGATCATTTAATTGGGAAAATGATTCCAGATAGAGTTTGTAAACCTGTTCGCGACAAACTTAAGAAAGAACTTCTTTTGATAAAAAATCGCGAAGTTGATGTTGATTACCCAATAACTGAAAAGAAAATTTAATGAATATAATTTTTTTCGGAACGCCAGATTTTGCAGTATTTTCACTAAAAGCGATTTTCAACTCATATCATAAAATTCTTGCGGTAGTAACTGCCCCAGATAAAGAACGCGGTCGTGGAAGGAAAGTAAGTTTCACGCCCGTAAAACAATTTGCAATAGAAAATGGAATTGAAGTACTTCAACCAGAAAATCTATCTGACATACAATTTATTGCCAAATTAAAAGAATTTAGTGCGGATCTATTTGTAATTGTAGCGTTTCGTATTTTGCCAGAAATTGTATTTACGATGCCAAAATTTGGTTCATTCAACTTGCACGGTTCAATTCTTCCAAAATATCGCGGAGCTGCTCCAATTCAATGGGCAATTATTAACGGTGAAAAGAAAACGGGAATTACAACATTCTTTCTTCAAAAAACAGTTGACACTGGAAATATAATTTTGCAAAAAGAAATTGAAATTAAAGAAGAAGATGATTTTGGCACTTTGCACGATAAAATGGCTGAAATTGGAGCGAAATCAGTAGTTGAAACAATCGATTTAATTTCAGAAAACAAAGTCAATTTACAAAATCAAGATGATTCTTTAGCTTCAAAAGCACCAAAAATTACAAAAGAAATTCAGAAAATTGATTGGAATAATTCTTCTGAAAAAATTGTAAATCAAATACGCGGACTTTCGCCATTCCCAGGTGCATTTTTTTTGCATAACGGGAAAATCATCAAAATCTGGAAAGCAATCAAATCTGATAAAAAACTTGGAATTGGGGAAATTCTTGAAACGAAAAAACAAATATTTATTGGTACAAATAATTTTGCTATTGAAATTCTCGAAATTCAACCAGAAGACAGAAAACGAATGACTTCTGAAGAATTTTTACGTGGAAATAGTTTAATAAAAGGATAAAATTTTATGAATTTACTTGACGCAATCGGAAACACTCCGCTCGTACAATTACACAACATAACAAAAGGAACACAAGCTAAAATTTGTGCAAAATTGGAATTCACAAATCCTGGTGGAAGTATAAAAGACAGAATTTCGCGATATATGGTGGAAAAAGCTGAAAAAGAAGGGAAATTGCAACCTGGACAAACAATTATCGAAAATTCATCGGGAAATACTGCAATGGGACTCGCGATTGTTGCTCGCCAAAAAGGTTACAAACTTAAAATCGTAATTCGCGATACAACAAGCAAAGAAAAATTGAAAATGCTTCAAGTTCTTGGCGTTGATGTTATTGCAGTTGACGCATCTCTTCCGCCAGAACGAGAAGATTCTTACAATAATTATGCTAAAAATCTTGCAGCAAAAAATCCCGATTTGTTCTATATCGATCAACATAATAATCTTAATAATAACGAAGCACATTATATGACAACTGGTCCAGAAATTTGGGAACAAACAAAAGGAAAAATCGATTATTTTGTAGCTGGAATTGGAACTGGCGGAACAATCTGCGGCGTTGGAAGATTTCTGAAAGAGAAAAATCCGAATATTAAAATTATTGCGGTCGATCCTTTTGGTTCGATATTTTACGATTATTTCAAACACAAGAAGCTAATCGAACCTTATCGATATTTTATTGAAGGTTTGGGCGATGAATTCCTAATTAAAACTGCACAATTTGAATATATTGACGATATGATAAAAGTTACTGATAAAAATTCCTTCGAATATGCGATGAAATTGGCTTATGAAGAAGGAATTATTGCTGGCGGTTCGAGTGGTGCAAATATATGGGGAGCTTTACAAATTGCAAAAGATTTGGATGAAAACAAGCGAATTGTAACAATTTTCCCAGATTCAGGTTATAAATATTTTAGCACAATTTACAACGAAGATTGGTGGAAACAACATAATAATTTTGCCGATTAATGCCATTTTATTCATCATTAAAAAGCGTTTTATTAAGAATAATTTCTAAGAATTTATTAAAGAAATACGAACATATTTTCCGCTATTTCTATTCAATAATTTACATTGGGAAAAATGTTGAATGTAATGTTTGTAAAACAAAATTCTCGCATTTTGCTAAATTTAACAACACTTTAATTTGTCCAAGATGCGGAAGTTCAAGCAGAGAACGAAGAATTATCCAAATAGTTGACGAAAATCATAAAAATGGGAAATTACTTGATTTTTCGCCGCCGAAATCTCAGATGAAATATTTCAAGGAAAAGTTCAAGCAAAATTATCTTTCTACGGATTACTTGAATGAATTTGAGGCTGATTTCCATTTCGATATTACAAATATTAACTTGCCCGAAAATGAAATTCAGACGATAATTTGTTATCACATTTTAGAGCATATTGAATATGATTTTTCGGCTATGAAAGAACTTTTCAGAATTCTTTCGCCGAATGGAAAAATATTCATTCAAACACCGTTCAAAGAAGGAGAAATTTACGAAAATGAAAATATCATTCAGCCAGAAGAAAGAAAATTACATTTTGGACAAGCAGACCACGTTCGAGTCTATTCGATTAACGGTTTGAAAAATCGCCTTGAAAAAGTTGGTTTTGCTGTTGAAATTTTATCATTTACTAATCAAAATGAAGAAAATTATTTTGGATTGCTTGAAAATGAAACAATTTTGGTAGGAAGGAAATCTAAAGAAACACTATTTTTACAATAATTTAATAATTTTTTACGAGGAAAGATGAAAAGATTTTTCGCACTTTTGATTTTGCTATTCGCAACACAAATTTATGCTCAAAAACACGAAATGACAGTTGAAGATATGTGGAAAATGAAGAGAATCGGCTCAACTTCACTTTCACCAAAAGGTGATTTTATAGCATTTTCAGTAACATCTTACAATATGGACGAAAATAAAGGAAACACAGATATTTGGATTGTGAAATTGGAAGGAAATCAAGTAAAACCAATTCTGAATTCCGAAAAAAACGAAAGTTCGCCAGTATTTCATCCAGATGGGAAAAGAATATTTTTCCAGCAAGATGAACAAATATTTTCTTGTGATTACGAAGGAAAGAATGTAAAACAAATTACTGATTTTTATTCTGGAGTTAGCGGAATAAAGTTTAACAAAGATGGAAGTAAATTCTTGTTTGTTTCCGAAGTTTACCCAAATTGCACAAGTCAAGAATGCAATCAGAAGAAAGATGAAGAAATTGCAAATTTGAAAGTGGAAGTTAGAGTTATTGAAAATCTACTTTTCAGACATTGGGATAGTTGGCGAAGTGAAAAGAGAAGTCATTTGTTTGTTTATGATTTGAACACAAATTCCGCAATCGATTTAACTCAAAATTGTAAATCGGATATTCCCACAATTGCTCTCGGAAGTGCATACGATTACAATTTTTCTTCAGATGGAAAATCAGTAGTTTTTACAATGAATCCAGATAAAGTTCAAGCAACATCAACAAATAACGAAATTTTTAGAATAAATCTTGATAAAATTGGGAAAGATAATTTTGAGCTAATTTCCAATAGCAAAGGAAATGATAATCAACCAATTTTCTCGCCAAATGGAGAAATGCTCGCTTTTACCTCTATGAAACGTGCTGGTTTTGAAGCTGATAAACAAGATTTGATTATTTATGATGTTGAAACGAAATCATATAAAAACTTAACAGAAAACTTTGTTTTCTCAATTTCTGAATTTATTTGGTCGCACACGTCAAAGAAAATCTATTTTATTTCATCAAACGAAATTAACGAATCAATCTATCAAATAGATGTTGCAAGCGGAAAAGTAGATTTGCTTGAAAAAGAAAACGTGAATTCTGATTTAATTCTATCAGCAAATGGGAATTTTCTGTATTTCAAGAAACAGAAATCTGATTTGCCAAGTGAATTATTCTCAATAAATATTACAACCAAAAAAGTATCTCAAATCACTTCCATCAACCAACAAATACTTGATGAAATTGAATTTGGTAAACTTGAAACATTTTGGGCAAAAGGTGCAAATGGCGATAATGTTCAATCAATTCTGATAAAACCACCATTTTTTGATGAAAATAAAAAATATCCGCTAATTTTCTTAATTCACGGCGGACCACAAGGTCATTGGTCCGATGATTTTCATTATCGATGGAATATCCAACTTTTCGCATCAAAAGGTTATGTAGTAATTGCTCCAAATCCACGCGGAAGTACTGGTTACGGACAAAAATTTGTAGATGAAATTTCAGGAGATTGGGGCGGAAAACCATACAAAGATTTGATGAATTCGCTCGATTTTGCTTTGGATAAATATTCATTTATAGATAAAAATAATCTTTTCGCTGCTGGAGCTTCTTATGGCGGATATATGATAAATTGGATTGAAGGAAAAAACACGAGATTTAATGCTTTAGTTTCGCACGATGGCGTTTTTGACCACGAAAGTATGTATGGGACAACAGAAGAACTTTGGTTCCCAGAATGGGAAATGAACGGAACTCCTTGGGAAAATCCAGAATCTTACTCAAAATGGTCGCCAAGCACTTATGTTAAGAATTTCAAAACTCCAATGCTTATTGTGCAAGGTGGAAATGATTTTCGAGTACCAGAAGGACAAGCATTTCAACTATTCACTTCACTACAAAAAATGGGTGTTGAATCTAAATTTTTATATTTCCCAAAAGAAACACACTTTGTAACCAAACCACAAAACGCAAGATTTTGGTGGAATTCAATTTTTGATTGGTTTGAAAATCACAAGAGGTAAAAAATGAAAGAATTTGATGTAAAAGATTTTGAAGATGTAAATATTGATATCGATTCTGAAGAAGAATTTAACAAGATGGAATCTGAAGTTGATGAAAAACTTTGGTCTAAAGTAGAAAAAACTGGCAAAAAAATTTCATTCAAAGAAGATATCTTGGCACTTTATCGATATATGAAAGATAGAAGAGTGAATTGGTACAGAAAAGCAATTGTTGTAGCTGGCTTGTTGTATTTTATTTCTCCAATTGATACAATCCCAGATATTTCGCCATTGATTGGTTATCTTGATGATTTGGGAGTAATTACCGCAGTGTTAAAATATCTCGGAAGTGAAATTCTTCCATATTATGAGGAATAATGCGAAATTTTGAAGTAATATCATCGGAAAAAAAGCATATCGGTATTGTATTTGATTTAAAAATCGATAAAATAAAATACAATTCTGGTAATTTGGGAATTAGAGAAGTAATTCTACATAACGGCGGAGCGGTTGTTTTACCAATTACAAATGATGGAAAAGTTATGTTGATAAAACAATATCGCTATCCATTAAATAAAGTTATCTGGGAATTGCCTGCAGGAAAATTAGAAAAAAACGAAAACCCAGATTTTGCAGCAAATAGAGAATTGGAAGAAGAAACTGGTTTCAAAACGAAGAATTTAGTTAAACTTGGCGAAATTGCCACAACTCCAGGATTTTGTAGCGAAATTCTTCATTTATATTTAGCTGAAAATTTACAAAATGGGAAATTAGCACGCGAAGAAGGTGAGTTAGGAATCGAGATATTCCATTTTACAATTGATGAAATTGAAAATATGATTAAAAATGGGGAAATAATAGATGCCAAAACAATTGCCACAATTTATCTATATCAGTTAAGAGTTAAGAGTTAAGAGTTAAGAGTTAAAAATTATGCTTTATTTATACCTTCGAGTTACTTGTTCCTCGAAGGTAATCTGGTCTATTGTAATTCGTAATTAATAAATTAACAATGCTTCAAATTATTAATTTAATTTTATTTTATTATTTAATTTTATACCCAAATGTAACTTGAGCATTCGCATGTTTCATTTTAACATCATCATCGGGAATGTTGTTCAATCCCATTGAATATCTTACACCAACAGCAAGTTGTCCGAAGGAGTATTCGCCACCAAACACCAAACCGTAACCAGGGATTGTCATATTATCGGATTTTAAATCATCAGATTCAGAATAGGTATCGGAATCACTTGTCCCATCAGAATATTCAATATTATATTCTGATTTAATATCAGCTTTACCATTTAAAAAAATATCGAAATACGGACCAGCAAAAGCAGAAAATTCTGGAGTTAAGTTAAAAACTCCAAGAACTGGGATTTCAAGATAATTCATTGAGTAGGTTAGAGTAAAATTAATAGTTTCCGTATAGTTAGCATCGTTAATAACATAATTTTCTGAATATTCTGCACCTTTGTTATTATAATAAAATTCTGGTTGAACAGAAAATTGTTCTGACATTGGTAAAACAGCAAATACACCAAGTCCATAACCAAATTTTGCTTTGACATTTTCCATATCGTCACCAGTGAATGTTTAATAGTTCAAAGCTGCTTTTACACCATAATTTGAAAATTGAGCATTTACACTCGAAAAAGCTAATACAAAAAGTATTGCCAACATTAAATAAATATTTTTTCTCATTTCACAACTCCTATGTTTTTTTGAAGCATTGTTAAATTACACTTTCAAACTTAATTAATTACAAATTAATCTCAATAAGTAAATTGCATTGCGTAATATTTAGGATTTAATTTTTCGCCAGTGGCTTTTTCAATTAATTTATTCCATTCATATATTGCACCGTATGAGAAATACAGATTTTTCAAATAATCTCCAATTGCTTTATCATTACTGAAAGATTTCTTCGATTTACCATTTGTAATTACTTTTTCTGTTATGAAAAAATGCAATTGAGAAGCCAAAATTTCTCCCAAAATATAATTATGGTAATATGCTGGATAAAGTGCGATATGAATTTTAGAAGCCCAATCTGCTGAATTTCTACCAATTGGCTTAGTAATTTCTTGATATTTTTCAACCAAATTCCACCAAAGAGAAGTCAAATCTTGGTTGGGATTTTTATACATTTCTCGCTCAAATCGATAAACAACTTGTACCCAACGCGAAAAAATCAATTGTTCTGCTCGCAATTTTGAAAATCCTTCGGTCTCGACAGTTTTAGCTAAATTTTGTTCAATTTTAAGATTTTCAACTAACCAATCTGCATTTGAAGCTAATCTTCCAAAAAGCATTGCAATTGCTTCAGTGCAAAAAATATGTGCATGAGTTCGCAATTCCCAAGGCAAATTTTTTGAAATGAATTTATCATAAACAGCGTGACCGAATTCGTGAAGCATTGTGGACATCCATTTGTAATTTGGTTTTATATTGCAAACCACTCGAATATCGCCTTCGCGGTCAATATTTGTACAATATGCGTGCTGGTATTTATTCTCTTTTTCAAATAAATCGCTGTTTGCTAACAAATCATCAATTGGAAGGTTAATTTCGGCAAAGTATTTTTTTGTGATTTCCACAATGTCAGATTTTTCAAAAATCATATCAAAATTGATTGAAGTGAATTCTGGTCCTTGTTGAAAGAATTTGTCTTGATAATGCCAAGGCATAAGTTCATTTTTATTGATATTTAATCTTTTTGAAAGAAAATCATCAATTTCTGCTTTCACTTTTTGGAAAGAATGTTTGGTTAGATTATCCAATTCATCGAAAAACATATCCATTTCTTCGGGATTTTGCTCGCTTAAAAGCAAACTCATTGTGTGGTAATTTTCAAATCCCATTTGTTTTGCAGCTTGATTTCGCAATTTCACTAATTCAACAATTTGCGAACTTACTTCATTACCAATTTGTTTACTTGCTTCCCAAGTTGCTTTTAGTTCGTCAGAATTTGTCGATTTTTCTAGAATTTCATCAATTTGATTATCTGTAAGCTCTTTTTTGCCAATTTTTCCACGAAAAGTAGAGAATTGTCTTTCTAAATTGCTTGAAATATTTACAATTTTTTCCATCAATTCGGAATCAAATTGATGAGAAACAAACGAATTATAAATTAATTTTATCTCACGTTTTGTAACTTCGTTGAAATTGAAATCGCTTTCATAAAGAGTCTTAATTTTCTGAAATCTATTTTTATCAGAAAGAAAATTGTTTATCTCAATTTCAATTTCGGCTGATTTTTGGAATAATTCTGATTTCCCAGTAATTGTAGCATCAAAATTTGTTTTTGATAATTCCGCAACTTTTGGAATAATAAAATTTTCATAATCTGTAATAAAACTTGTGAATTCTGTTAACATTTTTCCCTTAAGAATTAATGAATAAACTACACAAAAATAAATAAATATTTTAAAGGATATTTGGTGGGCATTTTTTAAGATAAATCTCAAATAAATATTTATCTTTCACACTCATTTTATTAGAATTAGGTTAAAGATGATTATAGTCGTAAATAATAATATTTCTGACAGTGAATACAAAGAACTAATAAGTTATCTCAAAGAGAAAAAAGCAGAAATTCACGAAGTACGCGGTGTAGAAAAACGAATTATTGGAGTTATTGGAAATAAACACAAACTTGATAAAGATGCAATTATTACTTTTGAAGGCGTTGAAAAAGTAATTCCAATTATTGAATCTTATAAAATTGCATCTCGCCAAATGCATCCACAAGCAACAATAATTGAAGTTGGTAAAGTGAAAATTGGCGGAATTCAGCCAGTTAAAATGGCAGGACCTTGTTCAGTTGAAAGCGAAGAACAAATCTGGCAATCGGCTGAAGAAATGGCAAAACAAGGTGTTGATATTTTGCGTGGTGGAATTTTCAAACCACGTTCTTCCCCATATTCTTTCCAAGGAATTGGCGAAATTGGTTTGCCTTGGCTTCGTGATGCTGGAAAACATTACGGTTTACCTGTAATTTCGGAAGTTATGCAAATCAAACAAATTGAAGATATGTATGACTATGTTGATATTTACCAAGTTGGCGCCAGAAATATGCAGAATTTCAAATTGCTCGAAGAACTTGGTAAAACTGATAAACCAATTATGCTAAAACGCGGAATTGCAGCAACTTTGAACGAGTTTTTGATGAGTGCAGAGTATATTCTTTCTCAAGGAAATAACAAAGTGATTTTATGCGAACGTGGAATTAGAACTTTTGTTGAATTTTCAAGAAATACACTTGATATTAACATTATCCCAATGATAAAAAATGTTTCGCATTTGCCAATAATTGTTGACCCAAGTCACGCAACTGGAAGACGCGATTTGATAATTCCAACAACTTTGGCGGGATTAACAGCTGGCGCTGATGGATTTATTGTTGAAGTTCATCCAAATCCGCATGTTGCCCTTTCTGATGGTGCTCAACAACTTAATTTCTCACAATTTGCAAAATTGATTGAAGATTACAAAATAATTGAAAATTCTGTCGAAATTTTGCGAGCAAAGAAAATGAAAGAAATTGAAAAGGATGCTTCGAGTTCTCTTCAATAACGAATCTGAAAAGGAAATTAAATTACCTTCTTCAAAAAGTGTTACACATCGGATTGTAATTCTTGCTTCGTTAAATAAAGGGAAAACAACAATTTATAATCCTTTAATTTCTGAAGATACAAAAATTACGATTGAAGCATTGAAATCATTTGGAGCTGAAATTGAAGTTTTAAGCGATAAAATTGTAGTTTCAAAACCAATTGGGAAGGTGCACAATCAAGAAATATTTCTGGGAAATTCTGGCTCTTCTGCCCGATTTTTGATTCCATTAGCAAGTTTTCTTGACAAATCAATTACTTTTTCAGGAAGCGAAGAATTGCAAAAACGTCCATTTTCGGAATTGATAACGATTCTTGAAAATCACGGAATTTCAATTAAATCAAATAACAAAACTTTGCCAATTACAATTTATCCTTCGCTTTTCCAAAATTCTGATGAAATTCAAATTGCAAAAATTCCTTCTTCGCAAATTGTTACGGGTTTACTTTTTGCAACTTTACTTCAGAACTCGAATTCTAAAATTGCTTTTTTAGATGAAATTCCATCATTCCCATATTTGAAAATGACAATCAAAATGATGAAAAATTTGGCAATTAATCTCGATTTTGAAGAAAATAGGATTTCAATTCCGAAACAAAATATTAATTTCAATTGGAATTACACAATCGAGAATGATTTATCGGCGGCATCATATTGGGTAGCTTTTGCTTTGATAAATCAAACAAAAGTTACATTCAGAAATTGTCTTTTGCCATCTTTACAAGGTGATGAAAAGATATTTGAAATTGCTGAAAAAATTGGCGGGAAAGTAATTGTAAAAAAAGATTCGGTTGAAATTTCTGGCAAAATTGAAAAAGGTCTGGATTTTGATTGCGAAAATATTCCCGATATTGTCCCAACTTTGGCTGTTTTGGGAATGTTTGCTCCAGAAAAATTTGTACTGCGAAATGTATCTCGATTAAAATATAAGGAAAGCGACAGAATTTCAGCAATAATCGAAAACATAATTTTGCTCGGTGGAAAAGCTGAATATCTTGATGAAAATCTAATAATTTTCCCACAAAAGAATTATTTCGGGAATAAAATTAAGACTTTCAAAGATCACAGAATAGCGATGGCTTTTGCAATTGCTGGGACGAAAATTCCTAATGTTGTTATCGAAAATCCAGAAGTTGTAGAAAAATCTTACCCAAACTTTTGGTTAGATTTTTCAAATTGGGAAAAAGTTGAATGATGAATACAACTCAAAATTCAATTGCTGTAATTGGCGCTGGTAGATTTGGTTCATTTTGGGCAAGACAAATATCAAATCATTTTTCCGTAAAAATTTATGACGAAAATCCAGAAAAAACAGAAGAGCAAAATTATGCTCAACAAGTAGATTTAGAAGAAGCACTTTCGCAAAAATTCATTTTCCTCACAATTCCAATACGAGCAATCGAACCATTTTTGATTGAAAATTCCAACAAAATTGCCCAAAATTCAATTCTAATTGATTGTGCTTCTGTAAAAACAAAAATTGTTTCTATGTTTGAAGAAAATCTTCCCAAAGAAATTCAGTATGTTTTTACTCATCCACTTTTTGGACCAGATTCGGGAAGCAAAGGTTTGAAAAATCTATCAATTTCTGTTCAAGCTGGAAAAATTGAATATTCAAATTTCCAATTTTTACTAAATTTGTATGAAAAATTGCAATTGAACGTTATTTCTCTTACTGCCGAAGAACACGATTACCAAATGGCGTTCAACTTAAATTTAGTTCATTTACTTGGTCGAGCTTTATCGGGAATGAATATTTCGGCGATTTCGCTAAAAATGAACGCACTTACAAATTTGAACCAAATGTCTCATTATGTTGTAAACGATTCTTATCAATTGTTTGAAGATTTTTTTAGATTTAACCCATTTGCAAAACAAATTGTTGTTGATTTTCAGAAAAATCTGCAAGATGTAATTGATAATCACTTAAAAAAGATAATTGAAATATGAAAAAATTAAGATTTGCTTTGCTTGTTCTCATCGTTTTTGTATCGGCAAATTTTGCTCAAAATGCTAAAATTTCATCTAAAATCAACAAAATTCTTAAATCTGAAATTTTGAAAGATGCTTTTATCGGAATTGATATTTTCAATCTGACAAAGAATAAACCAATTTTTTCATTCAATAATCAAAAACTATTCGTTCCAGCTTCAAATCAAAAAATAATTACTTCGGCAACTGCAATTAACTTTTTGCCACAAAATTATGAATTTTCAACCAAATTTCGGACAAATGGGGCAATTGTAGATTCGGTTGTAATTGGCGATTTGATAATAAAATCAGACGGAAATCCAAATTTTGGTAATGAAGAATTCCAATCTGTTGCAGAAAATCTGAAGAAAATGGGAATAAGAAAAATCAAGGGGAATTTGGTCGCTGATATTTCTTGGAATGATTCGGTTTATTGGGGAAAAGGTTGGATGTGGGACGATAATCCGAGCGAATATTTGCCCTATTTTTCTTCGTTAAATAGCTATTTTGGAAAAATGAAAGTTGTTGTGCAAAGTGGAAGTTTTGGCGAAAAAGTGCAAGTTACTTCTGAACCAAAATTTGAATCACTTTTAATTCAAAATAACGCAACAATTTCTATTTCAGATACAAACACACTCTTTGTAACCCGAGTTTTTGAAGGGAATCGGAACAAAATTATAATATCTGGCAAAATTCCTCAGAATTCAGTTGATGATTTTGAATTCAATATTGAGAATCCTGAGCAAATATTTCTTGAAATTTTGAAGGAAAAGTTGAATTCGAATTCAATTAAAATTGAAAAAGAACTGAAAATTGAGAAAAACGTCCCATTTATTGCCGATTTATTTGAAATAAAAACACCAATTGAATTTATTTTGAATAGATTAAACAAAAAAAGTGATAATCTTTTTGCTGAGATTTTACTTCGAGAAATTGGCGTATATCATTTTTCGGAACCTGCAAGATTTTGGAAAAGCCAGATTTTAATCGATTCACTAATCACACTTAGTGGAAATAAACCAGAAAATTTTACAATTGCAGATGGAAGTGGACTTTCGCGATATAATTTGATTTCGCCGAAATTGATTACCGATATTTTTAAGTATTTCTACAAAAATGATAGAGAAAAATTCAATTCGTTAATAAATTCATTTGCTGTTTCGGGCAAAATCGGGACTTTGAAAAATCGTCTAAATTCAAAGAAAAATATCGGGAAAGTGAAAGGAAAAACTGGTTCATTAACATCTGTGAATTCATTGAGTGGAATTTTAACAAATAGTTACGGCGATGAAATTGCATTTTCGATTATTGTTAATAATTACAGTGGAAAAGATTCAGACATTCGAAAACTGCAAGATTCAATCTGCAAAATTTTAATAAAAGGAAAATAAATGAAAGAATTTGTGGAATATAAAATCCAAACTCGACCTTTTGAGCCTGAAATTCTATCTGGTTTGTTGTGGAATTTGGAACTTGATGGCTTGAACGAAAATGAAGAATCAATTTCAATTTTTGTCGAAAAAACATCTGAAATTGAACTGAAATTGAATGATTTACTAAAATCTGCAATCGAAAATGAATTGATTGATTATTTTGAAATCACCAAAAATAATGTGGAAAACAAAAATTGGAATGAAGAATGGGAAAAGAATTTGAATGTGATTGAAATTTCAGATAAAATTGTGATAAAACCAACTTTTCGGGAATATGAAAATCCGCAAAACAAAATTGTAATAAATCTTGACCCAAAAATGTCTTTTGGCACTGGTGAACACGAAACAACAAAAATGATGATTCGAGCAATTGAAAAATATATTTCCAAAGGAGATTATGTTTTAGATGCTGGTGCTGGAACTGCAATTTTAGCAATTGCAGCTTTAAAACTTGGTGCAAGCAAAGCAATTGCATTTGATAATGACGAATGGTGCAAAATTAATGGGGAAGAAAATAAAAATCTAAATCAAATATCTGAAGAATTGGAAATTGTCCTTGGTGAAATTGGCGATATTCATCAAACAAATTTCGATTTGATTCTGGCGAATATTAACACACATATTTTGATTGATATTAAAAACCAATTGGCAGAAAAGTTAAAATATGGTGGAAAATTGATACTTTCTGGATTATTGAATACTGATAAATCATTAATCACCGAACATTTTCAATCTGAAAAATTACAGAAAATTGATGAAGATAGTGAAAATGAATGGAGTTTACTTGTTTTTCAGAAAGAATAATAACAATTAAAAGTTAAGAAATTGATTTGTCTTCCTTCGAGGTACTTGTTCCTCGAAGGTATGAATAAACGATTATCAGAAAATAAGCAATCAGGAATCAATCAACCAATCAATCTATCTATCTATCTATCTATTTTAACTTATAACCTTGCACATAAATTTGGCACATATTTGTCTTTATTTAAAAAAAAAGACGAGTTTGTCATGGGAAATCAACAATTATTACTCATCATTTTAGGAATTATTGTAGTAGGAATTGCGATTATTTCAGGTATTTATCTTTTTAGGGAACATGCAGTAGATTCAAAACGAGATACATTAATTCACGAGGGAATTAACATTTCATCGATGGCACAAAGCTACTATCTAAAACCACGAGAAATGGGCGGTGGAAGTGGCTCATTCAGTGGGTGGACAATTCCAAATAATTTAGTTCGTACAGCGACAGGAAGATTTTTTATAAGTAACAATTCAAATCCAATGGATTCAATTGTTTTCGAAGGAATTGGAAATGAAGTAGCAACTTCGGGAGATTCAGTTCGAATTACAATTACTGTAACAAGAAATATTTACAGGGTTACGATTATTCATTAACCTGTAAAATTTACTGAACTTGCGAATTTTATGAAAATCATCATAAAATCATAAAGAAATAAATAAGAAAACTTGGCACAAAAATTTCAATACTTAACGCAGAAACTTAAAATTAAATAATAACTCAAAACAAATTAAAAAGGAGATTCATCATGGGACAACAACAATTATTACTCATCGTTTTAGGGGTTATCATAGTAGGAATTGCAGTTGTAGTTGGAATTAACGTATTTACAACAAGTTCACAATCATCAAGTAGAGATTTGGTTGTTTCTTCGTTAATTAATCTTGGTGCACAAGCACAACAATATTACAGAAAACCAACAGCTCTCGGTGGCGGTGGAAACGATTTTCAAGGATTTGCTTTAACTGCATCGCAATTTAATACTGCAGCTGGAGAATTTACAATTTCAACGTCTGTTCCAAGTGGTGCAACTGCAATTACTGGTGCGGCTGGAACAGTTTCATCTTCTGCTGATGAAATATATATTGTCGGGTCAGGTAATGATATAGGTAATGACGGAACAAATCCAGTAAAATCCTATGTACGTGTTACACCAGATTCAATTATAGCCGCTTCAACGCCTTTGAATTAGTTGAGAAATATTACTACTCCAATAATAGGGCTATCAAATATGATAGCCTTTTTTTTAAAGGTGATAAAATGGTAGAACTAAAATTTTCGGCAGTAAAAACGAATGGAACAACGGTAACTGGAACAATTAATTCAGAAACCGTAAAATCTGGAAAGAATAAAATCAGTTCGATGGTTGAAAAATACAATTTGCAAAAATTGGTGATTGCTAAAAAGAGAAATTTTATTTATAAGGTGAAAAAGAATGGCAAAATCGTAAAAGGAGAACAATCTGCTTTTTCGAGAGAAGAGGTTGTAAATGCAGTTACGAAATTGGGTTATGAAGTAGTTTCTGTCAATCCAAAATTGTTTGATTTTCAGATTAAACCGCCAAAGCAAGAAGTTTTATCATTTGTGAAAATTAGTGCCGAATTGCTAAAGCAAAAACTTGGTTACGGTGAAATAATGAATTTGCTTGTTAATGATATTAAACAGAAAACACTGAAAGAAACAATTCGACAAATTAACAATGAATTAAAAAAAGGGACAGATAGCCAAGTTGTTTATTCGAGATACGAATCTGTTTTAGGAAAATTTACTTCATATATGCTCGGACTTGCGGCAAAAAGTGGAAATATGACCCAAATTTATGAAGCAACTGCAAAATTCTTAGAACGACAAATGCAATTCAAAAAAGATTTGCGAAGTGCTTTAATTACTCCAATAGTTACTCTTTTTGTACTTTTCCTCGCAGTTTTATTTTATGTGGGCTATATTTTTCCAGAGACGGCAAAGTTATTTACAAAGTTTAATATTGAACTTCCTCCAATGACAAAAGCTACGCTTGATTTCAGTGAATTTTTAATAGAATATCCAATTGTAATTACATTAATTCTAATCATTCCTCCAATAATATTATGGAGATTTTCCAAAACTAAAAAGGGTAAATTATTGATTGATAAATGGTTACTGAGAATTCCAATAATAGGTAGTTTGATTCATAAAACAACAATTGAAGTATTTTGCCGTGTATTTTACACACTTTACACTGGCGCTGCGGAAAGTATTGAACCTATAAAAATTGCAGCCGAAGCTGCAGATAACGCATATTTTGAACATCAAATTAAAACAGTTGCAATTCCATTAATGCTAAAAAAAGGAGTCGGTTTAACTGATGCTTTTGAAGCAACGGGAGTTTTTACAGAAACAGCTTTATCGCGATTTCATTCCGCTGAAGAAACTGGAACTCTTAAAAGTACGGCACTTCAACTTGCCAATTATTACGAAAGTGAAACTGTTTTTCGCTTGAAAAATATTGTAGAATTAGTTCAAGTTACAATTGCAATGATAATTATGATTGTAATGATTGGTTTAACACTAATTTCGGCTGAAACCGCAACAATTAGTCCGAAAAATCCGTTAATGGGTAGATAAATGGATAAAGAAATGGACAGAGAATTAATAGAACAGAAATTAGAAATGACCGACAAAATCGGTTATCTATTGCTTAAAAAGGGAATTATTGATTTCGAAATTCTTGAAAAAGCCTTGCAAGTAAAACTATCTGAAGCTGATAAATTAAAGAGAAATTTAGCTCAAATACTTGTTGAAGATTTTGGATACAATCATGATTTAATTTTTAAGGAAGTTGCAGTTTTATATGCTTTCAAAGAAATTCGTGAAGAAATTACTAATATTTCTGAAAAACGGTATGAAATTATAAAGAGGCTAAATGAAAGTTTTGGTGAGGAAATTAAAAAAAGTTTGCTCGAAAACAGAGTAATTATACTTCCATACGATAACAAACCTTCGGATAAAGTAATTCTTGCGGCTGTTGACCCTACAAACAGAATGCTCACAAAACTTGCAAATCAGTTGAATTTGAAAAGATATGAAGTTTGCTATCTAAAATCTGCTGATTATGAAAATCTAATTCATCAAGTTTATCCACCAGAAAATGAATATCTGAAAATGATGGAAAATTCTGACGAGGTAATTGAAATTGAACACGAAGAATCGAATATCAGCGAAGAAGAAATTGATTCAGAAATTAACAAAAGTGCTTTAATCAATTTAATTGAAGGAGCATTTATTGAAGGTGTAAGAAAAGGAGCGAGTGATATTCATATAATTCCAAACGGACCTTTTTCCACAGACATTTTTATGAGAATTGACGGAAAACTTATGCTTTGGCACACACAAAAAAATACGCGTCCCGAAGCTGTAATTTCGGTTGTGAAAGATCGTTCTCGTGGATTAGACAGATTTGAACGTGAAGTTGCACAAGATGGATTTATACAAAGAGAAATTGATAAAACAATAATTCGGTTTCGTGTTTCCGTTCTTCCAATTGTTGGAAAAGAAATCAAAAACAAGTTCGAATCAATTGTAATTCGTATTCTTGATGATAGAAAAGTTGTAAAAGATTTATCCAAATTAGGTTTACTTGGTTACGCATCGGAAGTATTTCAGAAAGCAATTCATCAACCACAAGGAATGGTAATTCTAACTGGACCAACAGGTTCAGGAAAAAGTACAACACTTGTTGCAGCGTTGTATCAAGTTATCAATCCAAGTGTGAATGTTCTAACTGTTGAAGATCCTGTTGAATATGAAATTCAAGGTGCGAGACAATTGAAAATTGGTTATAAAATGAATTTTGAACAAGCAATTCGAGCAATTTTACGACACGACCCCGATATAGTTCTGGTTGGAGAAATGCGTGATAAAGAAACAGCCGAAACTGCGATAAAATTAGCAAATACAGGGCATTTAACATTTTCAACTCTTCACACAAACGACGCACCAAGTGCAGTTGCAAGATTATATAAAATGGGAATCGAACCATTTCTGATTGCTTACGCAATTAATTTAATTGTAGCACAAAGATTAATTAGAAAACTATGTAATTCGTGCAAACGAAAAGTTGAAAACATTGATGAAAATTATTTGAAATCTGTGAATTTGGATGTTGATGAATGGAAATCCGCAGAAATTTATGAACCAGTTGGTTGCGAACATTGTAACAATACAGGTTACAAAGGAAGAATGGCAATTCACGAAGCACTTTATTTTACTAAAGAAATTCGTCAAATTATTGTAAAATCTGGAATTGAAGTTGATGAAGATGCAATTAGAAAACAGGCACGTTTAGATGGAACAAAAAGTTTACGAGAATCTGGTTTGGAGAAAGTAAAAGCTGGTTTAACTTCACTTCAGGAAGTAATTGCAGGAACAATGGAGGATTAAATGAACGAAAAGGTTTTGCAAGATATTCGTCGAGAAATTGAAATTTTTGAAGGGAATTTGTTGAATAGCGAAATTGTAACTTATACTGCAAAAATAATTCAAACAATTTCAGAAGAACGAGTAAATTCGTATAGAAATGTCGTTGTTGAATTACTTCATAATATGATAAAATATAACGCATCGGATATTGAAATTGGCGGCGATGGAACAAATAATATGATTTGGTTGCGAGTTGAAGGAATTAAAAGAGCAATTCCAGAATTTGGCGAGTTAAAACCATTAGAAGCTAATTTTCTAATTCTATCTTTATTGAATAAAAATCAAATTGAAAGTCTAATAATTGAAAGAAATATAGATTTTAGTTTTTCAATTAGGAATGATGAAGGTAAAAATTTCCGATTTAGAGGAAATATCTACTTCGAAATGGATAAATTGGCTATGAATTTCCGTGCAATTTCTGCTCAATTAAGAAAATTAAGCACTCTCGGATTTCATTCAAATCTTGTTAGAATGATGAGTCACCAATATGTAAAAGCTGGTTTATCTTTAATAACTGGAATTACAGGCTCAGGCAAATCTTCAACTTTGGATTCAATAATTGATTTTCATAATAGTTTTGACCCTGCACACATTATAATTCTTGCTTCGCCAATAGAATTTGTACATAAATCTTATAAATGTATAATTCGTCATCGTGAAATTGGAAAAGACGTAAAATCATTCCAAAATGGAGTTGTTGAAGCGATGAGACAAGATCCAGATATAATTGTAATTGGTGAAATGCGAGACCAAAATACAATTCTTGCCGCTTTGGAAGCAACAGATACTGGACATAAAATTTTTTCAACATTACACACTTCTTCAGCAATAGAAACAATAGATAGAATTATCGCAGAAGTTAGTCCATTCGAGCAAGAACGAGTTCGTTTTCGTTTGGCGGATGTTTTAACTTCTGTAATATCACAAAAGTTAGTTCCGACAGTTTCAGGTAAAAGAATTCTGGCAAAGGAAGTTTTAATTGCAACACCAAGTGTTAAAGCTGCAATAAAAAGTAATAATCTAAACGAGATTTACGGAATGATTCAACAAGGGGGAAATTTGGGAATGATAACATTGGAACAAGATTTGCTCAGGTTATTTAAAGAACGAACAATAAGTAGCGAAACTGCAATATCGTTCTCAAATAACAAAACAAGAATGATGCAATTACTAAAGGCTGTAGAATGAAAAATTTAGTCTCAATATATTTCGATTCAGGAATGCTAAAAATTGCAATTTTCGAAAAAACATCTTCAAGTTTGCAAATACTGAAACTTATATCATCTTATCCGCTTGTTAATAAAAATGAAATGAATTATTCAGAAAAAACAGATTTGTCGAAAACATCAACTGAAATGGATTTTGACGGATTTGAATTTAGCGAAGATAAAAATTCCAATGTAGTTGATATTGAAAAATTGAACACAGTTCTAAATGAGCTAAAATTTTCGAAATATGATGTTGTCATTTCATCATCAACGCCGGAAATTGATTTTGTTTGGTCAACAAAAAATGGAAAATCAAGCGAAATCGTAATAAGCAAATTAACTGAAGAAATTGCTGCGAATACTGGGCAAATAATTGGGAAAGATTTAGTTGATTTTCTTGAATCAGAAAATGAAAAAAATCTTGGTGTTTACATTAAAAGTGAAATAAAAGCGTTAAATCTATTAAATGAATTAGCAAGTAAAAATCGCAAGCGAAGTCAAAAAATTGTTGGAATAAAAAATTCCGAGATAACTTTGGCAAAATATGTAGTAAATAATAATGAAATACTTGCAAATGAACATTCGGTAGTAATTTATCTCGACAAATTCTTAAGTACAATTACTTTTCTAAAAGGGAAAAGCATTGTCCATTTTGGCGAGAAGTTGGATATTGGTACAAATTCCGAAGTTTATTCTGAAATATTTTCATCAAAAATCTTCTATGAAATGGAAAAAAGTAATATTTCTCATTTGGATAACATTTTTCTCTGTGGTGAAAATATTGATGAAGATGTTAGAATGAAATTCTATATAAATTTCCCAGAAACGAAGATAAAAATAGTTGATTTCAATTCAATAAAATTTGATGAGGCAGTTCTCTCCGAAAATAGCAAAACTTGTTCGTTTGCTATTCCAATCGCAACTGCTTTGGAATATTCTGAAGAAATTGACAAGAAAAAGAAAATCGGAATTACAATTTTGCCAACTTATATAAAGGAACAGCAAAAATCACTTTCTTTGGGTTTTACTGGGATTGTAATTTTCATTCTTCTGTTTTTATCGGCGTTTTATTTTACAAGTTCAATTCTTGAAAAGGAAACTTTGCTTAAATCACAAGAACGACAAATTCGCAATTTGGAAAAAATTAAATCAGAAAACAGTGATTTGATTAATCAAATTTCGGGACTTTCGGGAAAAGTGAGCAACTTTTCGAACACAAAATTAGTTCTCGATTCACTTACTTTGAGCAACCGAGAATGGAGTAATAAGTTGATGGAAATTTCAAATTTTGCTGGAAATTACCGCAATTTTTGGTTAAAAACTTTAACATCAGAAGGAACAAATTCCGTTGATCTTTCAGGTTATTCACTTTCTCGTGGAGTTTTGACCGACTTGGCGAGATTTAACCAAAGTTCAACGATTTTCAGTATGCTTTACGAACCGCTAAAAAAATTAAATACATATAAATTCAATCTAAAATTCCCATTAAAGGTGAAAAAATGAGTAGAAATCTTAAAAATACAATAGCCCTTTTTGTCTTGTTATTGCTTGTTTCGGGTTTTGGTGGAATTTATTCTTTTGTTATTCAATCAAAAAAGATTTCAGTTAATGAAAAAAGATTGGATGAACTCAAACAATTTTCGAAAAATAGAGATGCACTTTTAAGAGAAGTTTCACCGTTGAAATCTGAAGTTACAAAGTTGGATTCTTTGTTGAATAAAATGGAATACAACATTCCAACAAATCTTTCGCAATATGATTTTTATGATTTTGTAATTAAAAAAACGGCAAATTTTTCATCAAATTCCCATGTAAATGTAACTTTTCTTCAAAAAAAAGATTTGAAAGATTTCTCTTATTACGAATATCTAATTTCTGGAGATGCATATTATAATGATTTGTATAATCTGATTTTTTCAATTGAAAATTCAAGAGCGATAAAACAAGTCTCAAATGTAAGTTTAAGTGGGGCAATTATTGTAGATGAAGAAGGAATTCCAAGATATTTAGTGAATTTTAAGTTTAATGTAAGAGTTTTTTCTTCATCATCTAACAGATTTGTAGCTAGTGATTTTTATGAAAAAGAGCTTGTTGCTCCAAAACTTTATGATATGTTTTACCCATTAATTCGAGATAAAATTATCCCAAATCTTGAGCATAATTTAGATGTTCACACAGCCAAATTGTTAGCAGTTCTTCCTAACGGAGCATATTTAACAGATGCAAGTCAGCAAACATTTCTGCTAAATAAAGGCGATAAAGTTTATCTCGGATATTTAACTTCAATCAATCGAGAAGACGATGAAGTGGATTTTGTAATAAATAATGGTGGAATTGTTGAATACGTAACGTTAACATTAAAGAACGAGGAAAAAAATGAACAGAAAAAGTAAATTATTAGTCATTTTTCAAGTGATATTTATCAGTTACACATTCCAATTTGCTCAAGTTGAACTTGAAAAAGAAATGAATCAATATTTTCATCCCGATGAATTAGTTAGTTTTTCTGAACATATTCCATTCAACCGAGCAATTGAAATTTTAAGTGCGATTAACGAAAAATACACGGGAAGAACAATTCGTTCATTAATAGATAAAAAAGATCCAATAGGAATTGAGATAAAACAAACTCCATATTGGAAAGCATTGAAAATTATTGTGCAATTCAACAATTTGTTTTATGAAACAAAAGAAAATGCAATAATAATTCAACAAAAGGATGAAATTAAAAATCTTGATACAAAAACTTATGCCGATATAGAAGAAGGGCAAGTAAAAATATCAGCGTTGTTTTTTGAAGCAAATACAGCAAAATTGCAAGAACAAGGAATTAATTGGCAATTGTTGCTTTCAAAATCGGGAGTTACAATTGGAAGTGGTTTAGTAACATTCGGGCAACCTTCAACAAATAATAGCGAAAGCGAAGAATCTTCGGCAATTCCACCGCAATTTATGAATGAAATATCACATGATTTTACTTCGGGTGATTATCAAGGGAATATTACCGCACTTTTCAACTTCTTTCAATCACAAAATTTGGGACAAGTAATTGCAAATCCATCAATAATTGTAAGAAATGGTCAAGTTGGAAGAATTCAAATTGGTTCAGATATTTCTATAAAACAACGAGATTTTGCTGGAAATGTTCTTGATGCATTTGTTTCAACTGGAAGTATTGTTGAAGTTACTCCATATATTTATAAACAAGATGGAATTGAATACGCTCTCCTTAAATTGAAATTAGAAAGAAGCTCAGTTTCGCCCGATGTTACAAGGACAGAAATACGTAAAACTACCGCAAGTACAGATGTTTTGATGTTAGATGGCGAAGAAACTGTAATTGGTGGTTTGTTTGTTACAGATATTGTAAATGTTAGGCGTGGAATCCCATTTTTAAAAGATTTACCTTGGTGGGTTTTGGGAATTCGATACATTGCTGGTTACGATTATGAATCAGAAGAAAAGAAAGAAATAATCATTCTACTAAAAACTGAAATAATGCCAAGTCTCAAAGAACGTTTTGCGAATAAATCAATTCAAAATAATTTGATAAAAAAAGAAATTCAGAATGGAAACGATTATATTCAAAAAAATAAAGTTTATGACATTGGATCAGAATTAACCGAAATCGGGGTAAAAAAATGATTTCAATATTAATTATTGATGATGATAAATATCTTGCTGAACTACTTGCTGATGAATTGAAAGAATTAGGTTTCAAATCGGAATTTGTAAATTCGGCGTCAGAAGGAATTTCCCAACTTAGCCAAGAAAATGATTACGATATTGTTCTTTTAGATTTAAAAATGCCCGAGCACGATGGCTTTTGGGTTCTTGAAAAAATGCGAGAAATTGATTGTAAACAAAAAGTTATTGTAGTAACCGCCTATGCCGATTTAGATTCAGCACTAAAATCAAGCAAACTTGGAGCGAGTGGTTTTGTAAGTAAACCATACGATTTGGATGATTTGTTGATTACAATACGAAGTGTTCTGCAAGAAATATGAAAAAATCAAAATCATATAATTTTAGTTTCCATCTTTCAAATGAACAATTTGAGAATAATAATTTTGTGGGTTTTGATGAAAAACTTGCAACAATACTTGTAAATGATGACGATGAAACAGTACTTAATCAGTTTACCAAATTTCTTGAGGAACTTCCGTTGCAAGTAATAACAGTTAAAAGTGGTTTTGAGACATTAATTTTACTGAATAAAATTTTACCCAAATTGATTTTTCTTGATGTATTAATGCCAGATTTTAGTGGATTTGAAACTATTTTTCGCATTAGAAATGATAAACGATTTTCATATATTCCAATTATTGCTTTAACATCTTTTGCAATGCATGAAAATTTGAACATAATCAAAAAAAATGGGTTTACAGATTTTCTTCTCAAACCTATAAAAAAAGAAGAATTAATTAAAAAAATAAATCAATTTGTATTTGACAAATAAAATGAAGAAAAAAATACTTGTAGTTGACGATCAACAAGCTAACATTTTTATAATCACGGAACGCTTAAAAAAAGTTGGTTACGATGTAATAACTGCCGAAGATGGAAAAACTGCTATTGACATTGCAATAAATGAAATTCCAGATTTGATTTTACTTGATGTAATGATGCCCAAAATGTCGGGATTTGATGTTTTACAATTTTTGGTTGCTCACGAAAAGACAAAAGATATTCCTATTATTTTGTTAACTGCTCTAACTGATTTTGAAGATGTTAAAAAAGGTTTCGAACTTGGGGCTTTCGATTATGTTAAAAAACCATTTAATCGTGAAGAGCTACTTGCCAGAATTCGTTCGGCATTGCGATTTAGTGAAACAAACAAACTTTTGCTTGAAAATGAAAAAATGAAATTGTTTCAAGCATTTGTGGTTACCGCAAATCACGAAATACAACAACCACTTACAATGATTAATCTTTCGACTGCAGCACTTCGAAGAAAATTTACAGAAAATGGTTTAATTGAAGATGAATTTGTTTCGAAACGAATTGATTTTATTGAAAAAGCAGCGGCACATTTAATTGAAATTGTAGAAAAACTAAATAGAGTTAAAAGACCAGTTTTCACAGAATATTTGAATAACCTTGAAATGATAAATATAGATTCCCCTGAAAAACCTCAAAATGAATAAAAATTTGTCCATCGAAAATTTAGTAATTACCCGACCTACTTATTTTTAGTACCAAAAAATAATATTCTTCTAATTTTCTATTAATTAATAAGGCGACAAAATGCAAAAAGAAATTGAAATTATTCTTCTCCCAGATGAAAAGGGAAATGAAGAGATTATAAAAAGTAAAATTTGCAGTCAATTACATATTAATTCTGAAGAATTATTTGGATTTATTAAGCAAAAAGAATCACTTGACGCTCGAAAAATTCCAGTATTTAGAATAAAATATTTAGTATTTATTAATGAAAAAGTCATCCCAAATCAGATAAAATTCAATTTTAAGAATGTAGAAAAATCGGAGGAAGTGATTATTGTGGGAAGTGGACCAGCAGGACTTTTTGCAGCAATCAAATTAATAGAGTTGGGAAAAAAACCTGTAATTTTTGAACGCGGGAAAAATGTTCGCGAAAGAAGATTTGATTTAAAAGAAATTATGCAAAATGGGAATGTTAATGAAAATTCCAATTATTGCTTTGGGGAAGGTGGTGCAGGCACTTATTCTGATGGAAAACTTTACACAAGGAGCAATAAAAGAGGAAATGTAAATCGAATTCTCGACATTTTAATTTATCACGGTGCAAAAGAAGAAATACGATACGAAGCACATCCGCACATTGGCTCGAATAAATTGCCCAAAATTATAGAGAAAATGAGAGAAACAATTCAAAAGTATGGTGGGGAAATCCATTTTAATTCCAAAGTAACAGATATTATAGTTCGCGATTCGCAATTTATTGGAGTAGAAATTAATAAATCTGAAATAAGGCATGCAAAATCTGTTATTCTTGCAACTGGACATTCGGCTCGCGATATTTATTATCTCTTAGATAAGCGTAAAATACAACTTGAACCAAAATCATTTGCTGTTGGAGTAAGAATTGAACATCCACAAGAATTGATTGATGCAATTCAGTATAAGATCCCAATTAGACCTTTGAATTTACCAGCAGCAAGTTATTCGCTTGTAAACAACGTAAATAATAAAGGTATATTTTCTTTTTGTATGTGTCCAGGTGGAATCATAATTCCCGCATCAACAAATTCTAACGAATTAGTGTTAAATGGAATGTCAGTCTCAAAACGAAATTCCCCATTTGCAAATTCTGGGATTGTTGTGTCGGTTGATGAAAATGATTGGAGCGGATTCAAACAATCAAAGCATTTTGCAGGTCTAAAATTCCAGGAATGGCTTGAGAAAAAATCTTATGAAATTGGCGGAGGAAAACTTGTCGCACCAGCACAAAGAATAACTGATTTTGTTCAGGGAAAAGTTAGCACGAGTTTACCTAAAACTTCTTATTACCCAGGGATTTTAACGTACGACATATCAAAAATATTTTCAAAAGTTATTTCAAAGAGTTTAGCACTTTCAATAATGGAATTTGAAAAGAAAATGAAAGGGTTTTATACATCTGAGGCGGTAATTTTAGCATCAGAAACAAGAACAAGTTCGCCGATTAGAATTCCACGACATAAAGAAAATATGATGCATATAAATATTGTTGGACTTTTCCCTGCAGGTGAAGGTGCAGGATATGCTGGTGGAATTGTTTCTGCTGCAATAGATGGAGAAAATTCAGCCGAAGCAGTTGTAAAATTTTTATCTAAAAATTGATTGAAATCACTTGAAATTGTTTATATTAAACCATATTTGTTTTCAAGATTTTGGAAAAATAAAATGAAAAAGAAAATAGCATATTTAAGTTTAGCAATTTTGACATCAGTAATCTCAATTTTTGCACTTGGAACAACATTATCTTTGTTTAATGCTTATAGCAGTGGAGAAAATATCATTGTAAATTGGCAAACTTCTGAAGAGATTAATTTAAGGGAATTTGTTGTTCAAAGAAAAAGTTTAAATATGTCTTATGTTGAAATTGGAAGAATTGCTGCAAGAGGGGGCAATAATTACTATACTTTTGTTGATGAAAATGTTTTTTCGAAAAATACGAATGAAGTTTTTGTTTATAGATTAAAATTTGTTAGTACAAATTCGGGAGTTGAAGCAACTTATTCAGACGAAATTACAGTTTCTCACAATATTTCAAGTGTAAAAAGAACTTGGGGAAGTATCAAGGCACTTTTTAGATAATTCATGCTTCCCGAAAATATTCCGATTATTCTCGCTTCAAAATCACCACGTCGAAAAAAATTACTTTTGCAAATTGGATTGAAATTCCAAGTAAAAGTGTTCGAAACTGACGAAACCTATCCTTCAAATCTAAAACCATTTCAAATCGCAAAATACATAGCCAAGCAAAAATTGGATGAAGCTAAAAAACATCTTCAAAATTCAATTATAATTACTGCTGACACAATTGTTGTTTTGCATAAAGAAATTCTGGGAAAACCCAAAAATGAAGCTGATGCAGTAGAAATGTTGAAAAAATTAAGTGGTAAAAAGCATTATGTTTACACTGGATTGGGAATTGTAAATCAACAAAACGGGAAAGAAATAATTGATTTTGTAAAAACTTGTGTAAAATTTAGAGAGTTAAATAATGAAGAAATAATTGAATATGTTGCAAGTGGCAGTCCGATGGATAAAGCTGGAGCTTATGGAATTCAAGATGATTTTGGGGCAGTGTTTGTTGAACGTATTTCAGGATGTTTTTATAACGTAATGGGTTTACCACTTTCAAAACTAGTTCAAAAATTTTATGAAATTGCTTAATTGAACAGAATCAAAAAAAATATTTTCCCGTCAGTTTTATTTTCAGCTTTGTTTTTTATTGTGTTATCATTTTGGGGAGACTCACATCAAATATTTTTATTATTAAAGGAATTTCCACTTTCAAATTTGCTAATTGCTTTGGCATTTTCTTTTGCAGTATTTGTTGTGAGATTAATAAAATGGCGGTTTTATCTTATTAAAATGGGAGAAAAAATTCCGTCGAAAGATGTTTTTCTATCTTTTTTTGCTGCATTGTCATTAAGTTTTTCCCCAGGTAAAATTGGAGATTTATTAAAATCTTATTATCTGAATGAAAGGCATTCGGTGAGATTTACTAAAACTTTTTCAATAATTTTGATGGAAAGAATGACCGAGGTGTATTCATTAATTCTAATTGTGTTTTTTGGCTCAATTATTTTTGGAAATAATTCGTTAATAACAGTATTAATTTTCATTTTAGCTCATTTATTAATATTTATCGTCATAAAAAAAGAGTATTATGAATTAATTCTTTCCAAATTACACAGATATGAGAGAATACAAAAATACTTGAAATACTTTCAATCTTTATACGGGAACTTGATTGAATTAATAAAGTTGAAAATATTTATTCCCTCAATGCTACTATCTTTGTTAAGTTGGATTTTTGAATTTATCGCAATATTTACAATCCTTACAACTTTCAAAATTAAACACAACTTTTATGAAATATCATATTTTTACAGTTTTTCAACATTATTGGGTTCAATCTCTTTTCTTCCAGCAGGTATAGGAATAATGGACACATCATTTTCATTTATTTTAATTTTGTTGGGATTTGATGAGAATTCAGTATTAGCTTCAACAATAATGATTAGAATTTCAACACTTTGGTTTGGAATATTGCTTGGTATTTTAACACTGATTATTTTTAGAAGTCAAATGAATTTTATATCGAAATATGACTGAAAAGTATTATTATTGAATAGTAAATTCAATATTTATCAAAAAATTAATAAATTATTTATAATTAATAAATCTGGAGTCGAAATGGCACGTGAAAATGAAGGATTAGGTAAAGGCTTAATTCTCGGTTTTTTAGCAGGTGGGTTAGTTGGAGCTGTAATGGGATTACTTTATGCTCCAAAATCCGGTAAAGAAATGCGAAATGATATAAAAGAAAAAGCTGATGATTTGATGGAAGAAGCACATAGTATGCTTTCTGACGCAAAAACAAAAGCTGATAAAATGATGAACGAAGGGAAAAAGAAATCTGAAGAAATGGTTGCTCAGACGAAACTAAAAGTTGGGGAATTATTATCAGAAGCTGAAGAAATCCTTGAAGGAGCAAAAAAAAAAACAAGTGAAATAATTCATAACGGAAAAGAAACAATTACAGAAAGAACTGATACACTAAAAACTGCTGTAAAAGCTGGAGTTGATGCTTATAAAGCAGAAATGGATAAAAAGAGTAAGTAATGGAAGTTATTGAAATATTTATTATTGCTCTTATAATTGCAGTAATTGTTTTAATCGGTTACATCATAAAATTTCTAAAAAACACAACAGAGTCAATCAAAACAATGGTTGGCTCTGTTTCTGCAATGCAACAAAATATTTCTGAATTAAAAACTGAAATAGTTGAATCAACTCGGAATATTGAACACATCACACGAAATATTGCTGAACTTACCGATAAAATTGAACTTGATTATTCTACAATATCAAATTTGGTTGATAAAGTAAGAAAATTTAGCATTTTTCCATCAAAATCAAATAAAATGGATAAATCAGAATATAAGTCTGAATTTACTCATTCTGAAAGAATTAATAGTTTACTTGCAAGTCTTAATGCAATTAAAACCGGATTTACAGTATTTTATAACAAAATGAAGTGATTACTTGGAGGAATTTTGAAAGAGTACAAAGCAAATGATATTAGGAATATTGCATTCATTGGGCACGGCGGTAGTGGAAAGACAACAATTTCGGAGTTGCTACTTTTTGCTACCGGTGAAACAAACCGAATTGGAACAGTAGAAGATGGGAATACGGTCTCGGATTTTACCGCAAATGAGATTGAACGAAAAATCTCAATTTCATCAACTCCATTACATTTTGAATGGTTAAACAAAAAAATTAACTTAATTGATATTCCTGGATATTCTGATTTTACAGGACAAATTAATTCATCTCTGCATGTTGTAGATTTTGCTTTAGCAGTAGTAAAATCTGCTGAAGGAATTGAAGTTGGGACAGAAACTGCTTGGGATATAGCTGAACACAATGATATTGCCAAAGGTGTGATTATCAACAAAATTGATAGCGAGCATTCACGCTTTGATGAAGTTTTTGAATTAATAAAAGACAGATTAAGTTCTGATGCGGTGATTGTAACCTTTCCACTTAAAGAAGGAGTTGCAGCAGATACAATAATTGATGTTTTAAGAAAAAAAGCATTTAAGTATGGAGATTCTACTGGAAAGAAAATTGAAGAAGTTGAAATTCCAACAGAATTAAATGCTAAAGTTGATAAATTACACGAAGAATTAATTGAAAAAATTGCTGAATCATCTGAAGATTTGATGAATAAATTTTTTGAAGAAGGAACACTTTCTGATGAAGATTTACAACGGGGAATAAAAGCAGCGTTAATAAACAAGAGTTTTGTCCCAGTTTTTGCAATGTCGGGTTTAAAAAGCTTTGGGATAAAATCATTTATGGATTTTATTGCAAACTATGCACCTTCTCCAATTGAATGCAAAAAAGTGCAAGGAAAAATTAACGATAAAGATGTTGAAATATATGCTGATGAAAATGGTAAACCAATTATTCAAGTTTTTAAGTCAATGTCAGAAAAACATGTTGGAGAACTTTCAATCTTCAAAGTTTTTTCGGGGACATTAAATGCTGGAATGGATTTATACAACACAAAACGAGAGAAAGTTGAACGTATTGGACAATTATTTGTTCTTAACGGAAAAAATAAAAAAGAAGTTACAAATTTGTATGCTGGTGATATTGGAGCAGTAGTGAAATTAAAAGATACACACACTTCTGACACACTTGCGACAAAAGATAATCCAATAATATTAAAAGAAATTGTTTTCCCAAAACCAGTTATTCGAGGTGCAATTAAACCAAAAGCAAAAGGTGATGAAGATAAAATTTCATCTGGTTTACATACAGTTCATGAAGAAGATCCATCACTTACAGTGCATTTTGATCCTGAACTTTCACAGACAATTGTGTCGGGACAAGGTGAATTACAATTAGCACTCGCAATCAAATTATTAAAAGATAGATATAATGTTGATGTAGAATTAGTTGAACCAAAAATTCCATATCGAGAAACAATCCGTTCAGTAAACGAAAATGCAGAATATAAACACAAAAAACAATCTGGCGGACGCGGACAGTATGGTCACGTTGTGCTAAAATTAGAACCACTTCCAAGAGGAACTGGTTTTGAATTTGTTGATGCAATTGTTGGCGGTGTTGTGCCTGGACGTTTTATTCCTGCAGTAGAAAAGGGAATAAGAGAAGTTATGGATAAAGGTATTTTAACATCAAGCAAAGTAATTGATATTCGAGCAACGTTACATTTTGGAAGTTATCACGATGTTGATTCTGATGAAATGTCGTTCAAAATTGCAGCTTCTCAAGCCTTTAAGAAAGGATTTTTAGAATCAAAACCTGTTATACTTGAACCAATTTATGATGTAACTATAAAAGTTCCTGAAGAATTTATGGGTGATGTTATGGGAGATATTTCTTCAAGAAGAGGCAAAATCTCTGGAATGGATTCTGAAGGTCCGTTCCAAATTATCAAAGCAAAAGTTCCATTGGCAGAATTGTATAAATATTCTACGCAATTGCGAAGCTTAACTTCTGGACGTGGAATTCATCTTCGTGAATTTTCACATTATGAAGATGTTCCAAAAGATGTTGAAAGCAAAATAATTGCAGCATTTAAAAAAGAAAAAGAAGAAGAAGATAAATAGTTCTAAATTATTTAATAATTATAACTCTCTTGTTCCTAAAAAGAATAAGAGAGTTTTTATAAGGATGAATATGGAGAAAATTTGGTCTCCTTGGCGATCAGTTTATATCGATTCGTTCGCAAAATCAGAAGAAGAAAATAAATGTGTATTTTGCGCTGCATCTACTGAAATAATTGGGCGTGAGAATTCACTTCTAATTTACAAAGGTAAAACAGCGTTTGTAATTATGAATCTTTATCCATACAATAACGGACATTTAATGATTGTTCCAAAAAATCATAAATCAAGTTTTTCTGATTTAACTTCTGAAGAACGAAATGAAGTAATGGAACTTACAGATTTGGCAATTAGGGCTCTTACAAAATTGTATAAGCCGCACGGTTTTAATTTTGGGGCAAATATTGGTAGAGCCGCGGGTGCTGGAATTGACCAACATTTGCATTTTCATATTGTTCCAAGATGGAATGGAGACACCAATTTTATGCCTGTTCTAGGCGAAGTTAAAGTAATTTCACATGAATTAATTAAAACTCGAGATAACTTGATTACAATTTTTGGTGAACTTGTAAAAAATGAAAATTCTGATAGCTCCGAATAGTTTTAAGGAGAGTATTACTTCAGCAGAAATTTGTGATATTTTAACTGATGAATTGCAAAAACTAATTAATTTGGATAAAATCCAAATAGAGAAAATGCCAATTTCAGATGGCGGTGATGGTTTTTTAGATTCTATTGAATTTTCTAGAAAGACTGAAAGAATTTTTATCAATCTAAATTTCCCCTACAAAACTGAATCAATTAATAAAACTTATTTTTTGTTGGATAAGCAGAAAAGAACAATTTATATAGAATCCGCTAAAATTATTGGGTTAAATTTAATTCCAACTGAATATAGAAATCCACTTGAAATGAATTCCAAAGCAATTGGCGATTTACTTTTTTGGCTACATGAAAGTGAAATTAAAAATGAGTTTGATACAATTATTATCGGAATTGGTGGAACTGCAACTCAAGATTTAGGTTTGGGAATATTAATTCCATTTGGTTTAGAAGCATTTAGAAATGGTGAAAAATTGGAAATTCTACCAAAATTCTACCAAGATTTTACAGAATTGAGATTAAATGAAAAAATCAGAAATTATCCCTTTAAAATTAAAATTGTAAATGATGTCGAAAATCCACTTTTTGGAAAAACGGGGACAAATTATGTATTTGCAAAACAGAAAGGGATTTTAGAAAATGAAATCCATAATCTCGAATTAGGTTTTGAAAATGTAGTTAAATTATTAGAAATAAAAGATTTATCTAATTTAACTGGAGCTGGCGGCGGAATTTCTGCAATTTTTCAAATTTATTTTAATGCTGAAATTATTTCCTCGACACAATTTATTCTGAATGAACTTGGTTTATCGGATAAAAATGAATTCGATATTGTTATAACTGGCGAAGGGCAATTTGATTTTCAGACAAACAATAACAAAGCACCGAATGTAATAAGGAATTTCTACAAGAATAAAAATTTACATATCATATACATTTTTGGGAATGTAATTGGGAATTTTGAAAAGTTGGAAAACGAAACGATTTACGTGCTTAACGATTTTTTTAATAATTTAGCAAACTCAAAAAAATTTGTTAAGAATGGATTAGTTAAAGTTTCAAAACTAATTTCAGAAAGGATTACGGAGATTACGAATGCAAGAACAATCTGAAAATATTGAATCAATCAAAATTCCCGCTTTGGATGCAATTCTAGGGAAAAAATTCCCAGTTTTAGATGATGGATTTATCCGAGTAATTGATTATATGGGTGGGGACGAAGCAATTGTTCAAGCAGCTCGAGTTTCTTACGGAAAAGGCACAAAGCAAGTTCGTCAAGATCGTGGATTAATTAGATATTTATTACGACATAAACACTCAACTCCTTTTGAAATGTGCGAAATTAAGTTGCATATTCGAATTCCAATGGATGCGTGGCGGCAATGGATTAGACACAGAACTGCAAATGTTAACGAGTATTCAACTCGATATTCACTTGCAATCGATTCTGCTCAAACTACAAAAAATGATGAATGGCGTTTGCAATCTTCGGATAATAAACAAGGTAGTTCGGGATTTTTTGATTCACAAATAGGACAAATTTTATCTGAAGAAGAAGCAAATTTGCACAAAAATCTGAAAGAAATTTATTTAAAAAGAATTGAAATGGGAATGGCAAGAGAACAAGCCCGCAAGGATTTACCACTTTCAACATACACTGAAGCGTATTGGAAAATCGATTTACATAATCTTTTACATTTTCTTAAACTTAGAATGGATTCACATGCTCAATTCGAAATTCGACAATACGCAACTTTGATTGGACAAGAAATTGTAAGTAAATGGGTTCCAATTACTTGGGAGGCTTTCACTGATTTCAGTATAAATTCTACCGAATTTTCTGGGGTAGAAATGCAAATATTGAAGAAAATTATTGAAAAAGATGAAATCTCGGCAAATGAAATTGCCAAAAAATCCGGTTGGTTAGAATTAGATAAAAACGGCGAATTAAAACATTCGCTTGAAAGAATGGAATTTGAACAAAAAATTACTACTTTAGGTTTAATTCCCAATTGGAAAGCATAAGAAAAATCATTATTGCATCAATTTCAAAAAATGGGATTATCGGAAATCAAAACAAAATGGTTTGGAAAATTCCCGAAGAAATTGAGCATTTTAAACGAACTACAATCGATAATTATATTTTGATGGGAAGAAAAACTTTCGAATCGATTGGGAAAGTTCTTCCAAATAGAACGAGTTTAGTTTTATCAAAGACAAAAGCAGAAAATTCTAAAAACTTATATTATTTTGACGAGATTTTTAAAGTGTTCTCATTTTTAAAAGAAAATTCTATTCCCAAAATCTATATTATTGGCGGCGAAGCAGTGTTTTTACAAACAATTGATTTTGCAGACGAATTAATTTTATCTTTTGTAAAAGGAATTTATTCAGGGGATAAAGTATTTCCAATGAATAAGTTAGATGATTTTGAATTGATAAGTAGCGAAGAAAAGACTCAATTTGTAATTAATAAATTTGTTAGAAAACAACAAATTTCAAGAAATAAGAAATAAATGAAAATTAAACTTTTACCCGAAAATGTTTACAACAAAATTGCTGCTGGCGAAGTTGTTCAGCGACCTTCATCAGTTGTAAAAGAATTAATAGAAAATAGTATCGATGCAAATTCTACCAAAATTTCAGTTTTTGTAAAGGAAGCTGGAAAGAAATTAATACACGTCGAAGATAACGGAAGCGGTATTTCGTCCGAAGATTTAGAAAATTCAATCAAAAAACACGCAACGAGCAAAATTGATAATATATCAGATTTAGATAGTTTGGTTACATTTGGATTTCGTGGTGAAGCGTTAAGTTCAATTTCGGCGGTTTCAAATTTTGAAATCAAAACGAAAACAAATGACGAAAATGTTGGTCATTCTTTAATTTATGAATCTGAAAAGGAAATAATTATTAATGAAATTCCATTTAACAATGGAACTTCAGTTTCTGTAAAAAATCTATTTTATAATGTCCCTGCACGAAAAAATTTTATGCGTTCAAATTCAACAGAAATGAAAAGCATTTCCGATATTTTTAGATTGTTTGCAATTTCGAACCCAAGTATTGAATTTGAACTTTTTCAAGATGGAAAACGAACTATTTCCTATAAAAAAACAGATTTGCAAACACGTATAAACGATGTTTTTGGTCAAAATTATACGAATTTGTTAATTGAAATTGATGAAAAAACTGAACTTTTGAAAGTGCGTGGTTTTATTGCAAAACCAACATTTTTAACAAATAGCAAAGGGATGCAGTTTAGTTTTGTAAACAACAGATTTGTCAGAAGTAAAACAATAAATCACGCAGTTTTTTCGTCTTACGAGGAATTGCTGAACAAGGGCGATTATCCGTTTTTCATACTTTTTATTGAAATTGAACCGAATAACATCGATATCAATATTCATCCAACAAAAGAAGAAA
This sequence comes from Melioribacter roseus, assembly GCA_020722065.1. GTDB lineage: Bacteria > Bacteroidota > Ignavibacteria > Ignavibacteriales > Melioribacteraceae > WGAL01. The sequence continues at coordinate 52,826 of DYLK01000003.1, forward strand.
TCAAATTTTACGATGAAAATCAGATTTACAATTTGATTAAATCGATTGTAAAAAAGTTTTTAGGCAGTTACGAATACATTCCAAAAACTGAGAAGAAAAAAGAATCTAATTTGAGAATTATAACTTCAAATGAAATTTCATCAGATAAAATAAATTCAGATGATTTAGATACATTATTTTTCAAAATTGATGATGAATTAAAGTCCAAAACAAATGAAATCCAAAATCCATTAGAAAAAAATTTAATCTCAAATAAAGGAAGTAAATCTGTAAAAACTGACTCATTACTCCCAAAGCAGAACAAATTTATTCAATTATTACACGATAAATTTATCATTTCGCAAATAAAAAGCGGAATTATGTTCATCAATTTTTATGAAGCAAAACGAAAGATATTCTATGAAAAAGCATTAAATTATCTTCAACAAATTAGCATTTTCTCGCAACAATTATTATTCCCAGAACAAATTTCGCTTACAACAGAAAATTATAAATTTTTACAAAAGAATGATAATCTTTTCAGCAAAATTGGTTTTGAAATAAAATATTTAAGTAAAAATAGAATTGAGATAGTTGGAGTTCCGCCAGATGTTAATAATGGTAACGAAAAAGAGATTTTTCGAATGATTTTGAAAGATTTATTAACGTTCGATTTTTCAAAATCGGATGAATTGGTTTATAAAGTTGCAAAATCTTATGCAAATATTTTAGCCGAGCAACAAGAAATTATCACCGAGCAATACTTGCGGTTAATTGTTGATAAGCTTTTTGCGACCGAAAATCCAGAAAAGGGAATAGAAGGAAAATTGATAATTACAAAATACACTTTGGAAGAAATTGATAAAAAATTTGGCTGATTTTACATAGTTAATTAAATTTATATTAAAAATTGGTTTAAAATGAAAGACAACGAAAAATTTAACAAGCAAAAAGAAGAATATTTCAAAAAATTAAACAATTCAAAAGTTACTGGAATGAAGTTTACTTCAGTTTCAGGGGAAAAAGTTGAGCCACTCTACTTTCCAAATGAAATTGAAAATGGTGATTATCTCGAGAAACTTGGATTTCCTGGCGAATTCCCTTTTACACGTGGAATACATCCAACTGGTTATCGAGGGAAAGTGTGGACAATGCGTCAGTTTGCAGGATTTGGAACTCCAGAAGATACAAACCAACGATTCAAATACTTACTTGCAAATGGGCAAACTGGTTTATCTGTAGCGTTCGACTTGCCAACATTAATGGGTTGGGATTCAGATGCCGAGATGAGCAGAGGTGAAGTTGGAATTTGTGGAGTTGCAATTTCCTCGTTGGAAGATATGGAAATTTTATTCGATGGAATTCCGTTAGATAAAGTATCTACTTCGATGACAATAAATTCTCCTGCAGCGATGATTTATGCATTTTATTTAGCAGTTGCAAAAAAACAAGGAGTAAGTTTTGAAAAACTTCGCGGAACTTTACAAAATGATATTCTAAAAGAATATATCGCTCAAAAAGAATTTATTTTCCCTCCGAATCCTTCAATGAGAATTATTACTGATATGATAGAATTCTCAACAAAAGAAGTTCCACAATGGAACCCAGTTTCCGTTAGCGGTTACCACATTCGCGAAGCTGGTTCAACTGCGGCACAGGAATTAGCATACACATTGGCTGATGGTTTTGCTTATATTGAAAGTTGCATTGAACGAGGAATGGATGTTGATGAATTTGCTCCGAGAATTTCCTTCTTTTTTAATTCACATCTTGATTTTTTTGAAGAAATTGCAAAGTTTCGTGCTGCAAGACGAATTTTTGCTAAAAGAATGCGAGATGTTTACAAAGCTAAAAACCCACGATCTTGGTGGTTGCGTTTTCATACTCAAACAGCGGGCTGTACATTAACTGCCCAACAACCAGAAAATAATATTGTTCGAACGGCACTTCAAGCACTTGCTGGAGTTTTAGGAGGAACTCAATCTTTACATACAAATTCAATGGATGAAACTTTAGCGCTTCCGAGCGAAAAAGCCGTTAAAATTGCATTACGAACACAACAAATTATTGCTTACGAAACTGGTGTTATAAACACAGTTGATCCACTTGGTGGAAGTTTTTATGTTGAATCATTAACCGACAAAATGGAAGAAATGGCAAATAAAATTTTTGAAGAAATAGATTCACTTGGCGGTGTAATACCAGCAATTGAAATTGGTTACTTTCAAAAAGAAATTGCTGAGGCGGCTTATAGATATCAAATGGAACTAGATAAAAAAGAAAAAATAATAGTTGGAGTAAATGATTTTGTAGATAAAGAAGAAAAAATTGATATTCCAATTCTTAAAATATCTGAAGATGTTGAAAAAACACAAATTGAAAGATTGCAATCATTAAAAGCTCGACGAAATAATTCTGAAGTAGAAAGATGTTTAGCAAAACTTGGTGAAGCGGCAAAATCTAACGAAAATTTAATGCCAATTCTAATTGAAGCAGCAGAAAATTACGTAACTTTAGGTGAAATGGTAAACGAGTTAAAAACTCACTTTGGCATTTACGAAGAAACAGTAGTCGTTTAATATTGTTAACGAGTAAGAAATAAATGATATTTCAATTAATTGGTTTGGCATCTCTTTTAGTTTTTAGTGCATTCTTTTCATCAAGTGAAATTGGGTATATTTTATCTAATAAACTTAAAATAGAAATTCGCTCGCGAAATAATAAATTATCTGCAAAAAATTCATATTATTTCTTTAAAAATCCACAAAAATATTTCTCAACTATTCTAATTTCAAATAACATAGTAAATATTACATTTTCTTCATTTTTGACAATATTTCTTACGTATTATTTCAGTTTGACTGAAATAACGATTTTAGTGATGTCAACAGCTTTCATTTTTCTGCTTGGAGAATTAATCCCAAAATTAATTGCAACTGAAAATCCAGATAAATTTTATGAATTTACATCAACCCCAATAAGAATAATCTCATTTATTTTATATCCGTTTGTTTATTTGTCTGTAAAATTCTCCGCATTTATTACTGGGGATAAAATTAACGAACGTGGAATTAATTACATTTTATATCGAGAAGATATTAACACATTAATTGAGGAAAGTAATGAAGCAGGAAATTTTGATGAACAAAATACCGACATTATCAAAAACGTTTTAAAAATGAGCAACCAACGAGTGGTTGAAGTTATGACACCTCGCACTGCAATTGTTGGAATTGATATTTCTTCAACAATTGAAGAAGCCTTAGATTTATTTATTGAAAGTGGTTATTCCAAACTTGTTGTTTACGAAGAAAGTGCAGACCATATCCGCGGAATAATTCTTGCTTATGATATGTTCAAAAAACCAGAAAGTATTGAAAGCATCTTGCGTGAAATTCCATACATTCCAGAAAGTAAAAGGAGTATGGATACTTTGGATGAACTTCTCGCAAAAAATATTTCGATGGCAATTGTTGTAGATGAATTTGGTGGAACTGCTGGATTAATTACAATTGAAGATGTAATTGAAGAAATGGTTGGTGAAATTAATGATGAATTTGATGACAATGAAATTGTTAATAAAAAAATTGATGATTCAACATTCCTTTTCAGTGGAAAAGCTGAAATTGATTTCATAAATGAAGAATTTGGAATTGGTATTCCAGATGGTGAATATGAAACAATTGCTGGTTTTATCACTTCTCAAATTGGAAGGATCCCCGTAAAAGGTGAAAAAATTATGATTGGGAAATTCCAGATTGAAATACTATTCGCTGATAAAGTAAAAATTGAATTAATTAAAGTTAAAATCCGAGCATAAAATTTGAAATTTCAATTACTCAAAACAGATTCACATTCCAAAGCAAGATTAGGGAAGATTATTACTGAACACGGTGAAATTGAAACTCCTATTTTTATGCCAGTTGGAACACAAGGAACCGTAAAAACATTAACTCCAAAAATGTTAAACGAAGATGTTAAAGCTCAAATAATTTTGGGAAACACATACCATCTTTATTTACGTCCAGGAACGGAAATATTACTGAAAGCTGGCGGTTTGCACAGATTTATGAATTGGCAAAAACCAATTCTAACAGATAGTGGCGGATTTCAAATATTCAGTCTATCAGAATTACGAAAATTAAAACCAGATGGCGTTCAATTCACTTCCCATTTAGATGGCTCAAAACATTTCTTTTCGCCTGGAAAAGTGATAGAAATTCAAAGAATAATCGGTTCAGATATTTTAATGCCACTTGATGAATGTACTCCGTATCCTTGTGAATTTGAATATGCAAAAAAATCGCAAGAATTAACATCAAATTGGGCAATTCTGAACAAAGAAGCTTTTGAAAAATCAGTTCCACTTTACGGACACAATCAAGCACTTTTTGGAATAATACAAGGAAGTGTTTACAAGGAATTACGAGAAAAATCTGCAAAAGATTTAATAAAACTCGATTTTGATGGTTATTCAATTGGCGGTTTGGCAGTCGGAGAATCTACAGAAACTATGTACGAAATTGTTGATTTTACAACTGATTTCATTCCACAAGAAAAACCAAGATATTTAATGGGCGTAGGCAGACCAGAAAATATTCTTGAAGCAATTGAACGTGGAATTGATATGTTCGATTGTGTTATGCCTACAAGAAACGCAAGAAATGCATATCTTTTCACTTGGGAAGGGATAGTAACAATTAGTAACGCAGTATATTCTGATGATTTTTCGCCGATTTCAAAATCGTGCGGATGTTATACTTGTCAGAATTTTTCGAGAGCATATTTGCGACATCTTTTCAAAGCAAGTGAAATTCTTGCACTCGAATTAGCAACAATTCATAATCTTCATTTTTATTTAGAATTAGTAAAAACTGCACGTGAAAAAATCCAAAATGGAGAATTTGTGCAATGGAAAAAAGCAATTATTGAAAAATTATCTATTAATATAAAATCATATTCGGAGGAATAATGTACACATTACTTGCAATGGCACCACAACCAAATGGTCAGGATGGCGGAATGTTCAGCACATTAATAATGTTTGCTGCAATATTTGCTATTTTTTACTTCATGATAATAAGACCACAACAAAAAAAACAAAAAGAAAGAGAAAAGATGATTGAAGCACTTAAAAAAGGTGATAAAATTGTTACAACTGGTGGTTTATACGGAGTAGTAGCTGGAATTGAAGACAAAACTGTTTTAATTGATGTTGGAAACAATGTTAAATTAAAATATGATAAATCGGCAGTTAATGTTTTGGCAAGTAGCTCAAAAGATAAAAAAGCTGATGCTAAAAATGAACTTAAAACTGAAAATAGCGTTGAAGAAAAATAATTAATAACTATCAGATTGCTACAAATTCTGTAGCAATCTGAATTAATTTTACTTAATAAATTGGATTATAAATGGTTAAAGTATTACCACTTGAGAAAAATTTTCTCGCAATAGAAAAAGAATTTTCAAAATATGAAAATTCTCAAATTGTCATTATTCAGGCACCTTTGGAAAAAACGGTAAGTTACGGCAAAGGGACAAAGAATGGTCCAAAAGCAATTCTTGAAGCTTCGCATTATGTTGAATTTTTTGATGAAGAATTAAATAAAGAACTTTGTTTTGAAAAGGGAATTTCGACACTTCCAGAATTGAAAATGTCAGATTTATCCATTGAAAAATCACTTGAAGAAATTTACAAAACGACAAAAAAAGTACTTGATGATGGAAAATTCCCAGTGATTCTTGGTGGAGAACACACAATTACGCAAGCAACATTTCGAGCTTTTCACGAAAAATTCAAAGATATCTCAATTCTCCAATTTGACGCACATTCAGATTTACGCCAAGAATATGAAGGAACAATCTACTCACATGCTTCAGTTATGGCGAGAGTTGCAGAATTCAATAAAAATATTGTTCAAGTGGGAATTCGAGCACAATCAAAAGAAGAATATGATTTTATTAAAGCAAATAAAATCAAAACATTCTATGCAAGAGAAATATTTGCGAAAAATAGAGATGAATTGATTAAGCAAATTCTAAAAAGTCTGAAGAAAACAGTTTATATAACTTTTGATGTTGATGGGCTTGATCATTCAATAATGCCCGCAACTGGAACACCAGAACCAGGCGGTTTGTTGTGGGATGAAGCATTAGAAATACTGAAAGCAGTAGGAAAAACGAAAGAAATTGTTGGTTGCGATGTTGTAGAATTGGCGCCAAGTAAATATCATCCTTCATCAGATTTTGTAGCTGCGAAGTTAACATATAAAATAATGAACTACGCATTTCAAAATTTTAAGTAGAAATCAAGAAAATTTGTTATCTTATATATTAAATAGTTGCTAAAAAATAAATGAAATTAAAATTTGCAATAATATTTTTAATCTTTACACAATTTCTATTTTCACAAAATAACGGGAATGTTTATCATTTGCGTATTGAAAATGAAATTGATTTGGGTTTAATTCCTTACGTTAAACGTGGAATTGAATTAGCTGAAGAAAATAAAGCAAAGGCAATTATTGTTGAAATAAATACATTTGGCGGAAGACTTGATGCCGCAACTGAAATAAAAGATTTAATCCTTAATTGTAAAGTCCCAACAATTGCATTTGTTAACAAAAGAGCAATATCGGCTGGAGCTTTAATCACACTTTCTAACAAAACTATAATTATGTCGAAAAGTGCATCGATTGGTGCGGCAACAGTTGTTGACCAAGAAGGGGAAAAACAAAGTGAAAAATATCAATCATTTATGCGTTCTGAAATGCGAGCTACTGCCGAGGCGACAGGTAGAAATCCTAAAATTGCAGAAGCGATGGTAGATGAAACGGTTCAAGTTGAAGGTTTAGACGATTCTTTAAAATTAGTAACTTTAACTTCTGAAGAAGCTAAAAAGTGGGGAATAGCTGACACAATTTTAAATTCAATTGATGATATTCTTAAATACAAGGATTTAGAAAATGCATCTGTTGTGGAAGTAAATCCAAATTCAGGAGAATCAGTTGTAAGATTTCTGAATCATCCAATAATTAGTTCGATACTTTTAATGGTTGGAATGCTCGGACTTTTTGTTGAAATAAAAACACCAGGGTGGGGAGTTGCTGGGACAATCTCGTTAATCGCATTTTTCTTGTTCTTTGGAACTGGAATTGTACTTGAAATTGTTTCACTTCTTGATGTAATTCTATTCATATCTGGTGTAATTTTAATTATTGTTGAGATATTTTTTATACCTGGGTTTGGCGTTCCTGGTTTGCTTGGAATATTAATGATAGTTTTAAGTATGTTTTTGGGATTATTACCAGATTTCAATTTTATCACAACAGATTTAGTAGAATCTGCTATTTTGCAAATAGCAATTTCTTTAATCGCAACAATAGTTTTGGCAGTTATTCTTCTTAAATATTTGCCAAAAACATCATTGATGAACAATTTTGTGCTAAACACAAGCATAAATAGTAAAAGTAGTTATGTAATAAATGAAAATAGAAGTGAATTAATCGGGAAAGAAGGAATAGCAATTTCAGATTTACGCCCTACAGGCTTTGCTATTATAGATGGAAATAGAGTTGATGTAATTACAGAAGGTGAATTTATTTCTCGCGATTCAAAAATTGTCGTGATAAAAGAAGAAGGTTCAAAAGTTTTAGTAAAATTAATAGAAAGGTCTTATAAATGAAAAAGATGTTATATGTTCTTTTTGCTCTTGTAATCAGTACAAATTTATTTGCACAAATTACATATAGTGGACCAGCAGACGGTTCAGTTGCTACAGGTGTAATTGTTAGCACGGATTCCTTTGGAAAATCCGAATTGAAACAATCACCACGTGTAAAATTATTTGTAAATCAAGATGTTAAACTAGTTGATGATATTTATAATAATACTTCCTCAACTGCCCCAGAAGGTTCAAATGTTGTTTCAAGTATAAATAAATCAATTAATGATTTTGAAGATAGTTTGATAACTTTCACAAGTTTTAAAGGATTTACTCAAGAAAATTCAATTCCCCCAGATCCATATTTAGCAGTTGGACCAAATCATATAATTCAAGTTGTGAATAGTAGATTTATGATTTATGATAAAGAAGGAAACATACTGAAAGATATTGATGCAGATTCATGGTTTGCAAGTACACTAACAGGTGTTAGTACATTCGACCCAAAAGTAATATATGACCATTTCAGTGAACGTTGGGTTCAAGTTTGGTTACATATTTCTTCAACAGAAGGATATTATTTGATTTCTGTATCTGATGATTCTGACCCATTAGGCACTTGGTTCAATTGGGCTTTGCCTTCACACTCAAACGGAAACACTCCATCGGGATCTTGGGGAGATTATGAAGGAGTTGGTTTTGATGATAAAGCTATTTACTTGACCTCAAATCAATTTACCTTTGCTGGAAATTATGATAACACAAAATTGAGAATTATTGATAAAACAAATTTATATAATGTAACAGCACCAGGAGAAGTAACATTTAAAGATATTTGGAATATTACCTATCCTGGGACAAGTTATGATTGTTTTGGATTACGTCCAGCAAGAATGGAAACTAGTTCAACAAATTATTATTTTGCAGTACAATCACCTTATTCTACAGGAACTAATGTTGGAATTTATACTTTAACCGACCCTTTGGGAACACCATCTTTAGATGGCGAAGCAGTTCCAACTGTTGCTTATTCAACTCCACCAGATGCTAATCAGTTAGGTGGTGGATCTCCACTAATTGATGGTGGAGGAGCATATTTTAGAAATGAACCACTATACAAGAATGGGAATTTATATATTGTGCATGCTGTAAAAAATGGCTTGTATTCTGGAGTACATTACCTTGAAATTGGTACACGTGGTGGATTAAATGTAATTGAAGATATTGTTTTGGGTAACACAAATTATTATCATACATATCCAGCAATTGCAATTGATGCTAATAATAATAAATGGATTACTTATTCAAGATCATCAGCAAATGAATATATGGGGGCATACTTTTCTGTAATTCCAAATGGAAGTAGTTTACCAACAGCCGATCAAGTATTAATGCCAGGACAAGATAATTATGTTGTAACTTACGGAGGCTCGAGAAATCGTTGGGGAGATTATAATGGAATTTGGACTGATCCAGATGATAGAAACAATATTTGGATTTCAACTGAATTTGTTAACTTTTCGAATAATTGGGGAGTTTGGAACGCGGGAATACGAGCAATTCCTTTTGAAAATGCAACAATAAATATTTCAGCGGAACAATTAGATTTTGGACAAGTAGAAATCGGTCAAGAATCAGAATACCAGAATATTGTAATCAAAAATTTTGGAAATGAACCACTTAATATTACAAATATCGAAAATACAGTTGGAGATATTAGTCTAACTTTTGATAATCTCCCAATTGAATTGGCAGCTTATGATTCAGCAATTATTACTGTTCAATTTGTCCCAAATGCCGATTCTGTTTTTTCTGATAACATAATTATTACAGCCTCAGGAAATACATACGAAATATCAGTTTCGGCAGAAGGATATTTCATTCAGGAGGCTTACGAACATACAATCTACACTTCTACAGGAAGAGCAGATTTGGGTTCATTAGCAACACTTGATTTGCAAACTGCTAATTCAACTGTAGTTGGTCAAACTACTTTTTCAGCTGCTCGTTCTGTAACATATAATCCATTAACAAACAAACTTTGGGGAATAGGTGGTTTAGTTTCTCAAAATGCGGATATTATTGTAATATCCAGCAAAGATGGACAAGGATTTAAGAAATTTACATTGAATAATGTTTATGATGCAATTGCTTTTGACCCAAATGGAATTCTTTATGGTGTAACTGACGATGAAAAATTATATACAATAAATACTGAGAATGGCGAAGAAACTTTTATTGTTAATATCCCTACACGAATGGCGTCAATTACTTTTAGACCAACTTCATCTGAGTTGTGGGGAAGTTTAAGATCAAATACTACTAAAGATATGATTGTTAAAATAGATTTAACTACAGGAGATACAACTCTTGTTGGAAGAACTGGCTTAAATAATGTACTTTGGGGAATGGCATTTGATAATGATGACAATTTATATGCAGTTCAAGGAACAGAATATCAGGAAAGTACTTTATTAAGTATCAATTCTAATACTGGAGTTGGAACAGCAGTCGGTTTAACTGGAAGAAAAGGATTAATGGGTTTAACGTTTGCACGAGATGGATTGGTTGGTATTGAAATTAGCGACAACAATAATCCTACAAAATTCGATTTAATGCAGAATTATCCAAATCCATTCAATCCAACAACAAAAATTAGTTATACATTGTCAGAAACAAGTCAAGTTGAACTTACTGTTTTCAATTCGTTAGGACAATCAGTAGCCACTTTATTTAATGGAGTTCAAACTTCAGGAAATTATTCAATAGATTTTAATGGGAAAAATTTGGCAACTGGCGTTTATTTTTATAGATTAAAAGTAAACGAAAAAATATTTGTTAAAAAGATGATGTTATTGAAGTAGTATTATCATTTTATTTGTTTTGAAAAGAAAAAAATAGAAATAGTTTCATAACTAATAACTAAATCTAACAAAAAATATATGGAGGTCTTATGAGAAAATTATTTTCTCTAATACTTACAATATTGTTTTTCACTTCGGCACTTGTTATTCAAGGACAAGATAAGAAGGAAGAAAGCAATATTAAAATTCAGAAATATGAGCTAAAAGCATCTGTTCCGCAATTAAGAACAGATTCAAAAGACGCATATTTATCTGAAGGATTCGAAGATACTTTCCCGCCGACAGGTTGGGTTTTATCCCCTGGCACGGGAACTGACTGGATGCAAGGCACAGGTACAACTCATGGTCCTGGAAGCGTTGTTGAAGGTACAAAAGCAATTTTTTTTGATGATTATAACTATGATGCAGGAGTTGTTGCTACAATCACATCTCCAGCAATTGATTTAACCTCCGCCACAACACCAATTTTAGAGTTTTATTATTGGGACGGAGGAGACGGAGATTTTGTTGAAGTGATGATTTCAACTAACGGTGTGGATTTTTCTAATATCTACAATACTCCAACTACAGTATCAACTTGGACAAAGCAAATGGTTGATTTGACTGCTTATGCAGGTCAAACGGTTTATATCCAATTTGTTGGTACGAGTGTTTATGGTTACACAAATCCGCATATCGACCAATTTGTAGTCGGTGAAGCTCCTTCTGATCCTGTTCAAACAATAAATTATACAGGTGTTAATTTTGGAATGAATGAAACAAATTCTCTTGTTACAACTGGGGATGTTTTCATCATTTCAAATACAGGTGGTGGAACACTTGCAATTTCGTCTGTTTCTGGATTTGATGGAACACCATTTTCAACCAATTTTGATGAAACAATTCAATTAACTGCTGGACAAGCTGATACTTTTGCTGTTAATTTTATGTCATCAGTTGAAGGCGATTTTTCTGCACAATTGATTATAGCTTCAAATGGTGGAACAGATACAATTACAGCAACTGGATCGGCTTATGATCCTGCATTGCATTATATGGAAGGATTTGAAACGGCAGTTCCTCCAACAGATTGGCAAGCTAATATTCTTTCAGGCACATATAATTGGGAACAATATACTTGGTCTTTATCAGTTGAAGGGTCAAATGTTGCCAAATACAATTCATTTTATGCTGCTGTTGGGTCACAAGCAGAATTAATTTCGAGTAGATTAGATTTATCACAAGTTGCTAATAATTTTGTCTCTTTTTACTATGCACACCCAACAACTTCTGCTTCATATACCGATTTTCTTGAAGTATATTTTTCTGAAAATGATGGAACAGATTGGGTACCAGTTGATACAATTCTTTACCAAGATTATTATTGGCATTTCATGAAATATAATGTATCTGATTATGTTTCAAATACATCTTCTACCCAATTTAGAGTGAAATTTGTTGCAACATCTGATTTTGGTGTAAGTCAATATATTGATAAAGTAATTTTACCATTGAAATATGTTAGCCCAGCTTCAGTTGATTGGTGTAATTTGCAATATCCTGGTTCATTTAATGGAGTAGCTGGAGATGAATATTCAGTTTACGGACAAGTATATGAACTTGGTGTTACTGACTCAACTGGACAAGGTGCAGGAATTGAAGTTTGGTTTGGATTAAATAATTCAAACACAAATCCTGCAAATTGGGATGAATCAGTTTGGAGAACAGCAGTATATAATGTTGACTCTGGAAATAACGATGAATATATGTTTACCGATGTAATCACTGAAAATGCAGGAACATACTACTATTCATTCAGATATCGCCTTGATGGTGGTGCATATTCTTATGGTGGATATAGTTCTACTGGTGGTGGTTTTTGGGATAGCACAAATTACGTAAATGGCGAAATGGTTGTTGAACAATTAGTTTCTCAAGTCCCATTTTCTGAAGGATTTGAAACTGGATATTTCCCACCACTTGGTTGGACAAATGAAGATGGTTTGTGGATGACAACAACTGAATCACATAGCGGTAGTTATGCTGCAAAAGTTAGATACAATCATACTGGAGTTGCAATTCTTCAAACAAATCCAATTGTAATGCCAGATACAAACATTATGCTTTCATTCTGGTGGAAAGATGATGATATGTCTGCCCCAAATATTTCTGGTCACGACACTACATTTTGTGAAATTTCAACAAATGGAACAGATTGGACAACATTAACTTATTTAGCTGCACAAACACACTCAACTTCATATATCAATTATACAACTGATATTTCATCTTATGCTGGACAAACTATTCAATTAAGATGGAGAGATGTTACAGATAGAGCTGGTGCAGCTTATGGAACTGGAGTTGATGATGTTGAAATTTATGCATATCAATATGGACCTGGAGTTGCTACAAATCCAATTCCTGAAAATGGTGCTATTGATGTTCCAATAAATTCAAGTGTAAGTTGGGTAAATCCACCAACAACCTTCTACAATAAACTTTATGGTTCTGAAGATTATGCAGCAGTTGCAAATATGGATTCATCAGCTTTACAACTTGATGGTTCAGTAGATACAACAGTTTATTCTTATACTACTCCTGAAAATGGATTTCCATACGAAACTGCAATTTATTGGAGAGTAGTTGAATTTGACTCGCTCGGAAATGAATCTGTTGGCGATGTTTGGTCATTCACAACAGAAGCAAATTCTCATCCAGCACCATTTGATCTTTATGCTTATGGTAATATTGGATTTGTTCCATTATCTTGGAGTTTTGTACCACCTTCAGAACCTAATTCTTTTAATGAAGGTTTTGAATCTGGTGCAATTGATTCAAATTGGTCAAATATTGATCAAGATGGCGATACTTTCACTTGGGGAATTTGGTCTGCTTTTGTGAACTCTGGAAATTATTCAGTTTCAAGTTTTTCATATATAAATTCTACTGGTGCATTAACACCAAACAATTGGTTAATTACACCTGCTGTTGAACTTGGTGCAACACCATCTCTTACTTTCTACGCTGGTGCTTCAGATGACAGTTGGTATCAAGAACATTTTCAAGTAAAAGTTTCTACAGTTGGACAAGATACTTCAACATTTACTACAGATTTACTTGATGTTACACTTGGGTCAGATGCTGCTGGAGTATTCAAGCAATTTACTGTTGATTTAAGTGCTTATGCAAATCAAACTGTATATTTAGCTTGGGTTCACAATAATGTTTCAGATCAATACAACTTATCATTAGATGATATTACAGTAACTGGTTTGGCAGGTGATACTAAATTATCTTTCAATTTTGAAAATAAATCAGAAATTGAACAATTCAAAATTGTTAGCACACCAAAAGATACACAACTTCCATTGAAGAAAACTGTTTCAGAAAGTGCCTCAAGTTATAAAGAAAGAGTTGATAAATTTACAGCAACTCACGTAAATAAAATTGAGTTACCAAAATCTTTACAACATTTCAATGTTTATAGAAATGGTGAAGTTATTGCTACTTCTGATACATTAATGTATGTTGATTATAACTTCCCAGCATATAATCAAGATTATACTTATTATGTAACAGCAGTTTACGAAGATGCAGTTGAATCAGATCCAAGTAACGAAGCAACTGCTTATGTTATTGATCCAGCTACTGTTATCTTCTATAATGATTTTGAAGAAGGAACATTACCAGAATATTATACAGTAGTTGATGCAAACAACGACGGTTACACTTGGGGAGCTTATAATGGTGCATCACAAAGTGGTGAATATTCAATGGCAATTCGATGGAATTCAACACAAGCAATGAACGATTGGGCTTATATAGGTCCAATAAACTTACATGCTTCCGAAAATTATAACCTTTCATTTGGTTATCGTGCACAATCAGCTACTTACCCTGAAAATATGGCAGTTTATTTAACAGATGCTATTGATAGTTCAAAATCTATAGTTGCCACTTTGTTTGATTCAACAGGTATTGCAAATACTGAATATTCAAATTTCAGTACAAGTTTCGGAGTTCCAGCTGAAGGACAATACTATATTGCTTTCTATGGCTATTCAGATGCTGATATGTGGCGACTTGCAGTTGACGATGTTCTATTAATTGGAAATGGCGAATTAGTTGAACCAGTTGATTCATCAATTGTTTTCTTTGATGATTTTGAAGATGGGACAGCAAATTGGCAATTACTTGGAGCTTGGGGATTAGTTACATCAGAAAATTATTCTCCTGTACATTCCTTAACAGAAAGCCCTGATGGACAATATCCTGATGATGCGTTATATTATGCTTCAATGGTAAATGGAGTCGATTTATCTGAAGCTCTTGATGCTGAACTTTCTTTCTTCGCAAAATACGAAATTGAAGAAGGTTTCGATTATATGTATGTTGACATTAAATATGATGGAATTTCAGGGTGGAGAAATCTAACTGCAATCGATGGAGTTTCCAATGGTTGGGAACAAATAGTTCTTCCATTAGGCGGTTATGTTGGACAAACAGGCGTTAAAATTAGATTCAGATTTGATTCCGATGCTGGCTTCACAATGGACGGTATGTACATTGATGATGTTCAAATTCGAATTTCAAATGACGATTTGAGCGCCCCACTTGTTGATTATGACGGACCACAAGACGAACAAGGTACTATTGGAAAATTTGTTATCGCTGCTGATATTACTGACATTTCTGGTGTAGCTTATGCAGGCGTTGGATATGTAGTTGATCCAATTGATAGTAATGTCACACCAACTGTAGTTCTTCCAGATTCAGTTGAAGGTAGTACTTATTATTTCTCAATTCCAGAACAAGATGCTGGTGCAAAAGTCTATTTTGGAATAGCAGTAGCAGATTCAGTTGGAAATATCGATACAGTTGTATCTCCAAGTGGATATGCTTTCTCTTATATTTCTGGTAATTATTTAATGTACGATGATAACGAAGTTACATTCGTTCTCGAAATTCCAGTTGGAGCTTCAGTAGCAAAAAGAATTTCGTTACCTGAAAATACTTCGACAACGCTTGTAAATACATTATTAAGAAATTATACAGATATGAATCGTCCAAATGGAGAAATTGATGTTCATGTTTGGGCTGATAACTCTGGTGTCCCTGGAAATGATCTTATTACCCCAATTAGAACTTATCCGTGGGCAACACAATCTTACCCATACAGAATGACTGAAATTGATTTACGTCCATATTCCGAAAATTTAAGCGGAATGACTGGCGATTTCTGGGTTGGTTTTTCTGTCCCAGCTGAAAACACTACAACAGTTTGGATGACATTAGGACGCGACGCAGCTGATCTAAATGGAGATACACGTTCTTTCGTATTTAACGGAAGTGCTTGGTCAATGTACGATAGAGAGTTTCATTTTAGAGCAATTACTGATGCATTTGACCAAGTCGGAATAGATGAAAACCAAATTCCTGATAAATTTGAATTAATGCAAAACTATCCAAACCCATTTAATCCTGCTACAACAATTAAATTTGCATTACCAATATCATCAAATGTTGAAATGAAAATTTATAATGCTATCGGACAAGAAGTTGCAACAATTGTAAATAAACAACTAGAAGCTGGTTATCATTCAGTAGTATTTGATGCAAGCAAATTAGCAAGTGGTTTGTATATTTACAGAATTCAAGCTGGTAACTTTGTTTCAGTGAAAAAAATGATGTTATTAAAGTAATTGATTCAAAACACATTTATGAAGAAGCCGATCGTAAGATCGGCTTTTTCATTTTATTATAGGATAAAATTTCATAAATTTGCGACAATTAAAAATTAAAACGAGAAAACAAATATGTGTGGAATAGTTGGATATGTTGGAGAACAAAATAGTGCTCCAATTCTTATAGATGGTTTAAAAAGATTAGAATACCGTGGTTATGATTCCGCAGGAATTGGAATAATATGCGATGGAAAAATTGAATTAGTTAAAGAAAAGGGAAAAGTATCTGTTTTAGAAGAAAAAATAAATGGAAATGATATTAATGGGACAACAGGAATCGGACATACGCGATGGGCAACTCACGGCGTACCAAATCAAATAAATGCACACCCACATTTTAGCTCTGATAACGAACTTATGTTAGTTCATAATGGAATTATTGAAAATTATAAAGAACTAAAAGAATTTTTACTAAGAAAAAACTATTCATTCAAAAGCGATACTGATACAGAAGTACTTGTTAATTTGATACATTATTTTTATTCAGAAAATTTATCACTTTTTGAAGCAACTAGACAAGCTCTTTTGAAAGTGAACGGGACTTATGGAATTGCAGTTTTATCTCGAAATAACAAAGAACGAATAGTGATTGCGAAAAATGGTTCCCCATTAGTAATTGGGTTAGGAAAAGGAGAAAATTTTATAGCATCTGATGTTAATGCACTTATTTCACATACAAAAAATGTAATTTATCTTGAAGATGGAGAAATTGGTGAAATTACAAAGGATTCATATTATATCAAAAGTCTAAATAACGATTCAATTGAAAAAGAAGTAAATAAAATTGAAATGGATTTAGACGAAATTACCAAAAGTGGGTATCAACATTTTATGTTGAAAGAAATTATGGACCAACCAAATTCACTGAACGATACAATTCGCGGAAGAACAATTTTAGAAGAAGGAATTTCAAAGTTAGGTGGACTTCAAGGTTTTGAAGAACGAATTTTGCAATCAAAAAGAATTATTATTTCTGCTTGTGGCACTTCGTGGCATGCAGCTTTAGTTGGCGAATATCTTCTTGAAAAATGTACTGGAATTCCTGTAGAAGTTGAATATGCTTCTGAATTTAGATATCGAAATCCAATAATCAGTTCAGAGGATACAATAATATTCATTTCACAAAGCGGTGAAACTGCAGATACACTTGCTGCACTTAAAGAAGCAAAAAGAAAAGGGGCATTAGTACTTGGAATTGTTAATGTTGTTGGAAGTTCGATAGCACGTGCGAGCGATGCGGGAGTTTATATTCACGCTGGACCCGAAATTGGAGTTGCTTCGACAAAAGCATTTACCTCACAAATAGCAGTTTTAATACTTATTGCACTTTTACTTGGTAGAAGAAAAAACCTATCAATCGTTGATGGAAAAGAAATAATTCAGTCATTAAATAGTATTAGTGATTTGGTTCAAGAAGTTCTGGAGCAAAATTCTGTAATAGAAAAAATTGCAGAAAAATTTGTAAATGCTAAAAATTTCCTATATCTCGGAAGAGGAATTCACTTTCCTGTAGCGTTAGAAGGAGCATTAAAGTTAAAAGAGATTTCCTATATTCACGCCGAAGGTTATCCAGCGGCAGAAATGAAACACGGACCAATTGCCCTAATTGATGAAAATATGCCAACGGTTTTTATAGCTCCAAAGGATGCAATTTATGAAAAAGTTATAAGCAACATTGAGGAAGTCAAAGCCAGAAATGGGGAAGTTATTGCAATTATTGATAAAGACGATAAGTATATCGAAAATTTAGTAGATCATGTTATCAGAATTCCAAGAACAAATGAATTGCTAATGCCTATTTTAACTGTGATTCCATTACAATTGTTAGCTTATCACATTGCTGTAAAAAAAGGGTTAAATGTTGATCAACCAAGAAATTTAGCAAAAAGTGTAACGGTTGAGTAGGAGAATACTGATTATTTTATGTCTCAAATTGTAGTTATTGCACTCGGAGGAAATGCACTTTTAAGGGGAAATGAAATTGGTTCAATTTCAGAACAAGAAAGAAATTCTCGAAGTACAACAGAAAATCTTATCAATTTAATTAAACAAGGTTATGAAATAATTATAACGCATGGAAATGGTCCGCAAGTTGGAAATATTGTTCTTAGGAATGAGGCGGGTTATTCAAAATATAAAATTCCGAGAATGCCACTTGATATTTGTGTTGCCGATTCACAAGGTGGAATTGGTTATATGCTCGAAAGGCAATTATTAAATACATTAAATGAAAATAAGATAAAAAAAAATGTAATTACATTAGTTACGCAAGTTTTAGTTGATAAAAATGATATTGCATTTCAAGATCCAACCAAACCTATCGGAGGATTTTATCTTAAAGAAGAAGCACAACTCCTGCAAAAATCAAATTCTTGGATATTTAAAGAAGATCCAAGAAAAAGAGGTTGGCGAAGAGTTGTTCCTTCACCAAAGCCAATTGAAATACTAAATCGTAAAATTATAAGTCAGCTTTCAAAAGAAGGTAATATTGTAATTGCTTCTGGAGGTGGTGGAGTTCCTGTTTATTTAGATGAAATTGGAAATCTTCAAAGAGTTGAAGCAGTAATTGACAAGGATTTAGCTGCAAGTTTGCTTGCACAGGAAGTAAATGCCGATAAGTTTATTATTCTTACCGATGTTCCAAAAGTTTGTTTGAATTTTAATAAGCCAAATCAAATTGAACTTGATACACTAACAATTTATGAAGCTGAAAAGTATATCAAAGAAGGACATTTTTCTGCTGGTAGCATGCTTCCTAAAATTCAAGCTGCAATTAATTTTGTAAAAGTGACAGGTAAAGAAGCAATTATTACAGAAGCATCTACATTAACAAAAAATTTAGAAGGCACAAAAATTATTAAATAAAAATTCTTGTGTGTAAAAGTAAATTTATATATTTTTACGGCTCAAAATTATGATGATGGGCAGATAGCTCAGTCGGTAGAGCAAAGGACTGAAAATCCTTGTGTCGGCGGTTCAATTCCGTCTCTGCCCACAAAAAAGCGATTTTATTCCGAAATCGCTTTTTTTATTTTAAAAGACACATAAACATCTATTTCTTTTTCATTTTACTAACATTTCAAAGTTTGTATATTTGCAACACAAATTATAGAATATAGGATTTTATGAACGTTTATGCAGTAATAATGGCTGGTGGAGTTGGCTCACGATTTTGGCCAAGAAGTCGAGCAAAAACACCTAAACAATTACTTAAAATTTTTAGTGATGATACAATGATTCAAGCTACAATTAAACGACTTGATGGTTTAATTGATTCAGACAAAATATTAGTTATTACAAATCAAATTCAAAAAGAACAAATAATCGAACAATTACCTGAAATCCCAATTGAAAACATTATTGCAGAACCTTTTGGCAAAAACACTGCTCCATGTGTTCTTTTAAGTGCTATAATTATCAATAAACTTAATCACGATTCAATTATTGTAACTTTGCCTGCAGATCATTTGATTTTAGATGAGATGCTTTTTAAAGAAACATTAATAAAAGCGATTGAATTTGCTTCGAACAATAAAGCTCTTGTAACAATTGGTATTAAACCTAGTCGCCCAGAAACTGGTTATGGCTATATTCAAATAAATGAAAATGACAAAGAATCAAGCGATTCAGTTTATAAAGTGCAAACCTTTGCTGAAAAACCTAATCTTTCAACTGCAAAAAGATTTGTAAGTTCTGGGGACTTTTTCTGGAATTCAGGAATGTTTATTTGGAAAAGTACTGAAATATTGCAAGCTTTTGAAACATTACTTCCTGATATGTATGAAGAATTAATAAAAATTGAGAATGTAATAGGGACTTCAGAATTCGATGCAACTCTAACTCAAATATATGGTGAAGTTAAACCTATCTCAGTAGATTATGGAATTATGGAAAAATCACCGTTTGTATATATGGTAAAAGGTGATTTTAATTGGAATGATGTCGGAAGTTGGGAAGCAGTATATCAACTTTCTAATCAAGATGAGAATCACAACACAAAAATTGGCAATATCTTTACTGAAAAAACTTATTCTTCATATATATATAATCCAGAAAAATTTACTGCAGTAATTGGTTTGGATAATTTAATTGTAATTGAAACAAAAGATTCATTGTTAATTTGTAATAGAGAGAATGCTCAGTCAGTTAAAGATGTAGTTGAATATTTAAAAATTAATAATCAAACAGAATTATTATAATGAAAAAACAATTGATAACAGAAGAAATTGTTTTACAATTGTATAAAAGTGGGAAAAGTATTCTCGATCTTGAGAAGGGAGCATTGATAACTCCAGCAGCAATGGATGTTATCAAACAGTATAAAATTAAAATTGAATTCAATCACAATCTAAGAAAAAGCAATTCTATAGAAAATGGAGCAATAACTACTGAAAAATTGAAAATAGCAATTGGTTCAGATCATACTGGATTTGTTATAAAAGAAGAGATAAAACTTTATATTAAAGAAGTTACAACATGTGAAATAAATGATGTTGGAACATTTACAGATCAAGCATGCGATTATCCAGATTTTGCTTTTCAAGTTGCAAAGTTAGTAAGTTTAAAAGAAGCGAATTTCGGAATTCTTTTTGATGCCACAGGAATTCCATCAGCAATCACTGCGAACAAAGTCCCTGGAATTCGAGCAGCTACATGTTATAATGAATTTTCAGCACGAAGTTCTCGAGAACATAATAATGCTAATATTTTAGTTCTAGGAGCAAAAACTCTTGGAATTGCATCAATAAAATCAATTATTAAAGTGTGGCTTAATACTAATTTTTTAGGGGAAAGACATCAAAAAAGAATTGATAAAATAACAGAAATTGAAAAACAATTTCTGTTAAAAGGTTTATAATGTCGGTTGTAATAAAAGATTTTCGGATTATCTCCAATCAAAGAGCTTCAGAAAATATTTATCAATTAATAGTTAATGCTCCAGAAATTGCAAATATTGCCAAACCTGGGCAATTCTGTAATTTATTGCCTAATAATGGAGCTTATCTTCGAAGACCTTTTTCAATTTCAGATGTCGAAGATGAAAATGTAGCTTTTCTTTATGAAATCGTTGGGACTGGAACTGAAGCAATTTCAAACTTAATGGTAAATCAAACAATTAACATCGAAGGACCGTTAGGAAATGGATTTACTATAGATTCACAGAAATTAGCAATATTGCTTGCTGGAGGGATTGGTTATGCTCCGTTTCCATTTCTCATTAAAACTCTAAATAAAAAGAAAGTTAATTTTAAACTTTATCATGGTGTTAGAAATTCAAAATATTTAATCCAAGATGACTATCCTAAAGAAATTTCATCGGATGATGGTTCTATTGGTTTCAAAGGAAACGTTCTCGAACTATTTGAAAAAGAAAATAAATGGGAGTATGATTCAATAAAAGTCTATTCATGTGGACCAACACAAATGTTAAAAGCTTTGAAAGAATATTTTGAAAACTTAAAAGTTGATATTGAGTTATCTACTGAAAGTAGAATGGCGTGTGGAATCGGAATTTGTCAAGGTTGTCCAATAGAAAAAGCTGATTCAAGTGGTTTTTTGTTAGTTTGTAAAGATGGTCCTGTTTTTAATTCAAAAGCTATTAAGTTTTTATGATTGATTTATCAGTAAATATTGGTGGTTTACAACTAAAAAATCCAATTATTCTTGCATCTGGAACAGTTGGTTATGGAAATGAAATCTCAGAATTTATCGATTTGAGTGAAATAGGTGCAATTGTAACTAAATCAATCTCATTAAAACCAAGAAAAGGGAATGCTCCTGGGAGAATAATAGAAACTCCTTCTGGGATGTTAAATGCTATTGGTTTAGCAAATATTGGTTTAAGGGAATTCATATCCCAAAAAATACCTTTTCTAGAAAAAGTAAAATCCACTTTAATTTGCAACATTGCTGCAAGTTCTTTTGAAGAATATAAAATTTGTGTTGAAGAATTAAAAGATATAAATATCATCCAAGCCTTTGAAATTAATGTATCTTGTCCAAATGTAAAAGATGGTGGCTTACTTTTTGGAAATGATTTAAATGCAGTAAAAACAATAACTTCCATACTTCGTCCAGTAACAAATAAACCACTTATTCTTAAATTATCTCCTAATACTACTTCAATTTGGAATTTTGCTCAAGTAGCTAAAGATGCAAATTGGAATGCGGTTTCGGCAATTAACACACTTGTTGGCACTTCATTCGATATTTATACGAGAAAACCTAAAATTAAAAATATTACGGGAGGACTTTCTGGAGCAGCTATAAAGCCGATTGCATTAGCTAAGATTTTAGAAATTAGCAGAAATGTAGAAATACCAATAATTGGGATTGGTGGAATTATGAACTGGAAAGATGCAATAGAATTTATGATTGCGGGCGCTTCTGCTGTTCAGATTGGGAGTGCAAATTTTATAAATCCAAAAGTCAGTATTGAAATTCTTGATGGAATTAAAGAATTCTGTGAAACACAACAAATCGAGAACGTATCAAATTTAACTGCAAGTTATAATCTTTTATGACATACGAACAAGCAACAGAAAAAATCTATTCCCTTCATCAATTTGGTATTAAACTTGGGTTAGAAAACATTCAAGCATTTTTACAATTGTTAGGAAATCCAGAAAAAAAGTTAAAAACAATTCACATTGCTGGTTCAAATGGAAAGGGTAGCACATTATCATTCATATCTTCAATATTGATGGAGCACGGTTATAAAGTCGGTTTTTATACTTCCCCACATTTAGTAGATTATTCTGAAAGAATTAGAATAAATGGGAATAATATTTCAAAAGAATTTGTTACAGATTTTGTCAATAAATTCAGTAATTATATAGATGAACATCAGATAACTTTTTTTGAAATTGGAACAGCGATGGCATTTCAGTATTTTTATGAAAATAATGTAGATTTTGCTGTTATAGAAACTGGACTTGGGGGCAGATTAGATGCAACAAATGTTATAAATTCCAAATATGTTGTTATAACGACAATTAGTTTAGAGCATACTAATATATTAGGGAATTCAATTGAAGAAATTGCTAATGAGAAAGCGGGAATTATTCATGATAACTCAAATGTATTTGTTGGGTATTTATCAGAAAAAGCAAAAAAAGTTATCAATGAAAAATCAAAATTAACACACTCAAAGTTTTATAAAGTAGAAGATTATGTTTCACAATTACCGGAGCACGTAACAATTAGAATTAATAATAAATTACTTAATATTTACAAAACTGAGCTTCTCGGCAATTATCAACTAAGAAATGTTTCATTAGCAGTGTTAGTTGCAAATGTTGTTTTAAGTGAAAAATTAAGGATAGATAAAACTTTAAATGGAATTGATAAAGTTAGAAAAAATAGTAAGTTACGAGGAAGATTTGAAATATATTCAAATAGTCCATTAGTTATTTTTGACTCAGCACACAACATTGAAGGCATTGAAGTGTTTTTAGATTCATTCAAAAAAATGAATTTAGCATGCAAAAAAAAAGTAGTAATATTCGGTGGGATGAGAGATAAAGCGGTTATGCAAATATTAGAAAAATTAAATGAAATATTTGACAAATTTTATTTTACTTCAATAAATTATGAAAGGGCATTAAAAATATCTGAATTAATGCAAATTGGGAGTACCCTAAGAATCAGAGGACAAGCTCTTGAAAACCCAGCAAAATTTATTCGTGAATTTTCTGAAAAGAGTTCGTGCTTAGTAGTTATAGGAAGTATTTATATTTTAGGAGAAATCTTGAAAAAATTGGAGCACACTATTTAGTTCTCATTTTTTGGTTAAATTTTATCGTTTCCTTATATTTGCACTTCAAAAAAAATGGTTTATTATGAAAATCTTAGAATCGTTGAATCCTGTGCAGAGAGAAGCAGTAGAATGTATAAAATCTTCCCAAATGATAGTTGCTGGTGCTGGGTCAGGAAAGACAAAAGTTCTTACACACAAAATTGCTTATTTAATTGAAAATGGCTATGAGCCATCTTCAATTTTGGCTTTAACTTTCACTAATAAAGCCGCTCAAGAAATGAAAGAAAGAATTAAAAAACTTGTTGGAAAAAAGGCTGACGAAATCTGGATGGGGACTTTTCATTCTGTTTTTGCTAAAATTTTAAGAGATCACGCTGATAAAATTGGTTATTCAAGAAATTTTTCGATTTACGATAGAGAAGATTCAGTACAACTTGTACAGCATGTTATACAAGAACTAGAGATTTCACAGGATTTATATATTCCATCACGAATTCAACATAAAATTAGTAATCAAAAAAATCATCTTATAACTGTTGAAAACTATCGTCAAAATTTTGTTGTAACATTAGCTGACCAACATTTTGTAAAAATTTATGAATTATATGATAGTAGATTAAAAGAAAATAATGCAATGGATTTTGATGATTTATTAATAAAACCGTTAGTATTATTCAAAAATGAACCAAAAATCCTAGCAAATTATAGAAATCGCTTTAAATATATTTTGGTTGATGAATATCAAGACACTAATAAAGCACAATATAATTTGATTAAGGAATTAAGTTTTAACAAAACAAAAGTATGTGTTGTTGGTGATGATGCTCAAAGTATTTACGGTTGGCGTGGAGCAGATATATCAAATATTTTAAGTTTTGAAAAGGATTTTCAAAAAGTTCAAATTTATAAATTGGAACAAAATTATCGTTCAACAAAAAATATTTTGAATGGAGCTAATTCAGTTATTTCTAATAATAAAAATCAGCTTAAAAAAAATCTTTGGACTGAAAATAAAGAAGGTGAAAAAATATCAATAATTCGTTGTTCTGATGAAAAAGACGAAGCTTATCAGATTTCTATGCAAATCAAAAAAGAAATACAAAAACGTAAAATTTCACTAAACGACATTGCCATTCTTTACAGAACAAATGCTCAATCGCGAGCATTAGAAGATGCACTACGTCGCGAAAAATTGCCATATCAAATAATTGGTGGTGTAGAATTTTATCGCAGAAAAGAAGTAAAAGATATTGTTGCTTATCTTCGAGTTTTGGCTAATCAGAGTGATGAAGAAAGTTTATTAAGGATAATGAATTTTCCACAAAGAGGCATTGGAAACACATCTATTGAAAAAATGCTCGCTTTTTCTCGTAGATTAGATATTACTTTTTTCAAGACAATGGCACGTATTTTTGAAGTAATTGAAGTAAAAGAAAGAATTCAAAAAAATGTTAAGCAATTCAAGTTATTGCTTGATAAATACGTACAATTGAAGGATAAACTTTCGCTTTATGAATTAACTTCAGCTTTGGTTGATGAATTGGGAATTATTAAAACATTTAAAGAAGAAAATACAAAAGATTCGATGCAAAAAAATATGAACATCCAAGAACTTCTAAATGCAATTCATGAATTCTCTCAAAAAAATAAAAATGCTACAATTGATGATTATCTTGCTGAAGTTTCTTTAATGGCAAGTGTTGATGAACTAAACAATAGCACTCAACATATTACATTAATGACAGTACACAATGCAAAAGGGCTTGAATTTGATGTTTGTTTCATAATCGGTTTGGAGGAAGATTTATTTCCAATCAGTTCTAAATATGATACAGATGCTGACATTGAGGAAGAAAGACGGTTGTTTTATGTTGCATGTACTCGGGCTAAAGAAAAATTATATTTAACTCACGCACGTTCACGTTACAGATTTGGCGAAGTAGCTTACCAGGATCGTAGTAGATTTATTAACGAAGTTGATCCTGCAACTGTGTTTAATGAAAAAGATCCGACAGAGGTTCGTTCCGGCAGAAAAAGAAAATCATTTTATGATGATTTATACAACGACGATTTAGATGAACTTGGACTTGATAGAAGAACTTATAGAGTCGGAAGTAGAGTATCACACGAAGTTTTTGGTAGTGGAAAAATTCTTGCAATAGAAGGAAATGGTGAAGAAGCTAAAATTACTATTCATTTTGAAGACCATGGAAAAAAGAAAATGGTTGCAAAATATGCAAGGTTAAGTTTAATTTAATGGAATTTTAAACAAAAAAAGCCCGTTTATCGGGCTTTTTTTTAAAACTAAGTTTTTTATCCGTTGCTTTCATGTGTGAAGTTAGCAATCATCTCTTCATTTTTTTTTAGCATATCGTTATATTCTTGAGCAACTTGCTGAACATTTTTGCTTGAAATCAGATTGAAGATTTTATTCCTCAAATCATTCCATTCTTCGTGTAACGGACAAGGATTTTCATCAGAGCACTCTTTTAATCCTGTTATGCAAGTCAAAGTTATTACGGGACCTTCAATTCTTTCAACAACTTCAAGTATTGTACTATTTAATGCTAATTTTGTTATTCTAAAACCACCACCGCGACCTTTAAATGAATCAACAAAACCAAATTTTGCCATTCTTTGTAAAATTTTAGCTAAATAGTGCGAAGGAATATCTTCTGTTTTCGCAATGTCTGATGACATTACAAGTAAGTCTTTTGGAGCTCTTGCCAAGTATAATATTGCTCTTATCGCGTATTCACCAGTCTTTGTGTAAATCATATTACCTCAAGAATTTATAAAAAAGATACGTTTGTCTATTATCAAGATAATTAAATAAGATTTTTTTGTCAAGTTTTAGATAGGAAAAAAGTTGATTTGTCCGAAATTATATTGATATTATTATTTAACGCTAATTTTAATTCAGATTCAAATTGATGAATTACTTCAATTGCAATTAACGCATGGATAATTGGGTTGTTTAAATATTCGTTTTTTATAATTTTAGCATTAAATTTTTCCAAAAAATGATGAATAGTTTTTGATTGTTCATAATTGTAACTAATGATTAATTTTCCATATTCAATTTCTTCTACGATTTCACAAAATTGTAATGTTTCTATTCCATTTTGATAATATGTTTTCCCTAAAAGACCAACTCCAAGTTTAATTCCTCCAAAGTATCTAATTGAGACTAATAATGTATTTTGCAATTGAAAATGATTTATTGCATTAAGTAAACGAACACCAGCAGTTCCATTCGGTTCACCATCATCAGAATATTTTTCAAAATTAGGATGAAGTTTCCATGCATAACAAATATGATTTGCATCATAAAACTCATTTTTTAGCTTTTGAAATATTTGTTCAATCTCAATTTGAGATTTTATTGGAAATGCTTTTCCAATGAAAAGTGAACTTTTTTCCTTTTTTCGAGATTCGACGGCTGATTTAATTGTGTTAATTTTCATATAATTTTTTAGAAATAAACTCAAAATAACACAATTTGCCATTTTTTTTATTGTAGATTAAACCAATTCATCCAATTCTAAATATCAGTCAACTATTTAAAATCTTTTTGTGAAAAGAATAAAGAATTATTATGGACAATTATTTTGCCAAGAATTATCAGAACGAATTCGATGAAAGTTTTACCGAGCGGGGTTTATTTCTACAAATAAGAAATTTTGAAATGTTTTAAACAAAGACACAGGATGATTATGCTTAAGTAGTTACAAAGAATTTTCTTATTTTTCAATAGAAAGATTAATTAAATAGGAAATAAAAATGGTCAAAATTTCACCAGCTAAAAGAACTGAAAATATTAAATATGCTGTAAGAGATATTGTTTTAATTGCTCAAGAAGTTGCAAAATCTGGTAAAGAGATGCTTTATTTAAATATTGGAGATCCAAATTTATTTGATTTTGCTCCGCCAAAACAAATGATTGAAGAAACTTACAAAGCGATGATGATTAATAAAAATGGATATGCACCATCATCAGGAATTGAAATCGCACGCGAATCAATCAAACGGGAAGCAACACGAAAGGGAATTACTAATATTCACGATATTTTTGTTACAACCGGTGCCAGTGAAGCAATTGAACTTGCTCTAACTGCCTTAGTTAATGAAGGCGACAATGTTTTAACTCCAACACCAGGATACCCACTTTACACAGCCGTTGCAAGTAAATTACAAGCAATTGAAAATCCTTATTTTCTTGACGAAAAAAACGGCTGGCAACCAGATATTGAAGATATAAAATCAAAAATAAATGAAAAAACAAAAGCAATAATTATCATAAATCCAAATAATCCAACAGGTTCAAACTTTTCTAAAGAAACTTTACTTGAGTTGATAAATATTGCAAAAAAGCACAATCTTGTGATTTTTGCTGATGAAATTTACGATAAATTGCTTTTTGATGGCGAAAAACATATTTCTATTGCTTCACTCGATTCTGAAGCTCCAATTATTACTTTTGGTGGTCTTTCGAAAAACTATGTAGTCCCTGGTTGGCGAGTCGGTTGGGGAATTATCAGCGGAAATATTGGAATTCTTTCTGATTATATTGAAGCAATAAATAAGATGTTGCGTGCAAGATTATCCGCTTCTCATCCAATGCAATATGCTATTCCCGCAGCTTTAGACAGTAAAAATGAACATCTAATTGAAATTATGGCTAAACTTGAGCGAAGAAGAAAATTAACAGTCGAAATGCTAAATGCAATAGATGGAATTAGTTGTGTTCAACCGAAAGGAGCATTTTATGCTTTCCCAAAAATTGAAATTGAGAAATCAGATACAGAATTTGTCATCAATTTGATAAAAGAAACGGGAGTTGTGGTTGTCCCTGGCGATGGTTTCGGTCAGAAGCCGAACACAAAGCATTTTAGAGTTGTATTTTTACCAACAGAAATTCAACTTGAAAAAGCTTATTCAAGTATTTCAATTTTTATGAAAAAATATCTTTGATAGATAATCTTTTGATTTTTGACTTGATTAGGAATTGTGATGTTGATTTTTCCCTTCTAAATGGAAAGGAAATGGTATGATTTTGAGAAACGAGATTTATGGAAGATAAATACATAATTATCAAAGGAGCGCGCGAGCATAATCTTAAAAATATTGATTTGCGAATCCCAAGAAATTCTTTTTCAGTAATTACTGGACTTTCGGGTTCGGG
Organism: Melioribacter roseus; assembly: GCA_020722065.1. Lineage (GTDB taxonomy): Bacteria > Bacteroidota > Ignavibacteria > Ignavibacteriales > Melioribacteraceae > WGAL01. The sequence continues at coordinate 82,002 of DYLK01000003.1, forward strand.
AAAATCATCACTCGCTTTTGATACAATTTATGCCGAGGGTCAGCGAAGATATATAGAATCGCTTTCGGCTTATGCACGACAATTCCTCGGAATGCTCGAAAAACCAGATGTCGATTTAATCCAAGGTTTAAGTCCTGCAATTTCAATTGAACAGAAAACAACTGCTGGAAATCCGCGTTCAACAGTTGGAACTGTAACTGAAATTTATGATTTTTTAAGATTATTATATGCTCGAGTTGGGGAAACATATTGTTATCAATGTGGAAGAAAAGTTGAAAAGCAAAATCCAGAAAAAATGATAGAAACAATTATTTCAGAATTTGCTGGGAAAAAAATTCTGATTTTAGCTCCAATCATCAAAGGAAGAAAAGGCCATTATAAAGAATTATTTCAAGAAATTTTTAGAGATGGATTTTTAAGAGTTCGAGTAGATGGCGAAGTTTACGAAATTAGAGAGAATTTTCAAGTTGAGAGATACAAAATTCATAACATTGAAATTGTTGTAGATAGACTAACAGTAAGCGAAAAATCTGAAAGAAGAATACGGGATTCAGTTGAAATTGCTTTGAATTATGGTAGTGGAACAATTATAATAAATAACGAAAATTCAGATAAGCTATTTAGCAGACATTTAACTTGTAATTATTGTGGAATTAGTTATCCAGAACTTGCACCCAATTCATTCTCATTCAATTCGCCTTACGGTGCTTGTTCCGAATGCGAAGGTTTGGGAGAAAAAAAAGAAATTTCACTTGATTTAATTATTCCAGATTGGAATTTATCGATAAATGAAGGTGGCATTGAAGCTATCGGTAAACCACGTCCAACATGGTTTTTCAATCAAATAGAGAGTATTTCACAGAAATATGGTTTTACTTTTGATACAAAACTGAAAAATTTTACAGATGAACAAAAGAAAATTTTGCTTTATGGAACAGATGATATTATTAAGATAAAATATAAACTATCAAAAGGGGATGAAATTGTATATGACCACAAGTACAAAGGAATTATCAATTTTGTAAGACAATATTTCGAAAATACTTCATCAAATCAAATTAGAGAATGGGCTGAATCTTTTATGACAACAACAACTTGTCCCGTTTGCAATGGCGGTCGTTTGAAAAAAGAATCGCTTGCAGTAAAAATTGAAGGTTTAAGTATTTCAGAAATAACAAATAAACCAATTAGCGAAGCAAAAATATTTTTTGATGAACTAACTTTTCGAGGAAGAAATGAAATCATTGCTGAACCAATTTTAAAAGAAATTAGAAAACGAATAGAATTTCTTTCGAATGTTGGGTTAGATTATTTGTCGCTAAGTCGTTCTGCGAGAACTCTTTCTGGTGGCGAATCACAGAGAATTCGATTAGCATCGCAAATTGGGTCGCAACTTGCTGGGGTTTTGTATGTACTTGATGAGCCGAGTATCGGTTTGCATCAGAGCGATAATATTCGCCTGATAAATTCTCTTAAACATTTACGCGATTTAGGAAATACAATTATTGTTGTTGAACATGACCGCGAAACAATAGAAGAAGCCGATTATGTTGTCGATTTGGGACCTGGGGCTGGGGAACATGGCGGAAAAGTTTGTGTTGCTGATACAAAAAATAATTTACTTTCAAATCCTGAATATGAAAAATCGCTCACTATTAAGTATCTGAAAAATATTATTCAAATTGAATCGCAACCAAAAATTAGAGATGGAAATGGGAAATTCATTGAATTAATTGGTGCGAGTGGAAATAATCTCAAAAATGTGAATTTGAAACTTCCACTTGGGAAATTAATCGTTGTTTCGGGCTTGAGTGGTTCAGGAAAATCAAGTCTGATTAATGAAACACTCGTAAGAATCCTGATGAAAAAATTCTATAAATCAAAAGTTGTTCCTTTGCCATTTAAAGAAATTCGTGGGACAGAAAATATCGATAAAATCATAGAAATAGATCAATCTCCAATTGGCAGAACTCCGCGTTCAAATCCAGCAACTTATACGGGACTCTTTACAATTATCAGAGAATTATTTACAGATTTACCAGATTCAAAAATAAGAGGTTACAAACCAGGAAGATTTAGCTTCAATGTTCCAGGCGGCAGATGTGAAGATTGTGAAGGAGACGGTTTGAAGAAAATCGAAATGAACTTTTTGCCGAATATTTATGTAAAATGTGAGACTTGCAAAGGAAAAAGGTACAATAAAGAAACGCTTCAGATTTTATACAAAGGCAAATCTATAGCAGATGTTTTAGGAATGACTGTTGAAGAAGCACTTAAGTTTTTTGAAGATTTCCCGCGAATAAGTAGAAAAATACGTGCTTTGGACGATGTTGGTTTGGGTTATATTACACTCGGACAGCAAGCAGTTACACTTTCTGGCGGGGAAGCTCAAAGAGTGAAGTTGGCAACAGAATTAAGCAAAGTTGCTACAGGAAATACATTATATGTTCTTGATGAACCAACTACAGGTTTGCATTTTGAAGATGTGAAAATACTTTTGCAAGCTCTAAATAAAATTGTAGATAAAGGAAACACTGTTCTTATTATTGAACATAATGTTGATGTGATAAAAACGGCAGATTATATTATTGATTTAGGACCAGAAGGCGGTGAAAATGGTGGATATATAATAGCCGAAGGAACGCCAGATGAAATTAAGTCAAACACTAAAAGCATAACTGGAAAATATTTGTAGATAAACAAGAATATTTCCACCTAAAACAGCAAATTAGGTGGAAATATTAATAAAATGTTACTTCATGACTTTTATATGATTTACCTTCGTAAATGAATTTGGCACTAAAGAATTTTTCTTGTTCTAACCACGGAATAAATATTTTATCACCATCCCACAAATTTAGATTAGTAATATCTTCATCGTTAATCCAATGTAACTCTCCTTCATTAGAATCAATAATTTCACCTTCAAAATCATCAATGATAAAAAGGAAAACGTGCCAATCGTTTTTCCCATCAAAATTTGGGAATGAAATAAAACCTTTCATTTTCAGTGATTTTACTGAAAGTCCAGTTTCTTCTTTTACTTCTCGAGTGGCACATTCTTCAGGATTTTCACCAATTTCAAATTTGCCCCCAACACCGTTCCATTTTCCTTCGTGGTAATCATTTTCCTTTTTATTTCTGTAAATCATCAAAGTTTTACCATTTTTCCTGATATAACAAAGTGTTGCAAGAATGTTCATTACGCAATAAACCCATTTTTAAGAAGATAATTTTTTACATAATCTTCAATTCCATCTTCAAGTGAAGTAAATTCTTGCGAAAAACCAACACTTCGCAATTTACTTATGTTTGCTTCAGTATGATATTGATACTTGTTTTTAAGAATTTCAGGCATTTCTATGTATTTAATGTTTTTTTCTCTTTTCATATTCAAAAAAACAGCAGAAACCAAATCGTTCCAACTTCTTGCTTTGCCCGTTCCAACATTAAAAAGACCATTTTTATCTACATTTTCCATAAAAAATATTGAAACATCTACCACATCTTTTACATAAATAAAATCTCGAAGTTGTTCGCCATCAGCATATTCATTTTTGTAAGATTTAAATAATTTTACCTCTCCATTTTCTAAAATTTGCTTATATGCTTTAGTTACAACACTTTGCATTTCTTCTTTATGAAATTCATTTGGACCATAAACATTAAAGAACTTCATCCCAACTACTTTATTGAATAGAGATTCATTTTTAATCCATCTATCAAAAAGGAATTTTGAATAGCCGTACATATTCATCGGACGAAGTTTATCGAGTTCGTCAATATTATCATCGTAGCCATTTTCACCATTTCCGTAAGTTGCTGCCGACGATGCGTAAATGAATCGTGCACCACGTGGAATTGAGTATTTTACAAGTTCAGTTGAGTACTTATAATTGTTATCAATCAGAAAATCTGCATTTGTTTCGGTAGTTGAAGAACAAGCCCCAAAATGAAAAAGTGTTTCAATTATGAATGGAATTTTTTCGTCTAAAAGAAGTTCAATGAATTTTGTTTTGTCAATAAAATCATAAAATTTTAATCCGCGTATGTTTTTCCATTTCTCTTTTGTCCCAAGTTCATCAACAATTACGATGTTATCATATCCTAATGTGTTTAATTTCCAAACTAAAACACTCCCTATAAATCCTGCTCCGCCAGTAACAACAATCATCATTTCTCCATTAAATATGAATTAAATTATTATTTTAACATTCAATTATCGTAAAAAAATTGTGAAAATTCAGATGATAAATACAATAAAAAAATTACTTAATGAAAGAATATTGGTTCTTGATGGTGCAATGGGAACAATGATTCAAAGATATCTATTATCAGAAAATGATTATAGAGGGAATGAATTTGCAAATCATAGTCACAATTTGAAAGGGAATAACGATATTCTTTCAATTACAAAGCCCGAAATAATTAAAGAAATACACAAACAATATCTTGAAGTTGGAGCTGATATTATTGAAACGAACACTTTTAATGGAACTTCAATTTCGCAAAAAGATTACGGTTTAGAAAATTTATCATATCGAATAAATTACGAATCTGCTAAAATTGCAAAAGAATTAGCAGTGGAATTTACAAATCAAAATCCACAAAAACCTCGTTTTGTTGCTGGTGCTTTAGGCCCAACAAACAAAACTTTATCAATGTCGCCAAATGTAACTGACCCAAGTTTTAGAGAATATACTTTTAATCAATTTGTTGAAAGCTACAAAGAACAAGCAAAAGGTTTGATTGATGGCGGAGCAGATATTTTACTCGTAGAAACAATTTTTGACACATTAAACGCAAAAGCTGCATTATTTGCAATTGATTTGTTGAGCGAAGAAATTGGGAGAGATATTCCAATAATGATTTCAGGAACGATTGTTGATTTAAGTGGAAGAACTCTTTCTGGGCAAACAACCGAAGCATTTTGGATTTCAGTAAAGCACACGCGAAATTTATTAAGTATTGGACTAAATTGTGCTTTAGGTCCAAAACAAATGCGTCCGTTTATTTCGGAATTATCAGAAAAAGCAGATGTTTATATAAGTCTTTATCCAAACGCTGGTTTGCCAAATGCTTTTGGAAATTATGATGAAACTCCAGAATTGATGATTGAAGTTCTTGATAAATATGCTGAAGAAGGTTGGATAAATATTCTTGGAGGTTGTTGCGGTACAACTCCAGACCACATAAAAGTTTTTGCTGAACATTCCAAAAATCTAAAACCAAGAAAATTGCCGAAAAAGAAAAAGGAACTTCAATTAAGCGGTCTTGAACCACTAAATTTTCGAGAAAACATAAATTTTGTAAATATTGGAGAAAGAACGAATGTTGCAGGTTCAGCAAAATTTAAAAATCTGATAAAAGATGGGAAATTTGAAGAAGCACTTTCTGTCGCAAAAGAACAAGTAGAAGGTGGAGCTCAAATTATTGATGTAAATATGGATGATGCAATGATTGACGGAGTTTTTGCAATGCGAAAATTCCTAAATTATGTTGCAACTGAACCAAATATTTCAAAAGTTCCAATAATGATAGATTCAAGCAATTGGGAAATAATAGAAAATGCGATGCAAGTAATTCAGGGAAAGGGAATAGTAAATTCAATTAGTTTGAAAGAAGGCGAAAAAAATTTTTTAGAGCAAGCAAAAAAAATCAAAAAATATGGTTTTGCCGCAATTATAATGGCATTTGATGAAAATGGACAAGCTGATAATTTAATTCGCAAAAAAGAGATATTTACTCGTGCATATAAATTGTTGAGAGAAAAAGTAGATTTTCCAGAAGAAGATATAATATTTGACTCGAATGTTTTTGCAATTGCAACTGGAATTGAAGCACATAATAATTATGCTGTTGATTTTATTGAATCTGTCCGATGGATAAAGCAAACTTTTCCAAATGTGAAAACTTCTGGGGGAATTAGTAACGTTTCATTTTCATTTAGAGGAAATACTTTTGTTAGAGAAGCTATTCACGCGGTTTTTCTATTTCATGCAATAAAAGCTGGTTTAGATATGGGAATTGTAAATCCAAGTCAATTAATAGTTTATGATGAAATTCCATCAGAAATATTATTAGCAGTTGAAAATCTTGTTCTAAATAGAACAAACAATGCAACTGAAAAATTGCTTGAAATGGTTGAAAATCTTAAAAGTGATGTTAAAAAAGATAAAATAAATCAAGATTGGCGAAAGGAATCAGTTGAAAAAAGACTTGAACATAGCATAATTAACGGAATTACTGATTTTATAGAAGCCGATGTTGATGAAGCCAGAATAAAATTGAAAGATTCTTTGTCAGTTATTGAAGGTCCGTTGATGAACGGAATGAATATAGTTGGTGATTTTTTTGGTCAAGGAAAAATGTTTCTTCCACAAGTAGTAAAAAGTGCAAGAGTTATGAAAACCGCAGTTTCATTTCTAATTCCACATATCGAAAAAGAAAGAAAACTTAGCGGAAATGTTGCACAATCTTCTGGTAAAATTCTTCTTGCAACAGTAAAAGGCGATGTTCACGACATTGGAAAAAATATTGTTGCAGTCGTTTTAAGTTGTAATAATTATGAAATAGTTGATTTAGGAGTAATGGTCCCAAACGAAAAAATACTTTCAACTGCAATTGATGAAGGTGTTGATGCAATTGGATTAAGTGGTCTAATTACGCCATCTTTGCACGAAATGGTACATATTGCAAAAGAAATGGAAAGATTGGGTTTGGATTTGCCTTTGTTGATTGGCGGAGCCACAACTTCCACAATTCATACTGCAGTTAAAATTGACCCAGAATATAGTGGAATTACAACACACGTTTTAGATGCCTCTCAGTCAGTTTCAGTAGTTAGTAAAATTTTATCGGCAAAAGATGAATTTCGTAGAAAAAAGAAAGAAGAATATGCCAAAATTCGAAGAATTCATGAAAAAGGGGAGGATAAAAATTACATTTCTCTTGTTGAAGCAAGAAATAATAATTTTAAAATAAATTGGAATACCAATCCACCATTTCAACCCAAGCAAATTGGCATTTTTGAATTTCTTGATGAAAGTATAGCAACTATCCAAAAATTCATAGATTGGTCACCTTTTTTCCATACTTGGGAAATGAAAGGGAAATATCCTGCAATTCTTACAGAAAAAAAATATGGAAACGAAGCCCAAAAACTGTTTGATGATGCTCAGAAAATGCTTGCACAAATTGAATCTGAAAAATGGCTAAAAATGAATGGAATAGCGGGAATTTTTCCAGCTAATTCAATTGGAGATGATATTGAAATTTATAGTTCTGATGGCAAAAAGTATTTATCAAAATTGCATTTTTTGCGAGATCAAAGAAAAAATAATAAAAATATCAATCTTTCTTTATCTGATTTTATTCTTCCAAAAGAAAGTAATCAAACAGATTATATCGGAATGTTTGCAGTTTCCGCAGGAATTGGAATTCAGCATAAAATTGAAGAATTCAGAGCCAGAAATGATGAATACAACTCAATTTTGATACAAAGCATTGCCGATAGATTAGCAGAAGCATTTGCAGAATTTGTTCATTGGAAAATTCGAACAAATATTTGGGGTTTTTCGAATGAAGAGATTAATATTGAAAATCTAATTGCAGAAAAATATATTGGAATTCGACCTGCGCCAGGTTATCCAGCACAGCCAGATCATACTGAAAAGCAAATAATCTTTGATTTACTAAACGCAGAAGAAAAATGTGGAATTACGTTAACAGAATCGTATGCCATGTTGCCTACTGCTTCGGTTTGTGGACTAATATTTTCGCATCCCGAAAGTAAATATTTCTCAATTGGGAAAATAAGTAAAGACCAAGTTGAAGATTACGCTAAAAGGAAAGAAATATCGGTTGAACAAGTTGAATATTGGCTAAAACCACACATAAATTATTAGGAAAATTATGAAAACAAATAGACTTAAACTCTTTATTATTATATTCTTAACAACTTTCTCACTTCAATTATTAGCACAAAATCATAAGGAAGTTTTCCCTTCAGACTCAAGTTATTCGTTGAAATATCCCAATGATTGGATGACAATTCCATCAGTGAAGAAAATGAATGTAATGATAGTTAGCCCTAAAATAAGTGAAAAAGATAGTTTCCAGGAAAATGTAATAGTTTTTTCAGAAAAGATAGATGAAAAACTGACACTTGAGGAAATTTATCAGAAATTTCAAAAGGAAATTCCCACCAAAGTGAAAGCATATAAACTAATTGAGAAGGGAAATACTAAAGTGAACAATTTGGAAACTATTTGGTTTGTGTTTGAACAAGGAAATGAAACAAAAAACTTGGCTTATATTTTTCATAAAGGGGGAAATAGCTATGTCGTTTTAAGTACAGCAAAAACAACAACTTATGCTGAATATGAAAAATATTTTAAGGAAATTAGTTATAGTTTCAGATTCAGAAAAAAATTCTGAAATTCAATCGTTTTCTGAACGTGATTTTTTCCGTAATTTTTTGAATAAACTTGACTTTTACAGATTAACAAAAGTATATTTTGTAAATAACAAGTTATTTGTACTATTTACATATAATAGTTTATATATAAAATTTTTAGCTATTCTATCAGTGAGGCACTAAAGGAAAAAGATATACAATTTTGGCATATTAAGGTTATTAGTTGTGTCCAAAATCACATTAATACCATATATCATCTTTATCGGATTGAATCTCTAACCAGAAAACTATAACTTAATAGTAAGAATTACAATAAGTAAAATCCTTGAAATATTTTATGGTTTTAGAATGAATAATAAAGTAAGACATTTAATTAAAGATGAAGGCATAAGTAAAATGAAAAAAGCACTATTTTTATTATTACTAACTTTTAGCTCTTTGTTTTCTCAGAGTTCAAATTGGAGTTCATTTATTTCATTTCCAAATTACCCTTCTCCTTATTTTAGCGATTGGGAAAGAAATCCTAACATTGGTAGCTTAAATATCAATTATTTTGGAACTGCACCAGTGCAATTCTATTTTGAAGTAATTATGACAATTGATGGTTATGGCGAGGCAATTAAAGGAAGAACGGATAACCGTGAATATTTATCAGGACCAGTTTCAGAAGTACTTACTTTTAATGATATATCTGACTAGCAAAGCACAACTATAAATCCTGATTTAGAAAAGCTCGTATTACAAACTGGAATGCTCCCCGAATCAAATTACTCATTGTGTGTAAAAACAAGAGCAGTTAACGGTGAATTACTTACAGAAACATGTGTTGATTTTGAGATTTCAATTCCAAATCCACCAGAATTAATTTTTCCTGAAGATGAAGGAGCAATCGATTTGGGACAACCAACATTTATGTGGAATCCGATAAATATTCCACATGATGTAGATGTTTATTATAATTTTAAATTAGTTCAAATACTAGAAGGGCAAACAAAATATAGAGCAATACAATCCAACATTCCAATTCTAGAAACAGAAATAGTAAATTCAAATTTATATTCATATAAATTAGATGATTATCAACTTGAAGAAAATGCAAGTTATGCATGGCAAGTTCAGGCTGTAAACGATGAAGGAATGCCTCTTTCAACTAATAACGGTTATTCCGATATTTTTTCTTTTACTTACGGAAACAAAAATTCGGAATTAAACATTGACACGCTCGAGGTAATTGAAAATGTAGCTTATTTAATTGATATAAATCAGCTCTCAGTTGTTAAGAATGAAGCATTTTATACACTTAATGGAATTGCAACTTTACTATTTATAAAATCAGATGAAAGCAAGGTTCAACTTGAAGTAAGTGTTCAGAACTTGATGGTTCAGCAATTTGGAGATGATAACCCGATTTTGCTTGGTGGTAATATTAACGGTGATCTTGTTGATGATATTTTCCCTTCAAGCATTACTGGAACGTATTTTAATCCGCGTAGTTTTGATTTGCAAATTCCTTATCAATTTATGATTAATGGTGTTTTTAATATTGGTGATCAAACCGAAATTCCTTTGAGCGGAAATCTTCTTTACGAACATGGTGTATTAAGTGGCGAGCTTATGGCAACAGCTCAAGATGGAATTTCTCTTCTTTCTTTTGGAAGTGAAATAGTTCGATATAATATTAGTTCTGCACAGTTGAAATTCCCAAGTCTTGAAATTGATTTTACGGGTTCATTTTCATTTTTTGATGGCATGCCAATGGCAATGAGCGATGAATTTACAATGTCGTCAAATGGAGATTTTGCATTTAATTTTTCTTCTGAAATTCCTTTCGAAGTTTCACTTTCTTCTACATCGGATTTTTTGAAATTAGTAATTAATAGTTATCAAGGAAGTGTGAGCGGAAATATTTACACACAGAAATATAATTTCAATGTTTTAACTGATAGTAAAATAGAATTTAACGCTAATCCAGATAATTCATTTGGTGCAGATTTAGAATTATTATTATCACCAAATTCAATGAAAGTAATTTCATTTTATCCAAGTGAAGATTTTGAAAATAACTATATTGATCTTGGTTGGCTAAAATTCAAAATGGAGAGAATGAACTTAAATGCTCTTTCTTATGCAAACAGCGAATGGGATTTTGATTTTTCATTAGATGCGAAGTTTAACTTACCAAATTTTAGCGAGATGGATTTCCCAACCATACATGGAGTTACATTTACTCCAACAGGATTGAAATTCCCTCAGATAGATTTTGACAATTTCTCAATTCCAAATATCGATTTTGCAGGATTTGCTTTGGAAATTTACGGTTTGAGAATGCAGCCTTTTACTTTTGATTTATCCACTTGGACGCCTGGCTCAATTGCTAATTTTTCATTCGATTTTGATTCATATTTAACTTTTCCTAATTTCCCTGAAGGAAGTGCTGCTGAATTCTTTGGAGATGGAATTAATATTTCGCCTAATATCACTGGTGGGAAATTTAATTTTGAAATTCCTACAATTAATTTTACGAATCCTCTAACACTTTCAATGCTTGATAATTTTAAATTCAATGTAAATGAAATATCAGGTTCATTAGGTTCAGATTTTGATGGTGTTAATTTTTCGTTTCTCCCAAATATCAAATTAAAAGGCGATTTAGTTTTGCCTCCAGCTTTCGGTTGTGAAGATGGCGAGGAAACTGTTATTTCGATAAATAATGGAATTACAGTAAGCGGAGACGGAAAATTAAGCGGTGAAATTACAAATATTGTTCCCGAATGCCCAATAAAATTTGGAATGGTTTCACTCTTTTTTTCTAATAGTAAACTGCAGTTTACAAACGAAGAAAATCAAAAAATTATTCTTGAAGGAAATGCTGGAATAAAATTTAGTAATGCAATGGAAACAGACCCAATTGGCAATTTAAGTGCAAAATATGATATAATGAACAACGATTTGATTTACCTCAATGGCTCAATTAACGATAAATTCCGTTGGAATATTGGTGGCGAAAATCCACTTTTAAGTTTTATGATAAACTCAGCTAATATCAACAATAGAATATTAGAAATCGATGGAAGAAATTCTGTTGTGTTTGGTTCCACAGAGTTTGGAGTTACTTTTGACCAATTCCAAATAAACTTGAGCGACCTTAAAATTGAAAGCGGGTCAATCTTTTTTGACAGCGGTTTCAACTTAAAACTAACTGGAATTGAAGACAATAATTTTGTGATAACAACAGAGCCATTTGGGACAAAGCTAAATGGCGAAGCAGGATTAATGTTGTCATTACCTGACCAAATTTCTATCAGCAAAGATGGAATAAAAGTTATTGGAGATGGAACTGCCGAAATCAATTTTAATGGAAAAAACTATTCTGGAATTGGTGTTAAATTCTCAAGTGATTTTGCGTTTAATATGCAAGATTTTTCTGTTAAAAACGGGATGATTGAATTTTTCTCAAATGGAAATAGATTAGCTTATTGGGATGAAAGTGGATTTGTTCCAGATATTAATTTCTTCTTGAATTATATAATTCCAGAAAAGCTACCTTTACCTACATTGGATTTGGCTTATTTACAATTAAAATCTAATGACAGTCTTTTGGTTAACGTTGTTCCAAACGGCGATGAAGTTACAATTTCAACTTTTGAAGGGAAACCAATTCCGCTTGTATTTAAGGGATTGCAATTCAATGAACCACTTCCTCCACAAATTGATGTTACATTTAGTTTAACTGTAAACACTAATTCCGAAGCAGTTACTGGCGGACAAATATTTGTAAATATTCCAGAAGAATTTAGAGATGATTTCGACCTTTCTAAACTTGGAATTCCATATCAAATTCATTCAATATTTTATGGTGAGATAGAAGGCAATTACGGCTTTAAACTTGTTGGTAAAGCAAAGTTATTTGAAACTGAACTAAATTGTTCAGATTCACTTTCCCTTACAATTACAAATGCTGGAAATCTGATTGGTTCAGTTGATTGCCCATTAGAAACCACAATTCCAATGGTTCCAGAAAGCAACAAACTAAATTTAGTTATGAATAGAATCACGGGTGAATTTAATGTTGATTTATTATCACGAACAATAGATTACGATTTTGCACTCGATTCCGATATCCGTTTCCAACTTGACGAAAGCAGTACTTGGGGCGTTTGGACTTTGCTTGGCGTAACACCAGATGGAATTGAATTCCGCGATAGCAGAGTTGATTCAGTTGCAATTCCAAAAATATCTTTACCAAACTTTGATATTTCAATGTCAAATATTTCTTTACCAAATTTAAGTTTTACTAATGGAGTAAACGGTTCAAGTGGAACTTGGAATTTTGAATTTGGAATGGACGTTGATATGTCATTCCCACAATTAGGATTTTCAATAAAAATACCAAGTGCTGACGGAATGAGTTTAACGCGTAGCGGCTTCCATTTCCCAAATATTTCGATAAGCGATTTGCCAGATAGTCTTTCATTTGATTTAAGCGGATTTGTAATTCATCCAACTGGATTCAGATTCCCACAAATAGATTTTAATTGGTTCGATCCTTTATCAAGCGAAATTGATTGGAATTTTGATTTCGACCTTAATGTTGATTTACCAAAAGTTGTTGGCGATATTAGAACACTTTCTTTTAGTGATGTCCATTTTAATGAAGGAATGTTTAGCGGTGAATTTCCTACTATAAATTTTGGCTTAGGCGAGCTTATTTTACCGATGGGAAATGGGTTGGATTTCAACATCACTGGAATTACAACAAATTTCTTTAACAACGAAGGTTTGCAAGGACTTAATTTCGGTTTCAAAGGTCAATTGAAGATGCCAGAATTTGCAACTTGCGAAAATTCTAACGGAACGCTTTACGATATTTCACAAACAGAATTAACTTTTGGAAGCAACGGATTTTTAAGCGGAAGAATTGAAAATTTTGCACCAACTTGTCCTATAAATTTAGGATTTGGGAAATTCAATATCACATCGTCATCGCTTGAATTTGCAGCAAACGATAGTTCACAATCTGCAGTTATCGATATGCAAGGAGCTATAAAAATTGCAACTGGCGGACAAGACACAGTTACAGCAAATGGTTCGTTAGTAATGAATTTGATAAACGGAGAACTTATTGATGGCGAAGTACAAATTAACGAGCAGTTCGTTCTTAATCTTCCAAAAGAAAATCCGGTTTTAAGATTTATAGTTAACAGTGCAGTTTACAATAAAAATGGTCTCGCTATTAACGGAAACAGTCAAATATTATTAGAAGGTGGAAATACACTTCCTGTGAATTTTCAAGAATTTATGTTTGACCCAATTCAGTTTAAAGTTTTAAGCGGTTCTATTACAATTGCCGATTCACTTTCTCTTTTGCTAAAAGTTGGAGAAGATAGAATTGATTATTCGCTTGTTCCTTACAATTTCATTTTAAATGAAAATCAAACAGCTAAAGTCGGTTTGAAAGGCGGCGTTACAATTGATGCAAATGGAATTTCAGCAAATGGCGAAGCTCTTGCATCAATAAATTGGAGTGAAGAATTTAACTTCGACGGACTTCGAGCAGATTTTTCAGATGATTTCAAAATGAGAATAGCACCTTTTGGAGTCGAAGAAGGCAAAGTTGACATTTTCAGAAATGAGAACAAAATTGCAACTTACGACAATAGCGGTTTGCATCTTGGTGATATTTTCGGAATAATTCCTTTACCAGAAAGAATTCCATTACCAAGCGAAGAAATAGCTTATCTTCAAATAAAAAATGGCGAAACGGTTCTTGTTCAAACTGAATCAGTTCCAAACGGAACAAGAATTTCTACTCGAGCAGGGGAATCTGTAAAATTAAAAATACCTGGACTAAAATACGGAAGTGAAAATGCTCCTGAATATAATGTTCAATTCAGTGTTGTAATAAATCCTTCTGATAGACAAATTGTTGAAGGTGAAATCACTATTGATGCAACTGAAGATAATCCTTCACTATTGAATTTGAGAAGTAAAGGAATTCCTGTTGATATTAAACAAATTCGTTACGGAAAAAATTCGAGCAATGTTTATCAACTTACTTCACAAGTAAAGTTTGAATTACCAAGTATGCTTGCTAATTTCCCAGTCGATATTGAGAATTTAGAGATAAATCAAGATGGTTTAGCAGGAACAATAAATTTAGGTCAATATTTTGACCATTATCCAGAAAATGAAATTCCAACTTTGGCAAGCTCACTTGTTGGTGAGAATGCTTTGATAACATTAGAAGGTGTTAACGCAAGTTTTGGAGCGAATAAAGCATTCAAATTTTCGGGTAAATTTATTCCTAAAATGTTTATTGACAATGGCGACACTTCCAAAATTCACTATTCTGCTGAATGGATAAGCGCACAAAATAAATTCTCTTTTGGTCTTGACCTTGCTGAAGGACAAGATATAAATTTGGGTATTGCCCAGTTTGTTCCAACAGCATTTGGTGAGCAACCTGCAATGAAGTTGGAATTTACTGAAAGTCCAACTTCGGATTTTGCTTTTATCTTAAACGGACAAATATTGTTTGATAGTTTTGGCGAAGCAAATGAATTTTCGCTTGATTTCAGAAATATGCAAATCACAAAAAATAATTTTTCTGTTGATGATTTAAGTTTGCCAAATATTGAAAATGCGTTACAATTTGAATTATTCAAATCAAGATTCCAAATTTATGATGTAAATTTAAATGGAGTTAATCACCATGGAATTTCATTTTCATACAATGATGGCGTATTTAAAGTTGAATTAGCAGGAAAACTTACTTTCTTTGATAAGGAAATTATGTTTGCCGGTTTGGGAATTGACACACACGGTAACTTCACAATGCCAAATGTCGATTTTATTACAGCTCCATTAGTAGTTGTTGATAATTTCTTAACTCTTACAAAAGTAAGATTAAACAACAATAAATTGGATATTGGTGGGTCAGCTAAATTGCCAAAACCAGCTGCTGATGATAATCATTTTGATTTCAATTTTAGTATTAATCCAGATGGAACTTTTGAAGGATTAAGCGGAAATGAATTTGTATTGATTGATGAAACAAGAAGTGGACTTGGTGGTGGAGATGCTTCGGAATACAAGTTCTGGATCGGAAATTTTGATGCTCGATATTTAAGTTTAACTCTCGATTTTGAACACATGCAACAAAGCACAATACAAATAGTTGCGGATGTTTATTTTAACGATGACGCAATTGGTATTGGTAATCGCGGTGTTGGAACAATAACTCCTGGATTAACTGTTGATTTTACAGGAAGAACAGAATTTGGTCCCGTTTCTATTCCTGGAAGTTTAGGAAATGTTAACTGGGAAATGTTGCAAATTCATATTGAGCAAGTTAACTTAAACAATGAGAACGGATTTGAATTTGAACTAACTGGAAACTTTAGCTTGGGAATATCGGGAGTTGAAGGCGGACTTAATTTTGGTGGCACTGACCGTGGTGGTTTGATAATTACTTCAACTGGAGGTATTGAAAATTTCGGTAATTCCATTAGCGGTGGAAATTTTTCAATTCTTGATGTTGTAACAGTTACTGTTCAAAATGTTGGATTTAGCTCAACTCCAACAGATATTATTATTACAGCAAATACATCTTCAGGAAATTCAGTAGGGACTGAGAATCGAACAATTCGCGTAAATAATTATTTCAGTTTTGGCGGAAGCGTTGATATTGCAGGATTTATGAGTGGCGGAATTGACAGATTGTTAACATATAGTACTGATAACGGCTTTGCTCTTCTTATCGAAAATGCAAATCTAGAAATTGAAAATGTAATTTCAATGAGAATGGATTTGATATATGAAAGTATTGGCGGAAGTTATAAAATATTAGCTGGAGCAACTGGAAATCTTGACATGGGCGGATACGAAGTTATTGTTGTTGGAAAAGTTGCAACAGGGAGTTTCGGTTTCTTTGTCGCAGTTGATGGTTTACAGATTCCTTTAGGTCCTGTGGTGTTAGCAGGTGTTGGAGGCGGATTCTTCTACAATCCAACAACTCAAGATGTAAAT
Source organism: Melioribacter roseus (assembly GCA_020722065.1). Classification (GTDB taxonomy): domain Bacteria; phylum Bacteroidota; class Ignavibacteria; order Ignavibacteriales; family Melioribacteraceae; genus WGAL01. The sequence continues at coordinate 98,449 of DYLK01000003.1, forward strand.
TTAGTTAAATCACTTTGCGGATTAGGCAATAGTAGTGCAAGTAGCAAAATAAAAATTCCAGATAATGCCTCTTTTGCAGTTTTTTTATATGCTTCTTTAGCTTTTGCTGAAGATGATATAATACAAGGTAGAGTTTTACTCTCACTTGTTGGAACAAGTTATTTTTCACTTGATGGCGATTTAGTATTCCTTTCACAAGATGGTAGATTATATGGAACAGTAAGTTTGCAAGCAGATTTTGACCACGGCTATCTTGATGGAAATATTCAAGTATTTATGAAAGTGCCACATTTGATTGATGGAAATGGAACACTTGCATTCTATATTTATGGAAGAGATACATGGGCTGTAATGGGTAATTCACATGCAACAGTTGTTAGCTTCTTTGATGTTGATAATCGTTTGTTCATTGGACCTTCAGGTTTCTTGCTTGGAATGGAAGCACATGCCGGATTTGATGTTTGGATAATTGAAGTTGATGCAGGTTTCGAAGCACAGATTTGGTATATCGAAAATGTAAGTTGGGGTGCTTATGCAACGGCTTATGTTAAAGCAGCACTTTGGGCAAACATTGCTTCAGCAAAAGGTTGGTTAAAATGTGCATTGTTCGGTGAACCAAATTTCTATATTTATGGTGAAGCGGGTGTATCAGTATCTGTGCTTTGTTTTAGTGGTTCAGCTTCAGTTTGGGCAAAAATATCCGCTGCCGGTGTTGATGGTGGTAAAGGACACGATTCGGAAATGTCAAGATTGATTGACGAAGCACAAGGAACCTGTGAGGAGGCACAAGCTCAAGCAGATGCAATTCAGGGTGCTGTTAATAATCAACCTCCACCATCATTTACATTAAGCGATGAGGAATTAGCACAAGCTTATGCAAATCTTTCAGAATGGGCAAGAAAATATAAATATGGAACCCAAACGGAACGAACAGAAGCATGGCAATTCTTTTTATCAATAAGAGAAGTAGAAACAAACATCCCTGGTATACCTGTTTTCACAAATATTGGTGGGGAATTTGAGCTCTATAATCTTGTTCTAAATGAAATATATTTAGGTGAAAGAGCACCATCACAAAATGATTATTCAACAGCTTTATCTTCTCTTGATAGTGCACTTACTGCATATTCCGAAGTTCGCAACGAATTTATGGCTAATGTTGACCCAAGTCTGATTGCTCTTGAAACAATTTCAAATGACTTTGATACAGTTAGCAATATGCCAATAAATATGGCTGGGTTAAGCGAACCTCAGTTTGAAGAATATATTGATGCAAATGGTCAAACAAGAACAAGAATTGTTGCTGGTACACAACCAAGTTTTAGTGTAGATGCAGAATTAGATTCGCAAAACAAACAAGCAATTACTGAAACAGTTGCCAGTGCTGAAGCTTTTGAAGAACAAGTAATGGCGCAAATAGCAAATCTTGATCAAAATATTCAAAAGATTGAAACAATTTTAGTCGGTGCAAACGGTAATGGCGGAGCAGAAAAACTTGCTTCATCTTATGGATCGATGATGACAAGTATTTCAAATATATATACAAATAAATTCATCCAAGATAAAAAAATGTATAATTGGGCTCATAATTACAGAGGAATAATGGCTTCCCAAAACACTAATATTGTAACTGTAATGCGTGTAAAATCGTATATGGTTTACAACCGTGGATGGACATATTTGCGAGATCTTACAGCTAATCGTGTTCGAAAATTAGCATCTTTAGCTGGAAATGATGGTGATGCAGAAGCTAATACAGTAATTTCAAGTTGGAACGATTATCACTCGCGAGTAAGTGAAGATGTATTTAAGGATTGGGCTTTGGGTGAAGCTACATCAAAAGGTGTTATGTTGTGGTCAACTTTACCAAAAGAAGGATTAAATGCTGTAAAACAATCGAGTATGGATCTTGTTAATAATGATGTTAACGATAAGAAAAATGTAATAAATACTCTTAGAGAATTTCAAACAAGTTTTTCAAATCAAATTCAAGATTTATATACTTCGCTTGCTACTTTATACGAGAAGAAAGCGGATATTCTTAACTTGCTTATCTATGATAGACAAACTCGTAATTTAAGTACGACAGATTTAGTTAATCAAAAAACAGCAATAACAAGAAAAATGGTTTTGCCTAACATTTCTTTCTTCCAAGCATCAACTGTTGACCAAGGAATGTATGCAAAGGCAGTTATTATTTGGAGAGCAACTGGAAATGATGGTCCAAATAAATACTTGGTTGATTATGTAGAACACTCTCCATATAATCCTCTAAAAGGTTTTGCCTCTATTGGAAATGTTGGCTGGTTACAACTAAATTATCTTCCAGAGATGGGCAGAACTAGTTTTGGACCAACAACTTTTTATGTAAAAGCAAGAAACCCAATTGGTTACACAATTGAAAGAAATCTTACTTTTACTCCAACTTTTAGTAATACTGATAACGTAATATTTAACAATATTGATATTATATCAGAAGAACAGGACCTTACACCTCCTATTGTATATAGTGATATAAATTTCCCTGAAGGATTTATTTCTCAGAATATTGAAGGACAAACTGGATATAAAAAATATTACACAGGAAATCCAAATCTTGTAAGCGCCTCTTGGGAAGCGTATGATGGAGAATCTGGAATTCGAGAATATCTTTACAAATTTGTTGAAGTAGAAAATCCTGATAATCTTAGTGGTGGAATGAATCAAACTCCTATTCATGTAACGCCTAATGGAACAAATTTTAACTTTACACCAGAATTTATCCCTGGCACAACATACTTTATGCCATGTGCTGTTGAAAATATAATTTCTACTTTAATACCTCAAACTACAAACAATGGCAGAAGTAATGTTAATTTGAATACTGTGAACTTAAGTAACAATTCAGCTTATCAATTGATTGTATCTGCGGTAAATGGCGATGGACTTTCTTCCTCAAATTGTGGTGGATTAAAACAAATATTAATTGTTGACACAACTCCACCAAGTCAGCCTGGAAGAATACAATACCCAATTCAACATTTTCCACCATTTGTATTGCCAGGTTACACAGTTATAAATACAGTTGAGGAATTACCAAGTATTAAAGATGGTTATCGGTTCAATAGGTTAATTTATACAGGTCCTCGTAACACTTCTGAAGCAGAATTTCCAATTGAATGGAATAATGCAAGTGATGATGAATCTCATATACTTAATTATGAATATAAAGTTACAAATAAAAATAATCCAAGTGTTACAACTGAATGGTTAAATGCTGGTGTTGTAGAATCATTAATAGGACGAATTCCAAAAAGAAGCGTAACATTAAGAAACAATATACCTGGTTTAGAAATACTAAATTATGTTGACTCATTTTATGTTGATATTCGAGCAAAAAATTATGCTCAACTTTCTGGTGAATCAATTCGCTATAATTTCAAAATATTTGATGATACTGCCCCAACAAATCCAAGTGTGGCTTTTGCATATTCTCCAGATGGAACGCGACCTGTTTTATTATTTAAAACTCATTCACTTGACCCTGAATCTGGAATAGATCACTATGAAGTAGCAGTTAGTTCTCAGCCAAATAATGTATTTGATTATTTGCCTTGGGAACTAGCAATTCGTATTAATCCTTCAGATATTATGCAAAATGGTAGCTTTACACTTCGTGGAGTTCCAGAAAACACAAAAAGTTACATTGCAGTTCGTGCAGTAAATAAACAAGGACGTAAGAGTAGATACTGTTACACAGGACCATATTATCAAGATAATACAAAACCGCTTACACCAGGTGTTAGTCTTGATAAATTTAGTATAAATGGAAGAATAACTTTATCTATGACCTTTTCGAATGTTAGAGATTTGGAATCTGAAATATCAAAAGTTGAATATAGAGTTCTTAAAAAAACTGTTGGAAGTACCAAATGGTCAGAGGTTCAGAATTGGACAGAATCTCCAACTTTAACTTCTGCGGCTTTGGATCTTTCACGATTTAATGTAAATGCTTCAGACAGAATAAAAGTTTACGTAAAATCTACTAATTCTGTAGGTCTTGTATCAAATTCTGGAGAGAGAGAAATATTGCTTGATACTACACCTCCTGTAACACCAACTATTAGTTTGTTTATTTCAGGAATTTTACAAAATAAAACAATTAATATGTCTTTTGGTAATATTTCTGATCCACAAACAGGCATTGATAGAATTGAATATAAAGTCTATAAACAACGAGCAACAGCTTACCTGGGTTATATTGAACTATCCGATTGGATAAGTAATGGAACTAATGTAAATTCGAGTTTTGCTTATCGGCTCTATAACCTTGAACCTGGGAATAGAATTAAAATAAAGGTACGCACTATCAACAGAAATGGTTTGATTTCAGAAACTGCGGAAGTTGAAAAAACATTAAATTAGAAAAAGAAAATGAAATTTATTCTTTTAAGATACTCCAAGGAGAGAAGATGAAGAAAATATTTGTGTTTATCGGGTTGTTTATTGCAATTAACTTTGCAAATGCACAGTCAAAAAAAGATTTTTTTGTTGTGCCGACTCCCGATTCTTTGGCGATATATTTAACGTTTAGCCCAAATGCAAATACAGTTTATAATATTTATAGGCAAACTCCGCAAGGATTTGTGCAAGTAAATAAAAATCCAATTCGTGTTGAATTAGAAGCCGAACATGCAAAAATAATTTTAGGAAACGATTGGTCATTTATTACGAAGACGCTAGGAACTGATAATTCGCAAGATGTTTTGTTATCGCTAAAGAGAAATGATTTTTCCTCATCTATTCTGTCTTTGGTAAGTCAAAAAGCAGCAACAGTTGCTGGAAAATTGAGTTGGGATTCCAAACAAACTGGTAATCAGCATTACAAAATTATTTTCTCTTCTGTTTTGGGTGTAAAGAAAGATTCACTTGAAAAAACTGTAAATACAGATTTTCGTTTGCCAAAATCACCATTTGACTTAAAAGTAGAAAATGTGAACAACCAAGTTCAATTAAAGTGGAATTATCAAAAATGGAGCGGAGATTATTCTGATATTGGATTTCAGTACAATATTTACAGAAAAGATGGGAACAGTGAATTTCGAAAAATCAACAAAGAAATAATTGTTCGAGATGACAATTCAAAGCCAAATTATGATGATATTTTATTAAAGGTAGGTGAAGAATATTCTTACTACGTTACAATCGTTGACCCAGCGGGAAACGAAAGTAAACCCTCAAATATTGTAAAAGTAAAATTGGAAGATGTCGTTGCCCCAAGTATTGTTACAGGATTGCAATCAACTTCTACATCAAAAGGTCTTTTATTAACTTGGAATATGTCGCCAGAATTGGATGCTAAAGGCTATAATATTTATAGATCAAAAATGGCAACAGGCAAAAATAAAAAACTTAATAAAGAACTAATTTCATTTGATGCCCCTTCTTTTATTGATTCAACCATTTCGCAAAGTGTTCAAAATTTTTACAAAGTTTCTGTTGTTGATACTGCGGGAAATGAATCAGAATTGAGTAATGCTTATGCTGCAACACTTGCTGATATAAAAATTCCAGATTCGCCCAAAAATGTAGTAGCAAAGCCTATTAATGGATTTGTACAACTATCTTGGAAAAAATCAGAAGAAAAAGATTTAGTAGGTGCAGTAATTTATCGTGGATTGGACAGCAATATAACAGCTCGAATTTCTGCTCCAATAATGCAAACAACTTATGTAGATAGCGGTTATAATAATCTTGGATACAATTATGGAGCAAAGGTTCATTATTATGTAAGTTTTGTTGACAGTTCAAAAAATGAGAGCAAAAAAATACACTTAATTGTTGATGTCCCAGATGTTGAAGCTCCAATATTACCAACAAATTTTAGAGTTGAAAATAAAAATGGTATTTATGTTGCAATTGAAGTAAATGCAAGTGTTTCGCGAGATGTTGCAAAATATTTTATTTATAAAAAAGAAGGAAGTGGAAAGCAAAATTTGCTTTGCGAAGTTTCACAAGCTCCGTTTTCTTTTCGTGATTCGAATGTTGTAAAAGGGAAAACATATTTATATGCTATTTCTGCAATCGACAAAGCAGGTAACAAAACAAAAATCTCTGACGAAATAGAAGTATTTGTCCGCGATTTTAATGCTCCACCAATTCCAAGAAATGTGTGAGCAAAACTTCAAAATGGAAGTGTAAATCTTGTTTGGGCTAAAGTTACAGATTTTGATTTTGTTGGTTACAATGTTTATCGTTCAAATTTACCATCGGGAACCTTCAAAAAATTAAATGAAAAACCAATTACCGATTTGAACTATATTGATAAAACTGGAAATAATTCAATGTTCTACAGAATATTATCTGTTGATACATCGGGAAACGAAAGTAAACACGAGAGAAGCATTGCAGTTAAATAAAATAATATTTTTCGTTTTTTTTATTACAGTTTACAGTTTTGGTCAAAGTGCCTATCAAAATGCAGTAACCGATTTTGAAAATGGAAATTACAAATCTGCAGCAATAGCTTTTGAAAAATATTTTGAAGAAAATCCGTCAGATGCGGTGGCATTTCAGTATTTGGTTAATTGCTATTTGCAGCTAAAAGAATATCAAAAAGCGATTCCTGTTATTGAAAAGGGAATGAAGGATTTTCCAATTAATAACGATTTGAAACTAGTTTTAGCAAAACTTTATCTAAATGAAAGGCAGTTCCTAAAAAGTGAAAAGATACTTGTAGTGCTTGAAAAACAAAACTTTGAGCCTTTGGAAGTTAAAGATTTACTTTCTAAAATCTATTTTAATATTGCAGTTGTTGAAGTTGAACAAAGTGAAAATTCAAAGGCAATTGAAAGTCTTAAAAAAGCTGAAAAATATGGGATGAAAAATCCAGAGCTTTATGCACTAAAATCTCAATCATATATTGCTCAAAAAGATAATGAAAGTGCGGAAAAGGCAATTGATGAAGGCTTAAAGCATTTTTCACAAAGTGAACTTTTACTAAGAACAAAAGCAATATTGTTGATTGAATCAAAAAAATACGAAGATGCAATTAAAATTCTTGAGCCAATTTGGGAAAGAAATAAATCAGATTTAGAAGTAGGTCTGCAATTAGCAATCCTTTATCGAATAAAAAATAAAGTAAAATCTGCTTTTGATATTTACAACACGTTGCTTGAAAAATATCCGAATGAACGTAGAATTTATGATGAAATGAAAACATATTTTGTTCTACTTGGCAAACAAAGCGATCTTCGTCAACTTTTAGAAAAAATGAAAAATGTTTTCCCAAATGATAAAAATATAGATTTTGAAATTGCGGAATCTTATGTAAATGAAAAAAATGATTCGACAGCAATTTTGAAATACGAAGAAATACAAAACGAAAATGGATTGTCGGTTGAGTTAGTTCTAAAACTTTCGGAGTTGTACAAAAATACCAATCAAATTCAAAAATCCAATGAACTTTTGAATTCGGCAATTGAAGCAAAAATATATGATAAAAAAATCTTCCAAAATCTTGGGAAAAATCTTGAATCAATTGATGATTTTGAATTTGCAAGATTAACTTATCAACGATTCATTTCAGCTTATCCAAAAGATTCAGAAGCATATTTGAAAATGGGTGAATTGTACAAGTCAAAAGAGAATTACAAAAAAGCGAAAGAGTTTTTTAAACAAGGTTTAGATATTGAAGAGAGTCCCGAATTACTTTTTGGTTTAGCTGAGATTTACGAACAAGAAAAAGATGCAAAAACTGCTGTCGATTTTTACAAAAAAGCATTTTTAGTAAGTGTTGATAAGATAAGTGAAAATCAGAACATAGTAAAAACAAAAATCTCAAATTCCAAAACGCTTCAAGAAATTAAAGATGATTCTGAAAATTCAATTTCAAAAGAAGATATTGAGAATCTAAAATTAATTGTGCAATCCAGCTTTGAAAAAATAATAAATCTTGCAAACGCTTACGAAGCCGAGACAGTTGTGTCTCAAAAACTATCAGAAAATCCGCACAGCCCTATTTTATTGTACTTCCAAGCCGAAATATATTTCAAGCGAAATGAATTTAATGATGCGGAAAAATATTATTTAATGGCACTGAACACAAATTCTTCATTTGAAGATGCTCACCTGAAATTAGGCGAAATTTATAAGAAACAGAATAAAATTGAAAAAGCAATTTTAAGTTATAAACGTGTTTTAGGAATAAATCCTAAATCATCAGAAGCATACAAACAATTAATTGTTCTTTCTCAGCAAGAAGGAACTATTTCTCAATTATGCGACGAATGGCAGAAAATTTATTCAGTAAATGCAGAAAATAATATTTTAAAAGAATACTTAATTGAAGTTTTGCATAAATCTGGAAGATTTTCGGAAGTTAGAGAACTATTAAATCAAAAGTGAGAAAATGAAAAGAATTTTACTTGTATTAATTGTTTTTATATCATTTGTTAAAGGTCAAACAAGTTCAGATTCTACTGAAGTTGACTTGAGTATAACAAACAAATTGAACGATTATATTGCCCCTTCCATCTTTACTATTTCGGGAGAAGCAGGAGTTTACGGTGAATTGTATTCAACTAATAGCGAAATAAAACGAAGACCTAGCTCAACCGGAAGAATTTTTCTTCGTCCAACTATTCAGTTTTTTCAAAATTTTTCAATGTCGCTTGATTTATTTCTTTCAACTGAAGGAAGCGGTTACAGACAAAATATAAACAGAATTGCAATTCATCCAACGTGGAGTTGGGGAACTGCTCATGTTGGAGATTTTAATCATAAGTTTTCTGAATATTCGATAAATTCGGTTAGTATTCGAGGTGCGGGAGTTGAAATATATCCAGGTTGGTTTCGTTTTCAAATAATTGGAGGACAAACAAAACAACCAATTATTGCAAATAAGTACAATTCTGTCTATTCTCAATATCTTGCTGGTTTGAAAATTGGCGTGGGGAAGAAAGAATCTTCTTATTTCGATATAAATTTAGTCGCTGCAACGGATGACAAGAATTCTATTCCGAATTCTATTTTTGTAACTGATACAACAGCTTCGTCTGTTTCTCAATCGGGGGTTACTCCAAAGGAAAATATTCTATTAGGATTAGAAACAAATTTGAATATTGTAAGTAATATTTTAAGATTCAAAGGTGAAATTACAGGAAGTTATTTTACTAACGATGCAAACGCTGAAACTGTTGATTTTGATGGCTTACCACAATTTGTTGGGGAAATGTTTCATCCGCGAACAACAACGAATGTTGATTATGCTTTTAACACAGCGTTGGATTTTAGATATGACTTTTTTGACGCAAATGTTATGTTCTCTCAAGTAAATCCAGGGTTTCAGTCGCTTGGTGTGGTTTCTGTAATAAATGATAAAAGAAAATTTTCCTCTGGGATAGGATTTAAATTTTTAAATAATATGTTGATGTTTAAGATTCGTTACGATCATCAAAATGATAATTTGCTTAATCAAAAAGCATTTACACTTTCGAGAAATACGATAGGTTTCATCTCTATCATTCGTCCAATTTCTGAATTATCAATTATAATCAATGTAATAAAAAATGATATGAATAATGATAGTGAAAGCGATACAACAAAAATTGACAACAAGATTCTTTCAATAAACGGAAATGTTTCATATCAATTTGATGTGATGAAGATTCAAAATTCTGTTATGATTGGATATTCAAATCAAACATCCAACAATTATAATTTCTATTCTCCAGTTGAAAATAAAATTACTGTTAACAACTTTTTTGCTAATCTAAATACAACGATCGATAAACATTGGTCTGTTGGACCTGGTTTTTCTTTAGTAAAAATTAGCAGTTGGACTGGAGCAGAAAATCAGACACTTTCGTTGAATCTAAAAGTTAATAATCGTTTGTTCAGCTCGAAGTTGATGAATACATTAATGTTCTCATTTTCACAATCAGAATTTACGAATGTCTATCTTGTAAATTTCCAATCTTCATTCCGTTTTACAAAATCAGATGAGATAAAACTTAAATTAAGATACTCAATAACAGACTATTCCAATAATTTAACTCCAAACTTTTGGGAAAATATTGCAAGTTTAGGTATTATTCATAAACTTTAATCACATAGGAGATTTTTATTGTGTTGTCAGATATTTGCAAAAATAAATTATATGAATTGAAATAATCTTTATTTTTTGAATAAAAAAAGGGACTAAAAAACTTGGCTTATATTTTTCATAAAGGGGGAAATAGCTATGTCGTTTTAAGTACAGCAAAAACAACAACTTATGCTGAATATGAAAAATATTTTAAGGAAATTAGTTATAGTTTCAGATTCAGAAAAAAATTCTGAAATTCAATCGTTTTCTGAACCTGGGGAGCCTTTTTTTAACCTATTTTGGTATTTACTAAGAATTTCTTCGAGCAAAATTTCAGCATCAATTTCAGTTTTGTTAAGTAAATTAAAAATTGAGTAAAGTAAATCGCCAATTTCCAGCTTTAATTCTTTTGTAATCTGAACTTGATTTTTTCCATAGTTTGTTGATTTCAGAATTTCCTTTGAAACTTCACCCAGTTCAGATAAAATATCAAGAATAATTGTAACTTCATCAGAAGTTAAAGAATTAGAATCGGTAAAAACTTTTACTTTTTGTTGTAGTACATTCATTATTTCTTTTTGAATTCTTCAATTATTTTTTGAACATCTGATTCAGAAATCCCTTTCCCAAAATTAGAGCCTGTTTTTTCAATTTTATTGTTGGAAGAAATAAATGGATCTACTTTTGGATTTCCAGCACGGGCAAGTAGTCTTTCTTCTATCGAATTAGTAAAACTTGTGGTTTGCAATTTCGATTTAGTTTCATCTGAAAATGAATTTAAAGAGTGTCCAGGAGTTAATGGATTAGTTTCGAATGCTAAAGTTTTTATATTAATAAGATGTTTAGCCGAAACATTTTCCGAAATACTTGAACCAGCCCAAGTTCCAACACCAAGTGTTAATGAAGGCATAAGTGCTGTCGTAAATCCTACTGCACCAAGTGAGCTTGGGGAATTTACTACAATTCTAAATGCTGGCTTTTCAAGTGCAAACTTCATAATAATATCTCTATCATTTGAATGAATTGAAAGAGTGTGTCCTAATCCACCATTTTGTAAAATTGCAATTGATTTATGGCAACCATCTAACCAACCATCTACAGTGTAAAAAGCTAAAATTGGAGATAATTTTTCTTTCGAAAGGGGATGATTTTCGCCAATTTCATCGCAAAATGCTATTAAGACTTTTGTGTTTTGCGGAACGGAAAATCCTGCAATTTCAGCAATTCTTGTAGCAGGTTTTCCAACAATTTCGGCATTAACCCTTCCATTCTTTTCAATAATAGCAGCCAACTTTGTTTTTTCTTCATCAGATAGAAAGTAAGCACCTTGCTTTTTTGCAATTTCAATTGCTTTTTCACGAATTGGTCTATCAACAATCATTGCTTGTTCAGACGAGCACAAAGTTCCGTTATCAAAAGTAGTTCCTTTAATAATGTCTGTAACAGCTTTTTCTACGTCTGCAGTTCTTTCAACAAAAGCAGGAACATTTCCAGAACCTACTCCCAAAGCTGGATTTCCAGTACTATATGCAGATTTAACCATTGCATTACTTCCGGTTGCCAAAATTATTCCAATATTTTCATCTTTCATTAAAGCGTTTGTCCCAGGTAAGGTGGGGAAAGACATACATTGAAAAAGTTCCCGAGGAGCACCAGCTTTATAAGCAGCTTCGGCAACAACTTGTAATGCTTCTTTTGTACATTCTACAGCCGAAGGATGAGGTGAAGCTACAAATCCGTTTCTACTTTTTGCAGAAATTATTGCTTTATACATCACTGTTGAAGTTGGATTTGTAGTTGGAATTAAAGCCGCTACAACTCCCATTGGTTCAGCAATTTTAACAATTTTGCCATTTTCTAAAACTTCAATTATTCCAACAGTTTTTAGATCTTTAATTGATTCATAAACATTTTTAGTAGCGAATTGATTTTTTAGTACTTTATCCTGCCAAATACCAAAACCAGTTTCTTCAAAAGCCATTTTTGCTAATCTTTCGGCTTCCTTAAATCCAGCATCAGCCATTGCTTTAACAACTTTATCTACTTGTTCTTGTGAAAAATATTTAAATTCCTTTTGTGCATCTTTAGCTTTTAGTACTAAATTACGTACTTCTTGAATTGATTTAAGATCTTTATCAACGTTCATTTTTTACCAAAATTATTAAATGAAACTTAAAAATTGTTTAGATAAACTGCAATTAATTAAAAGAGATATTCGATCTAAACTCTTACAAATAAAAAGAAATATTTTGTTATATAACTAAGATTCAATTATTAAGTGCGACAAAAATATGATTTCTATTTTTTTGACTTTGTACACTGAATAGTTATATTTGTAATCTTTCATTTATAAAAATTAAATTTAGTGAAAAAATAATGGACTTTGGACCAAGAGTATTTTCAGGAACATCGAATCCGAAGTTAACGGAAGAAATTGTTCAATATCTAGGAATTGAACCTGGAAAAGTTGAAATTAAGCGATTTAGTGATGGTGAGATTTGGATAAAATACCGTGAAAATATTCGTGGTCGCGATGTTTTTATCGTTCAACCAACAAATCCGCCAGCTGATAATTTACTTGAATTGCTGATTATGATAGATGCCGCCAAAAGAGCTTCAGCAAAAAGAGTTACAGCTGTAATACCTTATTTTGGATATTCAAGGCAAGATAGAAAAGATCAACCTCGAGTATCACTTGCAGCTAAATTAGTGGCAAATATGATAACTCACGCAGGAGCGGATAAAGTTATTTCGATGGATTTACACGCTCCGCAGATTCAAGGTTTTTTTGATATTCCTTTTGATCATTTATACTCGTCTCCAATATTTTTGCGAGTATTTGAAGATAAAAAAGATAATTTAGTTGTAGTTTCGCCAGATGTTGGCGGAATAAAAGTTGCACGTTCGTTTGCCAAAAGATTAGAGTTAGGTTTGGTTGTGATAGACAAAAGGCGACCAAGTCAAAATGTTGCTGAAGTAATGAACATTATTGGCGATGTAAAAGGCAAAAACGTTCTTCTTGTTGATGATATTATTGATACTGCTGGAACTTTTGTAAATGCTATTAAAGCATTAAAAGAAAATGGAGCAGAAAAGATATACGGAGCTGTAACACACGCTGTTTTATCTGGCGCAGCTTACGAAAGAATAGAAAATTCAGAAGTTTCTAAATTATATGTTACTGATACAATTCCATTACGCAAAGATTATGCAGGAAGTAAAATAATTGCAAAATCATCAGCAAATATTTTAGCTGAATCAATTTTAAGATCTAATAGACATCAATCTGTTAGTTCGCTGTTTGAAAATAATAAAGAATAATTAATATAAGAGGTGATGTAATGGCAGAAATTACAATTTCCGCAGTTAAACGTGACTTTAAGACAAAAGGTGAGAGAAATCAGAGTAGACGCGATGGTAAAATCCCGGGAGTTATGTACGCAAAAGGTACAGAACCGGTTTCAATATTGATAAATGCCTCTGAAATTAATCCATTAATTTACACAAACGAAAATCATATCGTTTATTTAACAATTGATAATCAAGATGCAATACGTTGTGTTTTGAAAGATGTTCAATTTCATCCAGTAACTGATAAAATTATTCATGTCGATTTTATGGGATTAACAGCTGGACAAGCAATTGAAATGGAAGTCCCAATTCGTTTTGTTGGGACAGCAAAAGGTGAAAGAGAAGGTGGAGTTGTTACTCATATTCTTCATAAATTACACATTTCATGCTTACCAAAAGATTTACCAGAAGTAATTGAAATTAATGTGAAAGACGTTGAACTTGAAGGAACAATTTTTGTGCGTGATTTGAAATTTGAAAATTTAAAGATTTTAAATGACGAAGATACATTAATTGTTGCGTGCCATGTTCCACGTGAATCAGATTTCACTACTGATAAACCAGCTTCAGCTGAACCAGAAGTTATTACTAAAGGTAGAAAAGATAAAGAAGAGTAAATCTGTAAATTGTCTCTACGAATAATTTTTGGGATAGGTAATCCTGGAGATAAATACGAAAATACAAGGCATAATATTGGATTTAAGATTTTAGATGTCTTTGCAGAAAAACATGATTTACAATTTACTAAAAGCAATAGTTTATTTTTATCTACGGGAAGTAAATTAAATACTTCCCCTTTTTTATTGATAAAACCAACAACTTATGTTAATCTAAGTGGGAAAGCCGCTGAACAAGTTTTATTAAATTATGATATTAACATCAAGGATTTCTTAGTAGTTGTGGATGATATTAATCTACCAGTAGGTGAAATTAGAATTAGAAAAAATAGTGGAGATGGTGGACATAATGGTTTATTCTCCATCATTGAACAACTAAAATCTAAAGAATTTCCAAGAATAAGATTTGGTGTTGGAAATAATTTCAAACAAGGTGAAATGGCGGATTTTGTTTTATCAAAGTTTGATTTAGATTCAATAGATCTTGTTAATATTAAAGTACAAACAGCAGTAAAATTGATAGAAAATTTTATTGAAAATGGTTATGAAGGTTTAATAAATACTTTTAGCAAGATTAACAATTATTAATATTAATTTATTGTTAAGCAATAACTTACATTAGAATTATAAGTTTGTTTAACTATAAAAAAAGTTTATTTTTACACGTTCTTTTTAAAACCCTGCTCTATGGAAGGTCCGTAGAGCCTTTTTTAACAACAAATTAGTCCAAAGGGAGAAAACCTTAATGAAAGAAAGACATTATGAAAGTGTTGTCTTAATTAATGCCGCTTTAGAAGATGAAAAAATTCAAGAAATCATCGGAAAAATAAAAGAAATGCTAATAAACGGCGGCGTTACAAACCTAGAAGTAGAAGACTGGGGACGCAAAAGATTAGCTTATGCCGTTAAAAAATCAAAAACTGGCTACTATGCACTTTTCCGTTATATCTCTACACCCGATTTTATCTCAAAAATTGAGAGATACTTCAATCTGAATGAACAAATCTATCGGTCACTAACAATCCAACTTTCTAAAGAAGATATTGCATATAATGCAACAAAATCATTAGAAAATGAAAATGTCCCAGAAGAAATTGAATTAGACCCAACTTCTGAAATAGTTGAAGATGAGACTGAAATAACATTTGAAGAAAATGTAACTGATGAGAATGAATAAGATTTGGAGAGGTTAAGTAATGGCTGAACTAAAAATGCCTGAGTTGAATTTTGTAACGGTTGCTGGTAATTTAACAAAAGCTCCGATTTTTAGAGAAACATCATCTAACACACCAGTTGTCAATTTTCATATTGCTGTTAATAGAAGATATAAAGATGGACAAAATCAGTGGCAAGAAGATGTTTGTTATGTCGGGATTGTTGCTTGGAATAAATTAGCAGAAAGTTGTAAAGGAAGACTTAACAAAGGAAGTGCAGTTCTTGTTGAAGGAGAATTGCAAAGCCGTACTTTCAAAACAGAAGAAGATAAGAATCGTACAATTGTCGAAATTAAAGCTAAAAGAGTTCAATTTCTAAACAAAATCAATAAAAACGAAGATGAAGAAGGAATATCTGTTTCTGAAGAATATATTGATGATAGTGGGATTGAAGACAGCTCATTTGACAAATTCTTAACTGAAGAAGAATCAAAATTGATTAATGAATAATGGAGATAAAAATGAAATCTAAAAAAGTAACTAGAGTTTTTGAAGGTCATATTGACTATAAAGACTCTAAAAAATTAATAAAATTTATTAGTGATCAAGGGAAAATTATTCCTAGAAGAGTAACTGGTTTAAGTGCAAGTCAACATCGCAAATTAGTTATTGCTATAAAAAGAGCAAGACAATTGGCTTTTCTTCCATACGTAGCAGAATCGATAAAATAGAGGAGAAACAATGAAAGTTATTTTAAGAAAAAATCACGATAAACTTGGGAAAATCGGTGAAATTGTTGAAGTTAAAAGCGGTTTCGCAAGAAATTTCCTTTTCCCACGCAAAATTGCATACATTGCAACAGGTGGAAATATTTTAGCATTAGAACAAGAAAAAAAATCTGCAACAAAACGTGAAGCCGCTGAATTAGCTAAGGCTCAATCTTTTGCTAGTGAGCTTGAAAAAATATCAGTAACGATTACTGTTAAAGTTGGTGAAGATGACAAATTATTTGGTTCAGTTACAAGTCAAATGATTGCCGATGCTATTAAAGAAAAAGGTTTTGAAATAGACAAACGAAAAATTGAACTTGAAGATTCAATTAAAGCACTAGGTATTTACGAAATAAAAATAAAAGTACACCCTGAAGTTTTAGCTACTGTTAAAACTTGGGTTGTAAAAGAATAATTGTTTAACTAATTCAAAAATTAAAACGAAATTAAAATGAAAGAATTTAGATTTAAACTAATATTAATTTTAGCATTTATCGGTCTAAACTTATATTTACTATATCCAACTTACCAAGATTACGTAAATACTGAAGAAATTAAACAAGAAATGAGTATAATTTCTAAAAAAATTAAGAAAAAGAACCCAACAATTTCAGAATTGGAGTTAAATAAAAAACTTTCTTATAAAGAAGATAGTATCCGCGTTTCTAATCCTTCCTATAAAAATTCAAGCGAAAAACGAGTAAAATTAGGTCTGGATTTGCAAGGTGGTATGTACTTAGTTCTTGAAGTTAACACTGGTAAATTGTTAGAAAAACTTGTTCAAGAACCAGATAATACAATTAAACAAATTTTAGCCGAAGCTGAAGCAATAGCAAAAGTTACAGATGAAGACTTGGTTTCGTTAGTTGCTAAGAAATTACAAGAAAAACAAATCAGATTAAGTAGATATTTCGGAAATGTCCGAGAATCTGATAATGAAATTATTGCTAAACTAAAAGCTCAAGAAGAAGATGCTGTAAAACGAGCGATTGAGATTATAGAAAATCGTGTAAATCAATATGGTGTTTCTGAACCTAATATTCAACCACAAGGGGCAAGAAGAATAATTGTTGAATTACCTGGTATTTCTAAAGAAGAAGAAGCTAAAAGATTGTTACAAGGTCGTGCTTTGTTACAATTTTCACTTGTTAAAGATCCTGAATTTACAGTGAAAATAATGAATGCAATCGATCAACACCTTGCACAAATAACTGGTGGAATTGATAGTACAACCGCTAAGCAAGATACTTCAAAAAAATTATCAGAAGAGGAATTCAGGAAACAACATCCTTTCTTTGCAGTTGCAATTATTAATCCACAAAGTCCTGTGGCCGATGCTTTTGTAAAAGAACAAAATGTGGCATTACTCAAAAATTATTTTGCAAGACCTGATGTTCAAGCGATAATACCAGAGAATGTACAATTTGTTTTTAGTGCCAAACCGACAATTACTGAAACTAACGAAAAAGTTTACAGAATGTACTTGGTTAATAAAAATCCCGAACTTACAGGTGAAGTAATTGTTGATGCTCAAGCAAATATCGATCCACAGACAACTGCCCCAATAGTTTCTATGCAGATGAATTCTGAAGGTGGTTTGGAATGGGCAAGAATTACTGGTGCAAATGTAAATAAACGAATTGCAGTTATTCTAGATGGAGTTGTTTACACAGCTCCGACTGTAATGGGAAAAATTACTGGTGGAAGATCGCAGATTGAAGGTTCAGAAAATCTTGAAGAAGCAAAATTACTTGAAATTGTGTTAAAAGCTGGAGCTTTACCTGCTCCTGTTGATATAATTGAAGAAAGAACTGTTGGACCATCTTTAGGACAAGACTCAATTTATCAAGGTCTAATGTCATCAGTTGTTAGTTTTGTTTTTGTTGGATTGTTTATGCTATTATACTATAGAACAGGTGGTGCGGTTGCTGGTTTATCACTTTTCTTAACATTATTGTTTATTATGGGAATTTTAGCTGGATTTCACGCAACATTAACATTACCTGGTATAGCTGGTATTATTTTAACAATAGGTATGGCGGTTGATGCTAACGTAATTATTTATGAGAGAATGCGAGAAGAATTGGCTTCGGGTAAAACATTAAAGTCTGCAATTTCTGCTGGCTTCACAAATTCTTATTCTGCAATTATAGACTCAAACATTACAACATTTATAACCGGTGCTATTCTTTACCAATTTGGTAGCGGTCCAATTCAAGGATTTGCTCTTACTTTAATGATTGGTATCGTAATAACTTTATTCAGTGCTTTTGTGCTATCTCGAGTAGTTCTCGATATTATGGTTGCAACTGGTATGAAAATTAATCTTGGTTAAATATTAGGAGAAATTAAATAAATGCGAATATTTCAAAATGTAAACATAGATTTCTTAGGAAAAAGAAAGATTTGGTATATGGTTTCATCGAGTTTGATTCTATTGGGAATAATAAGCTTTATTATTCGTGGTTTGGAATTTGGAATCGATTTCCAAGGTGGAACTGAAATTGGACTTGCTTTCCAAAAACCTGTAGATATTTCTGAAATTAGAAATCAAATAAACTCAATTGGGTTAGGACAAGTGGAAGTTAAAACATTTGGTAGTTCAAAAGGTGTTTTAGTTAGAACTGAATTGCAAGCTATTCCAAAAAATCTATTTTCAAAAATTGAAAGTAATATCAAATCTTCAATCAATTCAATTTTGCCTAATATTGAATTTACGACATTAGAAAGAACTGAAAACTCAGTTACTTTCAAATTCCAAAATGCTGACACAGCAAAAATAATTTCGGAAAAACTGCTTGAAAATGGTTATCAAACAACTTATACAAATGACGAACAATTTGGTAAGAATGTTGTAATCAGAGTTGGTATTTCTGATTGGATTAAAGAAAATATTAAAGGGAAATTCTCGGGTAACAACTTTATTATATTAAAAGAAGAACAAGTAGGTCCAAAAATTGGCGAAGAATTAAAATCGGATGCTTTTATTGCAATTATTTTAGCAATTATCTCGATTATGGTTTATTTGGCTTTTAGATTTAAATTTATCTTTTCAATTGGTGCAGGTATAGCGTTATTTCACGACGTTTTAATTACACTTGGACTTTTTTCGTTACTTTACGGAGTTTTTGATTATCTTAATTTGGAAATCTCAATTAACGTTGTGGCTGCATTTTTAACATTAGTTGGTTATTCAATAAATGATACAGTTATTGTTTTCGATAGAATCAGAGAAAATTTGAAAATCCACAAAACTGCTTCATTAGAATCTAATATTAATCACGCAATCAACCAAACTTTTCCAAGAACTGTAATTACATCTTTAACCGTTTGGTTGGTTACTGTTATTTTATTCTTTTTAGGTGGAGACGTTTTACGAGGATTTGCGTTTGCTCTATTTATTGGAATTATAGTTGGTACTTACTCATCAATTTATGTCGCTTCGGCAATAGTTTATGATTATTCACTTAAAGCCAAAAAGAAAATAGAATTTTAACGAGCTAAAATATTATAAATTAAAAATCCCGATTTTTGTCGGGATTTTTAATTTTAAACTAATACTTGAAAAGAAATAAACAACTATCCGTTTTTAATAAGATTTCGCATCGTATGAATTGCTTCTTCTAATCCAAAAAATACCGAACGAGCTATTACGGCATGACCAATACTAACTTCATCAATGCCTTCTATTTGGCGAAATTCTTTAATATTAAGATAATCCAAACCATGACCAGCATTAACACCAAGTTGCAATTTTTTAGCATGTTTAACAGCTAACCTAATTTTTTCCATTTCATCATACATTTCATCTTCTGACTTAGAATTAGCAAAAATTCCAGTGTGAATTTCAATAAAATCAGTATTTATTGACGAAGCCGCGTCAATCTGATTAATTTCTGGTTCGATAAATAAAGAAACAGGAATGTTGGCAGAATGTAATCTGTTAATTGCATTTCGAAGAGTTTCAAGATTATCAACAACATTCAAACCACCTTCAGTTGTCAATTCTCGGCGTTTTTCTGGAACGATTGTTGCCAATTCTGGTTTTACTTCGCAAGCAATTGTAATTATTTCGTCAGTAGCAGCCATTTCCAAATCTAATTTTGTTGTTAACAATTCTTTTAGTAGAAAAACATCAGAATCATTTATATGTCTTCTATCTTCACGGAGATGAACAACAATTCCATCAACACCGAACTTTTCGGCAAGCAAAGCAAATGTTACCGGATTTGGGTGTTTTTCACCACGAGCATTTCGTAAAGTAGCTACGTGGTCAATATTTAGTGAAAATTTCATTTTTTTCTCATTTTGATTTATCTAAAAGGTAAAATGTTTAATTTTTTCTCCTTTTTCACCTATTTCTGTCATTGCTTCAATTCCTATTTGTAAATGCAAATCAACATACTTAGTAGTTACTTTTTTGTCAGATTCTTCCGTTTTTATACCTTGTGGAATCATTGGTAAATCCGAAACAAGAAGCAAAGCACCACGTGAAATTTCGTTAACATAACCAGAAATGAATAAAGTTGCAGTTTCCATATCAATTCCAATTGCTCGGGAAATTCTAAGCTTTTCTTTGAAATTATTATCAAATTCCCATAATCTTCTATTTGTTGTGTAAACAACACCTGTTCTATATTCCATATTTTTAGCTAATATTTTTTCAGAAACGAACTTATGTAATTTGAAAGAAGGCAAAGCTGGAATTTCGGGAGGCATATAATCGTTACTTGTTCCTTCACCACGAATTGCTGCAATTGGTAAAATAAAATGTCCGATTTCAGTAGTTTTTTTCAAACCACCACATTTACCAAGTAATAATACACTTTCGGGTTTTCTGGCAGAAAGCAAATCCATAATTGTGGCTGTATTCGGAGAACCCATTCCAAAATTGATGATGCTTAAATTATTTTTATTTGTCGCCGATTGCATTGGTCTGCCAATACCTTTGATTTCAACATCAAACATTTTTGCAAATTTTTCAACATAATTATTGAAATTTGTTAAAAGAATATAATCAGCAAGTTCTGTTATTTCTGACCCTGTATATCTTGGCAACCAATCGCGAGCAATATCAAATTTTGAAATTTCTCTATAATTCATAATAACCTTAATTTTTTAATGATTAATGCAGCAAAATATCCAATAATAGTCCCAACTATCGCACCTACAAAAATATCTGCGGGATAGTGAACTCCAACAATTGGGCGCGATAATGCTACTAAAATAGCAATTGTGAAAAAAATATACTTAAAACGTGAATAGAAAATTGATAAAAAAGTGGCAACTGCAAAATTATTAACCGCATGAGAAGATGGCATCGAAAAAGATTTTGAACATTTTACAAGTAAATTTACATTTTCAAGTACATTACAAGGACGAATTCGTTCGAAAAAATTTTTTAGAAACGATGAGGCAACTTGATCTGAAATTGTAACAACAAGTAAAACTGAAATAGCAACAATTTTGCCCTTTTTACCTTCTTTAAAAAATAATATTAGCCAGAAAATCAAATAAACCAAGATCCAACTTTTTAAATCTGTAATAAATGGGAAAAATTTATTAGAAATTGGATTTGAAATTGTGGAATTCAAAAAGCGGAAGAGTTCGATATCTATATTTTCTAAAATATTCATAAGTAAAATTCGTTACGCAAAAATAGGTTATACATTATTAACTACAAAATGCCATTTTCTAATATTTGATTATGCGAAAAAAGAGTAAGAAAAAAGTCTAAATTCAATATATTTGATTTCGAAAAATTAAAGAAAAATGATGTTAAATATTTTATTTATTGGTGATATTGTCGGACAAGCAGGAATGCAGATTGCTGAAACTTGGTTACCTAGTTTGATAAAACAAAATCACGCAGATTTAGTAGTAGTAAATGCGGAAAATGCTTCAGAAGGGAAAGGCGCGACAGAAAAAGAAGCTGGAGTTTTATTCAATCTTGGGGCGACAGTTTTAACAGGTGGAAATCACACATTTGAAAAAGCACTTTCGCAAGAATATCTTAAAAAAGAAAGACGGTTTTTACGACCGCTAAATTATCCACAAGGAACTTACGGTTTCGGATTTTATATTGCCGAAACATCAAAAGGAAAAGTTGGTGTAATTAATTTGCAAGGAAGGACATTTCTTCCCCCAATTGATTGTCCATTTCGTGCTGCTGAATGGGCAATTAAGAAAATTAAAGAGCAAACAAATATTATTTTTATTGATTTTCATGCTGAATCAACTGCCGAAAAATTAGCACTTGCAAATTTTGTTAAAAATGATGTTTCAGTTTTTGTCGGCACTCACACACACATTCAAACTGCTGACGAAAGAATTTTTGATTCGGGAATGGCATATATTTCTGATGTTGGAATGACAGGACCTTATGATTCAGTTATTGGAATGAAAACAGATGCTGCAATTAATAGATTTTTATATCAAACACCACAAAAATATTTGGTTGCTACTGATGAACTTCGACTTTCAGGAATATTAGCAAAAGTAAATCCAGAAACAGGAAAAGCAACATCAATTGAAAGAATATTAATCCCAGAATTTGTGAGAACTCGAGAATGACAATTATTGATGGAAAGTTGATTTCCGAGCAAATTATATTGGAATTGAAAGAAGAAACTGCTAAAATTATTCAGAAAAGGGAAAGAGCCCCAGGATTAGTTGCAATTTTGGTCGGAGAAAATCCAGCCTCAAAAGTTTATGTAAATTCGAAGAAAAAAGCATGTGACAATATCGGATTTCATTCTGAAGTATTAAAACTGAGCGAAAATATTTCTGAATTGGAATTAGTGGAAATTGTTCAAAAATATAATGAAAACGAACTATTTGATGGAATATTAGTTCAACTTCCTCTTCCAAAACATATTTCTGAAGACAAAATAATCGAAACAATTTCCTCTGAAAAAGATGTTGATGGATTTCACCCAATCAATGTTGGGAAATTATCTATCGGGCAAGATTCACTAATTCCGTGTACACCTTATGGAATTTTGGAATTGCTGAAGCGATATAAGATTCAAACAGTTGGAAAACATGTTGTAGTTGTGGGAAGAAGTAACATTGTTGGAAAACCAATTGCAAATTTAATGTTACAAAAAAATAATAATGCTAACTCTACTGTTACAATTGTTCATTCCGCAACAAAAAACATTTCTCATTATACAAAACAAGCAGATATTTTAATTGCCGCAATTGGGAAAGCAAATTTTATTACAGCAGAAATGATAAAAGAAAATGCAACAATAATTGATGTTGGAATTAATAGAATTGAAGATTCAAATTCACCAAAAGGTTATAAATTAGTTGGTGATGTAGATTTTAATTCCGTTTCTGAAAAAGCGGAATTTATCACTCCAGTGCCAGGCGGAGTTGGACCAATGACAATTGCAATGCTAATGAAAAATACTTACAAAGCATATTTAAGGAATATTAATAAATGAATAGTTTAATCGATAAAGTTGTATCCGAAGTATTTATTGAAAAATCATTACATAGTTTTTATTGTAACTACAAAACTTGCGAAGGTTGGGAAAGAAATGTTGTAGAGCAACCAAAAGCAGTAGAAAATATCGTAAAAAACGGTGCAGATAGAATTGCAGCTGGTTTGGGAATTGGTTCACAAATTGCAAATTTAGAAATTGCAAGAATGATTGACCATACTTTGCTAAAAGCCGATGCTACTCCAGAAGATATTACCAAACTTTGTCTCGAAGCCAAACAATTTGAATTTGCATCTGTTTGTGTAAATCCAAGTTATGTTGCACAATGTTCAAATATTCTAAAAAACACAAAAGTTAAAGTTTGTACAGTAATTGGATTTCCACTTGGAGCAACTACGACAGAAGTAAAACGATGGGAAACTGAACAAGCAATTTCGAATGGAGCGGAAGAAATTGATATGGTAATTCACGTTGGAAAACTAAAATCTGGCGATTACGATTACGTTTTTAATGATATAAATCAAGTTGTACGAGCATCTAAAAAAAATAACGCTATTTGTAAAGTGATAATTGAAACATCTCTACTTACTGACGAAGAAAAAGTAAAAGCTTGTCTAATTGCAAAAGAAGCAAAAGCTGATTTTGTAAAGACTTCCACTGGATTTAGCAATGGCGGAGCAACTGCTGGAGATGTCGCTTTAATGAAATACGTCGTAGGAAGTTCAGTCGGCGTAAAAGCTTCAGGTGGAATTCGTTCGACAGAAGACGCAATAGCAATGATTGAAAGCGGAGCTGATAGAATTGGAGCAAGTGCAAGCGTAAAAATTGTTTTAGGCGGAAAAACAGAAAGTGGTTCATATTAATGATTTTAGATTTAATTGTTCATTTTGATTTAGATGGATTTACAAGCGAAATACCATCGCTAAAAGGTGTTGAAAGTTGGGCAAAAACTGAAGATGAATCGATAGAAAATGTTATAGAGCAATTACAATTTTACTTCAATATTTCTGATAAGAAAGAAATCAAAATAGACCTTGCAAGAAAGGAATCTAAAAAAAATATCTACAAAATTGTATTGAAAAATGAGACATTCAATTACTGATAAACGAGTTAATCGAATAAGAGAAATTGCAGCGAAAAGACAGTTCAATTTACGTCTTGTGATGGAAAATATTCACGATCCACACAACGTTAGTGCAATTTACAGAACTTGCGATGCAGTTGGAATTCCCAAAATAACGCAAATTTATACAGTCGAAAAATTCCCAAAATTGAAAAAATCATCTTCATCATCTGCAAGCAAATGGATTGAAACCGAAAAGTTTGTTTCATATCAAGAAATGGTAAATTCTCTGAAAAATGAAAATTTCGAAATAATATCTTCTTGTTTAGATGAAAAAGCCGAAAGTATTTTTGAAGTAGATTTTACAAAGAAAATTGCAATTGTTGTTGGGAATGAACATCGTGGAATTTCAGATGAAATGCGGGAATTGTCTGATAGATTAATCTATATTCCAATGTTTGGAATGGTTCAAAGTCTAAATGTATCAGTTGCAACTGCAGTTATTTTATACGAAGTACTAAAGCAAAGATTAGCTTCTAAAATGTATGAGAACAATAGAATTGAAGAAGAAGAACTGGAAAAAATTGTAATGAAATGGAGAAAAAAATAGCCCCAAAAGTTCGTTTTTATTGCGTTATTTTATGTTTTATCTCAACCGAAATAAACTTAAATTACTATATTTAGTTGATATTTTTTAAGGTGTACAATTATTAAAAAACTTCTGATATTGTTAGTGTTTTCTACATTTTTTGCTCAAGAAACAACTAAAGTTGATTCCTTTTTTGTTGGGATGAAAATTAAAGATTTTTCAATTGATAAAAATTCCTTTTGGCTTGCAAGTGAAGGAAATGGAATTATTGAATTTTCACCAAACGAGAATACTTGGAAAACTTATTCATCAGAAAATGGGAAGTTATCAAACGATATTTTTTACGCAATTTCGCAAGCTGGCAAATACGTTTTTGCTGGTTCGATTGATGGACTTTTTATCTTTGATAAGCGAAAAAAAAGATGGAGCAAACGTAAATTTAGCATTGGTGGACAACTTGGAAATTACATCCGTTCTCTTGAATACGACGAAAAAAATAAAACAATGTGGATAGGCCGATTTCAATTTTTAACTCAATTTAATATGAAAAAACGGCGTTTTGAAAATTATGATTTAACTCAAAACAACGACAATAAATCAAATTCGGTTACAAAACTTAAAGTGATTGATGAAAATCTTTGGGTTGGAACAGAAAATGGACTATTTTCAATTCCACTTGAACAAGATTTTTCAGAAAGTTTACAATACAATTACTTTGGAAATTCACTAAACTATTTCCCAAATTCAGGGGAAAAAATATCTATTTCTGCTATTCTAAAAGAAAAAGAGAATTATTGGTTTGGATGCAATGAATTTAGAACAAAAGAAAATCCCGAATTTAATCTTGGTGGATTTTACAAATATGATGGAATGAATTCTTGGCTGAAAATTGATAAAAATATTGGAATTAATGCAGATGGAATTTCAGATGCAATTGTTATCGGAAATTTTATCTTTGTAGCAGTTTACGAATTTGATGAGAATACGAAACAAATTTATGGAAGAGGCTTGAACTTGATAAATCGTTCAAATGGTAAAATAATTAAAATTTCAAGTGAATCTTTACCTGAACAAATTAATAAAATTCATTATTTGGATGGAAATTTGTGGCTTGCTTCTGATAATGGATTATTCAAGATGCAACTCGAAAACAGATTTTTCAATTGGGAAAATTGAGATGATTAAACTAAAACGACTAAATGAATTAAGTAAACAAATTAAAGGAAAACGAATCGCAGTAATTGGCGATATGATGATTGATGCATATTTTCAAGGTGTTGTTAACAGAATTTCACCTGAAGCACCAGTGCCAGTTGTTGATATTGATAACGAATTTTTTAGATTTGGCGGGGCAGCAAATGTAGCGAATAATATTGTCCACTTAGGTGGAATTCCAATTCCGGTTGGAATTATTGGAAACGATAATTATGGTAAAATATTCAAAAAATTGCTTGATAAACAAAATATTTCGTCAGAAGGAATTATTGTTGATTCTGAACGACCAACGACAGCAAAAGTCCGAGTAATTGCCGAAAGTCAGCATCTTGTTAGAATAGATAAGGAAGTCAAAACTGATATTTCAAATAAAATCGAGCAAAAACTTCTTAATTATTTCATTAAAATTGTTAATAATATAGATGCTGTAATTCTTCAGGATTACAACAAGGGAATTCTGACAAGGAGAATTATTTCTGAAATTATTGATATTTCTAATAAAAATAACAAAATTATTACTGTCGATCCAAAGTTTAAAAATTTCTTTGAATATAAAAATGTTACACTTTTCAAACCAAATAAATCTGAAATTGAAAATGCTTTTGCAATTAAGTTTGAAAATGAACAAATGTTGATTGAATACGGACAAAAATTGCTTGAAAAAAATAATGCAAAATCAGTTTTAATTACTTTGAGTGAAAAAGGAATTATATTGTTCGAAAAAGGCAAAAGTGAAATTACGCGAATTCCAACAAAAGCAAGAAAAGTTGCAGACGTTTCTGGAGCTGGTGATACTGTAATTTCAACACTCACTTTAGCTTTAACTGCTGGAGCAAGTTTAGAAGAAGCCTCATTTTTAGCAAATTACGCGGCTGGAATTGTCTGCGAAGAAGTTGGAATAATTCCAATTGACCACGAAAAGTTATTCGAAGAAGTTAAATTGAGTATAAAATGAGTAAAATTATACTAAATCACAACGAATTACTAAATGAAATCCTTATTATTAAAAATAGTGGAAGAAAAGTGGTTTTTACAAATGGTTGCTTTGATATTCTTCACGCTGGACATGTAGATTATCTCAACAAAGCAAAATCTTCAGGCGATGTTTTAGTTGTAGCTTTGAACAGCGATGCTTCAATTTCCCGAATTAAAGGCGACAAACGACCAATTGTCCCTTTCGAACAAAGAGCTTTTGTAATTTCAAATTTACAATGTGTTGATTTTGTAACAATTTTCGAAGAAGATACACCAGCTAAAATCATTGAAAAAATTCTACCAAATGTGCTTGTAAAAGGAGCAGATTGGGACGAAACAAAAATTGTTGGAAGAGATGTAGTTTTGAAAAATGGCGGAGAAATCAAGCGAATTGAATTTGAATTCAAACAATCTACTTCAAATATTATTTCATTTATTCTTGAAAAATACGGTCGAAATTGAGCGAAAACACAGAAATAACGCCATCAAAAATTGAAAAGAAGAAGTTCCGCCGCACATTATTTCAAAAAATTGTGAACTTTTTCCTCTCGATAGTTTTATCTATTCTTGTTTTGCTTTTAATTTTAATTGGTTTTACCCAAACTTCCTATTTCAGAAATTTCGTTAAGAATCAAATTATTACAAATGT
Source organism: Melioribacter roseus (assembly GCA_020722065.1). Lineage (GTDB taxonomy): Bacteria > Bacteroidota > Ignavibacteria > Ignavibacteriales > Melioribacteraceae > WGAL01. The sequence continues at coordinate 126,349 of DYLK01000003.1, forward strand.
AAACGACCAAATCCAAGGTAGAATTTACATCGAATCAATTTCTGGTTCATTTTTCACAACTTTAGAAATCAATAAATTTGGTTTAATTGCAAAATCGGATACAGTATTTAAAGCTGATAAATTCAATCTTCGGTTAGATATTTGGGCAATTATTCAGAAAAAGATAAAATTGAAAGAAATAAATCTTCTAAATCCCGAAATCCTTTTTGTTGAGAATGAAAAAGGAGATTTTACAATTTTGGATGCACTTTCTTTGAAAATTCTTAAAAAAAATGAAGAAAAAACTCGGTTCCCATTTAAAATTGAAATTAGTGAATTGAGAATTACAAACGCTAATTTCTCTTTAAAAGATTTTGCACATTCAAGAATTGATTCTACATACAATTATCTGACCACAAAAGATTTTTCAATTTCTGAACTGAATTTGTCTTTTGCATTAAATGCTGACATAAATAAAAATATTTATTCTTTGAATTTGCGAGAACTCGAATTTTTGACAAACTTAAAAAAATTCCAACTAAACGACTTAAACGGGAAAATCAATATTTCGCCCGAAAAGATAATTATAAGCAATTTGAATTTTATTTCTGACAATTCAGATTTGTTACTTAACGCCGAAATTGATAAGCTAAATCTTTTTGACAAAATAGTTTACGAAAATTTTGGAGATTATCCAGTCAAATTATCTCTGCAAGCAAATCCATTCCATTTTGATGATTTAACAACTTTCTTGCCTGAACTTGATTTTCTGAAAGGACCGATTTATGGTGAAATTCAAGCAAGTGGAAAATTTAGTGATTTGAAAATTGAAAAATTAGATTTAGCAATTGATAGAACTGAACTTTTCATGAAAGGGGAAATAAAAAATATCGAAAATCCTAAAAAATTGTGGATTGACGCACAATTTCGCAATAGCAGAATAAATTATGATGAAATCGCAAACTTATTAGGTGGGTTAGAATTGCCAAATTATTCGAATGTTGAATTGGAGAATCTTTCGGCATCGTACAAAGGCGAGACTGATGTTTTTATCGCAGATTTCAAAGGGAATTTTGAGGAAGGTGAATTTTCGACAAAAACAAAGTTCGATTTCAGAAAAAAAGATATGAAATATGATATTTCTTTAGTTACAAAAAATCTTGATTTGAAGAAAATTATTGGTGAAAGTACAAGTTTAAACTTAAATGCAAAATTGAATGGAATCGGAATAAATCCAGCAAAAATGACAAATTCAGCCGAAATAATAATCAAAAATTCAAATTATGGACAAAATTTTGTAAATGAATTAAGTATTATTCAAAATGCAAAACAAGGACAAATTAGTATCGAGTTGCTTTCACAAATTGAAGAAGCATTAATCGGTTTTGATGTAAATATTGATATTTCTAAAAAAAATCCAGTTTTAAGTGCATATTCATCATTTAATAAATTAAATTTAGGAAAGCTACTCGCCGATGAAACGCTAAATTCAGATTTGAATTTCAACTTAAATTTTAATATCAAATTAGATTCTACACAAACTGAAACAAATTCATATTTTCAGAATATGAATGGTGAATTGGAAATGACTTTTGACTCATCAAAATTCAAGAATAGTTACGCACTTTCGGATAAAAAAATTGATTTGTCGATGTGGACTGACGAATTGGGACAAAATTTAGATTTGCAATCTGAAATATTAGATGCAAAAATTAGCGGTAAATTCACTTTCCCAGGAATTGCAAAAATCATAACATCACAGATTGATAGAATTTCGAATACAATAAAGGCTGAATTAAGCGAAGATTTAGTTAAAAAGGAATTTCAAAAAACGGAAATCGTAAAAGATTTGAGTAATATGAATTTCAAGTTTGTGTTCAAAGATGCCGAAATTCTTGCCCATCTTTTTAATTTTCAGAATTTTAGTGCAAATGGATATTTTTACGGGGAAATAACCAACGATTCCACTGATTTTAAGATTTATGCAAATTCATATTTCTCAAATTTCTTATTTAATAATAATGACGATTTGTACTATTTTGACAATTTATCGCTTTCGATGAATGCTAAAAATTCTAATTTAAGAGACGAACTATCTGAAATTGAATTTAATCTGATAAATTCTGCCGATAGATTTTTTGTTGGCGAAAATATAACAAATAGTATAATTGATATTGATTTCTTTAATGAAAAATTGCTTTTTAACGTAACTGCAATTATTGATTCAAATCTTGAAGTTGATTTAGGTGGAGATTTTGTTTTCAAAGAATTATCTCAACAACTTACAATAACAAATTTGGAAGCATCAAAGGAAAAAGCCAAAATAAGAAATCTTGAACCATTTTTCGTAACTTTTTCTGATAGCGGCTATACTTTAAAAAATATCAATTTGGAATTAGATTCCGCACAAATAAAACTTGATGGAATATATTCTCATTCCGGTTCTGTAGATTTTAATCTTGCCACAAACGATTTAGATTTATTTTCATTATTTAGCATAATTAAAACTGAAGAAACACCAAAAATTGCAGGGAAAATTGATTTATCTACAAAAATTAGCGGAAAAACTGAGAATCCTAAAATTGATGTGAATTTTCTTTGTAAAGATTTTGGTTTTGATAACGTAAATTTTGGAAATATAAGTTTTACGAATCATTTGGAAAATTTTCAAACAAACTTTGATTTGAAACTTAGCAAAATAGAAAATGATGGGGAAAAAGTTCTTGTCTCTTCTAAAGGATATATTCCACTTCCAATTTCAGAATTATCCGAAAAGTTTGTGAAAAAATCTGATGAAATGGACGTGAAAATTGAAACAAAAGATTTTAATATTAAAGCATTGGGAAATATAATTCCAGCAATTGAAGATCAAAATGGTTTGTTAAATTCAGAAATTGGAATTTCTGGAACAATTTTTAACCCAATCTTAAATGGCTTCGCGAATCTTGAAAATTCAAAACTTACAGTAAAAGCAACAGGCTTAAATTACAATCTATCATCAAGTATTAATTTAGAAAACAACCTAATTACAATAAAGCAGATGCAATTAAGCAATACAGATAGAAAACTAAATAATAAAAAATTAAGTGTAATTGGAAGTATTAAATTTGATTCCTACGAATTTTCTGATTTAGATATGGATATTTATGGAACACTTGCTTTATTAAGTGAAAAATCGAAGAAAGTAAGTCCAAATTATTATGGTGATTTAGTTATTGCAACAGATGGAAGAATGAAAGTTGAATATCAAAATCAAAAAGCAGTATTAAAAGGTGGAATTATAGTAAAAGACGCAAACTTAACAATTGTTTCTGCAAGTAGTAATGAAAACGCAAGTGAATCTGATATTATTTACGAATACAAGCATGAAATTCCAGATTCGACAAATACTGATGAAATATTGCTTGATGAAATTCTATTAGAAAAAATTAAAAATGCCTCAAAGCCAAAAACGGAGGAAGATATTTTTTTAAATTATGATCTTGATTTAACGATTGAAAATAGAGCATTATTAAATTTTATTCTTTCAAAAGAGACTAATCAAAAGTTATCAGTAATTACAAGTGGTTCACTTAAATTAAAAGATATTGACGGAATTTCTTCAGTGCAAGGTGTTTTTAATTTATTGCCAGGTTCTCAATTGGAATTTTTACGTACTTTTGATGCAACTGGGTTCATAAGATTTGAGCGTGAAATAGATAATCCATATCTTGAAATTGTTGCAGTTTATCAGGGAACTTATACTAATCAAGATAATCCAGATAACATAACTGAAGAAATGGTCGCAGTAAAAATTAAATTAGCTGGATTATTGAGCGAACTTGGTAAATCTATAACAGAAGATAAAAAGAGTATTTCAGTTTATGTTGGAAAGAAGAATATCGATTCAAATATTCCAGATCCAAAATTGGAAGCCTCAGATGCGTTTTCTTTTATACTTTTTAATAAATTCAATTCCAATTTAACGTCTAATGAACAATTTCAGCTTTCAAGTGAATTATCAAACGCAGCAACAGCAATGTTGGGTACAGTTATGGCTGGATTTATAAACTCGCAAGTAGGAGATGTTGTAAAAGATATTCAACTGAAACAAACAACAACCACAACAAGATTAACAGTAAAAGGAAGAGTTGGACAATTTTACTATTCACTTGGTGGTGATTTAAATGCTATGCAAGATATTTCCCAAGCAAATTGGAAAGCGGAATATTTTTTTAGCAAAAACTTATCTTTCAGAATAGAAAGAAGGGAACCAATTACAGGCTATTTCAGTGGTGTCAAGATGACAGACGAAATGGCAATAAAATATAGGGTATCATTTTAATGAAAAAGAAAATAATAGCATTTTTTAAGAAAAATCCATTTAAACAATTCAAATCAAAATCAATTAAAAAGGAATTTGGTTTGAATGATTTTGAATATGAACAATTAAAACACATATTGAATCAGTTAGTAAAAGAATCAATAATTCAAAAAACTGGTTCAAAGTATCAATTAATTATAAATTATAAAGGGAAAAATCAAGGCGTTTTTGAATATATAAATCAAGGCAAAGGGTTTGGTTTTGTTACGCTAAAAGATTCTGAAGTGAAAGATATTTTCATTCCATTTCACGCAATGGGAACGGCTTTTCACGGAGATTTGGTAGAAGTTGAACTTTCTGCAATTCAAAAAGGAAAAACAACAGAAGGGAAAGTTGTTAGAGTTTTAGAACGAAACAGAAAAGAAATAGTCGGTACTTTCAAGAAATCGAAGTCATTTTGTTACGTAGAACCAGATGATAAAAAAATCCCGAGGAATATTCTCGTTCCTGAAAAATCTTGTACTCAAGTTGCCGAAAATGACAAAGTTGTAGTAGGAAATATCATTTGGGAAGACGCAGAAATGAATCCAGAAGGCGAAATAATCGAAGTCCTTGGAAATGTAAATAATTATGAACTCGAAATTTTGTCGATTGCCCGCGAAAATAACTTCCCGACATCTTTTAGTAAGGAAGTTGAAGCTGAATTAGAAGAAATCTCTGAAATAATTCCTGAAACAGAAATGAAAAATCGTATTGATTTTCGTGATGAAATTGTTTTTACAATCGACCCAGAAGATGCTAAAGATTTTGATGACGCACTTTCAATCAAGCAATTGGGAAATGGTAATTTTCAAGTCGGAATTCATATTGCAGATGTAAGTCATTTTGTTAAAAAGGGAACAGAACTTTTTGAAGAAGCTTTGGAAAGGGCAACTTCTGTTTATTTCGTTGGAAAAGTTTTACCTATGTTGCCAGAAAAAATATCAAATAAAATATGTTCACTTGTCCCAAATGAAGATAGATTAACTTTTTCGGTAATTACAGAAATTACTCCACGAGGGAAAGTAGAAAAATATGAAATTGCTAAAACAATAATAAATAGTAAAAAACGCTTCACTTACGAAGAGGCAAATGAGATTTTGATTAAAAAAGAAGGAATATTTTTCGAAGAATTATCAATTTTGAATAAAATTGCTATTATTTTACGTAAAAAACGATTTGCAAGCGGAAGTATTAACTTCCATTCGAATGAAGTAAAGTTTACTTTAGATGAAAAATATCGACCAATAAGCATAGTTAAAAAAAATCAAATTGAAACAAATATGCTAATTGAAGAATTTATGTTGCTTGCCAATAAAATTGTAGCAACTTATTTCAAAGGACTTAATTTAAATGAGTATTTCATTTATAGAGTACACGATTTACCTGACCGTGAAAAACTATTAGAATTCGCAAAATTTGTTAAATCGCTTGGCTTTTCATTCGACCCTAATTCTTCAAACAAATCGAAACAATTTCAGCAATTACTTGAGCAAGCCGCAGGCACAACTGAAGAAATTCTTATAAATGATGTAGCAATTCGTTCGATGGCAAAAGCTGAATATTCTGTTAAAAATATTGGACATTATGGTTTAGCGTTCAAAAACTATGCACATTTTACTTCCCCAATTCGAAGATTTCCAGATTTGGTTGTACATCAAATATTATTTGATAAATTGAACAATCGCAAACCAACTTTTTCTAATAAAGAAATTGAACAAATAGCTGAACATTCGTCTAAACAAGAGAGAAATGCAGTTAATGCAGAACGGACTTCAGTAAAAATAAAACAAACTGAGTTTATAAAGCAACATATTGGAGAAGTGTTTGTCGGAATTATTTCTGGAATAACAAGTTGGGGAATGTTTATTGAATTAACTGAAACCTTGACAGAAGGATTAATTCGATTGCGTGATATTGATGGCGATTATTTTGTTTATGATGAATCAAAATTTAGTTTAGTTGGTACAAGAACTGGGAAAAAATTTAGGTTGGGTGATAAAGTAAAAGTAAAAGTTAATCGAGTAGATGAAAAAAGACGTGAAATCGATTTTCTTCTTTCGGATGAATAATCTTTTTTGTATTATTTTTTATGAAAAACACAATAATATTATATATCGTACTTCTGAATTCTGTTTTCGCACAATTTGGTGTGAATAAAATTCAATATAAAGACCACGAATGGTTTTATATTCAAACAAATCATTTTGACATTTATTTTGACCAAGATGGCAAGCAACTTGCTGATTTTGTGTCTGAAGTTGCAGAAACTTCGTTGGAATCTTTACAAAGAGATTTGAATTATGAAGTTCAGAATAGAATTTCTTTGATTTTATATAATTCCCATAATAATTTCCAGGAAACAAACACAACCACAAGTATGATAGGACAAGGAACTGGTGGTTTTACAGAATTATTCAAAAACCGCATGGTTTTTCCATTCGATGGTTCTTGGAAACTTTATCGTCACGTAATTCATCATGAAATGGTTCACGCAATAATGAATGACATGCTTTATGGTGGTTCGTTGCAAAATATTATTTCGAGAAATATTACTTTAAATTTACCATTATGGTACCATGAAGGAATGGCGGAATTTCTATCTTCAACTTGGGATACAAAATCAGATATGTTTATTCGAGATGCAGTGCAAAATGAATATTTGCCTAATATTGAAGGTTTGGGTGGCTACTATGCTTATCGCGGTGGGCAATCTCTTTTTTATTACATATCTCAGAAATATGGGAGAGAAAAAGTTGGCGAATTGCTGAAAAAAATACACGATTTTGGTAGTTTAAAAAGCGGATTGGAAGAAAGTCTTGGATTAACATTAGAAGAATTAAACAATCAATGGAAAAAATATCTAAAAAGGGAATATTGGCCTGAAATAAATAAAATGAAAGATCCAGAAGAATTTGCTAGAAAATTAACTGACAATAAGAAAGATGGTGGTAATTATTACACTTCACCCGCAATTTCGCCACAAGGTGATAAAATAATTTTTATTTCGGATAGAGATATAACTTATGATATTTACCTAATGGACGCAAATAACGGGAAAGATGTTAAAAAAATTGTATCAACAGGTTCAACAATTGATTTTGAAGAACTAAATATTCTTTATCCTTCTTTAACTTGGTCGCCAGATAATATTCACGTGGCACTTTCAGAAAAGAGCGATGGTTATGATAAAATAGTAATTATTAATACAAAAACTGAAGAAACTAGATTCTTGCCGATTAAGTTGGAATCGATTGGTTCGGTTGCGTGGTCGTATGATGGGAAAAAGATTGCGTTTGCTGGGAGTAATAGCAAACAATCTGACATTTATATCTATTATCTCGATAATGATTCTTTAGTAAATCTTACAAATGATATTTTCTCTGATTTCGAACCACGTTGGTCGCCAAATAATCAAATTTTGTACTTTTCTTCAGATAGAAATGATTATCTGAATGACAAAAATCTTCCTGCAGATTTTCGAATGGTGGATATGATGTTTGATTATACTGACATTTATTCAATTGAAGAAAAATCTAAAAAAATTGAACGTTTAACAGATTGGAAATATAGTGATGAGGAATCTCCAATTATTTCTCCAGATGGAAAAGAAATGATTTTTGTATCTGATAAAAATGGTATTTCAAATCTTTATAAATTAAAATTAGAAAAAGATTCATCAAATTCTGATACTTTTTCAGCTTTCCCAATCACTAATTCTTTGAATGAAGTTAATCAGTTATCAATTTCTTCGGATGGCTCAAAATTAGTTTTCTCATCTCATTTTAATGGAGCTTACAATATTTACTTAATTCTAAATCCATTTGAATTGCCCAAAATTGCCGATTCCTTAGAAAATACATCTTTTATGAAAAAATTAGAAACTCGGAAAAAGCCTTTTTATTCAGTTCCATTTGATGTCGTTATTCCTGAATCAAATGAAATGATAGGCGATAGTGGAATTGTGGCAAATTCAGAAGTGTTAACTGACACGACTTTGGCTGAATGTCAAATTGACGAAAAATCTACAAAAACGGATTCTGTTAAAACAAATTCTTCTGATTTTGAAATTTATACAGGCGAGTACGTTGATGAAAAGAATACTGAAGTTAATACTGGTTATAAAAATTATGTTTTTGGAGTTGATACCGTTTTTAATGCGCAAGACACTACAAATCTCAATTCAAATGAAAAATTTGAGGCAAGACTTGATGAAGACGGAAATTATGCTGTAAAAAAATATAAAGTTCATTTTACTCCAGATATTGTTTATGCAAATGTTGGTTATAGCACATTTTACGGCGTTTTGGGATACACAACAATGTCATTTAGCGATATCACTGGCGATCATCAAATTATCGGAATATTAGGCTTGCAATCTGATTTAAAAAATAGTGATTATGGAATTGCATATTATTATTTGCCAAAAAGAATAGATTTGGGAATAGAACTATTTCATACTGCAAGATATTTGTATCTGAAAGGAACTTCGGCAATGGAATTAAACTTGTTTCGTAATTTTAGCAGTTTATTTTCTGTAAATTACCCTTTAAGTAAATTTCACAGTTTAGGTGCAAGTATAAATTTTATGTATTTAACTTCTGCTAATTTAGATGATTATTCAGCACCAGAAAAAAATAGTTTTTATACAATTCCAGCAATTTCATTTTCACATGATAATACAATGTGGGGATATTATTCGCCAATTCAAGGAACAAGATATAGAATTACAATAATGGGAAATCCAGGTTTTACCAATTATGATGAATCGTTTTATTCTATTTTATGGGATTTTAGAAAATATACTCGATTTTGGTTCGACAATAGTTTTGTATTCAGATTTTCTGGCGGTTATTCAGGCGGAGCTAATCCACAAAGATTTTTTATCGGTGGAACTGAAGGTTGGTTGAATTATCAATGGGGAACAAATTCAATTCCAATTGAGCATCCTTCTGATTTTCTATTCTTAACACCTGGATTGCCATTACGCGGATTTGATTATGCAGAACAAATTGGAACCAAATACGGATTATTAAACCTTGAATACAGATTCCCATTTTTTAGATATATAGTAGCTGGACCAGTTCCATTACTTTTTCAAAATATTCTTGGAGCTGCTTTTTTGGATGCGGGAAGTGCTTGGACAAATGATTCTAATTTGAAATTGTTAAGTAAAAATTATAAAGATAAAATCATTTTGAACGATTTATTGCTTTCATCTGGAATCGGGTTACGAACATATTTTGTGTTTATGTGGAAATTTGATGTTGCTTGGACAACTGATGGACAAAATTGGACGCAACCACGTTATTATTTTTCACTTGGATTTGATTTTTAACAAAGAAATTTATTAGGAAAATTTATGAGTTATTACGACAGAGATTATTATCGCCCAACGGGTTTTGGTGGATTTTCTTTTTTCCCACCAGTTATTAAACAGTTACTTATTATTAATGTTGTTGTCTTTCTTCTTCAACAAATGATAAATAATATCGCTTTCGGTGAAATACCTGGTTGGTATTTACTTAACCATTATTTTGCCTTAAATCCTTTGGTTGGATTCGACAGATTTGGAGAAAGTAACAATTTCGAAATTTGGCAATTATTTACATATCAATTTATGCACGGAGGATTTTCTCACATTTTTTATAATATGTTAATGCTTTGGATGTTTGGAATGGAAATAGAAAATCTTTGGGGCTCAAAAAAGTTTTTGATTTTTTATTTAACTTCGGGTGTTGGAGCTGGTTTAGTTCAAATACTTTTTGCACCTATTTTTGAAAATTCATTAGCTCCAGTAATCGGCGCATCGGGTTCAGTTTTTGGCGTAATGCTTGCTTTTGCAATGCTTTTCCCAAATAGATATATTTTTCTATATTTTCTTGTCCCACTAAAAGCAAAGTATTTAATCGGTTTCTTATTTATTGTTGAATTACTTTCTGTTGGCGGATTCTCTTTCGTCGCACATTTAGCTCATATTGGAGGAGCAGTTACAGGTGCAATTTTCGTATTATTTGATAAAAATTATCACTTTAATTTTGAAAGTTGGAAATTTTTCTCAATGCCAAAAAAATCAAAAAAGAAACCGCTAAATAATTTCAGACGACCATTTACTGCTAAAAAAGATAATATTCAAGATGCAGAATTTTATGATATAGATTCTTTTCATAATAAACAAGCTGATCAAGAAATTTCTCAAGCTACGATTGATGCAATTCTTGACAAAATATCGCAAAGTGGTTATAAAAATCTAACTGAAGAAGAAAAAAGAATTCTATTTGAAGCAAGTAAGAAAAAATGAAATATTTAATAATTACTTTCGTTAGTTTAATTATTATTAGTTGCAGTTTGTTGGAAAATCAAAGAAAAAAAGAAGATTTGCCAAAGATTTATATCGATTTGCTTATTTTAGCAAATACTCCAACTCAAACTTATAAGTTCAAACAAGATTCAATTTTAGCTAGTTATGAAATAACAAAAGAAGAATATGATAAACTTATTTTGGAATTAATGAAAAGTGAAGAAGATTGGAATGAATTTACTGAAAAAGCTACAATTTATCTCGATACGCTTAAAGTACAAGCAAGAAGAGGGAAGTTTACTCCAAAGCAATTATTGTAATTTCAGCACTTGAGTTGTAACGTATTGGTGCTCCAGACATTCCCAAACCACGATTTACGTATGCGATCATTTTTCCAAAATAAAATTCACCACAAACGTATTTCCCTTCCAAAATTGATGCAGAAAGATTGATGAAAGGGAAGAAAATTACTACTTGTCCCCGTGTATATGCCCTTCTGCTTTTCCATCTTTCATCGCTGAAAAAATAGGAATTTGGTGTTATAAATAATTTAAGTTAAATTTTTTTCCATTTTTTATTTGATATTTGTATGATAAAAACATAGATTATTTATCCTTTTTTTTTAAGATGCTAACAGAAAATTTACATATCGTAACCCAAAAAATTATTTCTGCTTGCTATAATTCTGGCAGAAATATAAATGATATAAAGCTTTTAGCAATTTCTAAAACTAAACCAATTTGGATGATTGAAGAGTTATTCAAAAATGGGGTTACAGATTTTGGAGAAAGCAAGGCACAGGATTTTCGAGATAAAGTTGAAATGATAAAATTACCCATTAATTGGCATTTTGTCGGAAATCTTCAAAAAAATAAAATTAAATATATTGTAGGAAAGGCTAAATTAATACACTCGGTAGATAATTTTGACATTGCTTATGAAATCAGTAAAAGAGCTGAAATTTTAAACATGACTCAACCAATTTTAATTGAAGTTAATACTTCTGAAGAAGAAACAAAACACGGACTTATTACTGAAAATGATGTTTTGGCTTTGTTAGAAAGTTGTAAAAAATTGAAGAATATCAATGTAATTGGTTTAATGACTATGGCACCTTTCACTGAAGACAAAGAACGAATTAGACAAAGTTTTGCAAGACTAAAAAATTATATGATTAATTTCAATAAACAAGGTTTTAATTTATTTGAACTTTCAATGGGAATGTCAAATGATTTTGATATTGCAATTGAAGAAGGGGCAACAATTATTCGTTTAGGAACAATTTTATTTGGGGAAAGAAATTTAGAACAAGATTGGCGAAAAAATGGCAATAACTCCATTAGATATTGAAAAACAAGAATTTAGCAATTCTTTTTTTGGATTTAGCAAAATTGAAGTTGAGACGTATCTTTATAAAGTAGCTCAAGAATTTCATAGAATTTTTCAAGAAAATGCAGAGCTAAAATCAAAAATTGAAATTCTAAATTTTGACATCGAAAAGTACAAGAAAATTGAAAACAATCTTCAAATTACTTTACTGAATGCACAAGAAAGTACACAAAAAATCCAGAATGATGCAAAAATTCAAAGTGAACAAGTTTTAGCTGAAGCAATTAATAACGCAGAAAGAATAAAAAAAGAAGCAGAAGAAAATGCAAAAAACATTCGGAATTCTGTTTCAGATTTGCAAGAATCCAAAAACAGACTTATTTCCGAACTTAAATCAATTATTACAACTCAAGAATTATTACTTGCTAGAAAAGGATTTTCGACAGAGCAAAAAATACTAACAAATACGGAAAACGAATGAGCGAATTATTAAAGAAAATTCAACAAGTATTACAAGTTATTAGTCAAAAAACCACAAAAAAATATGAAATCGGAATTATACTTGGAACTGGACTTGGCGGTTTAGTAAAAGATATTGAAGTTGAATTTACTTTTGATTATTCTGAATTACCGCATTTTCCTCTTTCTACTGTTGAATCACACGTGGGAAAAATGATTTTAGGTTCAATAGCTGGTAAAAATGTAGTAGTACTTCAAGGTAGATTTCATTATTACGAAGGTTATACAATGCAGCAAATAACTTTTCCCGTTCGCGTAATGAAATTCTTGGGTGTGAAATATTTACTAGTTTCAAATGCTTGTGGTGGGATGAATCCAATTTATAAACGTGGTGATTTGATGATAATAAATGATCACATAAATTTACTTGGTGATAATCCTTTAATTGGCAAAAATGAAGATGAACTTGGTCCACGTTTTCCAGATATGAGCGAACCATATTCTGAAGAATTAATTCAAATCGCTGAAAAAGTTGCACTTGAAAATAAATTAAAAGTACAAAAAGGAGTTTATGTTGCAGTTCCTGGTCCAAATTTGGAAACAAAGGCTGAATATCGCTTCTTACGAACAATTGGAGCAGACGTTGTTGGAATGTCCACTGTTCCTGAAAATATTGTTGCAAACCACATGGGAATTAAGGTTTTGGGAATTAGTATTGTTACAGACGAATGTTTCCCAGATTTACTAAAACCAGTAAGTGTGGAAGAAGTTATTGAAGCGGCAAACTTAGCTGAACCAAAAATGACAAAAATTTTCCACGAAGTTATAAAAGAGTTATAAATGAAAAAAACAAATATTTCATATTATTTGGTTGGAATTTTGATTTTATTTATAGTTACGGCTTCAAATTTCGTAAATATTCAAATTTTAAGTACAGAATTTAAGTCAATTGCTATTTGGTTTATTCTATCATCGCTTGGGTTTATTTTTGGTTGGATTTTGAATAAAATATCAGATTGGAAAAGCGGTGGAACTTTATTAATAATTATTCTAATATTTTCAGTTGTGATTGCTATTTTTAATTCTGTAGTTAATTATTCTCAAAGTGGAATAGAATCAAAAATAATATTAATATTAACGCAAGTTTTAAAATCGTTATTATTACTTTCAGTAACTGCTTTTGGATTTTCATTTGCCGAAAATTTATCGAAAAATTGTCTTCCAGAAAATCCTACGCAAACTGAATCTGAAATCAATTTGAAAATTCAAAATGCAGAAGAGAAGGCCAGATTGATTATTAAAGAAGCTGAAAACATAAAACAAACAATAATTCAAGATTCGCAAACTGCTGTAAAAGAATTAGAACAAAATGAATTTAAGTTAAAAATAAAATTAAACGAATTAATCTCGGCTGAAAAAGAGATTTTATCAAAATATGAACAAAAATAGATAGAAAAATTATGTTTAAACAGTATAAGAAAGTTGATTATCCAGAAATAGAAAAACAAATCCTTCAGAATTGGAAGGAAAATCAAATATTTGAAAAAAGTATTTCATCTCGAGATGAAAACAAACCTTTTACTTTTTATGAAGGACCACCAACGGCAAACGGGAAACCAGGAATTCATCACGTAATGGCTCGAAGTTTGAAAGATTTGGTTTGTCGCTACAAAACATTGCAAGGTTACAGAGTTCACAGAAAAGCTGGTTGGGATACTCACGGTTTACCAGTTGAAATTGAAGTTGAAAAGCAACTTGGAATTAAGAGTAAAAGTGAAATTCCAGAATTTGGAGTAGCAAAATATAACAAAGCTTGCTACAATTCGGTTTTTACCTACAAAGAACTTTGGGAACAAATGACCGAGAGAATGGGATATTGGGTAGATCTTTCAGAACCTTACATTACTTGCGACCAAAATTACATCGAATCTGTTTGGTGGGCATTAAAAACTCTGTTCGATAAAGGATTACTTTTCAAAGACTATAAAATTGTTCCACAATGTCCACGCTCGGAAACTGTTCTTTCATCGCACGAATTGGCACTCGGCTATAAAGAAACAAAAGATCCTTCTGTTTATGTGCTGTTCAAAATCAATGACGAAAAATTTGCCGATGAAGAAACTTTCTTTTTGGTTTGGACAACAACTCCTTGGACTTTAATTTCAAATGTGGCAGTTGCAGTTGGACCAAATATTGATTACGTAAAAATCAAAACTGACAATAAATTGATGATTTTGGCAAAAGAAAGATTATCAGTTATTCAAAATGAATATGAAATTATTTCTGAATACAAAGGAAGTTATTTAGTTGGAACAAGTTACGAACAACTTTTTGATTATTGCACAGTTGACAAAAAAGCGTTTTTTGCTATCGAAGCTGATTTTGTAAGCACTGAAGATGGCTCGGGAATTGTTCATATTGCTCCAGCATTTGGTGCTGACGATTATGAAGTATCAAAGAAAAATAATTTGCCATTTTTACAACCAGTCCGAAGGAATGGGACATTTACAGAAGAAGTTACTGATTTCGAAAACCAATTTGTTAAAGATGCCGATGCGGGAATTATTATAAAATTAAAAGAAAAAGGTCAACTTTACAGAAAGGAAACAATTCTTCACACTTATCCGTTTAGTTGGCGTTTTGATGATGTTCCTGTCATTTATTATGCACGCGAATCTTGGTTTATTCGAACAACAAGTATTGCCGATAAAATGGTTGAATTAAACAAAACAATCAATTGGTATCCACCAGAAGTTGGTTCGGGAAGATTTGGAAATTGGTTGGAAGAAAATAAAGATTGGGCACTTTCGCGAGATAGATTTTGGGCAACTCCACTTCCAATTTGGATTTCGGAAGATGGCGAAATGTTTGCTATTGGAAGCGTTGCCGAACTGAAAGAAGGCTTTATCATTAAAAATGGCGAAAAAGTAAAAATATCAACTTTGAACGAGAATGAAATAGATTTACACAAGCCGTTTGTGGACGAAGTTTTCTTTGAGAAAAATGGGAAAATATTCAATCGCACACCTGAATTAATTGACGTTTGGTTTGATTCGGGAGCTATGCCATTCGCACAATTCCATTATCCATTTGAAAACAAAGAATTATTTGAAAAAAATTATCCTGCAGATTTCATTTGCGAAGGAATTGACCAAACTCGGGGTTGGTTTTATACTTTACATGCAATCGGAACAATGTTATTTGGAAAAGTTGCATACAAAAATCTAATTGTAAACGAACTTATTCTCGATAAAAATGGCTTGAAAATGTCAAAATCTCGAGGGAATACAGTAAATCCTTTCGAATTATTTGATAAATATGGAGCTGATGCCACACGTTGGTATTTGGTTACAACAAGTCCGCCTTGGAAACCAACATTATTCGATGAAGAAGGAATTTTGGAAGTACAGAGAAAGTTTTTTGGTACAATTGTAAACACATATTCTTTCTTTGCACTTTATGCAAATTTGGATAACTTCACATATTCTGAAACACAAATTCAATATGAAAATCGTCCAGAAATTGATAGATGGATAATTTCAAAAATGAATTCGGTTGTGGAAGAATATCAAAAATTAATGGATTCTTATGATGTTACAAAAGCTGCAAGATTAGTTTCAGATTTTACTATCGATGAAGTTTCTAATTGGTATGTTCGCCGAAATCGTCGCAGATTTTGGAAATCTGAAATCAATGAAAATAAACTTGCTGCTTATCAAACATTGTATGAAGTACTAATTACAATTGCAAAATTAGCATCTCCATTTGCTCCATTTATTTCTGATGAAATATATCAAAATCTTAATTCAGTTACTCAAAAAGAAAATTACGAATCTGTACATTTAACTACATTTCCATCAATATCGTATGTTGATAAAAATCTTGAAGAAAAAATGGAAATAGCGCAGAAAGTAGTTTTTCTAACTCGTTCGATGCGAGCAAAAGGTAATTTGAAAGTCCGCCAACCACTTCAGAAAATTATGGTTGCAGTAAATCAAGAAAAACGAGAAGCAATTAGAGAAATGCAAGATGTTATTTTAGAAGAAATTAATATCAAACATCTTGAACTTTTAGTTGATGATTCTGGAATAGTAAGTAAATCAGCAAAACCAAACTTTAAGGTTATTGGTCCAAAATACGGCAAATTAGTTAAACCACTTACGAATGCAATTAAAGAAATGTCAAAAGACCAAATTGCAGAACTTGAAAAAAATGGGAAAATTACACTTTCAGTTGAAAATGAATCCTTATCAGTTGGTTTTGATGAAATTGAAATTTTGTCAACTCAAATCGAAGGTTGGATTGTTGAAACAGAAAATGGTCTAACAGTTGCAATTGACACAGAATTAAATGAAAATTTGATTGCCGAAGGCTATGCAAGGGAATTTGTCAATAGAGTTCAGAATATGCGGAAAGATTTTGGACTTGATGTAACCGACAGAATAATTGTTTATTATAAATCAGATGAAAAATTTGTAGATTATTTAGTAAATTTTTATGATTATATTAATAACGAAATTTTAAGTGATGTTATCATAAATTCTCAAACTGAAAGAGGTGAATTTGAACAAAGTTGGGAAATTGGTGAATTTAAAGTAGATATCTCAATTAAAAAAAATGATAGAATTTGATAAAAGGAGAAAAGAAAATGGCTAAGAAACTTACAGAAGAAAAAAAGACTAAATTAAATGATGTTGAAGAAGTTAAGTCAAAGAAATCAAATAAAAGTGAAAAAAAAGTTGAAAAGAAATCAAATCCAGCAGAAATAGCTGAAAAAAAAGCTAAGAAAAAAGATATTGCAGATTTAAAAGCTGTTGAAGCAATTGTTGAAAAGAATACAGATAAATCGGCTGAGAAACACGAACAAGAATTAAAACCAAAAGCAACTACATCTTCATTAAGAATTAAAAGATCGTCCTCCAAAGATCAAGATGAAATTATTTTATCTGGAAAATTGACTGTAAGGCGTCCAAAAAATGATAATGAACCTTTTATTATTTCAACTGCTAACGGTTCAACAATGAATGGTTATAGTCCAGAAGAATTACAAGAATTCCGTGAATTACTAAGTATCCGTAGGAATGAAATTCTTGAACAATTACAATTATTAAAAGAGCAAATGCACGACCCAAATACTGGTGAATATGTTAATGAAAATTCACCTTATTCTCTTCACATGGCAGAGCAAGGCACAGATGCACAGGAAAGAGAAAAACTATATCTTTGGGCACAACGCGAAACAAAATTACTTCGTTACACTGAAGATGCAATTACAAGAATTGATTTAGGAACTTACGGACTTTGTGTTGATTGTATCGAACAACCTAAAAAACTTTGTCCAACTTGTCCCCTAATTCCAAAAGAACGTTTGCGAGCAGTTCCACATACGCAACATTGTGTTCAAGTTAAACAAACAAAACAAAAATAATTGGCTGTACTAATAATTTCGGCAATTATTGTTATTGTCGATCAAATCTCGAAATTGCTTGTTCGTGGCTTCTCAATTCCATTTTTAGGAATTGAACACGACGGCTTTTACTATGGTGAAAGTATTCATGTTATTGGCGATTTTCTACAATTTACATTTGTTGAAAATCCAGGAATTGCTTTTGGTATTGATATTGGTATCGAAGCCAAACTTTTTCTCACGATTTTTACATTTCTTCTTAGTTCCGCAATTTTTGTTTTTTTATACAAGAACAAAAGGAATGTACTGACATATAGAATTGGAATTTCTTTAGTATTAGGTGGAGCAATAGGAAATTTGATTGATAGAATGTTTTACGGTGTTTTATTTGATTATGCTCCACTTTTTTATGGGAAAGTTGTTGATTTCATCAATTTTGAATTTCCAGATTTCACATTATTTGGAAGTTCATTTACAAGATTTCCAATTTTTAATATTGCAGATTCAGCAGTTACAATTGGTGTAATTATAATTCTACTATTTGCTCCTGAAAATAATTTTAGGTTGAAAAAAAAGAAAAATGGAAGTAATTCTCTTGATGAAAATAATTCTGAACTCAATAGAAATGAAGTAAACGGTTCAGATTTACCTTCTCAAGAAGAAAAATCGTTATAAACCTTATAAATTGAGTGCATCTTGAGTAAATTGATTAATGAAAAGATTATTGAAATTGTTGTTGAACCACATCAGAAAAAGGAAAGATTAGATACCTATTTGACAAATCACGTTGAAAACGCAACTCGAACAAAAATCCAAAAATTAATTAAAGCTGAATTAGTTACTGTAAATGGTAATTATGAAAAACCCAATTATCAAGTCTTGGGAAATGATAATATTGTCTTGAAAATACCAATTTCTCCTCGTCCAGAATTTATCGAACCAGAAGAAATTCCTCTTGATATTATTTACGAAGACGAATTTATGCTTGTAATCAACAAACCAGCTGGAATGGTAGTTCATCCCGCATTTGGTCATCACAGCGGAACGCTTGTAAATGCACTTTTGCATTATACTTCAAATTTGAGCCAAGTTCGTGAAGAAGAAGGTCCTGGGATTGTTCATCGTATTGATAAAGAAACTTCGGGGCTATTATTAATTGCTAAAGACAATTGGACACATGCACAATTAGCTAAACAATTTGCAGTTCATTCTATTCATAGGGAATATTGGGCAGTGGCTTGGGGACATTTTAAGCATCCAAAAGGTGAAATTGTTGGAAATATTACAAGAAGTAAAACAGATAGAAAAGTATATACTGTAAGCAAAACTGAAGGAAAATTTGCTCATACTTTTTATGAAGTTTTGGAAGAATTTGAATTTGCTTCGTTAGTAAAATTAAATCTAAAAACAGGCAGAACTCACCAAATTAGAGTTCATCTTGCAAGTATAAATCACCCAATTTTTGGTGACCCGACTTACGGAGGTAGAAAAATAAATTTTGGTGGTGATTTAGCAAAATTGAAAAGTAGAGTAAATAATTTGTTAGAAATTATGCCTCGACAAGCTTTACATGCAAAAACATTAGGATTTTTCCATCCACATTTGAATAAGGAATTATTTTTTAATTCCGAATTACCAGCTGACTTTACAGAATTACTCAAAAAATTAAAATCTTAATTTGCTAATTTCTAAATTGAGTGATTTCTGTTTATTGATACTCTATAAAAAAAATCCCACAAGACTGTGGGATTTTAATTTCTATTTTACAATAATCATTTTTTTAGCTTGGATAAAATTTCCACTCTGAAGTTTATAAATGTAAACTCCGTTTGCAAGGTTCGAAGTGTCGAAAACAATTTCGTGAGTTCCAGCTGAAAATGGTTTATTCACAACTTCAGCTACTTCTTCGCCAATTGTATTATAGATTTTTATATTCACATTTGATGAATTATTACTTGATGGTACTGAAAATTTTATTGTTGTTGAGTGTTTTGCCGTGGTATCGTTATTCTTTGCAATTACTGGATTAGGGAAATTCTGAAATAATACAAACTCTTCAGCTTTCCCATTTAAATTATTTTCATCAATTCCAACAATCATTCCGCCCATATTTGCCCAAGGTTGATAATTGTTGTAAAGTGTGTAATAAACTGGCTTTTTCCAAGTTCTATCCATTGAAATAAGTCCCATACTTTGATAACCAGTATATTGATTATAAGTGTACCAATCAAAAACGCACCACCAAGTTGTTGCAATTAAATGCCCGTTTGGATTATAAACTCCATTTTCATTCATTGGTGCAAAAAATCTGAAAGCATCAAAAGTTTGCTCAAAAACTGTAACTTGTGTTTGTAGCGAGGAACCGTTTTCTGACGACCAATAGCCAAATTCGGTATCAATAACTGGTTTATTTGGAAATGCGTTTCTTGCATTTACTAAGAAAAGCAAAGTCCCGTTGTAATAAGTTCCACCGTGGAAAATACCAAAATACATCGTCCAACCAGCAGCATCAAGTGGTGCTTGAGTTTCGTCTGCGTAACCAGGATAATCAGCTGCGGCAGATTGTGTAACTAATCTTCCATCAGGATAATTTGTGTGGATATCATTCATAATTGTT
The DNA here is from genome assembly GCA_020722065.1 of Melioribacter roseus. GTDB lineage: Bacteria > Bacteroidota > Ignavibacteria > Ignavibacteriales > Melioribacteraceae > WGAL01. Next base: position 146,783 of record DYLK01000003.1, read on the forward strand.
TCGTGATAAATCAATCTATTAGGAATATCTTTGCACTCGTTTGCTGTACTCCAAAATAAAATTGATGGTCGGTTAAAATCTTTATAAACCATTTCACGGAACATTTGTTGGTGAATATGTCGTTGGTTGTTCTGTATCAACCAAGGAGTTTCAGTATTAAACCACCAAACTGGAATTTCTTCCATCACTGCAATTCCAAGTCGGTCAGTAATCAAATAAGTATAAGGATGATTTGGATAATGTGCAGTTCGAATGTAAAGAATGTTTGATTCTTTAATCAATTTGAAATCACTATAAATAATTTCTTTTGTTACACTTCTGCCATATTCTGGATGATCTTCGTGGCGAGCTGCACCAGTTAAAAACGAAACATTTCCATTTATCAACAATTTATCACCGTTCGTTTCGACAGTTCTGATTCCAAATTGAGTTGAAAATTCGTCTATTACAACTGAATTTTCCAACAATTCGGTTTTAAGAATATACAAATTTGGGTTTTTCATCGTCCACAAATCTGGATTGTTTACGGAAAGATTAACTTGATTTGGAAAAACTTCGCCACTTGAAAGGGAAATGTTCGAAGAAGTTTCGCCCGAAAAAGATGCAATTTCGCCAATCAATTCATAAGTGAATTCAGTTTGAATATTTGTGGAATCAATATTTGCTTTATAAATAGAATGTCTAATTTCCAAATTTTTTGATGTTGAATCGTTGTTATAAACTACAGTTTTTACAGAAATATTTCCGTTTTTATCAAGTGGACGAACATCGTTTCTAACTATTGATGTTTTGTTTGCGAATTCGATGTAAACATCGTGAATAATTCCTGCATAATTAAACCAGTCAGATTCATAAGGTGGAACAATATCATCTCGTGTATCCCATTCAATATTTTCAACACGTACAGCAATAAGGTTTTCGGCTCCATAATTCAATTTATCTGAAATATCGAAAGCAAAAGGTGTATAGCCACCTTCGTGATAACCAACATATTGTCCATTTATCCAAACATCAGCAACGTAATTTACAGCAAGAAAATTCAGTTTTGCAAATTTGTTTGATAATGAATCTGAAACGTTAAATTTATATCTATACCAAACTCCATCGTTATATCTTTCGGGACTAGTTGGAAAAGTATTCATTGTGTTTTCAACTGCTGGAATTGATTTTGGCTCAAGTGCGGAATCGTCGTAGTCAACTTGCCAAAGTGGTTCGTTGTTTTGGATTGTTTGTATAGTTGTCTCGGTTCGCTCGGATAATGTTAAATCGGGTGTTGAAGTGAACCGCAATTTTTTCCATTCACCTCGCAAATCAATAATTGTACGATTTTGTTTTTCAAATGATGGAAGTGGCATTCCATTCTGAAATGGTACTACGATTCCATTAATTGTTTGTAAATCAAGTGTTTTTTGTAATGTTGCTATGTTTTGAGCCATTAAATTTGCAAATACAAAAAACAGAAGAAGTGTAATAGTTCTCTTCATCTCTACTCCAAGTATATATTTATAATTAATTATTTAATTGTTCAATAATAATGTCAATCATCCACTCTTACAACAAGAATTGATGCTAAAAGCATTGAGCTTCCGCCAATTATCAAGGCTGAAATTGCTTCTCCAGCAAAAACATTTTTTACTATAAAACCAAGAATTGAAGCCGCAGTAATTTGTGGAAGAACGATAAAAAAGTTGAAAATTCCCATATAAACACCTAATTTTTTCTGCGGAAGTGAGCCAGTTAAAATTGCATAAGGCATCGAAAGAATTGATGCCCAAGCTAAGCCAATTCCTAATTCTGAAATCATCAGCATTTTTGGGTCGGTGATAAAATAGAAAGAAATTAAGCCAATTCCGCCAGCTATTAAACTAATAGAATGGACAATTTTCCGTGAATATTTTTTTGCTAAAAACATTAACACAAATGCCATTATGGCTGCAAAACCGTTGTAAACTGACATTAAAATTCCAACCCAATTTGCTCCTTCATTATAAAGAGCAGATTTTGTGTCAGTTGCTCCATAAATATGATGTGTAACTGCTGGCGTTGTGTAAATCCACATTGAAAAAAGCGCAAACCAAGAAAAGAATTGAACTATTGCAAGTTGTTTCATTGTTTTTGGCATTTTATATAAATCAGTTAAAATTTCTATGAAAGCATTCTCAGATTTTTTCATATTCACCATAATGCTTGCTAAAATCTGCAGAAATCCAAATCCCATTATACTCCAGAAAAGAAGTTTCAATCCATAATCAATAGTGAAAAATTGCTGAGATATAAAAAGTAAAAAAACGCCAGAAAGTAACCAGATAAACCCCATCGAAAGAAAATCGGTTTTTTTATCGTGCAAATAATCTTTGGATTTTACTTTTTTAAATATTTCGAAAGATTCCAATTCTTCAGGGGAATATTCTTTTGTAGAAAAAATTGTGTAAAGAATTGATAGAAGGAAAACTGCACCACCAAAATAGAAAGAATATTTAACCGATTGTGGAATTTCATTTTCAGAAGCAACATTCGAAATTCCCAGCCAATTTGTAAGAATATACGGCAAAGCCGAGGCAATTACTGCTCCCATTCCAATAAAGAAAGATTGCATCGAAAAGCCAATTGTTCGCTGTTCGTCGGGTAAATTATCACCAACAAAAGCTCGAAAAGGTTCCATTGTAATATTAATTGATCCATCCATCATCCAAAGCATTCCAGCTGCAATCCACAGAGTTGGTGAATTTGGCATAATCAGAATTGCAATTGATGCTAAAATTGCTCCAACTAAAAAATATGGTCGTCGTCTTCCCAATTTTCCCCAAGTATTATCACTCATGTGTCCAATAATTGGTTGAATAATTAAACCCGTAAATGGTGCGGCAATCCAAAGAATAGGAATATCATCAATTTTTGCCCCAAGTGTTTCAAAAATTCGGCTTACGTTTGCATTTTGCAGAGCAAATCCAAATTGTAAACCAAAAAATCCAAAACTCATATTCCAAATTTGCCAGAACGATAGGGACGGCTTTTTCATGCTTTTTCCTTAAATAATGTGGTTGAAAAATAAGAAATTTTCAATTTATATTTGAAAAGATTGAACTTATTTACATAGCAAAAAACTAAACTACAAAATATTATGTTATGTATAATTTAATGATGGATAATTTTGCTTAATTTATGAACAAACATGAAAAATAAAGTTGCTTTTTGCTTGCCAAGCATTAAGGTTAGGACTTTTATGCAAAACTTTGTGTCCTTTGAGGTTTTTTTTACCACAAAGAGCACAAAATATTTATGCATATATAGTTGGAAATAAAAAAAAATATTTTTAAGTTATCGTTTACAGTGAATGACAATTAGCGGAGTAAAAAGTCCGCTGGATAACATAATTTAATATTCAGGGAGTTATATAGAATTTTAATTACATTAAGTTGAAAAATAAAGAAAAAATAAAAGTTTTATCAAAGTAAAAGTAAAGAGCGTGCCTAACCAGTGCCTCAAGCCGAAAAACCTTTTCGCATTTGGCAATTTTGTAATTTCCAGGTTAGTCGTTCCGTTTCAAGTTTCTTGTTCAAGGTAGTTGTGCTATGATAGTTTTTTATAATTATAAAAATTATTAATAAGTTCGGCATTGTAGTTATGGGCTGCGCCTTAGTCACAACGCCGTTAGTTGCTTAATAAAGTAAGAGATAAATATGATTCCTCAAGATTCCATTAGCATTATCGTTTCAGTATTAATACTACTTAGTCCATTCGCTCTACGAAAAAAACAAAAAGTATCCGATATTTCAAGTCTAGTCGTAACATTTGGTATTCTCGGAACTTTCATAGGAATATTTCTTGGGTTAATAACTTTTGAGGTAACGGATATTTATGGTAGTGTGCCAAAGTTATTAGAAGGATTAAAAACTGCCTTTCTTACTTCTATTGCTGGAATGATAGCCGGTGTATTACTAAAAATATTTCCTTCTGTTTATGGAATTAAAATCGAAGAAGAAAAATCAGATGATTCAGCTGTTGAATCTATGATAAGTATATTAAATGATATTAATGCTAATCAAATCGAAATATCAAAACGAGAGACAGAGCAGTTACGACAAATTGAGAGGGCTTTATGCGGAGAAGGTGATACTACTTTATTAACGCAAATTCAAAAATTACGAACACTTATTTCCGATAAACAAGATGATCTGATTAAAGAATTCCGTGATTTTGCAAAAACAATGGCAGAAAATAATAGCAAAGCTTTAATTGATGCGCTAACTCAAGTGATGAGAGATTTTAACACAAAAATAAATGAACAATTTGGTGAAAACTTTAAACAACTAAATGAAGCAGTTGGCAAAATACTTGTTTGGCAAGAAAATTATAAAGAACAAATCGAATTAATAATTCAACAGTTTGAAAAAAGTGTTGAAGGGATTAGTAAAACAGAAAAATCTATCACTAACATACAAGCAGAGTTTTTAAAGATTTCACAAACTGGCGAAGAACTTAAAAGTCTTATAGGTATTTTCTCTAATCAAATTGAAACAATAAATTCTGTTTCGCAAAGCGCAAAAAATGCCTTCCCAATTATTGAAGAAAATATAAAAAAACTAACAAAAGATTTTTCAGACCGTGTAAATCTTGCAACAGAAGAATTGAATAATATAACCAAGCGTCAAAAAGATAGTTCAAATCAGCAAGTCCAGCTAATAACTGAAACTAGTAGAAATCTTTCCGAAAACGTTACTGAAATTCTGAGAAATATGAATTCACAAATTGATTCATTTATGAAACAGAATGCAGAAAGGATAGCAAAGCAAGTTTCGGAACTTGACAAAGCATTACAAGAAGAATTAACAAAATCACTAAAATCCTTAGCAAGCCAATTGGGCTCACTTTCTAATAAGTTCGCGCAAGATTATACACCTATCACAAATAGACTAAAGGAAATTATTCAGTCATTAGATGGTAGGGAATAATTTTGAAAATATTTCATTCAAAAAAGGAAAATGGCGAGCACTGGATTTCTATCTCTGATATGATGTCTGGGCTTATGATGGTATTTTTATTTATTTCTATAGCATATATGATAAACGTTGTAAAAGAGCGTGATACCATAAAAGAAATTGCCATAACATATAATCGATTGCAAAATGATCTTTATAACGATCTCTATAATGAATTTAAAAATGATTTAGATAAATGGAATGCAATAATAGATAGACAGTCTTTATCTGTAAGATTTGAAGCACCTGATGTTTTATTTCAAAAAGGTTCATATCAACTGCAAGATAAATTTAAAGCAATACTTAATGATTTTTTCCCACGTTATCTATCAATACTAACAAATGAAAAATATAAAAATGATATTGAAGAAATTAGAATTGAAGGACACACATCAACCGAATGGCAAGTCGATGTAAGCCCAGACATTGCATATTTTTTAAATATGAAGTTATCTCAAGATAGAACTAGAAGTGTCCTGGAATACGTAATGAATTTACCACAAGTTTCTAATCAAAATGAATGGTTAAAAAATTATTTGACTGCTAACGGCTTGTCATCTAGCAAAATTATAATGACAGATGGAATTGAAGATAAAGACAAATCTCGTCGAGTTGAATTCAGAGTTAAAACAAATTCAGAAAAACGAATTGTTAAAATTATAAGCGATGGTAATGAATGAAACTACCAGATTTCAATCAAAATGAATTATTAAATAATGTCCGCAATCAGATGAATGCAGAACTGATAGATATTTCAGTTATCTCTTGGCATTCATTAGATCCAAATGAACTTCTACATAGATTAAATAGTCATGAAGGCATTCTACTAGACAATATTGATGAACTAACATTTTGCAAAGACGGTACTTTTGAATACAAAGGTCAAAAAGTTTTAGTTTATATCCGAGATCAAAAGATGTATCCAAATTATAATGATCAAGGTGAATATAAATTTCATATTTGTAGTTGTTCTACAATTGACACTTACATCAGAAATAAACGATTTGATAGATATGTTGTTTCAACAAGAACCGATGGCAAGTTTCTTGTAAATGTTGTTAATGTCGCGAACAATAATATAGAGGAAAATGTAATTAAGGAGATGCATGTTTGCAAAAATTGTTTATTAAAAATGTCATATAAAGGATACTCCGGCTTTACAGGTAGAAAGAATGATATCATTTACCAAAATTTTAAGCTTGATGAATTTTTTAGTCTTTACAATACACGGTTTATTAGAACACCAGTTTATAACGACCAAACAGCCCCCTCCAGATCTTTATAATCGTGATTCGATGACATTATATGACAAAATAAAATCTTCTAATAATTGGAAATGTCAAAATTGTGGTGTCAATCTAATAAACCATAAAAAGTTTTTAAACATTCATCATATTAATGGCGTAAAGTCTGATGATAGACTCGAAAACCTTAAATGTCTTTGTGTAAAATGTCATTCAGATCAACCTGATCATCATCATCTTAAATCGAGTCCAGAATTTAATGAGTTCAATAAAATATTTAATTCAAAACGCAACTAACCAGCCAATCATCAACCCGACCGCATTTTCGCATTCGGGTTTTCAAAAAATTTTGGGTCAGTCGT
>DYLK01000058.1 GCA_020722065.1 Melioribacter roseus
AAATTGCAAAGTGGCAGTTTTAGTGAAGTAAAGAAAATGGTTTTAATGAAGTAATGCTAAATTCTGAAAATTATATTAAGTTACATTGTAATTTTTTAACAATAAACGAAAAAAGCGAAAACAAGATTATTGAAAAAAGTTAAGATGGATTTTATGGGAAATCACAATTATTTTTTGAACGAAGCAATTGAAGAAGCAAAAAAAGGATTATCTGAAGGCGGAATTCCAATTGGTTCTGTAATTGTTCATAATGGAAAAATTATTGGACGTGGTCACAATCGCCGAGTTCAAAATGGAAGTGTAATTCTACACGCAGAAATGGACGCTTTGGAAAATGCTGGAAGATTGCCCGCATCAGTTTATCGAGAATGTACAATCTACACAACTTTATCTCCTTGTCCGATGTGCAGCGGAGCAATTAGGTTATATGGAATTCCAAAAGTTGTAATCGGAGAAAATAAAACATTTCTTGGTGATGAAAAATTACTTAACGAAAGTGGGATAGAAACCATTCTGATGAATAACTCAAATTGTATTTATTTGATGGAAAAATTTATTATCGAAAATCCAACTTTGTGGAATGAAGATATTGGGGAATAATTTTATTAATTAAACCTAACCGAGGTTTCTATGCAAGTAACAGGTATGCGATATGGGAAACAAATTCTTGATTTAGCAGATTTCCCAACTCCAAAAGTTCTTTTTGAAAATGCAACTTTGGAAGAACTAGATAAAATGATGAAAGAGCAAGGGAAATGCGTTGTCAAACCAATTTTTTATGGTGGCGTAGGCAAAAAGGGAAAAGCTGGTTTGGTACAAATAGCTAACTCAGCAACTGACGCTTTTTCTGCAAAAAGAAAATTGTATTTCGCCCAACATTTTTTCCATAACCGATTAATCCAAGCAAATGGAGTTACTTTCGAAGAGTTTATTCCATCATCCTACGAAATTTATTTTAATCTTTCAGTTTCAACCATAACCCGAAAAGTGAATTTCACTTTAACACATCACGGTGGAATTGATATTGAAGAACTTGGACCTGATAAACTTTACGAAGGCACTTTTGATCCAATCACAGGCTTAAAAACTTATCACATAATTGATGCTCTTTCGCACTTAAATGCTCCGCTGGAAATTATTTCACCACTAGCACAACAATTGCCTAAATTGTGGAATCTTTACAACGATTTCGGATTTACTATGATTGAAATTAATCCAATTCGAATGAAAATGATAAACGGAAGATTAGTGCCAATTGCTTGCGATTTCAAAGCTCAATTTGATAGAGACAACAAACAATATAAAAGATTAAATCTACCCGAAGAAATATTTGCGACTGAGCTATCCCAATTTGAAGAAGAAATTAATCAACTTCGCACTTATCAAGGACAAAGTGATGTTGTTGTTGTAAATCCATTTGGAACAGTAACTGCATTTATGTTTGGTGGCGGTGCGAATAGTGCTGCAACTGAAATATTAAGTGAAAAAGCTACAATTTCCAGCGATTTTGGAGGAAATCCACCTTACGAAAAAATGTACGAAATTTCCAAAATTGTGTTCAAATATTGGTTGAAGCAAACAAATGTTCTTCTTATTATTGGTGGAAAGGCAAATAACACCGATATTTATGTAACATTTAAAGGAATGTTTGACGCTTTGCGTGATATTATTTCACAAACTGGAAAGCAAGATTTTTATGTAGTTGTGGGAAGAGGTGGACCAAATTTGATTAAAGGAATGAGTTATGCTCGCGATATTTTAGATAATTTCTCTATTCCTTATAAATTCTTTGGTTATGATAGTTCAATGGTCGAAGTTGTTCAATATGCTTCCGAACTTGACGATTGGTTCATTTCACAAAAAGGTGAGTTAAAGTAGGAGAAAATATGTCAGAATCTAATAAATATAAAATGACTAATTTTGTTAAAAGAAAAATATTATGACACTTTGGAATAACGATACTGAAATTCAATTCTTTACAGAAGC